>NZ_JAFBFH010000019.1 GCF_016909185.1 Siminovitchia thermophila | reverse complement strand
AATCGACTTTGCCAGAAGAAGCGAAGTGACGCAAAGCGATAGCGTCCGGAGCTGGATTGAACAAAAACGGTTCTCGGACTTCTTCTCATGTATCCTGGTTTTGAGAGAATGAAAAAAACTCTTGAAAAATACATAAAACGTATTATAATAAGATATGTTGTTAATTTTTGTCTGGTGGCGATAGCGAAGAGGCAACACCCGTTCCCATCCCGAACACGGAAGTTAAGTTCTTCAGCGCCGATGGTAATGAGGGGTTTCCCCTTGTGAGAGCAGGACGTTGCCGGGCAAGAATCACAACATTACGGAGGATTAGCTCAGCTGGGAGAGCACCTGCCTTACAAGCAGGGGGTCGGCGGTTCGAACCCGTCATCCTCCACCATAAAAATGCCGGCCTAGCTCAATTGGTAGAGCAACTGACTTGTAATCAGTAGGTTGGGGGTTCAAGTCCTCTGGCCGGCACCATCCTTTGTTTTTATTGTCATTTTCTGTCGATTGACAAAAATGAAATAAGTACGAGCCATTAGCTCAGTTGGTAGAGCATCTGACTTTTAATCAGAGGGTCGCAGGTTCGAATCCTGCATGGCTCACCATTTTGCGGGTGTGGTGGAATTGGCAGACACGCTAGACTTAGGATCTAGTGCCGCAAGGCGTGGGGGTTCGACTCCCTTCACCCGCATTATTATGAAGCGGAAGTAGTTCAGTGGTAGAACACCACCTTGCCAAGGTGGGGGTCGCGGGTTCGAACCCCGTCTTCCGCTCTTTTAACTTGCCGGGGTGGCGGAACTGGCAGACGCACAGGACTTAAAATCCTGCGGTAGGTGACTACCGTACCGGTTCGATTCCGGTCCTCGGCATATATTGCGCCCGTAGCTCAATTGGATAGAGCGTCTGACTACGGATCAGAAGGTTATGGGTTCGACTCCTTTCGGGCGCGTATAACAGGTTGTCTCGGGAAGTAGCTCAGCTTGGTAGAGCACTTGGTTTGGGACCAAGGGGCCGCAGGTTCAAATCCTGTCTTCCCGACCAGTATAAAGAAATTGGGGCCTTAGCTCAGCTGGGAGAGCGCCTGCTTTGCACGCAGGAGGTCAGCGGTTCGATCCCGCTAGGCTCCACCATATAAGGTCATAAATATTTTTGGGCGGCGTAGCTCAGCTGGCTAGAGCGTACGGTTCATACCCGTGAGGTCGGGGGTTCGATCCCCTCCGCCGCTACCAAGATAGGACCTTTAGCTCAGCTGGTTAGAGCAGACGGCTCATAACCGTCCGGTCGTAGGTTCGAGTCCTACAAGGTCCACCATTTTCTTATATTTTTGGAGGAATACCCAAGTCTGGCTGAAGGGATCGGTCTTGAAAACCGACAGGCGGGTCAAACCGCGCGGGGGTTCGAATCCCTCTTCCTCCGCCATCTGCATTATTTCATTCACACAACCAAGATTTTATCGAGTGAAAGTATTGTAGTTGCACTTGTCGACATACTTCTTGATTTACATTTCTGATGTGGAATAGTCAAGATACATCAGCGGCATTGACAACATCATATTTTTTATCGTCGCGGGGTGGAGCAGTTCGGTAGCTCGTCGGGCTCATAACCCGAAGGTCGCAGGTTCAAATCCTGCCCCCGCAATCATCAGGTCCCGTAGTGTAGCGGTTAACATGCCTGCCTGTCACGCAGGAGATCGCGGGTTCGATTCCCGTCGGGACCGCCATTTTTAATACCATCCACTTGTTACATAAATGCTGATGATGCGAAATATTAAAACGTCATAGCATGGATTATATAGGGCTCAGTAGCTCAGTCGGTAGAGCAAAGGACTGAAAATCCTTGTGTCGGCGGTTCGATTCCGTCCTGAGCCACCATTTTCATGGCGGCTATGGCGAAGTGGTTAACGCATCGGATTGTGGCTCCGACATCATGGGTTCGATTCCCATTAGTCGCCCCATTTACATTCCTATGCGGGTGTAGTTTAGTGGTAAAACTACAGCCTTCCAAGCTGTTGTCGTGGGTTCGATTCCCATCACCCGCTCCAAATGAAGGGCCTATAGCTCAGCTGGTTAGAGCGCACGCCTGATAAGCGTGAGGTCGGTGGTTCGAGTCCACTTAGGCCCACCATTCCGCAGTAGCTCAGTGGTAGAGCTATCGGCTGTTAACCGATCGGTCGTAGGTTCGAATCCTACCTGCGGAGTTCTTTTATCATATTCGATCAACCGTTTCAGTTATGTACATTCCATAAAAGCTTATAACGATTGGGGAAGTACTCAAGAGGCTGAAGAGGCGCCCCTGCTAAGGGCGTAGGTCGCGTAAGCGGCGCGAGGGTTCAAATCCCTCCTTCTCCGCCATTATAAAAATTATTAATCACTAAGGCCCCTTGGTCAAGCGGTTAAGACACCGCCCTTTCACGGCGGTAACACGGGTTCGAATCCCGTAGGGGTCATCCTATGAAAAATGCCACTCAACATAGAGTGGCATTTTTTATCTTTGATTGTCCTTATCATCCACATAACCATCAGTTTTTCGGTATGGTATGTCTCCGATTGGAGATTCAATTCCTTCTTCATCCAGTTTTTCTACATATTCCCGTTTGTTTTCAGAGGAATAAATTTGAATATCATCGCCCTCTATATCCGTCCCCACAAAGGTTTCATACTGTTCAGGGGCGCCTTCCCGTTCGTCGTCACTGTATAGTTCATTATAGCTGTCAAAGTCCCCTGTAAAGTCTGAGGGCGTCTCAGAGGTACCGAACGATGCGACTTCTTCGAAGCTGTCCTCATAATCATCTGCTTCACTCAGGTCACGGTTGGAAAATGTATCATTTTTCGCGGGATTAATAATGTCTTCTTCCACAGGTCTGTCCCCAGGTAGCAATTGATCTGGCGAGTGTTCAACACAAGTGGTTGCATAAGGAATGGCATCAAGCCTTTCAAAAGAAATATCTTTGCCACACTGTTCACATCTGCCATATTCGCCTTTATTTATTGCAGCCAAAGCTTTTTCTGTTTTTTCAAGCTCATCTTTATTGTGCACCGAAATCGCTCTGTCTTTTTCCCTTTCAAACAGTTCTGTTCCCATATCAGCGGGATGGTTGTCATATAAAGAAAGTTCTCCACCTGTACTTTCACGCATATTATTATTTTCCATATTTCCTCCGGTTTCTTTCATATCTTCCCGAAGTTCTTTTTGAATATTTAAAAGCTTTTCTCTTAAATGGGCTGTTTGTTCTTGTGTCAGCATAAAGTCACTTCCTCATCATCTGTTTTTCAGTAGTATTTACTATTTTTACGATTTCATCATAATCCTTTTGTTATCATCTGTTTTCCTTTTTTTAGCGATCGTAAACACGGGCATATGGACACAACTAAATAAGCTGATGGAAAAACGAATAATAAAATGAAACTTCATTCGTAAAGCGTTTTCTTTCATCTCCTACTGAATGTCAGTCAATCGGGCATGTAGGTGCCGTTTTCTCCCACTTGGACCTTTTGTATTAACTCAGGTCTTGAAGTGGTGTATATGGCACCTTATATACGGGATAAATTGTCCTAGTGTATCATGCGCAAGCTTTTAGCGTAGTCAAAATAGGTAGACTCCTGCGGGTATAGCTCGAGCTGAAGATCCCGCAGGAAAGCGACCTTTGCTTTCCGAGGAAGCTGAAAAGACCTGCGGAAAGCGAAATATGTTGACGTAGCGATGGTAAGGATTTTTTCACACAAATAAACCGAACAATTATAAATGAATTGTTCGGTTTTTGCTATTTCATATTTGCTTCTGTCACAGACTCTTTTAACTGATCACATAACTGATAAAGAAACTGGCCGCCATTAGGAATCCGAAAATGGTATTCGTCTGGGCGGTTGCTTTCATTGCTGGCATCATTTGGATCGGCTCGGTTTTTCCAATAAAACCCTTAACGGCCTTGATAGCTTTCGGAATGCTTGCGAACGTAAGCAAAAGCCATGGAGATAGAGAAAAGAAGAAAATAAGTATGAGTATAAAAACATAAGAAACGATGAACATAGCTGCAAGCAATTTGATTGCCTTTTCCCGGCCTACAAGGATGGCAACCGTTTTTCTTCCGCTTTTTTTGTCTCCGTCCAAATCTCTGATATTATTGGAAAGCATAATTGCGCCAATTAAGATAGATATAGGCATGGACACAAGGACGCTTATAAGGCTTATACTTCCTGTTTGAATAAAGTAGGATATTTGCGTAATGACAAAACCCATGAAAAAGCCTGATGTGATTTCTCCGAAAGGCGTGTAAGCAATCGGGTAAGGTCCGCCCGTGTAAAAATAACCGGCCGCCATACTGACGAGGCCAACGAGTGCGATCCACCAGCTACTGCTAGCAGAGATATAAACGCCTAATAGTACCGCTGCGCCGAGGAAAGCAAAGCCGAGCCCAAGAACAGTCGCAGGTTTTACACCGTGTCTTACGATGGCACCGCCAATGCCGACAGAATGCTGGTTGTCCAAGCCTCTGGCATAGTCATAATACTCATTAAACATATTCGTTGCAGCTTGAATAAGCAAACTTGCAACTAGCATGGAGGCAAAGAGAAGCCCGTGAATAGGCTGTTGATTCGCTGATAACGCCGTTCCAAGCAAAACGGGAACAAAAGCGGCGGTTAATGTATGCGGGCGGGTCAACCGCCACCAAATCCGCCAGCCTTTTTCTTCAGGAAAGGCAGATTGAGCTTGAATATTCATTCAAAATTCTCTCCCTTAACATATTTCACCTACTAAAGTGTAGAAAATGTAGGCAAAAGTGTCAATGCTTTTTGAGCTAGAATACGGAAATCTTTGCCGAAAGCGAATTTACTACATTTAGTCCTTATATTCATATATAATAAGTAAATAGGGTAAAAATGAAAAGTCCACGATGTAGGAGAGAGTTACTTTGATTAATTTAACTTTTCGGGACAAACAATTAAATATACTAAGTCAAGATAAAGATCAATCCAATAAAACTCTATTTAGCTTCACAAAAAAAGTCAAAAACATAAACCCGGCTTTTTTTTATGAATCTAATCGTCCTCATTACAAAGGAAAAAGTTTTTTCTGGAAAAGTCCGGATGATGGGCTGGTGCTCGTTGGACTTGGGATCACCCGCTCATTCATTAATAACAGTGCCGAAGAGCGTTTTGGGCAACTAGAAAGAGTGTGGAAAAAGCAGCTTGGATCGGCGATGATAGATAACCCATTTGAAACCCCGGGAACAGGACCGCTTTTGTTTGGGGGTTTTTCTTTTGATCCATACAGTATTAAAGAAGAACTTTGGCAGCCATTTGGAGATGCCCTGTTTTATTTGCCTAAGTTTATGCTGACGGCTTTAAACGGCGATTGCTTTATGACGGTTAATTTGCTGGAAAATAAAGAACATGAGGAGGCGGCGCGTCTTCATGCAGAGAAGGAAATTGAAGAGCTCATCAGCCATCCAATGAATGAGAATGAACATCATGCATCTTCATCTTTACTGTATAAGGAAGAACATTCAGTAGGTGAATGGCTAACATCTGTCCGGGATGTCGTAAATCTTATAAAGGAAACGAAAGTTGAAAAAGTCGTATTGTCTAGAAAGATGAGGCTTGTGTTTTCCAATCCTCCTGCGCCCGAGGAGGTATTACAAAATTTGAATTCTCAACAGCCCAATAGTTTTATCTTTGCCATTGAGTCCGGAGAGCGCTGCTTTGTCGGGGCATCTCCGGAAAGGCTTGTAAAAAAATCCGGAAATACTATTTTTTCTGCGAGTCTTGCCGGCTCGATCGGGAGAAATAAAGATCCGGAGGAAGATCTAAAGCTTGGTCAAACCTTGATCACCGATGAGAAAAATTTGCATGAACACGCGCTTGTTGTGGAAATGATTAAAAATGCCCTTGCCCCTCATTGTAAAAGCATGGAAGTTCCAAAACATCCAGAGTTGCTAAAGACGCCCTATATTCAGCATCTTTACACTCCTGTCAAGGGAACGGCAAAGTCGTCCACATCCATTTTTCAGCTCGTAGAAAAGCTTCACCCTACTCCGGCGCTGGGAGGCGTTCCCACTGACAAAGCTCTCGAATTAATACGGGAAAAAGAAATGATGGACAGGGGTTTGTATGCTGGACCAATCGGCTGGACTGATTTTCGTGGAAATGGTGAGTTCATTGTCGCTATCCGCTCGGGGTTGATGAAACAGGACGAAGCTTATTTGTATGCCGGGTGCGGACTTGTTGCCGATTCAAATCCGGAAGAGGAACTAAAAGAAACGAGCATGAAATTTGAGCCGATGCTGCTGGCAATGGAGGGAACGGAAGAATGAGCTGGCAAGACACTTTAACGGAATATATAGCAGCATTTATAGACGGTCTGGCCAAATCCGGGGTTCGGGAAGTAGTCATTAGTCCCGGCTCCCGTTCCACGCCGTTGGCCATGTTATTGGCTGATCATCCATCCATCCGGGAGTATATCAATATTGATGAAAGGTCGGCAGGCTTTTTTGCACTAGGATTAGCCAAGGCATCTAAGCGGCCTGTTGCCGTTTTATGTACCTCCGGGACTGCAGCCGCCAATTACTATCCTGCTGTGGTTGAAGCAAATTTATCAAGAGTCCCATTGATCGTTTTGACCGCGGACCGCCCGCCGGAACTGCGAGACGTTGGAGCGCCACAGGCGATTGATCAGCTAAACCTGTATGGAAATCATGTAAGATGGTTCAGGGAAATGGCTTTGCCTGAGGGAGGGGATAACGCCAAAAAATATGTGCGTTCCCAGGCGACCCGCGCGGTCTCCATCGCAGGTGGGTTGATGCCAGGGCCGGTACATTTAAATTTTCCGCTGAGGGAACCGCTGGTTCCAAGGCTGGAGCCTGCGCCTTATGAACAATCAGACCCTCTTCATCCCATTGTTCTGAAACAACACCTGGATGTGTCAGAGGAAACAATCAATGCGGTGGCCGATCTATGTATGCAGGCGAAAAAGGGGCTTATTGTTTGTGGAGTGATTGATGACAAGGATTTTTCAGCAGCTGTTTTGCAACTTGCTGAAAGTCTTGGTTACCCTGTTTTGGCCGATCCCCTATCGCAGCTGCGGAGCTTATCAGATGCGTCGGACCTCATAATGGACAGTTATGATGCCATACTTAGGTCAGAGGCTGCCAAAACAGAATTGGCGCCGGATGTGGTGATTCATTTTGGGGGAATGCCTGTTTCCAAACCTTTAGCCCTTTTTTTCAAAAGGCTGGCGAAAGTGAATCATATTTTTGTGGACGGAAACGGTGGATGGAGAGATCCCCATTATTTAAGTTCGGAAATGATTTATGGCTCCGAAACCATTTTTTGTAAAAAGCTGAGTCAGTTTCCTTATCCAAAAAACCAAGCTTGGATCAACAATTGGAAGCGGGTAAATGCCCTTGCCAAAAATACGATACGCTCTCATATAAGCATGAGCGATGAGCTTGATGAAGGAAAAGCAGTTTCCAAATTTTGTGAATTACTCCCGCCTGAATGTGCAGTCTTTATTGGTAACAGCATGCCGATTCGGGATATGGATACTTTTTTTCATGCAAACAATAAAAATATCCGTCTGTTTGGCAATCGTGGCGCAAATGGAATAGACGGGATCGTTTCGAGTGCTATTGGTGTCGCTGTTCATTATCACCCGCTTTTTCTATTGATTGGAGACCTTTCCTTTTTCCACGATGCGAATGGTTTGTTGGCAGCCAAGCAACATAAAATCAACATGAATATCATTTTGCTTAACAATGATGGAGGAGGTATTTTTTCCCATCTCCAGCAAGCTGAAAATGGGACGCATTTTGAATTGTTATTTGGCACACCAACGGGACTCAACTTTAAACACGCAGCAGCATTATATGGCGCCCAATATTCCAAAGTGTTTAGTTGGGAAGATTTAGAGGCGTCTATGTTGGACGCAGTTCAAAATGAAGGTATCAATATCATTGAAATTCCGACAGATCGTAACAAAAACCTCCAGAATCACAGATCGTTATGGCAAAATGTTTCCCAGGAAATAAACCAATTTTTTCAAGGTGAAACATAATGTTCCTATCAATAAATGGCAATTCTTATCATTATGATGTCCAAGGATCTGGTGAAGCAGTAATGCTCCTTCATGGGTTTACTGGTGATGGTGGCACTTGGAAAGATACAGTGGAGATCTTGTCGGGATCATTCAAAACGATTGCGGTGGACTTACTTGGGCATGGAAAGACGGATGCTCCAGAAGATCCATCCTTATATAAGATGGAAGTGGCTGCATCCCATCTCATGCAAATATTGGATAATCTTCAAATCGATCGCGTTCATCTGTTAGGTTATTCTATGGGCGGAAGGCTTGCTTTGGGTACATCTCTCCTCTATCCGGATCGTATCAAAAGCTTAATAGTGGAAAGCTCTTCGCCAGGATTAAAAACAAAAGAAGAACGTGCACAAAGGGTAGTGGCCGATCAACAATTGGCCAATAAGATCAAGAAAGACGGGATGAGGAATTTTGTCAATTACTGGGAAAACATCCCGCTTTTTGCTACCCAGAAAACGTTGCCTGTTGAAAAACAAAAAGCCATTCGTCAAAGCAGATTACAGAACAGGCCGGAAGGGCTTGCCAACAGTTTACTTGGAATGGGGACGGGAAAGCAGCCATCTTGGTGGGACCGGCTTCAAGAAATCCAAGCTCCAACATTGATCATGTGTGGTGAACTGGACATTAAATTTTGTCGTATTGCTAAAGATATGGAAAAAATGATTCCGGGCTCGGAGCTTGTCATGTTGAAAGGGACGGGACATGCATTACACGTGGAAGACCCGATGAAATTTGGTACAATAGTAAAAGAGTTTTTATTGAAACTAGCTTGAACTATATCATGAGGAGGTCTCGATATGTCGGTTCAATGGACAAAAGAGAGAGAATACGAAGATATCATATATGAAACGTATAACAGCATTGCCAAAATAACGATTAACAGGCCGGAAGTACATAATGCCTTTAGGCCTCAAACAGTCATGGAATTGATTGATGCCTTTGCTTATGCCAGGGATGATTCGGACGTCGGCGTGATTATTCTGACAGGTGCAGGGCAAAAAGCATTTTGCTCAGGCGGTGACCAAAAAGTGAGAGGACACGGGGGGTATGTAGGATCAGATAATATTCCTCGCTTGAACGTACTGGATTTACAAAGGTTAATTCGTGTGATTCCAAAACCTGTCGTAGCAATGGTAGCGGGATATGCTATTGGAGGCGGCCATGTACTACATGTCGTCTGCGACTTAACGATTGCGGCGGACAATGCTATTTTTGGCCAAACTGGCCCCAAAGTCGGCAGCTTTGATGCTGGTTACGGTTCGGGGTACTTGGCGAGAATTGTTGGCCATAAAAAAGCGAGAGAAATCTGGTTCCTCTGTCGCCAATACAATGCCCAAGAAGCGCTTGAAATGGGTCTTGTCAATACAGTTGTTCCACTTGACCAATTGGAAGAGGAAACAATTAAATGGTGCGAAGAAATGCTTGAAAAAAGCCCAACAGCCCTGCGCTTCCTGAAAGCTGCATTTAATGCGGATACAGACGGTCTTGCCGGACTCCAACAGTTGGCTGGGGATGCTACGCTGCTTTACTATACAACAGACGAGGCAAAAGAAGGCCGGGATGCCTTTAAAGAAAAAAGAAAGCCGGATTTCGGACAGTTTCCCCGTTTTCCGTAAAACACTCAAAGAGGATCTGGTGAACTCGTTACGGAACAATATGATTGAGCGCGGAGTTTATTCGAAGTAAATATGCATGTCCTAAAATTCAGCGGCGATAATGGCAGACGGGCCGCTTGTGAGCCTGCTCGATGATATCGAAGCAGGTTTTTTGTTTTGCTGCTTAAAATAGGAAAGCGACAGGGGTCATGTACATGCTATTTTAGCTGGCATCAATGAAGCTCTGGATGAAGGTCCTAGCGTATCGGGTTTATAAATGGGAAAGGAACTTTCATGCCAGTTTTTTGTAAAGGAGGGTTTTGTTAGTGAGTACGATGCCCAATTGGCTATTAAAAAGGGCGGGGCTTACCCCGCGGCGCAAGGCTCTTGTTTTTGGGAGAAAATCATGGTCATTTGAAGAAATGCTTCATATAGTGTTGGAAACAGCAGATAACTTGGCCTTCTTGCCGATTTTTAAAGGAAGCCGGGCAGCGGTACTGATGAGCAACCGGCCAGAAACGGTTTTTATCATCCATGCTCTTCAGCAGATCGGTGCAGAAGTTGTCTTTTTAAACAGCAGGCTTACGCCCAGTGAGTGGGCTTTTCAATTAAATGACTGTAAAGCGGATATTTTGTTATTTGAAAAAAGCTTTGAAAAATCCGTCCAACAATTATCGGTAACGACGAAAACAGTTTGCATTAACCGATTGCCCAAAGAAACGGGCCAGTTAAAAATCCGAGAAGAATTCAATCTGGATGAAGTTTGTTCCATTATGTATACATCCGGAACAACGGGTAAACCCAAAGGAGTGTTGCAGACGTACGGAAATCATTGGTGGAGTGCTGCGGGATCCGTTTTGAATCTCGGGCTTCGTGAAGATGATATGTGGCTGTGCACCGTTCCGCTTTACCATATTAGCGGCTTTTCCATTTTGCTTCGCAGTGTGATTTATGGTATTCCGGTAATGCTAATGGACAAATTTGATGAAAAAAAAGTCAATGATGCTTTATCTTCGGGGAAAGTGACGATCATGTCAGCGGTCAGTTCCATGTTGAATCGCATGTTATCCGAATTGGGAGATGAAACGTACCATCCGAATTTCCGCTGCTTGCTCCTTGGCGGTGGACCGGCTCCGCGACCGTTGCTGGAATCGTGCAAAAAGAAAAACATTCCTGTTTATCAAACATATGGAATGACCGAAACAGTTTCCCAGATTGTTACACTCTCGCCGGAGGACAGTTTGGTGAAAATAGGTTCCGCTGGTAAGCCGCTCTTTCCTTTTCAACTCAAGATCATGAATGAGGGACGGGAGGCGGCTCCTTTGGAACCAGGTGAAATTGTCGTAAGAGGACCAAATGTGACTCCCGGTTATTTAAACAGGGAAACTGCAAATAAGACATCTTTTCAGGATGGCTGGTTTTCAACAGGCGATATTGGCTACCTCGATGAAGATGGATATGTCTTTGTACTCGATCGTCGTTCGGACTTGATCATTTCCGGGGGTGAAAATATTTATCCTGCCGAAATCGAAGAAGTCCTTTTAGCCCATCCTTCTGTCATTGAAGCAGGTGTGACAGGTGTGGCCGATGAAAAGTGGGGACAGGTCCCTTACGCGTTTATTGTATCAAGGGATGATATTTCAGAAGAAAGACTGGTTGACTTTTGCCGGGAAAGACTGGCGCCGTACAAAGTCCCAAAAAAGTTTATCCATGTCGGAGAGTTGCCGAAAAATGGAGCAAACAAACTTGTTCGCCGAGAACTTGTGCAATTTTTAAAATGAAAAAAGCGGGAGTTTTCAATTCGAAAACATCCCGCTTTTTCATATGATTCAACTTCGTCCTATCATTTGAAAATCCTGCAAACAAAACCGTTTTCCTTCATTATTTATGCGGTTCAAACGTCTGGCAATCGGTTTCCTTCTCGTTATCGGCCATTTTTCCCGCATGGCTCACGATATAGATTCTGTCAGCCGCACATTTGTTGCCCTTTGCCCAATAGAGACAGTTTTGCACTTCACACAATACATCTTCAGCCACGTGTATCACTCCTTTTTGTTGATACATGAATAGTATCGGAAGACGGAGTGAGACTATGAGTGGAAAAATATTGATAGGGCATGCAGCAAGACTCCCTCGGGTGGAAGTGAAGGCACGATAGCACTACAAGAAGCCCCTTATTGTTTTTTTTCTGGAACGTGATCAATGCCGCCGGGATGAAATGGATGACATTTGACAAGGCGCTTGATCGTCAGCCAGCATCCACGAAATGCGCCAAACCTTTGAATGGCTTCAAGTCCATATTGGGAGCAGGTTGGGTAGAAACGGCATGTGGGCGGCTTCAATGGAGAAATCATCTTTTGGTAAAAACGAATAAACGCCAATAAAATGTATTTCATAATGAACGCTTCTTTCCCATCAAGCTTTTATGATGTTTTTTCACCAGAGTGTTTTGTTCCGTCAACCGGTTCTGGATCAACCGTATGTTTAAATGAATAGGCTTTAGTGGTAACGAGGGCTGTTACAACAATTACCACGATGCAAATGATAATGGATATAACCATGACAAGCTTCATTCATTGTTCCCCCTTTTAACTGATCCTATTGTAGCACAGTTCGTTCCAGGTTGAACATGTATCATCTTTACATTCATTTTCAAATGGGGCTTGTTGAACAGAAGAGTTGTCTTTCTATTGATCGAGCGTTTTTTAATGAAAAAATTTGCCGCATATAGGCATTAAATTGTTTTGTTTTAAGCGTTTAGGGTATATTACATGGTATAGGAGGAATGATAAAATGGCTGAAAACAGTAAGGGATTGGTTGATCTTGTCAATAAGCAGATAGCGAACTGGACTGTCCTGTACACAAAATTACATAATTATCACTGGTACGTAACAGGACCCGATTTCTTCACTCTCCATGACAAATTTGAAGAACTTTACAACGAGGCCGCACTTCACATTGATGAATTGGCAGAAAGATTGCTTGCGTTGGAAGGGAAGCCAGTGGCAACCTTGAAGGAATCTTTGGAAATGGCTTGTGTAGAGGAAGCAGGATATGGAGTTACAGCCAAAGACATGGTGCAAAACATTGTCGATGACTTTACGAAGTTGACAGAAGAGCTTAAAGAAGGAATGTCTTTAGCCGCTGAAACCGGTGATGAGACAACAGGTGACATGCTCCTCGCCATTCATCAGAGCTTGGAAAAACATAACTGGATGCTCAAAGCTTATCTAGGAAAATAATAACAGCAATCGTCCGGCATATTGCCGGGCGTTTTTATTTACATCCCGCATACAGATCATTCAGCGTTTCCCCTTCAATTTACTTTCTAGAGGAACTTCTCAGTTTAAATATCTTCCCCCTTATCCCTTATGCGTTTCCCTATCACCTTCCCGAAAAATTGAATAATGCTTCTGTATAGTCCCTTCTCCGAGTGTTATTTATTAACTAAAATTATTCATTCTAAAAAAGAAAATCTTTGGACTTTTGCATCACTGTTGTTTTTTTGCATCAGAAAAACGAATTAACATATTTGATTTTAATAGATTAGGTTTGGCATGGTTTTTGCAAAGTTATTTATACGGAAAGAGGAGGAACAAAAATGGAAAAAGGTAACATAACAGGATTTATACATAGTGGAATAACTGTAAGGAATTTGAACAATGCTCTTGATTTTTATGTTAATACATTAGGGTTTGAACTTTTATCAACGCAAAACGTCATCAGTGATTATATTTTGGAAATCGTAGAAATCCCAGGATTGAAGGGGATTGACATTGCTTTCGTTCAAGTTCCTGGAGGACATGTCATTGAGTTATTGGAATACACAGGCATTGACACCTATCCGGGAAACGCGCGGTCCTGTGATTATGGAACAGGGCATATTTGTTTGCAAGTAGACAATTTGGATGCATTATTTGAGGAATTACAAGCTAAAGGAATCAAGTTTAAGTCAAAAAAAGTGGTTAATATCACGGCTGGAGCAAATAAAGGATCAAAAGCTGTGTATATGCTCGACCCGGATGGCTATGTGATCGAGTTAATGGAAAGAGGAAAGTGAGAAAAACGAGCAAATGTGCAAGCGAATACATTTATGGGGGTAAAAAATATGGAAGATTTACATTCAAAAAAAGCGATCGTTACCGGAGCAGCCCAAGGATTGGGAGTGGCTATGGCCGAAGGGCTTTGTGAATATGGGGTGAAAGTTTGTATTTTAGATATTTCACCTAACTTACAACAAACAGTAGAAGACTTATGTAAAAAAGATTTTGACGTGATTGGTTTACAAGCCGATTTATCTGACCAAAGGAATTTGCCGTCAGTGTTTGATCGGGCATTAGAGTTATTGGATGGTGAATTGGATATTTTAGTAAATAATGCTGGCATTCATAAATCGTTGCCGGCTATTGATTTTCAGATTGAAGATTTTCAGAGAATTTTACAGGTAAATATCATGGCTGTTTTTCAATTATGCAGATTAGCCGCTGAGGATATGAAAAAGAGAGGAAAGGGAAAGATAATCAACATTGCCTCGGTACTTGCCAGCCAAGGAGGATTTCACGCTTCTGCTTATTCTGCCAGCAAGGGAGCGGTGGCTCAGTTAACGAAATCTTTGTCGAATGAGTGGGCAAAAGAGGGTATAAGCGTAAATGCCATTGCGCCGGGATACTATGAAACAGAATTAAACCACCATATTTTGATTGATGAAAAGAGATATGAATCTTTAGTGAGCCGAATACCAATCGGGCGATTTGGACAACCTCGGGAGCTTGCCGGAACTGTTCAATTTCTGGCTTCGGAAAAGTCTGATTATATTAGCGGAGCGATCATACCAGTTGATGGCGGGTTTTTAGGGAGATAAAAAAGGGGGAATTATTGTGAGAAAATTAAAGCTGCAGTCCATTTCTTTCTCATTTATGGCCATTGTCTTGGTGCTATCTGGCTGCGGCACTAATAAAGAAGCCGGGACAGTTGGCGCAGATGGTGGAAAGGTTGTCATTAGAATGGCGAATTTAGTGACAGATAACAATTTTTTAAATACCGGATATAAAAAATTTAAAGAGGTAGCTGAAAAGGAAAGCAATGGACAAATAGAAGTGCAAATATACAGCGGAGGCACTTTAACGCCGTCGGAAGATATGGAGTATGAAATGTTGCAGACAGGTGTGCTGGATGTTGTCACAAATGCAGCCTTTATTGTGGCAAGTAATGCCAAGGCGCCTTCTTATAATATTTTTGATGTTCCGTTTTTATTTTCAAATGAGGAAGAAATGTATAAATTAACCGATGGCGAGTATGGCGAAGTCCTAAGGAATGACTTGGAAAGTAAATCAAACGCCTATTATTTAGGGGTTTTCAGTATTGGTTCTTTTGCCATTGCCAACAATCAACGGGAAATACGCAAACCTGATGATTTAAAAGGTTTGAAGATTAGGAGTACAACGACGCCTCTCCAATCGGGGACCATTTCTGCAATGGGGGCGAACCCTACACCGATTTCATATGGTGAAATTTTCACCTCTTTACAGCAGGGGACGATAGATGGTGTACAGACGACAACCCCGTTAATCCATGCAGACAGATTTTACGAAGCGGCGGAACATTTAACACTTACCAGACATTTTCCATTGCCTCATGTTTTGATGGTAAATAAAAGTTTTTATGACAGCCTGACAGATGAGCTAAAGGATGTAGTCGACAAAGCTGCTGAGGAACAAATTAAATATGCCAGAGAGCTGGCAATCAAAGCAGAAAAAGATGCGATCGAAGAAATGAAAAAAGAAGGTGTAAAAGTTGTAGAGCCGAGTGAAGATGAACTTGAATTATTCATAAAAGCTGTTCAGCCGGCCGTTGACAATAATATTGATAAAGTGGGCGTGGAAAATTATGACATGGCATTGGATATTTTAGGGAAAAGCAAATAATCCATAAGGATTGGCTTCAATAAATAGAGTTGGGGTGAGTAAAAACAATATGGGTGATAAGAAGGATCTTTTTAGAATGGAAGGTTTCTTTTGCGTTTTTTTATTGGTGATAATGACTGTCATTATGTTTGTTGAAGTAGTGGCAAGGTATATTTTTGGGACTTCTTTCATGTGGATTGAGGAACTAACTAGATATCTATTTATTTGGCTTACTTTTACCGGGGCGGCATATGTAACTGCTACACAGTCTCATATAAAGGTTGATGCTACTTTGGCTTTATTTCCAAAGAAAGCGCAACCGATTGTAAAAAAAATAGGCTTGTTTATCTGGTTGTTATTTTCTATTGTGATTACTTATGTGGGTTTTGAGTATTCATTCACGATGCTGGAAGTTGGCGGAGATTCGCCGGCCATGGGATTGGCGAAAGGAATCGTCTATCTGGGGATTCCATTAGGATATTTACTAATGTCTATTAGACTTACAGTTCAATTATTCAGGAAAAATATGAATCCGACACAACAAGATGTTCAAGTGTAAGGGGGGGAGCATTCATGGGTACAGTTATATTGCTGCTGTTTGGGATATTAATTTTGTTAGTTTGTCTACAGGTGCCGATCGCTATTGCATTAGCCGCATCAAGTCTTTTAGTAGTATTAATTGAGGGATCTGTTCCATTAACCTTATTTATTCAAACATCTTTTAGTTCAATGGATTCTTTCCCCTTAATCGCGATTCCGTTTTTCATTTTGGCTGGTGATATTATGAGCAGAGGCGGCATGGCGAAAAGATTGGTGGAATTTATTCAAAGTATGGTTGGTTCGTTAACAGGAAGTCTCGGTATCATTACTATTATTGCCAGCTTTATTTTTGCTGCTATTTCAGGATCAGGAGCCGCAACAGTAGCAAGTATTGGTGCTATCCTTATTCCTTACATGTTAAAGAGCGGATATGCCCCGGGATATGCTGCATCTATAGCTGCCAGCGCGGGCGGATTAGGTCCTATTGTTCCTCCAAGTATTGTATTTATTTTATACGGGGTCATGTCCGGCACATCAATCAGCGATTTGTTTATTGCGGGGATAATGCCTGGTATATTAGTGGCTGTTTCCTTACTTATCGTGAATTACCTTATTTGTAAAAGAGAAGGATATGGCACGGTAAATCATAGGGTATTTGCAGAAACCGCGGCTACCTTTGAGGAAAAGCAAAAAGTAAGCTTTTGGAAAGCGCTTAATGAAGCAAAGTGGGCGCTTTTAGCTCCCGTTCTCATACTTGGAGGGATATACGGCGGAATCGTTACACCTACCGAAGCAGCAGTTGTCGCTGTAGTATATAGTCTTATTATTTGTACATTCTTTTATCGCGAGATTAACTTGAAGAACTTTTTGGAGATTTTCCTTCAATCAGCCCGTACATCGGGATCTATCTTGATTTTTGTCAGCGCGGCTTCGTTTTTTGGACAAGTATTATCCATTGAGAGAATACCTCAATTCCTGGCCGACACCATTTCAGGCTGGACAACGAACCCGTTAATTATCCTACTATTAATTAATATTTTTCTTTTAATAGTTGGCATGTTTATGGAGACAATAGCAGCAGTACTCATATTTGTTCCGTTATTACTTCCTATTGTCCTTGCTTTGGGGATCGATCCTATCCACTTTGGGATGATTGTGTGCTTGAATTTGAGTTTGGGGTTAATAACACCACCGCTTGGAATCAATTTATTTATTGGCAGCAACATCGCCAATATATCATTTGAAAAGGCCTTAAGATATGTCGTGCCTATTTTCGGCGCATTACTTGTTGTGTTATTCATCATAACGTATATTCCTTCCATTACGTTATTCCTTCCAAAATTAATCGGTGGATGAAGAAAAGAAGCATCGCTTTTTTCGGCGATGCTTTGTTTTATCCGTCGTTAACTGGCAGTAAGCCCTTAGGAAAACGAGCACGGTAAGCAGTAAATCAACTGCCCGTAAACGCCCGATTGGTTCAACTAACAAGCAGCGGACGAAAGGTCCCCGCTGCTTGAAGTTTCCCTTTATTTTTCAATGTTGTATTTTTTCATTTTTCTTACAAGCGTTGATTGGTCGACTTTCATGGCCAAAGCAGCTTTTCGGATGCTTGGGAAATTTTGAATGGTGTCTTTAATAATTTGCGCTTCAAATGCTTCTAAGCGATCTTTTAAAGGTGCTGCGTTAGGTTGGTAGGCCGATGCGCCTATTGCCGGTCCCTTCATGCTGAATTTCAAATCGTCCTGAAATCTGAGTTCATTTTGCAGGTCATCAATCCCAATTTCAGGGTTTAAGCTCATCAAAGCGACTCTCTCCACTATATTTTGTAATTCACGGACATTTCCCGGCCAATCATAATTGATAAACGCATTTAAAGCCTCATTGGAAAACTTACGGTTAATCCCATATCTTTGATTAATTCCGTTTAAAAAATGATAAATAAGCGGAATGATATCCTCTTTTCTTTCTTTCAAAGGGGGTATCTCGATCGGAATGATATTTAAACGATAATACAAGTCTTCTCTAAATGTCCCGCCGGCAACCATTTTCGATAAGTCGCGATGTGTTGCGGCAATGACACGTATATCTACCGGAATGGGCGTGGTTCCGCCTATGCGTGTTATTTCATGTTCTTGGAGAACGCGCAACAATCTTACTTGCAATTGCAGTGGCATCTCCCCAATTTCATCCAGAAAGATGGTGCCATGGTTGGCCGCTTCGAATAATCCGGCTTTTCCTTTTTTATGGGCGCCGGTAAAAGAGCCTGATTCATAGCCGAATAATTCAGATTCCAACAGAGATTCGGGGATGGCGCCACAATTAATTTTGATTAAAGGATGATCTTTTCTAAAACTATGGCGATGAATCAATTCCACAATTTTTTCTTTTCCCACCCCCGAAGCTCCTTGGATTAAAACGCCGGAATCTATTTGTGCTACTCTCAGTGCGCGGTCGAGCACATCTTTCATCATATCAGAATGTGCGATAAGGGAAAGTTTTGGATCGCTTTGTTCTTTTAGTAATTCTAATTCTTGATGAATTTGCTTATTTTTCTGTTCCAATTGTTTGATTTCTGCTTCGAGTAAATTCAATTGGGTTAGATCCCTGACATTATTTACGACCTTTTCGATTTCGCCATCTTTGTTACGGATCGGGACCGCTGACACAAGGATGGTGGCGCCGGTATTGATTTTTTGAATAATCGTAACTGCTTTGTCCTCTCTTAAAGCTTTTAAAGAAGCGGAAGCATCAATAACGCCTTCTTCTTCGAGCTCTTTTAGGCTGCGGCCAATACAATCTTTTGTGGATAACCCTGTAATTTTTTCATATGAAGGATTCTGATGTATGATCACGCCCTCATGATCGGAAATCACAATTCCGTCAAAAGAGGAGTTGATTACCTCATTTAATTCGTTTCTTAAGCTTTGTAATGAATCTTTTTCTTTTGTCAATCTCAATAATTGATCAATCGGGTTTATAAAGACGATAAATTGATTGTTATGAAACAGGGCGGATACTTCTGCCGGATAGTTGAGTAAGCAAAAAGACTGGGCTCCTCGCAAGGTAGTCTCAATCATAGTGTCAAAATAATAGCTGAATTTTTGAGCGATTGAATTTGAAAATAGAATATCACCTTGTTTATTTAATACTAAAACACCAATTATGTTTATTTTAGACAGTAAATTGTGCATAAAACCCCACCTTTTATTGCTTTGTGGCAAAAATGATGATATTTTGCATCACTGTAGTTAATCATACATCATTTTTTGATGAAAAAATACATACAATCGCTAAAATGACAGATTAAAAGTTGGCATAAAAATTGCAATAAATTAAGAAGGACAGGAATATGTACAATCAGGAGGTTATTTTATGTCTAAATCAACAAGCATATCTTCCTTTTCATCGGAAAAGTTGAAGTCCATGTTACACGATATGATGCTCATTAGGAAATTTGAAGAGACCTTAAAAAAGCTATATCAGCAAGGAAAAATCCATGGAACCATGCACTTATGCATCGGACAAGAAGCGACAGCGGTAGGAGCGTGTGTGCCCTTAACGAAGGAGGATAAAATTACAAGCACTCACCGCGGCCATGGGCACAGTATCGCCAAGGGGACAGATGTCAAAAAAATGATGGCTGAACTGCTTGGAAAAGAAAGCGGATATTGTAAAGGCAAAGGAGGGTCGATGCACATTGCTGACTTGGATGTTGGAAACCTTGGGGCAAATGGGATTGTGGCCGCAGGGTTGCCGTTAGGAACAGGCGCAGCTCTAACATCGAAAATGAAGGACTTGGGATATGTTGTTTTATGTTTTTTTGGAGATGGCGCAACCAACGAGGGAGCTTTTCATGAAGCCCTTAATTTGGCTTCGGTGTGGGATCTGCCTGTTATTTTCTTTTGTGAAAACAATCTTTATGGGATGTCCGGATCGGTAAAAGAAATGACAAACATTGAAAACATTGCAGATCGCGGAGCAGCATATGGAATTCCGGGTGTTATCGTTGATGGAAATAACATAATAGAAGTCGTGGAATCTACAACAAAGGCAGTAGAAAGAGCAAGAAGCGGGAAGGGACCGACTTTAATAGAGGCCAAAACATATAGATGGGAAGGCCACTCTCGCAGTGATGCCAGAAAATATAGAACAAGAGATGAAGAGAAAGAGTGGAAAAAACAGAGAGACCCCATCTCCCTATTTAAAGAGCGTTTAATTGCTGAAAACGTTTTGACAGAAGAAGAATTTAACGAATTGGATAAAAAAGTACAGACGCAAATGGATGAAGCAATTGAGTTTGCCGAAAACAGCCAAGACCCCAGCTTGGAAACCCTGACAACAGATATTTATGCATAAAAAGAAAGGTGACGGAAGAAATGCGAGAAATCACATATTCGGAAGCGATTAGAGAAGCCATGAGCCAAGAAATGAGAAAAAATCCGGACGTTTTTATAATGGGAGAAGATATTGGTATCTATGGAGGCGCCTTTGGTGTAACAAATGGAATGGTTGAAGAATTTGGAAAGGAACGGGTAAGGAACACCCCCATCTCCGAGGCGGCTATTAGTGGTTGTGCAGTAGGAGCCGCAATGACAGGCATGAGGCCCATCTTAGAAATTCAGTTTTCTGATTTTATCATGATTGCGATGGACAATATTGTGAACCAAGCAGCAAAAATGCGCTATATGTTTGGCGGTAAAACGAAAGTACCTATCGTTGTGAGGCTCCCGGGAGGCTCCGGTGCGGGATTTGCCGCACAGCATTCCCAAAGCTTGGAAGCTTGGATGGCGCATGTTCCAGGCTTGAAAGTGGTTCAGCCTTCAACAGCATATGATGCAAAAGGATTAATGAAAGCAGCACTTAAAGATGACAACCCTGTTTTATTTTACGAACATAAACTTCTTTACAATTCAAAAGGAAAAGTCCCGGAAGAAGAGTATGAGATTCCATTGGGTGAAGCAGATATTAAGAATGAGGGAACTGATATAACGATTATTGTAACCGGTATTATGGTCAACAGGTCGCTTGAGGCGGCCAAACAGCTTGAACAAGAAGGGATTAGCGTGGAAATTATTGATCCCCGTACATTAGTGCCGTTAGATACAAAGACGATTTTAGAGTCAGTGAAGAAAACAAGTCGCGCCTTGGTAGTATATGAAGCTGTAAAAAGAGGCGGATATGGCGCGGAGATTGCAAGTATGATTGCGGAAAGTGATGTCTTTGACTACTTGGATGCCCCTATTAGACGGTTAGGAGGTGTTGCCACGCCAATTCCCTATAATCTGAAATTGGAAAAAGCGGCGGTTCCCCAAGTAGATGATATTGTTCGAGAATGCAGAAAGTTAATGAATAAGTAAAGGAGGTCTCGTCATGGCATCAGAAGTGGTTATGCCGAAAATGGGCGCAACAATGGAAGAAGGAACCATTGTCGCCTGGTTGGTTCAAGAAGGAGAAATGGTAGAAGAAGGGGACCCCATTGCTGAAGTTCAGACAGATAAAATCACTTTAGAAATTGAAGCGGAGACAACGGGTGTTTTACTGAAAACCTTATTTGATGCAGGGGCTACCGTACAAGTCCATGAGGTGATTGCTTACGTTGGTGAGGCTGGTGAAAGTATAGAAGATGTTGCGGAAAAACCAAAAAGTACCCGAAGTAAGTACGCTGGGGACGATGGGCAAAAAACGGTTGAAAAAGATACTGTTGAAGATAAGCCGGCCGAAACTGGAGAAAAAGTCAGGAGAACGCCCGCTGCGAGAAAATTGGCAGATGATCATCAAGTAAATGTAAGAGATATTACCGGTTCGGGCCCGCTTGGCCGAATTCAAAAAATAGATGTTGAAAACTATTTGGCAGAAAAAAGAAAAAGAATTACCCCTTTGGCTAACAAAATGGCCTATGAACAAGGGCTTGACTACAACGGTTTACAAGGAACTGGGCATCGCGGGAAAATTGTGAAAGATGATCTTGTTTCCTTGGATTCCGCTACTATACAAGAAGCACAACCAGTGGGCGGTCAGGCCGTTAAGCGAGTTCCGTTTAAAGGAATGCGCAAAGTGATAGCTGAGAGAATTTCGGAAAGTGCTTATACAGCTCCTCATGTCACTCTTTTATCGGAAATAGATATGACAAAATGTGTATCCCTTCGCCAGGAGTTGTTACCTGTTATTGAAAGTATGGAAGGGCTAAGAATTTCTTATAATGAGATGGTCATAAAAGCGGTGGCTTATACGTTAAAACAGCATCAAGATATTAATATTTCCCTGGAAGGAAATGAAATCGTCCACCATTCTGGCATTCATATCGGAATGGCGGTGGCGGTGCCGAATGGTTTGGTTGTTCCTGTTCTGCGGGATGTGGAGCAAAAAGGATTGGTGGTTCTTACGAAGGAGGCAAAACATATCGGAAAGCTTGCCCGTGAAGGCTGGTTGTCTCCTGATGATATGCGAGGAAGCACGTTTACAGTCAGTAATTTGGGAATGTATGCTGTTGATGGATTCACACCGATTATTAATGCCCCAAACTCAGCCATCTTGGGGGTAGGCCGCATTCAAGAAAAACCCGTTGTTGTAGATGGCCAAGTTGCTATTCGTTCCATGATGAACGTAAGTCTGTCTTTTGATCATCGCATTATTGATGGTGCTCCTGCAGCAGCGTTTCTTACTGATTTAAAAAACACATTGGAAAATCCCTTTAAATTAATCGTATAAGGTGGTAACAGTATGACGTCGTATGATGTTATAATCGTTGGCGGAGGGCCGGGTGGATATGTCGCGGCACTCAGGGCAGCGAAAAATGGAAAAAGAACAGCACTTGTCGAAGCGGATCACCTGGGAGGCACATGTCTAAACAGAGGATGTATCCCTTCCAAGACGCTGTTAAAACATGCCGAATTGATCGAGAATATTGAGAAGGCGAACAATTGGGGAATTAAGACAGAAAATCTGCGTTTTTCCTTAGAAGAAATGTTTGCGCGCAAAGACCAGGTAATCGCCACTCTCAGAAGTGGCATTCAACATTTATTACGTGCCCAAAAAATAGATGTCTATCATGGTTATGGCACCATCCATAATGACAAACAAGTGACCGTTCAAATGGAAAATGAATCAAAGAAAATAAGCGGTCACAACATTATTATTGCGACAGGAAGCCAACCTGCCGTCCCGCCCATTGATGGACTGGATGTGGTTGCTTATCAAACAACAGATACCATTTTCAATATTTCATATATCCCCCAGTCTATTATTATCGTGGGTGGAGGAGTCATTGGCGTGGAGTTTGCCAATATTTTTGCCAGTTTGAAAACGAAAGTCACGATTATTGAACTTGGCGATACAATTATACCAACTGAAGATGATGACGCTTCAAAAGCCTTGCTGAAGTGTCTAAAGAAAAAGGATATAAAGGTATTAACAAAAAGTCAGGTAGAATCGGTTTATGAAAGCGATCAGCAAAAGGCAGTAAATATTACTACACAAACAGGTAAAACAGAGACTCTAACAGCCGATGAAATACTGTTGGCTGTCGGCCGCAACCCCAATTTGTCCGCGGTTGCAGAATTGAATCTTCAAATGAATGGCGGGCACATCGCTGTAAACGAGTATTTGGAAACAAGCAAAAAGGATTATTTTGCCATTGGAGATGTGATTGGAAGAATGCAATTGGCTCATGTAGCCAGTGCAGAAGGGGTAACCGCCGTTGAAAATTTGGATGGCAATAAAGTAAAAATGAATTATACAGTCATGCCACGCTGTATTTATACAAATCCGCAAGTAGCCAGTGTAGGAATGAGTGAATCCGATCTAAAAGAAAAAGGGATTCAATATAAAGCGCATAAATATTCTTTTTCTGGAAACGGCAAAGCTTTGGCGGCGGGAGACACAGATGGTTTTTCCAAAGTGATGATTGATGAAAAATATGGGGAAATCTTAGGAGTTGTCATGGTCGGTGCTCATGTGACCGAAATGATCAGCCAATCTTCTGCCTATATGTTTTTGGAAGGAACAGTTGATGAGCTGGCTGAAATGGTACAGCCTCATCCATCCTTCTCTGAGGCATTGATGGAATCCGCGAACGCATTGATTGGAAAAGGAATTCATTCTTAATGATAGAAAGAAGGGCATTCTATGTTTGATGTAAAAGGAAAAAAAGCAATTATTACCGGTGGTGCTCAAGGACTGGGCTTTTCATTGGTAAAAGCTTTTCATAACGAGGGTGTTGAAATTGCGGTGATTGATATTTCGCATGAAATACTCAATATTGCCGAGAAAATAGGTAACGATGGCTCAACAATTCATGCTGTAAAGGGAGACTTGTTACATATAGAAAGCCTCAGAGAATCATTTAAAAAGGCTTTAGAACATTTAGGCGGAACTGTTGATATTTTAATTAACAGTGCCGGTTTAATAGAGAGAAAGCCGGCTTTTGAGTTTTCGCTTGAGAGTTGGAACAGAATTTTGGGGCTTAATGTAACTTCGGTTTTCGAATTATCCAGATTAGCTGCGATTGAAATGAAAAAGCAAGGATCGGGAAAAATTATGAATATGGGATCGATTCTCTCGGTGTTGGGCGGCTTTCATGCAGCAGCTTATTCGACCAGCAAGGGTGCTATTTTGCAAATGACAAAATCGTTATCGAATGAATGGGCGTGTTACGGCATCCAAGTGAATGCAATTGCACCAGGCTATATGTTAACAACAATGAATAATGATCTCGTGAATGATGTAGAACGAAGAGTGCAAGTAGACGCTAGAATCCCTGCTAAAAGATGGGGCACACCTGAAGATGTTGTTGGTCCTGCCTTATTTTTAGCTTCTTCGGCTTCTGACTATGTGACAGGAACGTTAATTCCTGTAGACGGTGGAGTATTGGGCAGATGAAACTATATACCTCCTTGTCAAAAGAAGGTCATAAGAGGAAAAGAACACAGATAGGAACCCGTCAATGATGGTCGTGAATATCTGTCTGAGATGGAATGGCAGTAAACGAAATAGCGCAAGTTTCAATATGGTTAACCGCTTTGAAACGAAGGAGGGATTTTCGTCCGTTTCTCCAGGTGAAGATATCATCATTGCGGTTTCTTAGGTGTTTTTGAAAATGACCGCTATGGTCGAGAGTGTCAATATTTTGTTCAGGCAGGTTACCTGTCTAGGAGAAAAGTAAGCGGCCCCCTGCCAAGTAGACAGCGGAAATAAACGGCTTTAGATCTCTATATTTTCAGGGACTGAAGCCGTTTCATTTTTCATGGTATCTCTTGTGTTCTTTAGCGTTTTTCTCCACCATTCGTATCATGAATGACCCCTATTTCTCAAGGTTCTGTAAAATAATCGGCAGAGCGGCCGAAATGACCGTGAATGATAGAGCAGTAAGATTTGTATGGATCAAAATAGCTCATCAATCGCGGGTTTCTATATTTTTCTGGCTATTAAACGAATAAAATAGTTTAATAGAGATAATATAATAAAAAGGGGTTGTACATATGGAGATGTGTTATCGCCACATTCTTGTAGCAGTGGACGGTTCGGAGCCTGCGGAATGGGCTTTTCGAAAAGGGGTTGAGGTTGCAAAGAGACATGATGCAACGTTGCACCTTGTTCATGTGGTAGATACAAGCCAATATCGCGGTATTCAAATGTATGATATACATTTTACCGAAAAAGCTATAAATCGTGCCAAGGAGCTTTTAGATGGCTACGTACAGGAAGCAAAAGACAAAGGGATTGAAAAGGTCGAAACGCTCGTTGAGGAAGGCTCGCCAAAGGTGGTTATCACGAAGAAGGCTGCAAAAAAAACTGGTTCCGACCTCATTATTTGTGGAGCCACCGGGGTGACTGCGGTGGAAAGAATGTTTCTTGGCAGCGTTTCCGAACACATTACCCGCCACGCTGAATGTGATGTCCTTGTTGTAAGAACAGAAAAAGAATAAATGAACATGACGAAGAAGGGCCTGTCAAAAAAGCCCTCAAAACTAATCAGTCGGAAGAAAAAACATTTTTCTCTGACTGATTTTGCATTTGTAGGATTGGATTGTCTGTAAATGGAGGTAATCGAAAGAACGGACATCTTCCCAATTTATCCGTGACCCAATGATGGAAGAAGCCCGAATGCCGGTCACCATTCCGCGCCATCCAAGGGAGTAAAAAAGCCGGTTCATCATACGGATCCAAGAGAGGAAGTCGCAAATCTGTTCATCCCCCAGTTGATCGTCCCCGTCAAAGAGAGTAAGTCACAAATCTGTTCATCCCCCCGGTTGATCGTCCCCGCTCAAGAGAGGAAGTCGCAAACCTGTTCATCCCCCCCCGGTTGTTCGTCCCCGCTCAAGAGAGGAAGTCGCAAACCTGTTCATCCCCCGGTTGATCGTCCCCGCCCAAGAGAAGAAAGCATAAAACTGGCCATTACCCCGGTTGAAGATCCCTTCCAACTAAATAAACCCGCAAAGAGGGGCGGAATCGCATCTAAGAAAAGGGGGCAATCAGGTAATTTGTCGGTCTTTGGATACCCTTCTCTTTATTAAAATTTTTTTTAAAGGAATGATCTTTTTTGGATAATCCCTCTAATCCATTGAAGATTTTGATGCGTTTCGCTTGTTTTCTCTAATATCCGGGATTTTTATTTTTAATGTAAATTGATTTTGAATCACGGAAAAATCGAGCACTCCACGGTATTTATTGACGATTCTATTGATTTCCCGCGTTCCGATTCCTTCGTGATGTCCCGCTTTTGTAGATGTTGCTTTGTTCGTAAACATTCGTTCGATTATGTGTTCGGGAAGGGGCAGGGTATCGTTTTGGCAATGAATGATCCAGATACCGCTCTGTCTTCGGCATATTAGGCACACTTTACCCGGTTTCTCCTTATTTTTGCCAAATTCGGCTGCGGCTTCAATAGCATTTTCCAACATATTTCCTAAAAATGAGACACATTCGAATTCAGAGAGCGGCAATCCCGATAAAGGGTGTTGGATGTGATAGTCCAAGAAAACTTCCTGTTCCTTTGCTTGTTCAAGATATGAGTATAAAATGCCCGCGATGACATTGGATTCACCGCGAATGATTTGATCCAATTCGATATAGCGGGAATGTACATCAGCCTTATAGGCTGATATTGCCCCGGATTCCCCGTCATGATGCAATAGGGCCGCTGCATGCTTTTGAAGATCGTGCCGTTGTCTTCTTAATTCATATAATAAGGCTTTTTGTTGTTCAAAGTTTGCAGCCATGGCCATTCTTCTTTGTTTTTCTTCCCGAACCGTTTGCATCATCACCAACAGCGCAATAAGCTGCACAATCATTCCGAGCGTTAAAAAGGGAGTATCCGTGAAAAATGCCGCGGCAATCCAGCATAATTGCAATAAAGCGGACATGACAAGCCATAAAAATGGAGCAGGGCCTTTTTTCGCAAGCGGAATATGGAAAAGTGCCCCGATACACAATAGAGCAGCGATCACCAGATGTTTCGTCCAGAACATCCATCCGACCGCCAAAACCCATGGAATCAGAAGTATGAATAATTCCACCTTTTCACCTCAAAAATAATACTTTTGCAAGTAATCCATTTTTTCTTTCGTTAACATGGCGATGTTTTTTGTACCTTCAAATGATACACTGTATGATTTTTTTGTATAAACCGAAAAGCTTTTTACATAATGAAGATTAATGATAAAGGAACGGTGGGAACGGATAAAATGGTGTTCCCTAAGACTCCCCTCCAGCTCCGTGATCGTCATATATGTGATAAAAGTATCGTTACTGGTATGGATTGTTGTGGTGCGTCCTGTTCGTTCAACAAAGATGATGTCTTTTTTGGGAATCAATTCAATGCGTCCTTTTTGCTTTAGGACAAGCCTGCCCGTAAGATTTCCGGAGTGCTGCTTTTCCCGATATTTATCCAATGCCTGTAGCAGACGCTCTTTTTTATACGGTTTCAAAATATAATCATGGACATTCAGTTCAAAAGCATGAACGGCGTAACCGCTCTTGGCTGTCACAAAGATGACCGTGATCAGCAGTCCATGCATTTGGATAAAGTCTGCCAGTTCATATCCCGAAATGCCCGGCATTTCGATATCGGCTATTAAGAGGTCGATCTTGTTTTTTTGAATTTCCAAGTAGGCTTCTTCGGAATCGGTTGTGGCAAAGACAATCTCAACGTCATCTATCGGCTCCAATATAAACTTTATTTTTTCGAGATCAATGAATCTATCATCGACGATTCCAACCCGCATCTGAAAAGCTCCTTTGAAAAATCTATGTATTATTATAAAGCAATTCTCAGCAATATTCAGGAAAATCATGTAGGGACAGGCCAAGTAATCCATACTTCGCTCTTTTTGCGACATATAACTCCCCCTTCGCGACATGATGGCAGACGGAGTCTCCTTATCGATATACAATAAGATTGAGTGCAAAAAGGAGATGAGTGAAAATGATTCAAGTAGCGCATGTCTCAAAACAATTTAAAGATAAAAAGCAAGTGATAAAAGCGGTTGATTATGTATCGTTGCAAATACGAAAAGGGCATGTGACAGGTTTGATCGGGGAAAATGGCGCGGGAAAAACAACGTTATTGCGCATGCTTTGTACGCTGATTGAACCGGATGAAGGAACCATCTCGATTGATGGTGAAAATATCTTTCATCATAAAGAAAAAGTGAGACGCCGACTCGGTGTTTTGTTTGGATCGGAAACCGGCTTGTATAACCGCTTGACAGCCAAAGAAAATCTGGAGTATTTTGGGAATCTTTACGGCATGACGCAACATGATATTAAAAACAGAATAGAGACGCTGGCGAAACGCTTTGGCATGCGCAAATATATGGATAGAAAAGTGGAAGGCTTCTCAAAGGGCATGAAACAAAAAGTGGCGATTGCCCGCACACTAATTCATGATCCGGATATTATTTTATTTGATGAACCAACGACGGGCCTGGATATTACTTCTTCCAATATTTTTCGTGAATTTATTTATCAGTTTAAGAGTGCGGGGAAAACGATTGTTTTTTCTACTCATATTATGGATGAAATCGCCCATCTTTGCGAGGATGTTATTATGATGCACAAAGGACAGATTGTATATGAAGGTGGATTGGAAGAGTTATATGAAGCAGAAAACAGCAGGGATCTGAATTATTTATTCACTTCAAAAGTAGTTAGGGGTGATTTATATGTTTAAAACGATATTTTTAAAAGAGATGAAAGATGTACTTCGCGATAAAAGGAGCATTACTCTGCTTGTTTTGCTGCCCTTATTGATGATGATGGCATTAACGATCTTTTATGATAAAATCTTGACCTCCCACAGTGATAAAAGCTTCCAAGTCGGTGTTGAGAAAGCAGCGGACCGAGAATTCATCGATCAGTTAGAAACGTATTTGCCTGATGCGACAATCAAGGAATATGCAGATGTGCAAAAAGCGGTTGAAGAGAAAGAGGCCCAGATCGGGATTTCGATCGATTTCGCTTGGAACGAAAAGCTAAAAAAGCAAGAGAAAATCCCTGTACATATTTACTTTGATCCCGGGAGCCAGGAGTCATCAAACGCCTTCAGTCTTGTACAGACCGTTTTTTCCAACTGGCAAAATGAGACCGTTCAACTTCGTTTGAAAGAACAGCAACTGGATCCGTCTGTGCTTGAAGTCTTTCAAATAAAAACGAAGACAACGAAAGATGAAGATGATGCGATCGCCTCATTTATGTTGACCATTTTGATTCCTTTACTCATTCCGATAGCGATCGCAAACGGTTCTTATCCATCCGCCACCGAGCTGTTTGCGGGAGAAAAGGAAAAGAAAACAATTGAAGCATTGCTCATAACGCCTGTAAAACCGATAAAAATTTTATTGGCAAAATGGCTGACTATATCACTCCTGGGCATTTTTACGGGCTTGCTGTGCATTGGGCTGCTCAGCCTACTCATGAATTTTACAACGGAACTTAAAAAAGGGCTGGGCGCGCTGGAGCATCCACTGTTATTTGTTTCCATGAGCGTTGTCATCATCGTTCTGTTCTCCATTTTCATGGCGGAGGTTGAAATGATTTTAAGTATGCTGGCCAAATCGGTAAAGGAAGCCGGATATTATATTACGCCGGTTATGGGTCTGATGACGCTTCCAATGCTGTTCATGTTCTTTACAAACGAATCGTTAAATCTTGCTTTATATTCCATCCCGTTCATGAATCTGTTTATATTTGTCCGCGATGCATTTACCGGCCAATTGACCGTTGCGGCATTTTTGATCGCTGTGGGATGTTATGTTGTTATCATCGGCTTACTATTTCCGATTGCCCTGAAAATGTTTCATAATCATCGTCTCATGCTGGGGAAATAATCTATATGGATAAATAAGGCATTTTTGGGGAAGGCAAGTTCTTCATATATCATTTTTTTCAATCAACAAGAGGGGATGGATGCCAAATGCTGCAAGTGTGACGATGGACGCGTGGTTGAGGGATTGAATAGGGATTCTCGGTGCTCCCAAGGGATGTCTGGGTGAAAGTAGGCGCTCAAGCAATCCCTGACTCTAACCTGAAAATTTCAAGCATCGTTAGAAATAGCAAGACACACTAGTTGAGCACCTTACCTTACTATTTGCAAGCAGCTGAAAAGGACTTCTTCTCAAACGAATAAAGGCGCATAGCTAACGTAGCATGCGCCAATTTGTTTCTTTGAAAATGTATGTATTAATGCAATGGTCTATAATAAGATGAAGAATCTTCTTTCTTTCCTTCCAATTGGGCGAATTTACCTTTTAGTGTTTCAAGCAAGTACAGCCTGATAAAATATTGCAACTCATATTCGTCCATTTCTTTTACAATTTCCAACAGATCTTCGTGATCATACCCTTCCAAAACGGCAAAAGTAATCATGTCTAAATCTTCTTCCTCTCCGGTTAATTTATCCCGGTATAATTCAAATAACTCATCAATCAGTTTCATTTTGATCAACCCCCTTTCAGAATACGCTGCTCCTTTTATATATACCCATAATTGAAGTAATAAATCAGAGTCACTATTAATCCCATTATTAAGAATAAAATAAGATTGTGCAAGGCAAAATATGCATAAACAATTGGTTGAAGGAGTCATAACAGTGAACGAGGAAAAGAAAACTTACTATATCTCCGTTGGAGCCGGCGAAATTATGAGGGTTCCGAACGCGTCCCCATGGGAATTTAAAATTGAAGCCACCGATGAAGAAATAACAGAGATGCGCGCAGTATTTGATATGATGCAGGATAACAGCATAGGTGATTTCCTTCGCACGCATGTTCCATTTGTTGAGTATTCTCACGACCCGACTAATGATGCCCATGATGAAAGTCTGCACAAAATTTTTACGATGATTTACGAACTGGGAGATGCCGAAGCAAAGCAACATGTCAAAAGCCTTGGCATTTTGGACGGGTTTAAAAGTGATTGACATGTGACTCCTTTTCTTTATAATTGGTTCGATAACCAATTAAAGGATGATCTCACATGAGCATACAGTTTTTTGATCAAAAAGGAAAGCGTGTAACGCTCGCTTTTCAAAAAAACGCCTTTCAACAAAGTTCAGGCCATGTTTTGGCGATTTGCCGATACCGAGATGAATGGCTGTTAACAAACCATCCCGCAAGAGGTTTGGAATTCCCCGGCGGTAAATTGGAAAAGGGGGAATCCGTTGAAGATGCAGCCATCAGGGAGATCTATGAAGAAACCGGGGCTGTTGCGAACATCCAAGCATATGTCGGAGAATATTTGGTGGAAGAAAAAACTGGCGCATCATTTGTCAAAGCGATTGTTTTGGCAAACATACTCAAACTGGAAAAAAAGAATCATTATCATGAAACAAAAGGCCCCGTTTTCGTCCAGGGCGATTTGCTTGCGAAAGTACATGGTGAGGAATTCAGTTTTATCATGAAAGACCGAGTCGTAGAAGAAGCATTGAAAAGATGCTGTCCAGAAAGTCAGTAACACCTGATTTTCTGGACATTCTAACCACAAACATTTCCGAAATGTTAAGACCAATCCGAAATAACGAGTACACCATACAAAAGGACCTTCGTTTAGAAAAAAGGAAGCCCCTTTTCAACAGCAGAAAATACATTACTCGATATCATAGAATTATTCTTGAAGCAAAAGCTTTTTGAATGGGTTGACAAAAAACTGATCATAACACTGATTTCCAGAAGTGATGCATACAACAAAAATGGAAAAGAGCACCGCCAGTCTGCCTTGAATAAAGAGGACTTACACACTTTATTTGACAAACCTTTACGTATCGGCGATCAAAAAAGATTAAACGGCTTAATGCCCTCTAGAATACAGGGATCAAGCCGTTTAACACATTTTATTCATGCAAAACAGCCGTGTAACAGCTATTATTTTTCTTTGATTGGTTCTTCCTGGGTTACCGCAATTTCATGCCGGTCTAAGCCATAATACTCTACGGTATAGTTTAACACGCGATTATTAACAGGCGTGATTTCAGCGCGATAAAGCGTTGGGATAACGGGAACTTCATCTACCATTAACTGTTGCCATTCTTTATACACTTCCTGACGATACTCCTGATCCATCGCTTTTTCGGATGCTCCTTCATCTAACAACCTATCATTTTCTTCACTTGCATAACGTGGAAAGTTAAACAATGCTTTGCGGCCATAGGTACCAGCAGGATTGACATCTGTTGCTACACTCCATGCCGCCATGTAGATATCAATCGCCGGATCATCTTCTCCCGTGTTTCCGACTCGATCATAAAAGGAGTTAAATTCGTGCAAACGACCGTCTAACAATTGAACATGTAAGCCAACGTTTTTCCAAGCTTGAATATAGAAATTAGCAAGCGGTTCAGCCACATCTCCACCAGACATGGACGCAAAGTTAATCACCAGTTCTTTTCCTTGCGGATCTTCGCGCATGCCATCCCCATCGACATCCTTATAACCGGCCTCATCCAAGATTTTCTTTGCTTTTTCCGGGTCATATGTTAATCCCGGGTTATCTTTATCATGAAAAGTTGGATGTGATGGTGGGATTAAGGTGTTCGCTCTCCAGCGTAACCCGTGATAAAACTGTTTCCCTACTGCGTCGTTATCAATTGCGTGCCACATCGCTTTACGCAAATTCACATCGGCCATTTTCTTCTTTGGGTCAGGCTTTACTTCTTTCTTTTCTTTATCCCATGTTCCTAATTTAAAACCAATATAAGTGTAAGACATTTCGATATTGCCTAAAAATTCAACATTAGACATCTGCGCATTATCCGGGTATTGATCGGCTGGAAAACTATCAACTGTATCCACTTCACCTGTTTTTAATGCTTGGACGACCGTTTTAGGGTTAATGATTTTAAGCGTCACCTTATCTAATTTTGGTTCTCCCTCCCAATAATCTTCGTTTTTTGTCATCACTACAGCTTCTCCCGGGGTAATGCTTTCTATTTTAAACGGGCCGAAGCCAATCGGATTTTTCCGCACCGCGTCGGATTCCTCCATTTTGGCTACCGGAATATCTTTAAAGATATGCTTCGCTAAAGGCCGACTCCAAACACCGCCACTTAATAAAGAAGGGGATGCTTTTTTATACGTTATTCTTAAAGTTTTGTCATCAAGCACTTCAATCCCTGAAATAGAGTCGGCTTTCCCGCTATGATACTCTTCCATTCCTTCAATATTAATAAAATCATCATTATACCGGACCCCCGTGTAATCAGGATGTCCAATCACTTCATGAGCAAATGCCCAATCCTCGGCGGTTACCGGTTTGCCATCATGCCAATTGACATTATCCCGAATCTTAAAGGTAAACACTCTGCCACTTTCATCTACTTCAAATGTTGCGGCGCCATCTTGCGTTATATTATGATTTTTATCAGCATTTAGTAACCCACCATAAAACCAATCAATAATCTCTCCATCAGGTACCCCTGAGGAAAAATTATAATTTAAGATTCCCTCAAAAGGTGTATCATAAACGATGCCGTATTTAAAATGCCCACCATCTATGGCTTTTCCTTTGTTTGTCTTCTCCAGTTTAAAATCATCAATGGAATATACCTGTTTACTCTCTTTTTCTGTCTTCTTATCACCAGACTCATCTGCCATACTGTCCTTTTTACCGCTGCATGCCGCCAAAGCAAGCAGCAGCCCAAGCGTACATGCATATAGCATGCGGCGCCATTTTCTTTTACTGCTCATTCAATGAACCTCCCCTTTTTTCATTTCTGCCATGGTGACTTCATCCTTACCATCATTATATGATGTAAGTAGCTTAAAAAATGCCGTGTTTATTTATCACCCCCTGCGTTGTCTGGCATCCGTCGCGCGCTTTAAAGCTTCTCCAACATTGCGAACAGCCAACATTAGTAGAAAAATCATTGCCGCAGCCGGCAGCCAAACCCACCATCTGAGCTCCAATGTTTGCGGATTGCGCGCATATCCCAACAATGTCCCCAAGCTTGGAGTCGATTCAGGAAACCCAAATCCTAAAAAGGATAGCCCGGATTCCAAACCGATATTGGCAGCTAAGTTTAATGTCATGGTGACAATAATAATGGAACTTAAGTTAGGCAGTATTTGCGTAAACATAATCTTCCAATCTGGTGTACCTAATGTTTTGGAAGCTTGGGCATAGTCCAACTCTCTTTCTTGCAATGCTTTTGAACGGATTAGACGAGCTTTTCCCATCCATAAAAAGGCTGTCATAATGAAAGAAAATGACCATATGCTGTATTTGGGCACAATCGCTACAAATACAATAACAATCATTAAAAAAGGTAAGATTAAGAAGAAATCAACAATTCGCATCATGATATTGTCGATTGTTCCACCGTAATAGCCGGAAACCAATCCGTAAATAATGCCAATCATTCCTGTCATTAATGTAACTAGTAAAGCGATGGATAAAGAGTTGCGTGTTCCGATAATAAGCTGGCCAAAAATATCCCGCCCGCCATAATCGGTTCCGAGCCAATATTCGGAAGACGGAGGCTCGTTAATGGCAAATAAATCAACTTTAACAATTTCTGCTTGATTTAAAAATAAAGAAATACCATAGACAAATGCTGTAATGATCACAAGAAATAGTAGTGAAAAAAGTGCGATTTTATCGCGGACGATTTCTCGCCAAATAATTTGCAACATATCAGGAGCTTGTTCCGTCCCTGTATTCATCGTTTCAACATTTACTTGTTCCAACAGGTATCACCTCCATGCCTATCAGAATAAACTTACTTGATCCGTATTCTGGGGTCGACTAAACTTAAAATAATATCTGATAGTAACGCCCCTAAAATAGAAGCAATGCCTAATAATAAGACAACAGATGTTACCACACTATAGTCGCGTTGTAAGATAGATTCCATAAATAAGAGTCCCATTCCCGGATAACTGTAAATCGTCTCAATAAAAATGGTTCCGCCAATTAAGCCAGTAATCTCAAAGCCTAAAAATGCTGCTATCGGCAGAATAGAATTTCGCAAAATATGCTTGTTATAAACCCGGGACTCCGAAGCGCCTTTTGCTCGCGCCGTGATGACGAAGTCTTTTTGCTTCGTATCAATAATTTCACTTCGCAAATATTGGACTGTACTTACAGTAGTAATGAGCGCCATTGACAAAGCTGGCAACAGCATATGGTTAAACTTGCTCATAATATAGGCGAATGACCCGGGTTCTAACCCCGGTGTAACGCTCCCCCCTGTAGGAAACCAGCCAAGTGTATAGCCAAAAACCCACAACATGACAAGCGCGAAAATAAACAACGGTGTCGCAAACCCGATATACGTATACCCGGAGATTAATTGATCACGTAAAGTATCATGATAACGACCGCTTATAATACCAAGAGGAAGCGCTATCATATAAGTGAAAATTAACGTTACCAAAGAAAGCCAAAATGTATTAACAAGCCGCTCGCCAATCAGTTCTTCAACCGGCATTTTAAAACGGAAAGATTGCCCTAAATCTCCTTGCAAAGCTGAGGTAACCCAATCAGCATATTGCACATACCAAGGATTATTAAGCCCTAATTTTTCCCGTTGTTCTTCGATCGCAGCCGGATCAATATTCGGATCGATTAAACCTGATAAGGCATCTCCAGGCATCATTTGCGCCATAATAAAGACCAATACACTCAACAAAATGATTTGCGGCATGGTAATCAACAGTCGTCTAACAATAAATTTCCACATTGTTATCACCTTTCTCTGGCAACGCGACTAAATGTGTATTGGATATACTCCGTAAGCCGTAAGCCATCCCTTCATGATCAAAATAATCGTCATAATGTCTGTTATATTCTTTCTCTACTTTATCCCGCCATTTCTGCTGTTTTTCTCGATTGGAAGGGTCAATATCCGGAATTGCGGCAATAAGGCGTTTCGTATAGATATGTTGCGGATTATGAAAAATATCATCTCTAGAACCTTGCTCGACAAACCTTCCTTTGTACATGATGCCGATTTGATCACACATATGTTTGACAATACCTAAATCATGGCTAATAAAAAGATATGTCAAATGTAAATCCTTTTGGATATCCTTTAGGAAATTTAAAACTTGAGCTTGAACCGATACATCAAGAGCAGATACCGGCTCATCCGCTATAATTAATTTCGGCTTTAACGCGATTGCTCGGGCAATGCCAATTCGCTGGCGCTGTCCTCCTGAAAATTGATGTGGATATTTATACATATTTTCCGCCGTTAAACCAACTTGTTCCAGTAATTCTTGCACTTTTTTTCTTTCTTCTGTTTTTGATAATATTTCGAAGTTGCGCAGCGGTTCTGCAACAATATCCAGTACTCTTTTTTTGGGGTTTAATGAAGAGTAAGGATCTTGAAAAACCATCTGAATCTCTTTTCGAATCTCTTTTCTGTTTGACTTTACATTTGTTAAATCGACACTCGAAAATCGGATTTTTCCGTCAGTCACATGGTTTAAACCAATAATCGCTCGGCCTAATGTGGTTTTTCCTGAACCTGATTCCCCTACAAGCCCGTAAGTCTTGCCTTCTTCAATTGAAAAGGAAACCCCGTCTACAGCTTTGATCTCACCAATTTTACGATTTAAAATGCCTCCACGAATGGGAAAGTGGACTTTTAAGTCTTCAACCTCTAAAAGTGCCATATGCAGTTACCTCCTTGTCGATTTCATCCGGAAAATAAAAGTGCTGATAACATGTACAGCGGACAAAATGGCCAGGAGCTACTTGACGCAATTCCGGATGCGATTCATGTGCTGTTTTATCTATCCACGGAATCCGGGCGGAAAATCGACACCCTTCGCGCGGCATTTTTTGTAAAGAAGGGACAATTCCTTGAATCACATGAAGCTTATCTTTTATTTGATCAGTACTTGGTATGGAGTTTAATAGCGATCTGGTATAGGGGTGTAACGGCTCTTTAAACAAAGTGTGAACATTTGTCACTTCAACGACTTGCCCCGCATACATGACTGCTACGCGATCTGCCATCTCTGCAACCACCCCTAAATCATGGGTGATTAAAATGACCCCCGTTCCCATTTTGTTTTTTAAATCATTGATTAACCGTAATATTTGCGCTTGAATAGTGACATCTAAAGCTGTTGTGGGCTCATCGGCAATGAGTAGTTTTGGTTTATTGGCAATAGCAATGGCAATCACAACCCGTTGCCGCATGCCTCCTGACAGTTGATGGGGATATTGCTCACATGTATACTCCGGTCTGGGTATACCGACTTGTTTGAGTAAATGAACTACCTTACTTTGACGGTCTTGCTTGGATAGTTGTTTATTGTGAAGCAACAATGCTTCACCAATTTGGTCTCCAATTGTCATGAGTGGATTTAAAGCGGCTAAAGGGTCTTGAAAAATCATCGCCATATCATTACCACGCAACTTATTTAACTTCCCAATCGGTAAATTCATGATGTCTTGGCCATGAAAGTAAATATGGCCTTCTATTTTAGCGCGATTATGCAAGCGCATGATGGAGAATGCTAAAGCACTTTTTCCGGAACCCGACTCACCTACAATCGCCAGCGTCTCATTTTTATTGACCGATAAAGAGACATGATCGACCGCGGCGTAATATTGATCTTTTATTCTGAAAGAGGTTGTTAGATCTTTAATTTCTAATAAACGATCGCTCATATGAATCCCTCCCGTTTCATTGGGTAGCGCTAAGCGTTTTTTTATGATCTTCGAATGGTAACCACCGTCTAGCAGAAATCTATCAATTTTAAAAAATATAAAAATATTTATTTAACAGTATATTATACCTATTTATTTTAAAGAATCAAATAATTCAAATTTGATAAATAGTTTAAACCGGAAGTCATCACTTCTACGAAATGGTGTTCGAATACAACAACTGAAATGATTTCAAAATCCCAAGGCTCTCACGCAAAAAGGCAGCACTTTTTTTGGTTCGATGAGGTTAAAACAAGAAAAACAAAATCGCTATTTAATGATGATCAATCTTTCCTGAATAGGTGATGGAATGTTAAAAATTCTTATCGTCTTGTATTCTAGAAAATTGCCAGAAATGGCGCCTGTTGAATATATTATCCATAGACAGATGGGGCTTGTGGAAGGTGAATTACAAACAGGCGAGTGTCTTTTTCAAAAAAAATGGAAACCTTTTCAAAGACTTTCAACAAGTCTCATACAGGAGAAGACTCTATTATGGCGGATAGCTTTTGTAAAAAGATGATACCACTGACAGTACGGTGAGAAACTGACGGGGCTGTCACAGAAATCGGTATTTATGGACTTTCCGGACAGTCCCGTGTTGGGGCTTTTTAGATGCCCCCCTAACGGTGATCTTTAAGGAGCTTTTTTTCCAGCAATTCAACAAGCATATACATGATTGTGGCAAAAATGACAATGAGCAAGAGAGCGAGCATGACGAGCGTAAAATTGAATACTTGAAACCCGTAAACAATCATATACCCGAGACCTTTTGCCGAAACGAGAAACTCACCGACAATGACACCGACCCAGGAAAGACCGACATTGACTTTTAATGTTGAAATAATCGTTGGAAAGGATGCGGGCAAAACCGCCTCTTGAAAAATATGTCTCTTACCGGCGCCAAATGTCCGGAGTACTGTTAAATAGTTTTCGTCGACATCCCGAAATGCCGTATAGACAACGATTGTCGTAATAATGATGGATATGATCGCCCCCATCGCAATGATCGATGTAAATCCGGGACCAAGACCGACGATCAGGATCGGTCCCAGCGCCACCTTTGGCATCGCGTTTAAGATAACGAGGTATGGATCAAGCACCTTTGAAAGAAATGGGGACCACCATAAAATAGCGGCCAGAATGGTTCCCAGAAAAGTGCCCAAAATAAAGCCGAGTACCGTCTCGAACACTGTGACTCCCACATGTGAAAATAGAGAACCGTCGGCGATTCGTTCTATCAGCAGAGCCCACACTTTGGAGGGATAGCTGAAAATAAGCGGGTCCAGCCATTGGTTGCGACTCCCTGCCTCCCAAACAATGAAAAAGGCGGTCAGAATGAGAAATTGGTAAAAACGAATCCAGCGCTTTTCAATCACAATCTGCTGTTTGTATTGCTCATGAAGGAGGAAAGGATCAACGGACTTCTTTTTCAAGGGATTCCAACTCCTTCCATATGGTTCCGAATAATTCATGGTGAGCATCTTTCGTCCTGGATTCGAAAGGACTGGTGTTTCGGAGTTCCTCTGGGACGTGAAATATTTTATGAAGCCGTCCCGGATTCGTCGCAAAAAGCAGTATGCGATCGCTCATGGAAATGGCTTCGGCAATATCATGTGTGACAAGAACAGCTGTTTTATGGTAGCTTCTTAATATATGGAACACTAGATCTTCGAGCTTTAACTTGGTTTGGTAGTCCAGTGCGGAAAATGGTTCATCCAGAAGCAGCAGTTTAGGCTGGACTGCCATGGTTCGAGCCAATGCCGCCCTTTGGCGCATTCCTCCGGAAAGCTGGCGGGGATAGGATTTTTCCACATCACCTAGTCCGATCTGCCTTAAAAAACGAATGGCATTTTCTTTCGTTTCACGATTGAGCTTCCCGTTAAGTTTTAGTCCGATTAACGTGTTGTCCTCGATTGTTTTCCAAGGAAATAAGTAATCTTGCTGCAGCATATAACCGATGCTGCTTTTTTGCGATTCCGGTGGCTTGCCATCAATCTTTACATCTCCGGTTGTCGGTTTTAACAGTCCCGAAACAATGGAAAGCAGTGTTGTTTTTCCGCAGCCGGATGGCCCGATCAGTGAAATAAACTCACCTTCATTTACAGTAAAAGATACATCCTTCAAGGCGATTTTGACTGATGAAGGGGAAAAATAATGATGTTCTATTTGTTCTGCCACAAGGAAGCTCACGATGTTTTGACCTCCTTCTTATTCAATAAAGTTATTCAGCCATCACCTTTTCAACGATGTTTGTATTGACGAGTTTGTCGTAATCCACTCTTTCCGGGAGCTCGCCAGCTTCTTTCATAATGGCCTGCAAATTTTCCCACCCTTCCTTTGTTAGCGTCATTTTCTCAGCAAACGAACCTTGATTTTTATACCGGTCAATGACAACGGCCAATGTTTCAATGTCCGAGTCTTCAAAATAAGGCTGTACGACCTCCGCTATCTCTTCTCCACTGCTTTTTTCAACCCATTTCTGGGCTTTATAAAGAGCTCTTACAAATTTTTCTACTGTTTCCTCGTTTTCTTTCAGATAGGTTTCTTTTGCCATAAATGTCGTATAAGGAACATGACCCGATTCTTCACCGAATGAAGCGATGATGTAACCTTTTCCTTCCTTTTCAAACACCGATGCAGTCGGTTCAAAGAGTTGGACGTAATCTCCGGTGCCGGAGGCAAATGAGTTGGCAATATTTCCGAAATCGATGTTTTGGATTAGCTCCAAGTCCTGCTGAGGATCGATGCCGTGCTTTTTCAAAACAAATTCGCCAACCATTTGCGGCATGCCTCCTTTTCGCTGGCCGAGAAAAGTGGTTCCTTTTAGCATCTCCCAGTCAAAGTGGTCGACTTTTTCGCGTGATACGAGGAAAGTTCCATCGGTTTGCGTCAGCTGCGCGAAGTTAATGATAGGATCACTGGTACCTTGGGCATATACATAAATCGAAGTTTCCGAGCCGACGAGGGCAATATCGACTGCATCTGATAAGAGAGCCGTCATTGTTTTATCACCGCCCCAGGTCGTCTTTAATTCAACGTCGAGCCCTTCTTCTTTAAAGAATCCTTTTTCCAGCGCCACATATTGCGGGGTGTAGAAAACAGATCTGGTCACTTCAGCAAGCCTGACTTTTTGCACTGCATCTTTCTTGTTGGAGCATGCCGCGCCAATCAGCAATAGAAATGATGCAATGAGTATCATTCCAACCTTTAGCGATATTTTCACGAAAGAACCTCCCATCAATGTTTGTAAAACGCCGTGAAATTGGGCTAACATATCGTATGATGGATGTTTAAATATGTGAAACAAATTTTGATGGCAGGAGGAACGAGTCATGAATGAAACTTCAATCATTGAGAAATGGTTGTTCCCATCTCCCAATCCGAACGTACGCATGTATTTAATGACATATATGTCTGCGGGGCTCTGCGTGAAGGGATTGCTCGCGGAGCCGACCGAGGCGGGTATGTATGATGGCCTTTTATATTTAAGGGGCGGCATTAAAAATGTCGGGATGGTGAGGCCGGCACGCATCGGCCAATTTGCTTCGGAAGGCTTCGTTGTCTTTGCTCCGTTTTATCGGGGAAATCGCGGGGGTGAAGGAAATGAAGATTTTGCCGGGGAGGACCGGAAGGATGCTTTTTCGGCATTGGCTGTATTAAAGAGCCACCCGGCAGTCCTGGAGGATCGCATTCACATTTTCGGTTTTTCTCGCGGCGGCGTGATGGCATTGTTGACCGCCATTAAACACAAAACGGCCGCTTCTCTCGTGACATGGGGAGGAGTAGCGGATATGGCATTGACATATGTCGAGCGGAAAGATTTGCGCCGGATGATGAAGCGTGTTATTGGCGGGTCGCCTAAAACGGCACTTCAAGCATATACATACCGCACTCCTTTGTACGAGCTTGAGCATCTTCGTTGTCCCGTACTGATTGTTCATGGCGAGCGCGATGAACATGTTTCGATTGAACATGCATATCGGCTGGAAAAAAGACTATTGGAACTTGGCAAGAAAGTGGAAACGAGATATTTTAAGCATGTTACGCATTACTTTCCGCCATCCTTAAACAGGGAAGTTGTGAGCGAAATCGGGAAGTGGATGAAGGGGAGAGTGTAAAAGAGCCGGAATGTAAACATAAGGGGCTGTCTAAGAAGTCCAATTCAGAGTAAATGCACTACAGTGTAAAACCAAAGAATGTTGATTTTACAGCATTTTTTGTTTCAAGCTGCGATATTACTTTTCGGACACCCCCTCAGGAATGTTTTAGAGAAGCCCATTTTCCCTTATTGGCGGTTGGGTTCCTTTGGAAGAAGAAAGATCCTTAGGTGCTGGCATCTGCCGAAGCTCTTATCTTTAATTCAGAATCCAAAATGCTGTGCCAGAATGAAGGAAATTTTCTGTCCGAGCGTTTTCGAGAGCTTTTTCAATTAAAGCGATTGTCAATAAAGGAATCCTATCCCAATGGAGGGTGTTACACTGCTCATTTCGATCGTTTTCCAGCTAGGAAGATCGTGCTTTTTCATGTACTTGCTTTAATAGTTAAAATGATTAATGGCAAACTCCCAATAGCTCTTTCAAGAAAGCGATTATGGGGTCGATGGGCCGTTTTTTTATTTCCCAAATGAAACAAATACAGATAAGATAGAACATAATGTAAGGGCTTACTAGACTGATTTGAAATATTGATAGAAAAAGAGGGATGACATTTGAAAAAGGTTTCTAAGATGATCCAAGAAGAGGGTATTTGGGCTGGGTTAAACCGTCCAGGCATTGATATGGAAGAGGCGGATATTGTTGTCTACGGGATTCCATATGATGGAGGGGTCAGCTTCCGTTCGGGTGCAAAAGAAGGCCCGGCCGCTATTCGCAATATAACCTATACAATTCCCCCGACAACGGAAAGATGGGAAGATCTCTCGTCCTTAAAGATATTGGACTTGGGGGATATGGAAGGTGCCAGCCGTGATGAAATCTTTTTGCAAGCAGAAGTAGCCGCCTACTCTATCGCTAAATCAGGCAAACTGCTAACGATGATCGGCGGTGACCATTCTACGACGATTCCTGTCTTAAAAGGCATTGACAGAGCTTTGGAAAAGCCTTTTGGCATCATCCACATTGATGCCCACTTTGATTTGTGTCATGAAATGGGGGGAGATTTACTCTCGCATGGTTCTACCGGAAGGCGTGCTTTGGAACTGGAAAATGTGCCGGATACGGAGAGTATCTTCTTTGTGGGAGTACGTTCTGTCGAGTCAGAGGAGCTGGCGTTTATTCAGAATCATGACATGAATATGATCAAAGCGCTCGAAGTAAGAAGAAATGGTGTGGAAAAAACATTGGAAACTATTCAATCCAAAATGGCCCGATTTGAACAAATTTATATTACAGTGGATATCGATTCGCTTGATCCAGCTTATGCCCCGGGAACCGGAACACCGCAGTTTGGCGGTTTGGATAGCCGAGAGCTGCTTGATTTGTTATACGGCTTGTTTGAGCTTCCTGTCATTGGTTTTGATGTCGTGGAAGTGTCACCTAAATTGGATGATTCCGCACTCTCGGTTTTTGCGGCGAGAAAAATATTGACGGAATGCTGGGGACATCATCAGCGGAAGAACAAGAACATAAGAGGGAAATATGTAGCGGAATAAACGTAATTCGCTTGATCCCGCATTAACCGGCAGTAAGGCCCTTTGCAGAAAGGACCCGAAAAAAGTAAACAATGGGTTCAAACAACCAGTATCCGCCCGATTGGCTTAACGAACAATCAGCTGAATAAAAGCTTTCGTTCCTTGAAATTTCGCTTGACCCGGCATTAACATCCTGTCATGCCCCCCTGAAGAAAGGATGATGTCCGGAGAAAAGCTAGTTGGTCCAACACCCAGTGCCGGATTGGCTTAACGAACAAAAAGCGGAATAACAACCTTCGCCGCATGAAGTTTCGCTCTATCCCGAATAGAGCGTGAGGAATTTACACAGTAAAATGGACTGAACTCGATCTTGGCCTTTGTCTTGCTGTGTTCAGTGGGGAACGGGGGTGGAGGAAAGAACGCGACATCGTATGGCAACCTTGCTTGGCTTACATCTTGTAGGTCTGCGTCCATTGCTGGAAGTTTTTCTTTATGATGAGTGCGTGGATTGAAAATCGGATTCCTGAAATGACTCTTTCAAACTCTTTTTCTCGCACTCTATATGAGTTCATGGATTGAAATATGTATTTCATCCTTTAAAGTGCCATCATCATCCGCGTCGCACTCTATATGAGTGCGTGGATTGAAATAACGCTATATATGGAGTTTTATCTCATTGTATCGTGTCGCACTCTATATGGCTTCGCAATGATTTTTTCCAACTTCCTCACATTATTCCTTCATGACCGCGGAAGCATAGTGGATTAATGTTTTACGGATTGGGAATTATCCATGAATCCTACTCATAGACGAAAACGTGCCGTTCGCTCAATCGAGAAAGGCAGAGTTTTCATTTTTTAGCATTTGCACATTGATAAGTTCATACGTTAGTTATGGATGTGTTTGCGGGAATATGGGTGATTCGGGCGAAGCGAAAAAATATCAGGACTGGAAGGAATGGACGACATGGAAGCAACGGGCGTAATAGGACAACATTTTATCGTGGATGCATATGATTGTAATGCTAGTGTCATTGATTGCGCTGATGAGGTAAAAAGTTTGATTTTAGAGTCCTTGAGAGAACTGCGATTGGAAATTCTGATGGCTTATTTCCATACGTTTTCACCCCAAGGAGTAACGGGTACGATCGTTATCTCTTCGTCCCATTTCTCTATTCACACTTGGCCTGAATACAGGTATACAGCTTTGGACTTATATACATGTTCCCATCAGGATGTCTGGAATGTGTTACAAAGATTTCTACGCAAAATAGGCGCAAGGCGCGTCTTTATGCATGAAATTCCAAGAGGGCATAAAAGCCGAATTTTTTCCGGAAATGAAAGTATTCGTGAGCCGGGAAAACCACTTCATGTAACAAATAAAGAGCGGGGAAATGAGTCGGACATGAAGGTTCTTAAAGAACTTATAAATGGAAAGCACAATATTTTGTATAGAGGATTCAGTGGTTTTCAGGATATTTTGCTTGTCGAGGGAAAAGACCTTCGATTGTATCTAAATGATGAGTTGCAGTTTTCATCCCTTGATGAAAGATATTACCATGAAGCACTGGTATTTCCGGCAATGGAACTGGCAAAAGCAAGAAAAAGAATACTGATTTTAGGCGGAGGGGACGGGCTGGCGCTTCGTGAAATATTAAAATATACTGATGTAGCACATGTAGATCTTGTGGATATTGACCCCGTCATGATTCGTTTGGCAAAAGACGAGCCCGCACTTGCTGCTATAAATGCCGGCTCGTTATGGGATAGCAGGGTAAAGGTGCATATAATGGACGCGATGGAATACTTAAAGAAAACAATGGAGGGTTATGATGTCATCATCGTTGATTTTCCTGATCCCGCCGATCCTACAACCAGCTTATTATATACCAAAGAATTATTTATCGGGGCCGGCAGGCATTTGAATGCGGGAGGAGTCGTTTCATGCCAATCCAATTCCCCGAGGGATACTCCGAGGGTGTATTGGAGCATAGCAAAAACATTGAATACTGCTGGTTTCAAAACGAAAGCCTATTATACAGTGGTGCCGTCGTTTGGTGTCTGGGGATTCCATTTGGCCAGCCGTGAAAATATCATGAAAATAATCCCTGACATTTCAGTTCCCCATCGAGCAATCGACTCAAATCTAGAAAAATTATTTCATTTGCCCCCAAGTCTTCAGCCTCCGAAAACGGGCTTAATCAGTAACTGTATAAAAGCCCTCAAACTTCATGTAATATACCAAAAAGAAATAAATCAATTTTGAGTATCTTACAATTTCTCAAGACAAGGGGATTTTTCATATCGAGTAATGATTCCTGTAATCGTCAAGAACCATCTAAAGCAGAGGGCCGAGGATTCCCGGGAGTACCCAGGCGGCGCGGCAGAGAGATCCTAGCGATTGGAAAAACGCAATTTGCCAAGGCTTCCCTTTTAGATGTTGTGAAAAATCTTGAGAATAGCACTTTCAGCGTTTTTCTACAGCGGCTAGGGATAAATGCCATGCTTTCATGAAGAGTAAGGTACAGAAAAAGATTTTTTTATTGACAATCCCTTGAAGTTCAGATATATTATGAAATAATCAAATAATTGCGAATGACAATCACGGGAGAGACTAAACCGTTGGGTTTGGCACCGAAGGAGCAAGTCCCAAAAAATTCCTTGGGATATAATCTCTCAGGTAAAAGTACCGTGCTTGGACGCGTCTCTGGAGAGCGCCTGTAAAGGCCACCAAAGGGGAATACTTCGTTATGAAGTTTTAAACTCTCAGGTAACAGGACAGAGGAAGGGTAGATTAAAATGCTATCTTTCCCCTGTCTTTTTTGTGTGCGAAAAAATACAAGGAGGGGAAGATAGGGAAAAGGAGGAACCAAAATGAGCTTGTTAAACGGGGATGTGGAAATTTATCGGGCTATTCAGGCAGAAAGAAAGCGCCAAGATGGATCATTGGAATTGATTGCTTCTGAAAATTTTGTCAGTGAAGATGTGATGGAGGCAATGGGTTCTGTTTTAACGAACAAGTATGCGGAAGGGTATCCGGACAAACGGTATTACGGAGGATGTGAACACGTAGACGTTGTTGAAAAATTGGCGATTGCCAGGTTAACGGCTTTATTTGATGCCCAATTTGCCAATGTTCAGCCCCACTCCGGTGCTCAAGCGAATACGGCTGTTTTCTTCTCGATGTTGGAGCCGGGCGATAAGATCATGGGGATGAATTTATCACACGGTGGGCATTTGACTCATGGAAGCCCCGTCAATCTGTCAGGAAAATGGTTCGATGTCGTCGCTTATGGTGTAAGTGAGGATTCCCACTTGATTGATTATGACGAGGTGGAAGCCATCGCTTTAAAAGAGCGTCCTAAAATGATCATTGCCGGTGCAAGTGCATATCCGAGAATCATAGATTTTTTCAAGTTTAAAGAGATTGCGGACAAAACGGGAGCGATTTTAATGGTGGATATGGCCCATATTGCCGGCCTTGTAGCCAGTGGCCTTCATCCTTCTCCCGTCCCGTATGCGGATGTCGTTACGAGTACAACACATAAAACATTGAGAGGCCCGCGCGGGGGAATTGTTGTGACGAATGATGAAGATGTGATGAAAAAAATAAACAAAGCAGTGTTTCCAGGCATTCAAGGCGGACCGCTCATGCATGTGATTGCTGCTAAGGCGGTGTCATTCAAGGAAGCGCTTCAACCGGACTTTAAAGCGTACACTCAACAAATTGTGTCAAATGCCTCAAAACTTGCTAAAACCTTATTAGAGACGGGGGCCCGGCTCGTTTCAGGCGGAACGGATAACCATCTTGTCTTGTTGGATGTGCGTGCTTGGGGACTGACTGGAAAAGAAGCGGAGCATTTGCTGGAAGAAGCAGGCATCACCGTCAATAAAAATACAATTCCATATGATCCGGAAAGTCCATTCGTGACGAGCGGGATTCGGATTGGAACCGCTGCTGTCACAACCCGCGGAATGAAAGAAAAAGATATGGAGCTCATTGGCCGCGCTATAGCGGATATTTTAAAGAGCAAGGGAGATCCGGCTGTTACGAAGCGCGTGCAAGAAACGATACAGCAACTTTGTCGCGAATATCCCCTTTATCAAGAGCTATTGGTTAGATAAAGTGGGGTGGCGAAAGTGATTTATAACAGTTGTTTTGATATTATCGGTCCAATTATGGTGGGGCCTTCCAGCTCTCATACGGCTGGTGTCGTGTCCATCGGAAAGTTTGCTTATGATCTTCTCGGGGGTGTTCCCGACTATGCCCATATCACTTTCTATGATTCGTTCGCGGAAACATATCGGGGGCATGGGACAGATAAGGCCATTTTAGGCGGCCTGCTTGGCATGGATACGGATGACCCGGGTATTCGCTATGCCTTCGATCTTGCGCAAGATGAAAAAATGAACGTTACGTTTCAAATGGAGAACCAATGTTCTTACTTTGACCACCCTAATACGCTAATGGTTGAAGTCAGAAGGAAAGGCAAGCGGCTGGAAATTGGAGGTGCATCCCTGGGAGGGGGGCTTTCAAAAATTTTTTACATGAATGAGCATCGGCTGGATCTGTTGTTGAATACCGAGATTGATATGGAGTGGATCAAAGAAACATATCTATCAGAAAGCAGGTGAAAAGAATGGAATTCTCTTCGATGGAAGAGCTGCTCCAACAGTGTCATGAAAAAAATTGGGGAATTGGCGAGCTTATGCTGGAATGGGAAGCAAGCAAGACCGGCCGAAGCCAGAAAGACATTTTCGAGAAAATGAAAGAGCGGCTTTTGAGGATGAAAGACGCGATTGAAACAGGCATTGAAGACAAGTCAACGGCTCCAAGCGGTATTTCGGGCGGTGACGCTTACTTGCTGCAACAATATAAAGAGAAAGGCAATTACCTGACAGGAAGCATAACGGTCGATGCCATGAAGTATGCGTTCGCGACTTCCGAAACAAATGCAAGGATGGGAGTCATTGTGGCCACGCCCACCGCCGGTTCTGCCGGAATCCTTCCGGGATGTATTTTTGCCCTCAGGGACAATACCGACATTCCATTTGATGAACTGGTGATGGGCCTGTTTACTGCCAGTGCCATCGGATATGTGATCGCCAACCGGGCTTTCATTTCAGGAGCGGCAGGCGGATGCCAAGCCGAGGTGGGATCGGCAACAGCCATGGCAGCGGCCGCCATCGTTGAAATGAATGGAGGTTCGCCTAAACAGTCGGTGCAGGCAGCGGCCATGGGGCTTAAATCACTGCTTGGACTCGTGTGTGATCCGGTTGCCGGGCTTGTCGAAGTGCCTTGTATTAAAAGGAATGTCATCGGCACTTCAATTGCTTTTACAGCGGCAGAAATGGCTCTTGCCGGCATTCAGAGCAGAATTCCGTGTGATGAGGTCATTGGAGCGATGTATGATATCGGGAAAAGCATGCCGCGCACTTTAAAGGAAACAGCGCTCGGCGGATTGGCCGCTACCCCGACGGGAGAAGAGTTAAAGCAAAAAATAATGGGGAAACCGTGTTTAAGAAATGTGAATTAATATCAGTGAAGAGGGATGAAGTCATGGTAATCAACATAACGGATACAGCTTTAAAGGAGTTAAGGGAACTTGTGTTGGAGGAAGGAATTTATCCCCGGATAGACGCTGATATTTCGGGGGGCTGCGGTATGGCTGTCAAATGTAGTGTTGTTTTTGATGAACCGCGCCGAAATGATTCAATTGTAGAGTATGAACACATTCAGATTCGGCTGGACCGGTTTACAAAACGGATTTTACAGGAAGAAACAAATATTGATTTCACTGAAGAACTTGGGTTTTTTATCAACGAGAGCTTTGTTGCCAGTGATTGTATGATCGAAATCGTATAGGTTCAAAAATGAGAGAAGGGAACAGTATCCAGCTCCTTTCTCTCTTTTTTATGGCCATTGAGGCGTTTTTTCAAATCCGGATGCAATGAAAGGATGGGCTGGTTTCCACATTATGCATCATTGGGCCCTGACGGAGCTCCCCAAAACAGCTTTATTCACATAAACTACTTCTGCGAGTTAACGTCAACTGTGAGACAACGGGAAGCGCCATTTTAAAAGCAAAAAAGTTTGCAGAGGCATATTTTCCTCCGCAAACTTTTCAATCATTATTTAGCTATTGGTCCACCCAGTTGTTTGATGAGTTTATCAACATGTGAAAACTTGGAGAAGTTTTGATCGAACTTGCCAGCCAATTCTTTGGCTTTCGCATAGTAGGCTTTTTCATCAGACCAGGTTTTGTTTGGTTGAAGTACTTCATCAGGCACTCCAGGAACGTGGAGTGGAATAGAGAGACCAAATACTTTATCTTGAACGGTTTCAACGTTTTCTAATTCTCCATTTAGCGCTGCTTGAACCATGGCGCGTGTGTAGCTTAAATTCATTCTGCTGCCGACTCCATATTCTCCGCCGGTCCAGCCTGTATTAACGAGGAAAACCTGGACTCCGTGCTCATCAATTTTCTTTCCGAGCATTTCAGCATATCGTGCAGCCGGGAGCGGTAGGAATGGCGCTCCGAAGCATGTCGAGAATGTCGCTTCAGGTGATGTAACGCCTCTTTCTGTTCCAGCGAGCTTGGACGTGTACCCGCTCAAGAAATGGTACATGGCCTGCTCCTTTGTTAACTTGCTGATTGGAGGCAGTACGCCAAAAGCATCGGCAGTTAAAAATACGATAACAGAAGGATGGCCGGCGATGCTTGGTTCAACGATGTTGTCGATTGCCTGGATTGGATAGGCCGCTCTTGTGTTTTCCGTCAGCGTTGTGTCATCATACAGCGGTTCGCGTGAATCCGGATCAACAATGACATTCTCTAAAACAGAACCAAATGTAATGGCATTATAAATTTGCGGCTCTTTTTCTACTGATAAGCCTGCCGTTTTTGCATAACAGCCGCCTTCAACGTTAAAGACTCCGTTTGGAGACCAGCCGTGCTCGTCATCACCGATTAACCGGCGGTTTGGATCGGCAGACAATGTCGTTTTGCCTGTTCCGGACAATCCGAAGAACAATGCTACATCGCCCTCAATTCCAACGTTGGCCGAGCAATGCATCGATAAGATGTCCGCTTCCGGGAGAACATAGTTCATGACAGAGAAGATGGATTTCTTCATCTCTCCCGCATACTCTGTTCCACCGATTAAAACAATTTTTCGTTCGAATGACACGATAATAAACGTTTCTGATTTTGTGCCGTCAACTTCAGGGTTCGCTTTGAAGCCTGGAGCTGAAACAACAGTAAATTCAGTTTGATGTTTTGCAAGTTCTTCCGCGGAAGGGCGTATAAACAGCTGATGGGCAAAAAGATTATGCCAGGCATATTCATTCACGACTTGGATCGGTAAACGGTACTTTTCATCAGCTCCGGCAAATCCTTTAAAAACAAAAATTTCATCTCTTGATTGTAAATATTTGATCACCTTCGTGTAGAGCTTTTCAAATACATCTGAAGAAATGGGCTGGTTAACGGAACCCCATTCAATTTTGTCTTTTACAGATGGTTCCTCTACAATAAACTTATCCTTAGGGGAACGGCCTGTATATTTTCCTGTTTCGGCGCGCACAGCACCTGATGCAGTAAGAATTCCTTCATTGCGGTTTAATACTTTTTCGACCAGCCGAGGAACTGATAATTGTAAATGAACGTTTTGCCCATTTATTAATTGAGTTAATTCGCTTTTGATGCCTATTGAACTCATTCCTTACCCTTCCTTTGTTTTGATTTTTAAGTTTTAGGTACTTGAGAATTAGTATAACACATTTAAATGAATAGTCTATACTATTTTTGAAGATTTCATGAACATGGGCTGGCATTTCATTATATACCCTATTTCTTTAAAAAAAGCCAGAAAAGACTCTTTTTCATGAAAATATCGCCCGATTTTCCAAGATCTTTATATAATTAAGGGTTCCCTGTTGACATCGTTTTATCATTTAGGTTATGATTTTATAATGAATGGATACTCTTATCCTGAGATGGTGGAGGAAACAGGTCCTTTGAAGCCCGGCAACCTGCTATGAGCAAGCGAGTATGCTTGACGAATAGAAAGGTGCTTACCTGTAGCAAGGTCGAAAGCCTTGGACGATAAGAGTGAAAGGCTCGAACACGATGATAAAACCTTTCCTCAATGATTTACTGTGGGGAAAGGTTTTTTTGCTTTATTTGGCAAGTTCGCATGAAAATGCTTCATATGAAGCATTTTCTATTGGATCCATTATTTTTATTGTTAAAAGGAGGAGCTTTGATGTCCAAAAATCGGCGGTTATTTACATCTGAGTCCGTTACTGAGGGACATCCGGATAAAATTTGTGATCAAATATCTGATGCCATATTGGATGCCATCCTTGCCGAGGATGCAAATGCCCGTGTGGCTTGTGAAACATCCGTTACGACCGGGCTTGTTTTAGTTGCCGGGGAAATTACAACATCTACTTATGTTGATATTCCAAAGATCGTTCGCGACACTTTGAAAGGCATTGGGTATACACGCGCAAAATACGGCTTTGATGCCGAGACATGTGCGGTCATTACTTCGATTGATGAGCAATCGCCTGATATTGCTGCGGGGGTAGATGTCGCCCTTGAAGCAAGAGAAGGAGAAATGAGCGATGAAGAAATCGAAGCGATCGGAGCAGGAGACCAAGGGCTTATGTTCGGCTATGCATGCAATGAGACGAAAGAGCTGATGCCGCTTCCCATATCGCTGGCTCACAAACTTTCAAGGCGGCTGGCTGAAATCCGCAAGAACGAAGTGGTTCCGTACTTGCGCCCCGACGGAAAAACGCAAGTAACGATTGAGTATAACGAAGACGGAAAGCCTGTTCGTGTGGACACGATTGTCATTTCGGCCCAGCACCATCCAGAAATTACCTTGGAACAAATTCAACAGGATATAATAGAACATGTCATTAAGCCAGTCGTGCCTCCCGAATTAATGGATGATAAAACCAAATATTTTATCAATCCCACGGGACGCTTTGTTATTGGGGGACCTCAGGGAGATGCGGGGTTAACAGGAAGAAAGATCATCGTCGATACGTATGGAGGCTATGCCCGCCATGGAGGCGGCGCCTTTTCCGGAAAGGATCCTACGAAGGTAGACCGCTCTGCGGCCTATGCCGCAAGATATGTGGCGAAAAATATCGTGGCAGCGGGTGTTGCGGATAAATGTGAAGTGCAGCTCGCGTATGCGATTGGTGTCGCCCAGCCTGTTTCCATTTCAGTAGACACGTTTGGCACCGGAAAAGTGGATGAAGAAACACTTGTAAAAGCGATTCGGAAAACCTTTGACCTTCGCCCGGCAGGGATTATTAAGATGCTCGACTTGCGACGTCCTATTTACAAGCAAACGGCTGCTTACGGCCATTTTGGCCGGGCGGATATCGACTTGCCTTGGGAGAGGACCGATAAGGCTGATGCCCTTGTCAGCTTAACTTCTGTGTAATTTGATGCAGCGGAGCCGCATAAGTGCGGCTTCGCATTTTTTTACCTGAAAGAGCCAAAAAATTGTGTCATTGACATCAGTTATTGATGTGGGAGAATAGTTAATTAAGTAAGAAATATTTGGCATTGGGGGAATGATGATGAAAAAAAGACATACCTTTGTTGAATTGAGGGAATTTTTCGCCGATGGAACATGTGCTTGTGAGTATCCGAATTTGGGAACGAAAGAGCGAAAAAGAAGTAAGAAGGTGATAAAAAATGCTTAAACTTCCTGTCATCGTAGCGCCGATGTTTTTAGTATCAACGCCCAAAATGGTTATTGAAGCGGGGAAGTCGGGCGTCATCGGTTCCTTCCCGCTTTTAAATGCTCGTCCTGCTGAAGTATGCGCGCAGTGGCTTGAAGAAGTGAATAAAGGCTTGGCGGGAAAGGCTTGGGCTGTAAATTTGATTTGTCACAGAAAAGCAAATAAACGATATGATGAAGATATTGAGTTAATCCGGACATATCAACCGCCGATTGTGATTACATCTCTGGGAAATCCCGGTGAAGTGCTGGACATTGTACATGGATATGGCGGACTTGTTTATTCGGATGTTGCTCATATCAGCCATGCGAAAAAAGCGGCACATATAGGAGTAGATGGATTGATTTTAGTATGTGCTGGCGCCGGAGGGCACGGTGGTACGCTGAATCCGTTTGCTTTTATCGCGGCGGTAAAAGAATTTTATGATGGAACAATTATTTTGTCGGGGGCGATTTCTACGGGGAAGGATGTTTTGGCCGCGCGAGTAATGGGAGCTGATTTTGCCTATATGGGCACTCGTTTTTTGGCTGCGCATGAAAGCAATGCGGATGATGAATATAAAAACATGGTGCTTCAGTCCACCATTGAAGACATTCTTTATACAGATGCTTTGAGCGGAGTCCACGCGAATATTCTGATTCCCAGCCTGATCAAGGAAGGGATTGATCCAGAGACATTAAAGCCGAACGAAAAGGTGGATTTATCGCATTTGGTTAACGTGAAAGCATGGCGCGATATTTGGTCTGCGGGCCAGGGAATCACCACTGTCAAGAAAAAGGAAACAACGAGGGAAATTGTGGAAATACTGTTAAAAGAATATGAGGAAGGAAAAGCGGACTTATTACAAAACGAATTTAGAGTAAAAATAGACTAATTGCTGAAACAACGGATCATACGAGAGGGCCGTTCACATATTGTCTCTCTCTTTTTTGCCAGGCAATATCATTTTGATTCGTTTATATCTGCAAATGAGGAGGAAATAATGTTAATATAAGTAAGGTATTGCTTGAATTTAATTAGAGTAGGTGACACACAATGTGCGGTTTTATCGGTTGCATCCATGAACAAGCAACAGAACAAAATGATTCAGAGAAGAAATTGTTGAAGCAAATGAACGATTTAATCGTCCACCGCGGTCCGGATGATGAAGGCTTTTTTTCTGATGAACATATCCGTTTCGGATTTAGGCGGTTGAGCATTATCGATATAGAAAGTGGAAGCCAGCCCTTATCATATGAGAATGACCGTTACTGGATTATCTTTAATGGAGAAATATACAATTTTGTCGAATTGCGTGAGGAACTCGTAAAGAAAGGATTTTCCTTTGAAACGGAATCGGATACGGAAGTCATCCTTGCCCTGTTCAGCGAGTTAAGGGAAAAAGCGGTTGAGCGTTTGCGCGGCATGTTTGCTTTTGTCATTTGGGACAAAGAAAAGCAGGAGCTGTTTGGCGCGCGCGACCCATTTGGAATCAAACCATTTTTTTATTTGGAAAACGATGAGGAGACATTTTTTGCTTCAGAGAAAAAGAGTATTTTGCTTGCGATGGAATCCAGTGAGTTACATTTGGATTCATTACAGCAATACATGACTTACCAGTTTGTGCCTGAACCGGAGACGATGACGAAAAACATTCGAAAACTGGAACCGGGACATTATTTTACAAAAAAGCCTGGAGGGCCCTTGAATATCGCCCGTTATTGGAAAGCAAACTTTTCCCCTGTCGGACACCGTTCGCAGGAAGAGTTTATCAAAGAAATCCGGGATGTGCTGTTCGACTCGGTTAACATTCATATGAGAAGTGATGTTCCTGTCGGATCTTTCCTGTCAGGCGGAATAGATTCATCAATAATTGTATCAATTGCCAAACAATTCCATCCGAATATTAAAACATTCTCCGTCGGTTTTGAAAGGGACGGATTCAGTGAAATTGATGTGGCAAAAGAAACAGCCGATCGTCTAGGAGTGGAAAACATCAACTATGTTATTTCTCCTGAAGAATATATGAACGAGCTTCCCAAAATTATGTGGCATATGGATGATCCGTTAGCGGATCCTGCGTGTGTTCCTTTATATTTTGTCGCGCGTGAAGCGAGAAAGCACGTCACCGTTGTTTTATCCGGAGAAGGAGCCGATGAACTCTTTGGAGGTTACAACATCTACAGGGAGCCACAATCGTTGGAGATGTTCAATAAAATCCCCGATGTCGGAAAAGCTTTGTTAAGGTCTTTGGCCAGCGCTCTTCCTGAAGGTGTAAGGGGAAAAAGTTTCATCGAACGCGGTGTTACTCCAATGGAGGAGAGATATATTGGGAATGCGAAAATGTTCTCTGAGGAAGAAAAGCGGTCTTTACTCGTCAAATACAACGGAGCCGTCGACTTTCGCGATGTAACAAAGCCTTTGTATGCTGAAACGGCCGGGTATGATCCGGTTGACCGGATGCAGTATATTGACATCCATACATGGATGCGCGGGGATATTTTGCTGAAGGCGGATCGGATGACGATGGCGCATTCTCTTGAATTACGGGTGCCTTTTCTTGATAAAGCAGTGTTTGATATCGCTTCGAAGATTCCGACATCGTTAAAAACAGCCGAGGGTACGACAAAGTACATATTGAGAAAAGCGGCGGAAGGAATTGTGCCGGATCATGTACTTAACCGGAAGAAGCTTGGATTTCCAGTTCCGATCCGGCATTGGCTGAAAGCCGAAATGCATGATTGGGCGGTTGATCTCATTAAACAAAGTGAAACCGGCCACTTAATCAACAAACAGTATGTACTGGATTTGCTGGATGAGCATTGCCGCGGCAAGTTGGATCATAGCCGTAAAATTTGGACAGTACTTGTCTTTATGGTATGGCATGGAGTGTTTGTAGAGGAAAAATATGATTTTCAAAAAGAAAAAAAGGCAGCCGTTTCAGGATCTTAGTCTCCTGAATATGTAAGAGCTTGGCTACCCATTTGCACCCATGATTTTTCGAAATCTCTTATGGGTGCTTTTTTATTTTTCTTTCCTGTTAACGGGTCGTTGAAATAGACATACTTTTCATCGTAACCGGTAATCAGGACGGAATGTTCTTTCATGGTGATTTTGACTGGGCCTGATTTTGTTTCCCACGTTTCAAAATAGGAATCATCCAGTTCACGGTATTCGGCATTAATGATGACCCAGACCGGCCGGCCGGTTGAAAGGGGAATCTTTAATTCTTCGAACGATTGCCCAGTCAAGTTGACCATTTTTCCAGGAAGGTATTTTTCTCCGAGTTCCATAATCGGCCCGTGGTAAACGCCAAGGCCCGGCTCGCTGAATGTATACATATTTCCAACAAAGCCTTCGTTCGGATTTCCGAAATACACTTTGCCGTTTTTTACAGTGCGGGGCGTGGGATCTTTCTTTATTTCTTTTGCGAGTTTCATTTTGTCGGTAGAGACTCCCGCACTTTCCAAAAGCATGGAAAGGGCAGTTACTTCACAGCCGCGGGGCAGTTCGGGCATCTGATTCACAACGGGGGCGTCTATTAACACCTGATCTTTAATGGGGATGATTTCCATATTCCCGCTTTTTGTTCCTCCTTGAAAAGCGATCGCCTGATTGCTTTTCGAGGATTGAACCGTGTTAAATAATACAAATATGAAGGTTGCTGCTGAAAGCAACACAGCAATCGTATAGCCCCATGAATCACGTTTAAAATAAAGAAACAGCAACACGAGCAGCAGTGAAGGGATCATAATATACAACACTGATGTATTCATTTTTTTATCACCCGTCTTAAAACAATTCGTTTGAAATGCTTATTGTTTTAATCGGCATAAATCATGAAAGCTTAAGGTGAAGAACCGTCAAATATGTGAACATTTACTTTTTTTGCAATGATTGATAGTAAACCCCTTTTTCCGCATACTCCCTTGAAATTCTTTCCATCTCCGCCCTGTCGGCATCGGTGACCTCGCGGATCACTTTTGCCGGACGGCCAAAGGCGACCGTGTTTGGGGGGATTACTTTTCCTTGGGGAACGAGGCTTCCGGCTCCAATAAAGGCGCCTTCCCCGATTTCCGCCTGATCCAATAGGATGGACCCCATGCCAATAAGGGCTTTTTTTCTTATAATACAACTATGGAGGATCACTTGATGTCCCACTGTCACTTCATCCTCGATAATAAGCGGGTTCCCGGGACTTTGATGCAGTACAGAGTTGTCCTGGATATTTACTTTTTTACCGATGATGGTTGGGGCAACGTCCCCGCGAATGGTACAATTAAACCAAACGCTTGATTCCTCCCCGATGACGACATCTCCAGTGATTGTCGCATAGTCCGCTATAAAGACGGATGGCGCGATTTGCGGTGTTTTTCCATTGTAAGGGTAAATAGCCATAATAAAACATCCTTTCTTGCCATTAATGTATATCGCTTTAACTGGCAGTAAGCCCATATCCAAAATTCGATGTGAAGTAGGGCAACTGGCAGTAAGCCCTATTTCAAGAAAACGAGAATGGAAAGTATGGGATCAACAGCCAGTAAATGCCTGATTGGTTCAGCGAACCATCAGCAGCCGAAAGCCCGCAGTTTGAAGTTTGACTGTACCCCTATCTTAACGAAAATGACGGAAAAAGTGTTAAAGAAGACTCATTAAGTAGAAATACGGGGAGAGTATACGTATGATAGAAGAAGGAACTTTCACATTGGTTTATCAAACAGCCAATTTATTGTTCTTGAAAAATACAGGCAAGGAGTTTACAACATGAGGAAATGGGAAGCTGTAGGGCAAGCCCGTGGCGTTATCGTACTAGTTCATGGCGCTATGGAGCACCATCGGCGGTATGGATGGCTCATAGAAATGTGGCGTGTGAACCATTTTCATATTGTAACGGGGGATCTGCCGGGACAGGGGCTGACGACCCGCTCGCACCGGGGCCATATCGACTCTTTCAATGAATATATTATCGAAGTGGAAAGCTGGATCGAGGAAGCTGAAAAATATGAATTACCCGTATTCCTTCTTGGCCATAGCATGGGTGGTTTGACAGTGATCAGGCTTCTTCAGGAAAGAAATATAAAGCCGGCAGGCGTCATTCTTTCATCTCCTTGTCTCGGTCTTGTGGAATACCCGTCGCTGACGATGAACGCCCTATCTGTCGGGTTGAACTGGATTGCCCCAGAGATCAAGGTAAAGAGCACTTTAAATATTGATATGGCTACTAGAAACGAGGATGTGAAAGACCGGGCTTTAAACGATAGTTTATTTGTTACAAAGGTATCTGTCCGTTGGTATCGTGAACTTTTAAAAGCCATGAAGGCGGCTTTCACACACATTTCAACCTTTCCTGATGTTCCTCTTTTGGTTATGCAGGGCGGGGATGATAAAATTGTAGATAAAGCAGAAGTGGTCGAGTGGTTCAATCAGCTATCGGTTACGGAAAAGATTTATAAAGAATGGCCGAATTGCTTTCACGAAATCTTCAATGAACCTGAAAGAGAGCTTGTATTTGAATATGCAAAGAACTTTATTCACAACGAGCTGCTTCTGATAGAGTATAATGGTAACGAATGAGGTGATGTCAAAACATGTTGCCAACGCATCCAATTACATTAATGAATAAAGTATACCGCCAAATCATGCCGGCTGTTCATGAGGAGCTCGGTTACTGGAAACAACGTGCGGACGAGATACCAAATAGAGAGCTCCGACAGCAGGCTTTGGCAAGCATTGAACATAAAACGTTTCATTGTGAAGGCGGGTCTATCATGGCATTGGCTGCGCTGGAAAAAAAGCGGGATGTAATTAAATTTATCGTCGCCTACCAAACAATCAGCGACTACCTGGATAATCTTTGTGACCGGAGTACTTCTCTTGATCCGAAGGATTTCGCGGCGCTTCATGAAGCAATGGAAGACGCGTTGACGGTTGGTGCAACGGAACGGGATTATTATCGCCATCGGCAGGACCGGGATGATGGCGGTTATCTCGTTGATTTAATGAAGACGTGCCAATCTGTTCTTGAAAGAGTCCCCCATTATAAAACGATCAAACCCCATTTATTTGAACTATGTACGTATTATTGTGATTTGCAAATACATAAACATGTTCGTACGGAAGAACGGGAAGACCGTTTAAAAAATTGGTTTGCTCAATATGAGCACGGATTGCCAAAGATGGGATGGCATGAATTTTCCGCTTGTTCGGGTTCCACTTTGGGGATTTTCTGTCTAGTATCTTACGCCATGCGGCACGATTTTATGGATGAACATGCCCATATGATACGTGATGGGTATTTCCCCTATATTCAGGGTCTCCATATTTTGCTCGATTACTTTATCGACCAGGAGGAAGACCGAAAAGGCGGGGACTTGAATTTTTGTTTTTACTATAAAAACAATGAGGAAATGTTAAACAGATTCATCCACTTTTTGGACGAGGCCGACAAACATACGAATAATCTTCCAGACAGGAAATTCCATCGCTTAATCAATAGGGGCTTGCTCGGTGTCTATTTATCAGACAATAAAGTCCACAAACAGGAAAATGTCAAGTCGATGGCCAGAAAAATGATGAAGCGGGGCGGTTTCATCAGTTACTTTTTTTATTGGAACGGGCGGGCCTACAGGGCTGTCCAAAGAATGCTGATGGGAACATCCAAGCAACTTTCTTCATCCATTAAATAACGGGAAAATGGTCTCCGCAGGCAATAGGAAGGAGATGTCCAATAAGTCGACTTTTCGGCTTCGGACGCTCCTCCTAAAACGTTATGATTTCAATATATAGAGAATATATTCTTTTTGAACAGATTAGGGCTGTTTTAACATTTTTATATAGCGAACTTAACAAAGTTATTGCTAAGCCATTGATCAGGAGACGAGCCCCCACCGAATTTCGTTGAAAGCTCCGAATATGCAGGGATATAGGCTGGGCTTTATGATGAACATTTGGACAGAGGAAAGAGATTGGGACAAAATCGTATAAAAATGAATAACCGCATGAAATCAATTTTAAAACCTTGATTTCACGCGGTTTTATTTTGGCGCTTTGGGCAAAAAATGTCATAACGCTAATAACTGTATGGAATGACCTAAATTTTTTTCGGCAAATAGAAATGAATGAGGATGAAATCAAGACGAAAAAAAGACAGGCAATATGCCTGTGAGATAAGACGACCCACGGAACGGACAAACTTGCTGTGAAATCAGAGGAAACTGGTAGCCATGGGTTGATCCAATAAAATAAAAATGATCAATCACAAAGGATATTGCAATCCCCGCTTCGTAGCAGACTTCCGCTCAAATGACAGTAGTTGCTGTCATCTTCCACCAAAGCCATAAGAAAAAACGGCAAGACTACATCAGACTGTCCCTCTTATCTTTTTTCAAAAGCAAGTACGAAGGGCGCATTGTTTTTTAAGTTGATAAAAGCATATTGCAGGACATGCACCATGTCTTGATCAAGGTTTTGTGAAAATTTTAACAGCTCGTTCCGCTCTTTTTCCCCTTCTTTATGCCCATGGTAAACAACGAGAACAATGATTCCGCCTGGAGCCATCATCTTCAGCAACTGTTTCACAGCCATGATCGTCGTTTCCGCTTTCGTAACGATGGATTTATTCCCGCCAGGCAAATAACCGAGATTGAACATGGCTCCGCTTAGGCTGCCATGGATTTCTTCAGGGATTGTAGCGGAAATGTTTTCGTGGCCTGTCTGAAACAAGGTAACCCGTTCAAGAAGTTCTCGTTCCTGCAACTGCTTTTTCGTATTAGCAATGGCTTCTTCTTGAATATCATAGCCAAATACTCGGCCTGTGTCTCCGATAAGCTGTGCCAAAAAAAGTGTGTCGTGGCCATTTCCAACTGTCGCATCCACTACAAAGCCACCTGGTCGAACAACCCTCTGCATGACGGTTCTTGTAAAAGAAAGTACCCCTTCAAGATTCATGGTTTAGCTCCTCCTAAGGCATTCATACAAAATTGTAACATAACCGTCAAGATTTGAGTATATACTACAGGAAGACGAGCTGATATGCCGTCGAAAAAAGGGGAGGATTGTTAAATGGCTACCAGACAGTCGATTGAACACTTTATCAACCGGTGTGAAACAGCCATTATCAATGCGGAAGAGCAATACGACCTGGGCAGCAGGCAGGAGCACCACTATGATATAGAGTATAGTGATGCCATGCAAGAGCTTGAAGCCATGCTCGTACAGCTCCGAAAAATATCTGACAGCGCCAACCCGGAGCAGCGTGAACGGCTCCACAGAGTGCGCTTGAAGATTCAGCAGTTGCAAAACAAAATGATTCTCCTTAATCATGATCGTCCAGTATACAGCACGTGGCATTAACAGGAAGACAGGCTGAATGTGGCCTGTCTTTTTACATAAAAACCGGAGACAACACCCCCAGATTCGTCAAATAGGAATGAAAGTCGTTTCTGAATAAATAAGGGAGAATCTTTTGTATCTGAAGCCCATCCATCTGAATAGAATACGCAGCCCCAATATAGGCTTGAAAACCTGTCTAAAATTGTCTACAATGGGGAATAAAGATAATAAAATATGTTAAAACGGTAACGAAGGACCAGTATTGATGTCACCCTGTTTTCAGAGAGTTGGCGGCAGGTGGGAGCCAACCAGGATCATCAGGAACTCCCCTTTCGAGTTGCAGGTGTGAAAGAAAACGGTTTATCCCGATTTTTTCCGGTAATGCTTGCCGTTCTCTGCGTTAAGGAACAATCAAGTGAGTGAGCTATACGCTAAAAATGGGTGGTACCGCGGGAGAAATCACACCTCTCGTCCCAGGAATATTACCGGGATGAGGGGTTTTTTTATTTAGTATAAGGTAGGAGGCATCTCGATGAGTTACAATCATAAACAGATTGAACAAAAATGGCAACGTTATTGGGAAGAAAACAAAACGTTTAAAACGACTGAAAATGAAGGAAAAAAGAAATTTTATGCTCTTGATATGTTCCCATATCCGTCGGGAGCAGGGCTTCATGTCGGGCATCCGAAAGGATATACGGCATCGGACATTCTTGCCCGTATGAAGCGAATGCAAGGATACAATGTCCTCCACCCGATGGGGTGGGATGCGTTTGGTCTTCCGGCTGAACAATATGCGATTGATACGGGAAATGATCCAGCCGAGTTTACGGAGCATAATATCGAGACATTCCGGAAACAAATCAAGGCGCTCGGCTTTTCTTATGATTGGGACCGGGAAATTAACACGACCGATCCATCCTATTATAAATGGACGCAATGGATTTTTCTCAAGCTGTTTGAACATGGCCTTGCTTATATTGATGAAGTTCCGGTCAATTGGTGCCCGGCGCTTGGAACCGTCCTGGCCAACGAGGAAGTCATTGATGGAAAAAGTGAGCGCGGCGGGCATCCCGTTGAACGCCGGCCGATGAAGCAGTGGATTTTAAGAATTACGAAATATGCGGACCGCCTGCTTGAAGATTTGGATGAACTCGATTGGCCCGAAAGTATTAAAGATATGCAGCGCAACTGGATTGGCCGTTCCGAAGGGGCGGAAATCACCTTTTCCATTGCCGGTCATGACGAAACGTTTACGGCTTTTACAACTCGCCCCGATACATTGTTTGGTGCGACATATGCGGTGCTGGCTCCAGAACATCATCTTGTTGCCAAAATTACCACTCCTGAACAAAAGTCAGAAGTGGAAGCTTATATAGACAACATTAAAACAAAAAGCGACTTAGAAAGAACAGATCTTTCCAAAGAAAAGACGGGCGTATTTACAGGTGCTTATGCCATTAATCCGGCAAACGGCGAAAAAATGCCCATTTGGATCGCCGATTATGTATTGGCTTCCTATGGAACTGGCGCTATTATGGCCGTGCCTGCACACGATGAGCGGGACTATGAATTTGCCCGGAAATTCGGGTTGGAAATTAAAGAAGTCGTTTCCGGCGGAAACATTGAAAAAGAGGCCTATATTGGCGACGGCCTTCACGTAAACTCCGGATTCTTGGATGGTTTGGGTCTTGATGAAGCCATCGAAAAAATGAATGACTGGCTGGAAAAAGAAGGACATGGCAAAAGAAAAGTCACATATCGCTTGCGTGACTGGTTGTTTAGCCGCCAACGTTACTGGGGAGAACCGATCCCGATTATCCATTGGGAGGACGGGACAATGACGGCTGTTCCCGAAGAACAGTTGCCAGTTTTACTGCCTGAAACAGACGAGATTAAACCATCGGGAACCGGTGAGTCGCCGCTTGCCAATATTACTGACTGGCTTCATGTGGAAGACCCGGAAACCGGGAAGAAGGGCCGCAGGGAAACGAATACGATGCCGCAATGGGCCGGAAGCTGCTGGTATTTCTTGAGATTCATTGATCCTGACAACGACAAGGAGCTTGCCGACAAGGAACTATTAGAAAACTGGCTTCCAGTCGATGTTTATATTGGCGGCGCGGAACATGCCGTACTACACTTGCTATACGCCCGTTTTTGGCATAAATTCTTATATGATATCGGAGTTGTTCCGACAAAAGAACCGTTCCAAAAACTGTTTAACCAAGGGATGATTCTTGGAGAAAACAATGAGAAAATGAGTAAATCCAAAGGGAATGTCGTCAATCCGGATGATATTATTGAAAGCCATGGAGCAGATACACTCCGGCTCTATGAAATGTTCATGGGCCCTCCTGAAGCATCCGCTGCATGGTCAACGACCGGACTTGACGGTGCCCGTCGTTTCCTTGACCGTATTTGGCGCCTTCTCGTTGCCGAAAATGGTCATATTACGGATAAAATCAGTGATCAAACAGGCGGACAGCTTGAGATAGTGTATCATCAAACGGTCAAAAAAGTAACGGAAGACTTTGAAGCAATGCATTTTAACACTGCAATTTCCCAATTGATGGTGTTCATCAATGAATCATATAAAGCAGAAGTACTTCCAAAAAAATATATTGAAGGCTTCCTGAAACTGTTATCCCCGATCGCTCCGCATATGGCGGAAGAGTTGTGGCAAAAGCTTGGTCATAAAGAGACGATTTCCTATGAACCGTGGCCTCAGTACGACGAAGCAAAACTCATTTCTGATGAAGTGGAAGTCGTTGTCCAAATCAATGGAAAAGTAAGGTCCAAATTGATTGTTTCTCGTGAAGCAAGCAAGGAAGAGCTAGAAAAAGCCGCTAAAAACGATGAGAAAATCAAAGCACTCATAGAAGGTAAGACTATTAGAAAAGTGATTGCAGTACCAGGAAAATTAGTCAATATCGTTGCGAACTGATGATGAAAAGTCTCCACTTCCGGAGGCTTTTCTTTATTGTTATAATGTTAAAAGATTTCTTGATGGGAAGGTGTCAAACATGAACATAAAAACGATTACGCCTGATGAGGTAAAAGAACGGCTTCAAAAAGGAGAAACGTTACATTTAATTGACGTAAGGGAAGATGAGGAAGTGGCTGAAGGAATGATTCCGGAAGCAGTTCATATCCGCATGGCGGATATTCCGGATCATCTTGACAAACTGGAATCGAAAAATGAATACATTTTTATTTGCAGATCCGGGGGCCGAAGCGGAAAAGTTTGTGAATATCTGCAGCTACAAGGATATGAGCATGTGGTCAACATGGTTGGCGGCATGCTCAAATGGACCGGAGAGCTGAAGCAGAAGCGCTAAACATTTCCTAAGACAGGCATAAAGTCTGACTATTATGGAAACAATGGTTGAAAAAACAAAGAGGTGGAGACAGTGCTTCAGGTGAAGCTGTTCGATTGCGAGCACGAACAGGATCTCGAAGAGGAGATGAATAACTTTCTAAGCGGTCTGGACAGAAAACACATTGTTGACATCAAATACAACATTGCGATGCTTGGGGAAGCAGGAGATGAACAAGTATATTGCTTTAGCGCCATGGTCATGTATGTTCGCTGACAGCGGATTAGGAAGATAAACCTTATTGTAAGTCGGCAAAATAAAACGGTGAGTCTGGGACATAAGCAAATATGAAATAGCAAAAACCCGAACAATTCATTTATAAATTGTTCGGGTTATTTTTGTAAAAAATCCCTATTATCGCTACGTCAACATATTTCGCTTTCCGCAGGTCTCTTCAGCTTCCTCGGAAAGCAAAGGTCGCTTTCCTGCGGATCTTCAGCTCGAGCTATTCCCGCAGGAGTCTACCTATGTTGACACGCTAAAAGCTTGCGTATGATACACTGGGACAATTTATCCGGCATGTAAGGTGCCGTAAGCCTCCCACTACAAAATCTTGAGTGAATACAAAAGGTCTAAGTGGGAGAAAACGGCACCTAAATGCCCGATTGGTTCAACTAACATTCAGTAGGAGATGGAAGAAAACTCCTACTGAATGAAGTTTCACTTTATCCGGCATGTAAGGTGCCGTAAAACTCCCACTTCAAAATCTTGAGTGAATACAAAAGGTCTAAGTGGGAGAAAACGGCACCTAAATGCCCGATTGGTTCAACTAACATCCAGTAGGAGATGGAAGAAAACGCCTACTGAATGAAGTTTCACTCTATTGTTCGTTTTTTTATCAGTTGATTTAGTTGGGTCCCAGGCTCCTTTCCTTTTTTCGATAAAGGACATCGTGCTCGACTGAACCTTTCTTGCGCAAATCTGGTAATGATGATAACGAGGAATCTTGCCCATAAGACCGTTCCTTCCACAAGTTCGATAACGATAAAGGAAAAATCCATACCTGAATGATGTTATTTTCGTCATTCGATAACGATAAAGAAAGAATTGTTCCTGAGTCAAAAGTCCATAATGAATTGTTATTTATCACCATTCAAAAGCAATGTTATATCCAAATGTAAGCGAATACATATAATACCACATTGCACGGATAATTCGGAATATAATGAAAATAAACGCGGAAAAATTTCTACATGATCGCTATGTAATCTTTCTTCATTGTATTTGTTCTTTTTTTCCCAGTTCGATCAAATTGCTTTGTATGAAGTGACAACAGTATTTCACTTTTACCGGGAGGGGGTGCAAATGGGCATGTTGATCAATGGGAAACGTTCGTTTCACTATTTTATGTTTTTTGAACATGGACTTGTCTAGAGAAAAAATGTTTTTGTATTTCATTCATGAGACACAATAGAAATGGAAGCGGGTGTTTGAATGAGTAAAAACAAATACAGCTGGTTATCAACGTTATTTTCAATGGTCCTTATCGTTACTTTTAGCTTTTCGGCTCCGCCCCAACCTATTTTAGCCAGTACGGATGATAATACCGGGTATGAACCAGAAAATCCCGGTGTACAGCCTGAGCAAACTGCCGAAGGAGACTACGGCATGGTGGTTACGGCCCATCCACTTGCGTCAAAGATTGGGGCAGAGGTTTTAAAAAAGGGCGGTAATGCAGTAGACGCAGCTGTCGCCATCCAATTTGCTTTAAATGTTGTGGAACCAATGATGTCCGGAATTGGTGGCGGCGGCTTTTTCATGTACTACGATGCTAATAAAAAGATGTGTCCATTATCAATAGCCGAGAACGAGCCCCAAGTAGGGCAACACCAGATATGTTTATGGATAAGAGTCAAGTTGTAGAAGGTAAAGGGAAATTCCTGATAGGAGCAAATGAGTTAAATAATAACGGCGGAGAACAATTCCATATTGGAGAAGTCCATGTCAATGATTTGAGTTCAAATCAAAATATTTTCACATACCATTTTGAAGGAGATGAAGGGGAGTGGAATCCTGAAAAATTTCAAGTCTTTGAAAGAGGAACAACGTTAACATTAGATCAAGATGGAGGAAGCATTCATTTTGGTTCTGAGAAAGCAGATGGTGAAAAAAAACCTTTTGCACAAGCCGTCTCTGTAATGGATGAGATTGCGGAAGGCGAGTTACTGATTCGATTTAGGACAGATGATCCTGGGGATGACAGAAGAATTCGATTATGGTTACGTGCTGATGAGTTTCAATCTGCCAACACTACATTTGTCAAAAATGGCTATGGAATTGAAATTGACACGAAAGCAAATGAAGTGAAATTGATTCAGTCTAAAGGATCAAACAATACCACATTACAAAAATACAAAGTTGAGCAATCAACAGATTGGCAGTGGTTAAGATTTCAAGTTGCCAATAACAAATTGAAAGTTCGGACATGGAATCATCATTTGGGAGAACCGGAAAAATGGAATATAGACACAATGATGGGAACCGTCATTCCTTTTTCTGAAAGAGTACAAAGCGGGCTTTCAGTTGGAGTTCCCGGAACATTAAAAGGGTTGGAAGCGGCTTTAAATCAATGGGGAACAATGTCTGTAGCTGAACTTATTTCACCTGCAATCAAATTAGCTAAAGATGGGGTGAAAGTAAACTGGGCAGTAGCTGCGGCGATAAGCAGTAACCAGGACAAACTATCACAAGGAGCGGCAAAGGATGTATTTTTGCCTGGTGGCCAACCTTTAAAAGAAGGCGATTTACTCATCCAAAAGGATTTGGCTCGCACTTTTACATTAATCAAAGAACATGGTACAGATGTGTTTTATAAAGGAGAAATCGCGGATGCCATAGCTAAAATTGTACAAAAAAATGGGGGCTCAATGGCTCCTGGTGATGTTCACAAATATGCTGTGTCGTACCATAAACCGGTGTGGGGAGATTATCTAGGCTATGATATCGCATCCATGCCCCCGCCGAGTTCCGGCGGATTGACAGCATTACAAATATTAAAAATGTATGAAAAAATGGATATGACTAAATATGGGGTAAGGTCCCCCGAAAAATACCATTATATGGCGGAGATTACACGATTAGCTTATGCAGACAGAGCGGCCTACATGGGAGACCCGGAATATGTCGATGTACCTGAAAAAGGATTACTAAATGAAAACTATATTGATAAAAGAATCAAAACAATTCAGTCTGATAACGCAAATTCGGAAATTCAGCAAGGTGATCCTTGGGAGTATCAGGATAAAGGAACGGCAATGACCATTGATCAATCAAATGAACAACAGGATGATAAGGTTGACGGTGAAACAACTCATTTCACGGTAGCAGATCGGTGGGGGAATTTCGTTTCTTTTACAACAACCATTGAGCAACTATTTGGATCAGGAATCATGGTGCCTGATTACGGAATAGTTTTGAACAATGAGTTAACTGATTTTGACGCAACACCGGGAGGCGCGAATGAAGTTCAAGCGAATAAGCGACCATTAAGCAGCATGACACCTACGATCGTTTTAAAAGATGGAAAACCCTTTATGACAGTCGGTTCGCCTGGAGGAACGACTATTATTACTTCAGTGGCACAAACGATATTAAATGTCATTGGTTATAAGATGGACCTGAAAGACGCCATTGAAGAGCCGCGTATTTTTACAAATTCTTTTCCGACCATTCGTTGGGAATATGGTATTCCAAGTAATGCCCGAGAAAAACTGCAACGAAGGGGACATAAATGGGAGCCTGCTCCTAAAGAAATTGGAAACGTAAATAGCATTATCGTTGATGAAAAGAGAAATCTTTTTATTGGGGCCGCCGATTCTACAAGAGAAGGTTCAGCAATTGGCCTTTCAGCGCAAGACTTCATTGATAAGTCGGGATTACAGAAAGCGATTGATAAAGTCAAAGCGGAAAAACGAGACGCATCCGCCTATACGAAAGCAAGCTGGAAAGCGTTGCGGGATGCACTGCGACATGCCGAATCTATATTACATGACGAACAGGCGACCCAGGACGATATAAACAAAGCATTACAAGTGTTAAATAGCGCCAGAGAAGGATTGGAATTGTTAGGCGAGGAGAAAGAAGAATTAAAACCTGGTAAAAAGGACACGACGGATGCAGGTGAAAGCAAGTTGCCAAACACCGCAACAAATATATTCAACTGGTTCATTGTCGGGCTAGTACTGTTCTTAGTTGGCGGCCTTCTAATATACAGACATAGAAAGTAAAAAATGACTAAAAGAATGGAAGACGGACAGGTGTAACGATTTGGCAACGAGAACTATCTTTACGGTTGCTGATGGATTTGCCATTTACCGATGATCCAATGTTACAGGGATTGTTAAGTAAGTCGACGGTGTTACTTCCTTCCGCAAATCCTGATGGGAGAGCAGCAAACACACGGAGAACTGCAGGTGGAGTAACTTGAATAGCGATCATATGACACCTGAGATTCATGTCGCTTGCCATCGGCTTTATGAGTGGTAACAGTGATTTTTTGTAATGGAAGCTGTCGTTGGTAAAATGCAATGCGATGTGAATAAGAGATCAGCCGACCAATGACAGCTTCCGTACTTTTACGGAAAAAATAGGGTTGTTTTTCGGATGCTTTTCTTGCTAGCATGCGGAGTCTTACATTCTGAAATTGACTAGTCCTCTTTTATTCGAATTATAATTTGGTTTTCCTTCTTTAAAGCAAAGGGGTAGGAGGACGGGAATATAAGCAAGGCGAGCGTCTCGTGTTTCGGTGCCAGTTTGGGGAAGCAGTGGGAAAACGAGCAAAAGATTTGTCACAAGCCGGCTTACACGTCCATGAACGAGAGACTACTTTGCCGCATTTTCCCCCGCGAGGCGTCCTGTGACAAGCGCCGCGGTAATATTATAGCCCCCGGTATATCCGTATATATCCAATATTTCTCCGCAAAAAAACAATCCTTTCATCAGTTTTGATTCCATCGATTTCGGTTCGACTTCTTTGACTGAGATGCCTCCGCCCGTAACGAAGGCTTTTTCCAACGGAAGCGTGCCTTCCACGGTAAATTCGAACTGCTTGCAATGAGTGGCAAAGGTCCGTATGTTGTCTGTTGATATGGAGGCACCTTGCGCGGAAGGATCAATTCCGCTTTTTTCCAGCAAAAAAAGCAAATAACGTTCCGGAAGCAAGCCTTTTAACGTATTTTTGGCCGCTTTTTTTGGTTCATCCTTCAACATCTTTTTTAGTTGCCCAAATAGTGGCTCCAGATGTTTGTCAGGAATTGCATCAATGCGCATGACGACTTCTTTTAAATTCCATTTTTTCTTCGCTTTTACAACAAATTGGCTACAGCGAAGCACGGCCGGGCCGGAAATGCCGAAATGAGTAAAGAGCATGTCCATTCGATGTGTAATGATCGGCTTTCCTTTCGGATTGAGAACGCTGACTTCCACATCCCTTAATGACAACCCTTGCAACGTTTTTTCCCTGATAAAAGTTTCATTGGATGTTACGGGTACTTCTGTCGGAAAGAGATCGGAAATCGTATGTCCCGCTTTTTTCGCCCACGGAAAACCGTCGCCGGTGGAACCGGTATGGGGAACGGATTTTCCGCCAACAGCCACCACAACAGACCGGCAGGATAATGTTTCACCGTTTTCGAGTAAAACGCCTTCCACTTTGTCCTTGCCATATAAAATATCTTTGACGGGAGTGTTCGTGCGAACGGAGACGCCCAAATCTTTCATATGGGATAATAATGCGTCCACGACCGACTGGGCTTTGTTCGAAGCCGGGAACATTCGGCCGTGATCTTCTTCTTTTAGCCGGATTCCCAGGTTTTCAAAAAAACTGATAATATCTTCATTGTTAAAAATGGAGAAAGCTCCATAAAGAAAGCGGCCGTTCCCCGGAATATGACGGATGATTTCATCGGTTGGAAGCCTGTTCGTCACATTGCAGCGCCCCCCGCCCGATATGGCCAGTTTCCGCCCAAGTTTATTACCTTTATCCAGCAACAGTACGCGGGATTCCCGTTCAGCCGCAGCGATAGCAGCCATGAGGCCGGACGGGCCGCCGCCTATCACAATTACATCCGCATTCATCTATGTCAACACCTTGTCGTTTTTTTGCTATTTCATTGTAAACTGTCAAATATCGTAAAAGCAAATGTCACTAGACTGTTCATTGTCAAATGTCGTCGATCACTGTAAACTATAACAGTAGAGCTTGATGAAGCAAATGGTGAGAAATAAAGCTGGGAATGATTCGTCCTTGAATTGAAGAGGGAGTTAAACTGCATGAGGAAGAGCATCCATTTTCTAGTTAACATACAGGAACAGGTCGCATACAATCATTCTTAGCGGTATCAGGCCGCCTTTTAAATAAAACAATGGAGAGTAAGAGATTGCATGTCTTCTAAATTAATTCGGGGTACATTTATATTAACGCTCGGAACCATTTTGTCAAAAGTCCTTGGACTTCTTTATGTCATTCCGTTCTATAGAATCATCGGCGGAAATGAACCCGCCGCATTATATCAGTTTGGATATGTTCCTTATACGATTTTTATTAGTATTGCGACAGCGGGCGTCCCGCTTGCTGTCTCCAAATATATCGCAAAATACAACGCGATGGAAGAATATGCGGTTGGCCGAAAGCTGTTTCACACAGGCATTTATGTCATGTTGGCTACAGGGATTGTTTCGTTTTTGACCATGTATGGACTTGCTCCGTGGCTGGCGGAGCTTGTGCTAAAAGGAGCGGAAACAAAACATCATTATACAACGGCCGATGTTGCCGTCGTTATACGGGCTGTCAGCTTCGCGCTCTTGATTATTCCCGTGATGAGCTTAATCAGAGGTTTCTTCCAGGGACATCAATCAATGGGCCCATCCGCTGTTTCAACGGTTGTAGAACAGTTGGCGCGCATCATTTTTCTGTTGGGGGGCACTTTTATTGCCTTATATGTGATGAAAGAAGATATTGTCACTGCCATTAGTGTCGCTACTTTTGCCGCATTTATAGGCGGAATTGCCAGCCTGTTCGTTCTGTTTTGGTATTGGAGAAAAAGAAAGCCCGGTTTGGATCAAATGCTTCAACATGATCGGGGGACATTGGAAGTATCGCTGCCGGAAATGTATAAAGAAATTATCGTATATGCATTTCCATTTGTTTTGGTCGGGATTGCGAATCCGCTTTTTCAATTTGTCGATCAAATGACATTTAACAGAGCAATGGCGGAAGCGGGGAGAGCCGCCGAAGCGATGGATTCTCTCGGAATCTTGAATATGACGACCCACAAGCTTGTCATTATTCCAGTTTCCCTGGCAACGGCATTTGCGTTGACGCTTGTCCCACTTATAACCGAATCATTTGTGACACATAATAAAAAGCTCATGTTCCGCCAGCTTGATCAAACAATTCAACTCCTTCTTTTTATCACCATGCCTGCCGCGATCGGGCTTGCCCTGTTGGCGGAGCCGATGTACACAATGTTTTACGGCTATGATGAATATGGGGCACAAGTGCTCCGCACATATGCCCCGGTGGCTATTTTATTTGCCTTATACTCTGTTACAGCAGCGATTTTACAAGGGATTAATGAACAGCGGTTTACGATTCTCAGTTTGCTCACGGGTCTCCTTGTCAAGCTTACTTTCAATATGCCGCTCATTCAGGCTTTTTCAACAGAAGGCGCCGTTTATGCCACAGCTTTGGGTTATGGAGCCGCGATTGCCATCAATTTGTTTGTCATCAAACAATTTGCATCTTACCCAATTCGGCTCGTGTACCGCAGGTCACTGTTAATCGTCTTATTCAATGTGATGATGGCGATCCCGGTTTATGGATTATACCGTTTATTGTTGTTTGTCTTTTCTCCTGAATCGGTCTTTCATTCGCTTTTGATCGTCTTGTTGTGTGCGGGCTTGGGTGCGGCCATTTATGGTTATCTTGGGCTGAAATCCGGCTTGGCGGACCGATTATTTGGCGACAGGCTGCAACGATTGAGGCAGCGTCTTCACATTTGATGAAAAGACAAAGGAAAGAGGCTTCCTTGCGGATGCCTCTTTAATAATATCCTCCAGAATAGTGCTGGACTTCAAGGTCTTCGGGTCTGCCAAATCCGAGTTGCCTTTCGATTCTTGAGATGCGGCGATCGAACCGGTTAATTTGTCGGTCGACCCGTTCAACTTGCCTTTCAAGGCGTTCCAACCTTCTTTCGAATCCGGCACCGCTTTGCCCGCCGCCCGGAAAAAGTGAGGGCGCGCCCTGTTGCTCTGCCGTATGCGGTTGGAAACCTGTTGGCTGCTGCATTTCACTCGGCTGCATTTCCATGGGCTGGCCCATCGGCATTCCCATCTGAGGATATCCTTGCATCCCCATTGGCATTTGCTGCATACCGGGAATTTGCGGCATACCGGGCATTTGTTGCATACCGGGCATTTGTTGACGATAATCTGTATACATGACATAACACTCCTCATGAATTGTATCCTGCAACATCAGCCTATGATACTGCGCCTAAAACGTATGGACGATGGCCTATTTCCACGATTTTTTTTGTAAAAGCAAGGTGGTGATTTTTGTGAGAATAGATAAATTGTTAAGCAATTTGGGTTTCGGGAGCCGAAAAGAAGTAAAGAAGTTTTTAAAAAAGGGCTCCGTTTCCGTAAATGGGCAGGTGATCAAGGATCCGAAGCACCATGTCCACCCTCACGAAGATGAGGTTTTCATTTTTGGGGAGGAAGTGGAATATAGAGAATATATATATATAATGATGAATAAGCCGTCTGGCGTTATTTCGGCAACGGAGGATGTGCGTGAGCCCACCGTCATTGATTTGCTGGAGGAAGAGGAGAGAATATTCAAGCCGTTTCCGGTTGGAAGACTGGATAAAGATACAGAGGGGCTCATGCTGCTGACAAATGACGGCAAGCTTGCCCATCAATTGCTGTCTCCCAAAAAGGATGTGCCTAAAACATATTTTGCCATCATTGACGGAATTGTCACGGAAGAAGACATCCAATTGTTTGAAAAGGGCGTTACACTGGATGACGGGTATCAGACAAAGCCGGGGAAGCTGCACATTATCAAATCCGGAACATATTCAGATATAGAACTAACGATCACAGAAGGAAAATATCATCAAGTCAAGCGGATGTTTCAGGCGGTTGGAAAAAAGGTGAAATATTTAAAGCGGGTTTCGCTTGGGCCGCTCGTACTCGACAAAACGTTAAAAGAAGGAGAATATAGGGAGTTGACGGAAGAAGAAATCGGGCAGTTAAAAGATGTAGATCAGAGTTAATCATGTGTATAAAAAAATCCGCCACTGTTTGAAACAGCTGGCGGCATTTTGTTATGAAAAAGAAAGTAAGTTCTTTCTTTGGCATTTCATTTGAAAAGTCTGGCTCCAGCGCTATTGACTGACAGTATTGCCTTCATACTCTAGCGGTATCGCTATTTTTGGAGGTAGAACATCATGATAAAAACGTTGCACGAAGCTTACATGGTACGTTTCTCATGGCGTCCTGCGATAAGTCAACATGACTGAGGCTCGCGTCGATGCTTCTTCAGCCTGTACATTTGTGAAAGGCATCTGCGCTTTTCTGCTAAAGGAAAGCAAACATAAACGTAGTGGGTTTGTGAATCTTCTAAGTATACGTGTAGTTAAGCGATCGTATGAGCTTTGGGGCCAGTCAAATTTTCTTTTTTTCTAAGATGTTAATTTCACTTTTTTCTCTGTTGTTGTCCACTTCCCGCGGCGCGGGCTGCTGATTAGGTCATTGTATTCTAACACATTCAAATCCCTTTGAATGGTGCGAGGTGTACTGCCGAATGCATCAGCCAGCTCCCGTGTCGTCACGGTACCATTTTCTTTAATGTACAAATATACATCCTTGATCCTGGTGAGCATCCTATTCGTAGAAGGTTTCAAAAAACCACTCCCTCATCTTGAATTCCTTGGCAGATGGTGCGGACAGCTGCATTGATGAAGTGCAGTCTACGTCGTGATTCCTTTCGGACAACTCCTTTTCTTTGTAATTAACATCTTGTGTCTGAAACTAAAATATCAGACAGTTTTATTCTACCGCAATCTTGCTTGCTTTAAAAGGGATTTTTAACAATTGGAAGAAAAAGGTCGTAATTTGTCACATTTTATCTTTGCAATGAAACTTTTATTATGTTATATCGTATATCTTTAAAAGCGAATCTAGGACGAGGTGAAGGATTTGGCGCTTATACATGTAAAGATCAAACAGGCTGGATATAAACCGAATGAATCTATTATTTCCAATATTGATTTTTCCATCAATAGAGGCGAATTAGTTGGCATGATTGGCAACAATGGAGCTGGTAAAAGCACGACAATCAAAGCAATGCTGGGAGAATTGCCATTTTTGGAAGGGAAAATTGAAAAGAATGAAGACTCTTCTTATTCTTATATTCCGGAAAGGCCAATATATTACGATGAATTGACTCTTTGGGAGCATTTCGAGTTTGTATGCGCGGTGGAACAGTTGCAGGAAGAGAATCTTGAATATGCCAAGGAACTGTTAAATGTTTTTCGGCTCATTGACAGAATTCATGAATTTCCGTCTACCTTTTCTAAAGGGATGCAACAAAAAGGGATGATTGCGCTTGCTATGTTTTCAAAGCCGGATTTGCTTGTCATTGATGAGCCTTTTATGGGACTGGACCCCGGTTCTACGAAGCTGTTGCTTGACATGATTGATCAGGAGAGGGTTTCTGGAACCGCCATATTAATGTGTACACATATTGTGGACACGGCACAGCGGATTTGCGATTCTTTTTTGGTTGTGGAAAATGGAACGATTAAGGCATCGGGAACACTGGATGAGGTGCTCTCTCAATGCGGTGCAGAAGATGGCAATTTGTATTCGTGTCTTTCACTGGAGGATGAAGGGGATGAATAGCGGGCGACTGCTTTGGACGAGGGTGTTGGAAAACGGAAAGCATAAGTTGAAAACGATGCGGGCGGTAATGGATTGGACGATCATCGTTTATTTTGTCATTCCAAGTATCGTCATTGGATTTTTCATTTATCGGTCTTGGTGGCTGGAAATGCCTGGCTGGATTCAACACATTCCTTTTTCTTTCCTGTTTATCGGTTCTTTTTTTCTGTTATGGAATAGCCATTTCAGAACGTATGTCAGGGAAGCGGACACCATTTTTTTAATGAAAAAAGAACGCCTGTTTATTGGTTTAAAAAAGGGCGGAATACTATTTTCATATACATTTGAAATACTGACAGCAGGCCTTCTCGCTTTGTTGATAGCCCCGTTTTGGTTTCAACATTACGGTTTTACCGGACTTCAGCTGTTATCCTTTTGCATCTCGTGGATCACGTTAAAATGGCTCGTCATGGCTGTATCTGGCCGTTTGGACGTTCAGTTACGCGGCTTGATCAGCATCTTGAGAAATATCCCGCTTGTGATCGGAGCCGGCGCCATATGGTATGTCAGCTTTCTGGCATTTGAACATGGAGCTATTTTACTGATCATCCTAATCTCTTTGCTCAATACAGTTGGATCGATCGTGTTGAATTATCCCCGATTTACGAGCATACATACTTTTGAGCAGGATCTCGCTATTGATGAACGGGAAAAAAGAAAACATACGGAGTTCGTGCTGGGGATGTCCTCGGACATTGAGAAATTACCGAAACTAGGGACAGTGCGAAAAAATCCCCGCTTGTATTCCAAATCAAACCGTTTATTTAAAAAACGGACTGAAATGGTCGGCTATTTGGAATTATTTATAAAAGTAACGACGAGAAATACAGAATATTTTTGGGGATATATAAGGATTATTGGTGTAACGGTGGCTGCACTGGTCATGCTTCCGCCGCTTTGGATGAAGCTTGGTATAACTGCTTGTGGTTTCTTTACAGTGGTTGCGTGGAGCGGATCTGTATGGCATAAAGTAGTCGGCAGCCATCCTTTTACAAAGCTATATTCGGGGAAAGACGGATATTATAAAGGGAAAAATGTCGTAACTACGGCGCTTGCGGTTCCTTTTACGGTGATCTGCCTTGCTTACTTTTTCGCCATACAGTATGTCCAAAAAGTATTTCCCCTTTTTTTGAATGGCTGAAAAGTTGTACAATAGAGTCAGCAAGCATTCAAAGGAGCTATGTCTATGGCAAATATTGATTGGATCTCTGAAGCAAAAAAGAGAAAAGCTGATATGATAAGAGATTTGCAGGGACTTTTGCGAATCAAGAGTGTTTTAAATGAACATGATCAAACTGAGGATGCCCCGCTTGGAAAAGGAGTAAAAAAAGCATTGGATTATATGCTTCAGCTTGGGGAGAAAGACGGTTTTATTGCAAAAAATGTCGGAAATGTAGCCGGGCATTTGGAGATGGGCTCAGGTGCCGGGCTTATTGCGGCCTTATGCCACGTGGATGTCGTCCCTGAAGGGGATGGCTGGACGAAAGATCCGTATGGCGGGGAAGTGGAAGACGGCAAAATTTATGCCCGCGGCGCCATTGATGATAAAGGGCCGACGATGGCCGCTTATTATGGCATGAAGATTGTGAAAGAGCTTGGATTGCCTATTGAAAAGCGCATTCGACTGATCATTGGAACAGATGAGGAAAGTGATTGGCGCTGTGTCCACCATTATTTTCAGCATGAGGAAATGCCGGATATGGGATTTGCTCCGGATGCCGATTTTCCGATTATTCATTCCGAGAAAGGTATTTGTGATTTCGACTTGGTGCAAAACAATCATTTTGAAAAGGAATACGGTGCCCCCAAAACGCTCATTTCCTTTGTGGCGGGACGCCGATATAATATGGTTCCGGACCATGCGCGAGCGGTGCTTGATATCCAAGGCGACCACACCGAACTACTGCAACTTTTTAATCATTTTAAAAAGGAGCAAAATATAGCCGGGTCTTATTATGTGGAGAGCGGATATCTTGTGATGGAAGTGGAAGGTGTTTCGGCCCACGGAATGGAGCCGGACAACGGAAAAAATGCCGGCTTGCTTTTGGCGAGTTTTCTCTATACATTGAAGCTTGACCGTAGAGGAAGAGAGTTTGTGAAAGCGGCCGTCCATTTCTTTTTCGGGGATTCACGCGGCCGGGCTTTGGGTGTCCAGCATGAGGATGAGATTACAGGTGAATTGACAATCAATGTTGGCATTATGACGTATAATGAAGAAGATGGGGGACGTTTTGGGTTGAATATGCGCTACCCCGCCACTTTTCCTTTTGAAAAAGGGATTCAAGATATAGCAAGCGCAGCTTCAAGCGCCCATTTTGATTTTGTGAAGATTAGAAACTTACCACCCCATTACGTTCCGAAAGATCATGAATTGATTCAAAAGCTTATAAAAGTTTATGAAGAGCAGACAAATGAAAAAGCGGAGCTGCTATCGATCAGCGGCGGGACATATGCGCGCTCATTGACAGCGGGAGTCGCATTTGGGGCATTGTTTCCCGGCAGGGACGACGTTGCTCATCAAAAGGACGAATATATGCATATCGATGACTTAATAAAAGCGACAGCGATCTACGCCCAGGCATTTCATGAATTGGCACGTTCATAATGACATTACGATAGGAGAATGATGACGTATGGGAAAAGTGATTTTGAATGGGGAAATGATGGAAAGGTCCGAAGCGGTCATTGACATGGAAGACCGAGGATATCAATTTGGAGACGGCGTTTACGAGGTGATTCGCGTATATGACGGCAATCTTTTTACAGGTGAAGAACATATTGAACGTCTGTTTGCGAGTGCCGGAAAAATAAAGCTCGACATTCCTTTTTCCAGGGATAAAGTTCTTTCCCTTGCCCGCCAACTTGTCAAAGAAAACGGCGTGAAGCTGGGAACGGTCTACATGCAAGTAACAAGAGGAACAGCTTCCAGAAGTCACATTTTCCCGGACCCAAGTAGAACGAAAGGGGTTTTTTCAGCCTATACGACAGAAGCGCCGCGTCCTGAAAAAGCACTTGAAAATGGAGTGGCCGCCATCACCGAAGATGATATCAGATGGCTCCGTTGCGATATTAAAAGCTTAAATCTATTGCCAAATGTGCTGGCAAAGCAAGAAGCATCCGGTCAGGGATGTTATGAAGCGATTTTGCATCGTTCCGGAACGATCACGGAAGGATCTTCATCAAACGTGTATATTGTAAAAGATGGAACAGTGATCACTCATCCGGCGACCAATTTGATTTTAAACGGTATAACCCGGCAAGTCACACTGAAATTATGTGCAGAAAACAATATTCCTTTTTCAGAAAAAGAATATTCCTTGGAAGAGTTGCGGCAGGCGGATGAGGTATTTCTGACAAGCACAACATCCGAAATTATGCCGATCGTAAAAGTGGATGGCCGCCAAGTTGGTGAAGGAATACCCGGGCCTGTAACGCGCAAACTTCAATTGCTTTTTCAAGAAGAATTAAACAAATAAGGAAATCTAAGGGGAGTTATAGATGCATTCTGACCACTTTTTCTTTGCCCTTGCATTGCCTGGGGAGATGAAGATGTATTTACATTCGATCAGTGAGCGGATCAAGAGCGTTTTCCCTTTTAAGACCTGGGTTCATCCGGAAGATTACCATATGACGTTTGCGTTTCTGGGGAAGGCAGAAAAAGAGGTGCTGGCCTCTTCCATTAAACTCGTTGGGGATGCGATTCAGGGGGCCGAGCACATAACGCTCCGCCCTAATCAAGCCGGGACGTTCGGACAAGCAAAAAGACCGCGGATTTTATGGGTGGGCACTACAGGTACAGACCAATTAGATGCACTGCGGAATAATGTTTTTTCAGCATGTCAGCGGGCTGGTTTTGAGCTTGAAACGAGACCGTTCAAGCCACATATTACAATTGCCCGCAAATGGATGGGGGAAGAGCCATTTTCCTTGAGCCAGCTTCAAGAACTTGCGCGTAATGCCTCCCCCAGTTTGCCCGGCCCGGCTTTTGACGCGGTGGAAGTGGTGCTTTACCGCACCCGGTTGGATCATTCCCCAAAATACGAGAAAATCGAATCATTTACATTGATATGAAAGGTTGTTTTTAAAAGGAAATGGCGCAGTTGATCAAATTACAAGATTACGTATCACGCTATGAAGAGGACCTTTCGGAATACTCTTCTAAGTTTGTCCGCCTTAAAAAACGAAGATGGCAAGCAATCGTGAATACTCTGGAACAGCGGGGAAGTCGTCTGAAAAACATCGAAATCGCCAAACGGAAAACTGCTTTAAAGCAGTCTTTTTTGGATAAGTTATTTTTATCACAAATTCAATGGGCCAGCACGACCATTTCGGAGAGATCGTTTGTCCAGTCCAGCTACTACACGGATCCACGTTTGCGCGGCCTCTTACAACGGTTTCCCGACTCTTTTTTTGTCATGTACCGGCCTGTCATGCGCTTCGAAAAAACGGAAGTGGAATTGGAAGTGTTGCTCCTGACTCCTTCGATGATTTTCTGCATTGCTTTTTTAAACGGTGCAGAGGAGGCGGTATATATTGGGTCTTCTTCGCATTTTTGGAGAAATGCTGTCAATGCGGATGATAAAGTGTTAAATCCATTAATTTCGGCCAATCGCATGTCTACAGTAGTCAAGCGGATTTTTAAAAATCATAAGGTCGATTTACCCATCCAACGCACTGTTATATCAGAAAATAGTTACATAGACTACCCAGAGGGGCAAAGCGATGTGCTTTTTATAGATAAGCATGATTATGAAAGCTGGCTTCGTAAATTAAAAGCGCCGCGCTTACCTGTTAAAAGGATGCAAATGCTTGGGGCAAAGGCCTTGTTGGACAGTTGCAAAACAGTGGCTATTAAAAGAACGACATAAATCATTTTATGGTCATTCATTCATTGTATCCATAGCCTGAAGCGGCCTGTAAAAGATAAAGCGCAGATTTCGACAAAAGTAACATCTACTTTATCGGAATACGGACTTGACGAAAAATGCAACTTAGAGTTAAAATTTAAAGAAGGATGGCTATTGTATTTTATCACTCCAATAGCTGTCTTTTTTCTTTCTACTGAGATAAATGGGAGAGGAACGTCCCTTTCCATAAATATTGAAGGTGAATGACGGTGAAACATTTATTCGAGCATAATTGGGAAATCATTCCTGCTGGTGGTGCGACAGGGGAAGCTTTTTTCGCGTGTAATGAACGGGAAAAACTTTTCTTGAAGCGCAATTCCTCTCCTTTTCTTGCCGTATTATCTGCGGAGGGCATTGTTCCGAAATTGATTTGGACAAAAAGAATGGAAAACGGAGATGTCATTACAGCTCAGGAATGCTTAAACGGCAGGGAATTTAAACCCCAAGATATGACTCACTCCCGCGTTGCGAAATTACTGAAAAAAATACACGCATCGCGCGCGTTGTTAACAATGCTTTCTCGCCTCGGAAAAACACCTTATAAGCCGGAAATGATCCTGTCAGATGTAGTCGCCGTGGTGGATGGGGATTTACTTTCGAATGAAATTGTTCAATCATCCCTTCAATTTTTGCAAACGGAAAAATCCAATGTCCATCATGACACATGGACAGTTTGCCACGGTGATGTCAATCATAACAACTGGCTTCTTTCCGACGATGGTGAGCTCTACTTAATTGATTGGGATGGAGCGGCGATTGCAGATCCTGCTCTTGATATCGGGCCTCTTTTATATTTTTATATCCCGCGTACTGATTGGCCGAAATGGCTTGAACAATATGGAATAGATATGACAGATAACCTGCTGCTTCGAATGAAATGGTATGTTATCGCCCATACGATGCTTTCTGTTGGTTGGCATAAAAGTAAAAATCGTATTCAAGAAGTAAAATTCTGGATCGGATATTTAGAGAAATTTATCTAATGCTCATTTTATAGAACCCCGCCGCAGTCTTCCAAATGATGATGGTATGTTAACAGTATGTACACCATTTTTCATTGGCAGGTTGCGGTTTTTTATTTTTTATTTGCTTTTACATGGCTGAATATTCAATTAATATGGTACAATAATTTCGAAATGTGCGGGAGGTCGAGAAAATGGAAACAATGAACATTGGTGAATTGACGTTAACCTGGCTCAATGGCGGAGATACGTATCTTGACGGGGGAGCCATGTTTGGTGTAGTGCCCAAGCCCTTATGGGAAAAAAAATATCCGGTTAATGAAAAGAATCAAATTGAATTAAGGTCAGACCCTATTTTTTTGAGAGTAAATGGAAAAAACATCTTGATTGAAGCAGGGCTTGGCTACGGCAAGTTGTCCGCAAAGCAATTAAGAAACTACGGCGTTACGGAACAATCGAAAGTGGAAGAATCGCTTGCCAAGTTTGGGCTGGCACCTTCTGACATTGATATTATTTGTATGACCCACATGCATTTTGACCATGCAGGCGGATTAACGAAAAAAGTTGGAGATCGTTATGTTTCTTTTTTTCCGAACGCGGTGATTTACACATCTGCCATTGAATGGGATGAAATGCGCAATCCCAATATCCGCTCCCGAAATACATACTGGAAAGAAAACTGGGAACCGATTCAAGAACAGGTGAAAACGTTTTCTGAAGAGATTGAGATTGAAGGCGTCATTAACATGGTTCATACAGGGGGACACAGCGCCGGGCACAGTATCATTACGATCGAAAGTTCCGGTGAAAGGGCGGTTCACATGGCTGACATCATGCCGACCCATGCCCACCGAAATGTATTATGGGTTTTGGCTTATGACGATTACCCGATGGATTCTATTTATGCAAAGCAAAAATGGATTCCGGAAGCAATCAAGTCAGGAAGCTGGTTCACATTTTATCACGATGGCCATTACCGTGCCATCAAATGGGACGAAGATGGCCATATCATTGATTCGGTTAAAAGAAACCGTCCCGCAGCCGTGGTAAAATAAGTGCCGGCTATCCAAGCAAATTGACTAAAGGTAAGAACAGGGCGGTTGAGAAAAAAGAACTGCACCCTGCCTACCAATGACATAAGAGGCTTCAGCCCCGTATGTAAACGGGCTGAGGCCTTTTTGTCCGTTGATAATGGTAAATGATCGTAAAGCACTCCAAGGACGAATCCTGATGGGGGAGCCGCCCAATCAGGCAGTATTATTTACACACAAAAAAATGGATGTCACAACGAAATAAAAGAAAAGGGTATTGACAACCTATCTGAAAGAATATGAACGCATTCTTTTAATGGAGTCCGAGTCTGGGACACGACTAAATCAGCTGATGAAAAAAGAACAATAAAGTGAAACCTCATTCAGTAGGCGTTTTCTTCCATCTCCTACTGAATGTTAGTTGAACCAATCGGGCATTTAGGTGCCGTTTACTCCCACTTAGACCTTTTGTATTCACTCAGGATTTTGAGGTGGGAGTCTTACGGCACCTTACATCAGACTGTCTAACAAATAAAACCAAAAAAAGGTATAATATAGGTAACTTATAAGCAGAGGGGATTATTAAAATGGGCAATGTTCACGGTTTTTCAAGAGATCAAATAAGTTTTCAATTACTGTGTTTAGATGAAATGATTGATAAGGAAAACCCTGTTCGAGCAA
>NZ_JAFBFH010000018.1 GCF_016909185.1 Siminovitchia thermophila | reverse complement strand
TCATCATGTCCTCCATGTGTTTTTCTTGGTCGAAAACATTGTAACATGGTCATGATGGTGACCTATTCTTTTTACACAATTATATGGACTTTATCAAATGGCTTCTCATAAAACTGCCATTCTCCATCTTTTCCAATCTTATACTCTGATTTTTCTACACCGCTTGTACCCACTTTGCCATCCACGATGGTCACTTCCACCGCTTCATTCGTCCATTCACCGGACGGATTCACCTTTATGGTTGGTTTTTCCGGTTCCATATCGATTTCCAATTTCATATTCCCGGCATTTTTAGAAAACTCGTAGCCATTCGTCGCTTTCCATGTAAAATTAGTCATTCCAATCCACAATAAGGGAGGCATAAACGTTAAATCCTTCAATTGATCAAGAGGAATCACTTGACCAGTTGCAACTTCTTCTCCGCTTAAAAACAACCTGCCTTTATCAGGAAGAGTCTCCATTCTAACTGCTTCGATTTCCGTTTTGTCTCCGTTTTTATAAACAAAGTCCTCCTTTTTAAATCGGACTTTCTGACCAATCCATCCCGTTACAACGTGATCCTCCGGAACTGGCAGAGATCTATATATAATTGCCGCCTCATATTCACTGACATTTTGAGCACGATCCCGCAGTTGCATATAAACGGTTTTCTGACTAACACCTGTCTCTTCCAACATCCATGGCTTCGTTTCTGAAAAATTCTCCCAATTATCCTGCCATGTATCTTTGTCATTACTAAACCGCATCTGCACCTGGCCAGAACCGCCTAAATCTTTTGCCGTTACATTCAAGATGACCTGGCGAGAGTTTGTATAATTTTCATTTCCGTTTATTGTAATAGTTCCACTAGGGGCCTCACGATCGATCAAAAATTGCAGTGCAGTCGCTTCCCCGCGTGTATTGGTTATTTCCAGTTCTATTTCTCCTGTTTCTGCTATAGCCAACTGCTTAACCGCCGTATCTCCGCTTTCTCTTACAAATACCTGTTTTCCATTCATATGAACCGTTTTGACACGAGGGGCAAGTGTGACCGTTACATCACGATTGTATACACCCCCATCTTCAACTCCATCGATCAGTGGGCCGAGCTCCAAATCAATGCTGGCTGAAAAAGTGTCACTAATATTTCCAGCCGGATCCTTTAAGCGAACATACACCGTTTTTCCTTCTTCCACTGTCGGAGATTCCAATGTCCATTCATACGTTTTTGAAAACGGCACCCACTCATGAGGCCACTCATTACTTTTATTGGAAATTTGCATTTCTGTTACACCATTCGTATCCCGACCATCCATATGCAGAGTCACTTTTGGGGCCTTTGTACTCACTTCTCCCCCGTTGATCGTAACATTTCCGGCAGGCTTCACCGTATCCAATATGACATTGGCCGTGTATTGATTGGTCAAAGCTCCAGCCTGGTTTCGAAGCTGTAAATAAACTGTTTTTGGCCCATCACCCGATGGCAAAGTCCATTCCATTGATGATTGATATGGCCGCCATGGTGTGATCCAGTCATTAGAACTGTTCCCTAGCCGCATTTCAACCGGCCTGCCATTGTTGGGACGAGCATCGATTCGCAATTTTACCCCTTCTGTATTTGTAAAACCATTGCCTTCAATGGCTATTTCTCCCATAGGCGGCGAAGGCTCCTTATACATAACAAGCAGCATTGGTTCATAGTATTCTTTGCTGTGATTATATATTGACAAGTTCCGGTTCTTTTCGGGGGAGCCGGGATCAGGCGATTCAGTTGCCCCCCCAAATAAAAAAGCAGCTTTACTATGATGGAGTTGAGAAACGACATAAGTTGTGACGTTAAATGACATGCTAAAAGGAGCGTGAGTAATGGGTCTATTTAACAATTTCGCACTTTTATTACGTACAAACATATTTTCCAGACTGTAGTTATTGACTCCCCATATATCCAAAAAAGGGGCATTTTCCAGGGAAGAAGGTGCTACGCCAAACTGTAAGGCTACCATTTGTATGTCCTTGCTTCGGTCAATTTCTTCCAGAGAAAAATAGACCAAAGGTTCATGATAAATACGCGATCCCTCCTTCCATTCATACCCTACTTTGCTAGTACCAGAGCCGGGGCCCAACTCCCATGACCCATCAACACGTTGAAAGTCTAGTGTTTTTTCAGCTTTAATGATTTGAGACAAATTTTGCGCCTCTACTTTCCCCTGAAAAAAAGGCTCGATCATAGAGAAACTTAAAATAAAAATAAGGAAAATAGCGATCTTTCTTTTCATTTTTTTAATCCTTTCCGATATAAAAAGTGTACGTTATCATCTATACTAGTTGGTGAAAAAAACAGAATCTATTCCACCAATCTAATCTTGCTCGCAATCATACCAAATGGAGCGTTACACAAACGCAACACCTCATTTTAAATACAATGGATTGCACAAAAAAATTCTCCCTTTTTTTATGAAAAAAGGAGAATCTGAATGTCTATAAACTGTCAGCCATGTCATCTGTCCAATGAAACAAAACAAGCAAAAGGGGGGTCTTCATGCCGCTTATAAAAATCAATGACAGACAAGTTCATTATGTACTTCAAGAGGCGCAATCAGCCCATCATACTGACGAAATACTCGTCCTTATTCATTCAAATGCAGTCGATCTGCGGTCTTTTGAAACACTAATCAATCATTTGGGCGATACTTACTCTATCTTGCGCTATGACTTGAGAGGATATGGAAAAAGTGAAAATGATGTCCCCATTCAAGATTTGACGATCCAGCGATTCGTCATGGACCTTCATGAATTGCTGGAAGCTTTCGAGTTGAAAGCTGTACATATCGTTAGCTGGCAAATGGGCGCATTGATCGGCGCAGCCTATGCAAACCTACATCCAAATAAAGTAAAAACTCTTACATTAATGTCCTTACCATGCCACCCGCCACATATGATTCCAAGTATCCGATCCCATCGAAAAGAATTGTCAGGTGGAAAAAAAGAAATTCCATTTGACTACTTGGAGGCAATGGCCACCACTTTGCCAAAAGGGCATCCAGAGCTAGACAAGTTGAAAGTATATGCCGAAACGATTGAATTTGACCTTTACGCCAAGGTCATGGACTTGACCGTCAGTTCAGATCCCATTACGGATATCAAACAATTGCAATGTCCTACACTCATTTTGTCGGGATCAAAAGACTTTTTGTTTCCTTTTCATTATTTAAAATTACATACGGTCCATTTGCGCCACTGCCAGCATTTAATGATACCAAACGCATCCAGTCTTATCATTCTGGATCAACCGAAACTGATTGCCCAGATTCTCCATGATTTTGTCACGCATCAGAATGGCCCGCCTGTTGTTCCTGATCCATTTATCCGTTCAGTGGATGAGACAATGCTTGATTATGTCAGTCAAATTCAAACAGAGTGGCTAGACAAGCTCCAGGCGCACAAACAGCTGCAAGTAAAAATACTGGAGCCATTTCATGTGCATCTTGAAGGAGAGCCGATACAAAATGGTTGGAATAAGCGTTTCGCCAAACCATTGCTGCTTTTTCTGTTAGTCAACCGTTCCACGACGCGAGAACATATATGTGAAACATTGTGGCCACATATTCCGATTCAGCAAGCAAAAGCCAATTTACGGGTATATTTGTCCTACTTGCGCAAACTTTTAACCATTCCAGGGAGCGATTACTCCTTTTTAGTGTTAGATGGCGCTCACGTATATCTTCAAGGAGAAGTGAAATGTGATGCCGTGATCTTTATGGAAAAAATTCGCGAAGCGCAATATGAATCATCATACAAAAAACGGCAACAGCTTATTGATCAGATGATTCACACTTTCCCCAAGCGCCTTTTTGATGAGTCTCACCCTACTGACTGGTTTTTAGAATTGCGCACCCAGATAGAAGAAGACGTAATGGATCTCGTTCTTTGGAATGCTTACGCTTATAAAAAGCAAAATAATTATATGACAGCCATTTATCAGTTAAAAAAAGCCATCCAATTAATACCTGCTCTTGAATTTTATGAATGTTTAATTGATTTTTACCGGAAAGAAGGGATGGAGGAACAAGCAGCGATGTGGAAGAGGCGGATGTTGGAGTATGATAAACATCAATAAAAGAACGTGAAATACGAAAGGAAACTTGGAGGGGACAGAATATATTTCTTATCTCTCGTTTATAGGAAAGTGATTATAAATAAGAGCGAACCTGTTTCCATTTACAAAATGCCGATAACAGCATTCGAAAAAGAAATAAATGACATTGTTGGCTGTTAGACAATACGGGGAAACTCTCCCCCTTGTTTATACAAGACATTCCCTGTACTACACCCGGCTGCTCTTTACCCGGTGAACAGCAACTGCTCCAGCTCATCAAAATGTTTCCCGGGCTTCCCCCACTTGTTCGGTCTACACGTGGGGATGTAGCACACGATTCCTCGTTCCTGAGAGAGGGCACCTTCCTCCAGACTCGGGTTCCTTAGTGGTATTTACGAATCATTTATTTCGTTATGAACCATTTGCTTCAGTATTTTTTGTGTCGTAAAAGGCTTTATAAAAAGTAAATGGAATGTGTTTGTGATCCCGAGACCACCCAAGACCAAAAAATCTAGCCGGGCAAACACCAAAGTCAATATAAAAGAAATAAGGGCAAATAAAACACTCAAACCGCCACCGGCGTATATGGATACGCGATATTGCTGTATCCCTTTTCTGGCAAATGTATCCAAGCTTTCCCTATTTACAAATATTTCCCTTGGTTTCCGTATATAAAAACTTCGATAATAAACTTTTGCTACGAAATAACTCCCGATGATCACAATGCCAATGCAAGTAAGTAAGAACATATTCACTGCATTTCCTGCAAATGAAAAGTAGAGAAATATTTCATTGGCCAAGTATATTCCTCCAAGGATGGCAAGTGAATAGATGATTAATATGAGAATCGCATAAAACTCCTGGTGCTGAAACTTATAAAATTTATGATGTTCTCGGTCATAAAATATCGTATATGCTTTTTGTTCCCGATAAATCGGGATGAGTTTATCTATTTTTTGCATTCCTTATAATCCCCTTTATATACTCGCTTTAACATGGGATTCTCACGGATCACAATGCTTTATCCAGAGGCTCTATCAGCATATTGATTGAGCATGTTTTCTACAACAAAAGCCTTATCATGAAAGCATCCATTGGTCAATAGCTTCATAAATGTGGCTCATATAGCCTGTTTTACTAAAAATGATCATAAAAAAGCTTGTAGAGAATCATAATACCTGCATTCCCTACAAGCTGACAATTTTTTAAAAAGAGATGAGGCCCAAACTGATTTGTAAGGCATCATCCACCTTTTCCATCATTTCTTCGTCCAGATGTGTAATTTTATCCGTTAGACGCTGCTTGTCAATCGTTCTAATCTGTTCAAGCAGAATGACTGAATCCCGTTCAAAACCATAACGCTTTGAATCAATTTCTACATGCGTAGGCAACTTAGCTTTTTGGATTTGTGCTGTAATGGCCGCAACAATGACCGTGGGGCTGAAACGATTCCCGATATCGTTTTGGATCACGAGCACCGGCCTGACTCCCCCTTGTTCCGAGCCTACTACCGGGGATAAATCGGCGAAATATACATCGCCTCGCTTAACGCCCAAAAGATCATCCCCCGCTTACAAGCCGTTCGACAGTATGCTCTGCCTCGTATTCCGCCTGTATAGCCTCCGATGCAATCGCAAGGTTGATCTTGGCCATTTCCATGTAGCCTCGTCTCATTGATTCTACTATGTGGCGTTTTTTTCGTTCACGAATATACATTTTCGTAGCGCGGTAAATAAATTCGTTTCGATTTACATTCTCTTGTTCTACAAATCCGTCCAGCTCCGCCAAGAGTTGCTGTGGTAAACGAATAATAATTTCAGTTGTTGCGCTGGATTCAGACACTAACCACACCTCCACCATCAATACAAGCCGTTTTAATTCAAATCAACTATAATCATACCATCAAACAGCAGTCCTGCAAAGAACATTTGGGATTCTTTTTCTATTATCGGCCCGGCAAAGAATTCCTTATACATCATTTCTCCCTTTTTAGCTGAATTCCTTCTTTTTTCTACTGAAATTTTACAAAAATCGAGTAGAAAGTTTATTTTCAATTTCGACGGCTTGCTTCCCTCGTTTAAACACCCTCGGAACACGAAAATTGATCGAACATGTTACTTCATAATTGATTGTATCAAGCTTTTTGGCGATGTCATCCACGGAAATAAACAGGTCTTGCCGCCCGCCGATGAGCGTAACTTCTGTTCCAACCGGAAAATAGCGGGGGAGACGAATCATAGTTTGATCCATACAAATTCTCCCAACAATCGGGGCAAATTCATCTTCTATAATAACCCGCTGGCCTTCCAGCTTTCTGAGCCAGCCGTCCGCGTACCCAACCGGAAGCGTGGCGATCCACTCTTCTTCGCGGGCCTTGTAACAAGCTCCATACCCGACGCACTCCCCGGCCTGCAGCTTTTTAACATGAACAATTTTTGTATGCCATGAAAGGACCTGACGGGTTTTCGGAATAAATTGTCTTTCTTCTGATGGAGAAAGACCGTAAATGGCGATCCCGATTCTCGCTGTATTGAACAAGGAATCATGGTGGCAAAGGGCAGCAGCGCTGTTTGCGGCATGAATATAAGTCGGAACTGTTTCCAAAAGATCAATAAATCGTTTGAACTTTTGCAGTTGCTGCTGATAATAACATTCTTCTTGTTGATCTGCAGTCGCAAAATGCGTAAAGATGCCCTCAAACAAAAACTTGTCCGATGCAGAGACCATTTTTTCAACTTCTTTCAGCTCATCGGCTCTTCTAAGGCCAATTCGTCCCATGCCGGTATCGCATTTTATATGGACTTTTAATACGTCGCCGTCCTTCATCGACCGGCTCGCTTCCTCTAACCAGTCTGTTTGAAAAACGGGTACGGAAATATTGTAACGGGCAGCCACTCCGGCATCGCTTGGCCGAATAGCGCCAAGCACGAGAATCGGCGCCTCAATTCCATGCTTTCTTAGCCATAATGCTTCATCTAGCAGTGCCACAACCAAACCGTGCGCCCCTGCTCTTAACGCTTCCAAGCCAACCTGCAAAGCCCCATGGCCATACGCGTTCGCCTTCACGGCGGCCAGCATATGTGTGTTCCGCGGCAACGCGTTTCTGATCATTTTAACATTGTCATACAAGGCATCTAAATCAATTTCCGTCCATGTATCACGGAAAAATGGAATTTCTTCATTCAAGTAAGTCACACTCCCCAGATCGACTTCACATTATTGATTATTCAATCAGGGCACACATATGTCAATTGATTTTTAGAAAACCTTCCCGTTCGCTTTATTGTGATTTTTGCGAAACATTAAGGTACTTTCTCTCTTCTGTCCAATTAAAAGCTGTTGTTTTCGTTGTAGCGGTTACAAACATTGATGCTGGAATGTGTGAATATGGAAAAATGAGGAAATGATCAAGTTGGGAAGGGGACAATCTACTGCCTCCCGAATATAAGAAATGCATCCATGTTGTAAATATTTATCCAATCCCATTCTGCGCTCTCCATCCAAACAACTGCCAGAAGACGGGTTTCCTAAAAGCTATGGCCGAAAAAAATTCTTTCTTCTATAAAAATTGCCTAAAAACGAGCATATGACTTTCACGTTAATGAATTGACATTTTTCGTATGCAAAATCCTGAATATTACCATCATAAGTCATTTTGGCAAAAAAACAACACCGCAAAAAACAAGAAAATATATTGAACCGTGGATTTTTCACTTCCCCATCGTTCCTTAAACCAATCAAGCTTTTCCTAGCGATGTATCTCCCGCCTTGAAACGGGAGACTTCATGCCAGATAATACGTTTCACCTATGTAATGTTACTCGCTTCAATTTCAATATGCCGGAATGCTTTTACATCAAATAACCCGGTATCAGTCAGTTTTAATTCAGGAATAACGGGCAAGGCAATAAAGGCTAAAGTAATAAACGGGTTAAATTCCATGGAGCAACCTATTCGCTCCAAAGCTTTATTAACCTCTTTGATCCGCTCATGAATCACCTGATAATCCAGATCCGACATTAATCCGGCAATCGGCAGCGGAAGGGAAACAATGGGCTTTCCACCTTCCACAACAACGAGGCCGCCTTTCATGTCTGCTGTCACCTGAATGGCCATCAGCAAATCATCATCATTTGTACCGGTGGCGACAATATTATGCGAATCATGGGCAACTGTCGACGCAATAGCCCCTCTTTTCATCCCCATTCCTTTCACAATCCCAAGACCGATATTTCCTGTTTCGTTATGACGTTCGACGACTGCTATTTTCAACTGATCTTTTTTGGTGCACGGCTGAAAAAAACCATCAATCACATCCACCTTCTCAATAAGGTGTTTTGTGACAATCATCTTTGGCTTGATTTCAATAATATTTGCTCTGTTTCCTTTATTCATTCTCACTTTTAAATCTTCACGAGATACGTGCTTTATATGAAGGCTGTCTGTTATGGCGGGTGACGCAACGAAAGCCTTCTTAGGCTGGATCACATGGCCATTTTGGGCTACTAGGTTTCCTCTTTTATATACCCGATCAATATCGACGGTCTTGAGGTCGTTTAACAGTAGGAGATCAGCTTCATACCCCGGTGCGATGGCCCCTTTTGTTTTAAGTCCGAAACATTCTGCCGCATTTAAGGTAGCCATTTGAATGGCAAGTAGAGGATCGAGTCCTTCACGTATGGCTGTTTTTACATGATAGTCGATGCTTCCCTCATCAATGATTTCATCCAGATGCTTGTCATCCGTAACGAATAGGCAGCGGCGCGCAGTATGTTCATGAACAGCTTTCAGCAGAGCAACCAAGTCTTTGGCCGCCGAGCCTTCCCTCAACATCACATACATCCCTTTTCTCAATCTTGTCAGGGCTTCCTCCGCTGTCACACATTCATGGTCGGTACGGATTCCCGCGGCCATATATACATTGATTCCATCCGAATGAATTCCGGATGCGTGGCCATCAATATGCCTTTCTCTAGCCGTTGCATTCATGATTTTGTCTAGCATATTGTCATCTTTATGAAGCACTGAAGGATAATCCATGACCTCTCCGAGTCCAATCACTCTGGGATGGGAGTAATATGGTTCCAAATCTGAAGCTTCAAGCGACGCTCCCGCATTTTCAAAAGGCGTGGCGGGAACACATGATGGCAGCACCAAAAGAACCTCCAGTGGAATATCTTCGGATGTATGGAGCATAAAGTCGATTCCATACGTTCCTGCTACATTTGCGATTTCATGCGGGTCGGCAATGATGGTCGTCACCCCATGCGGAAGGACTACATTGGAAAACACCGGCGGAGTGACCATCGCGGACTCAATATGGACGTGGCCATCAATAAAGCCGGGCACGATATACTTGTCGGATGCATCCACCGTTTCCTTCCCTTCAAATGTTCCTGTTCCGGCGATATAACCATCCACAATGGCAATATCCTCTCTGATAATCTCCCTTGTAAAGACATTGACAACCTTGCCGTTTTTAATCACTAAATCAGCCGGGGCTCTTTTTGCCGCCACGTCTATTCTTTTTTTCAAGTTTTCTATTGTAATGCCCAATCCATATCCCTCTCTTTATTTACTGCATAACCCATATAGCGCCTTCAACATTTTCCATAAAGCGCAAGTCACCCCTATGGCGATGTCTCCTATCAAAGCTAATATGTTATGAGTGCGCATGCCAATACGATCGGAACTATCCGCACCGGAAACACGAAAACGATCGCAGAAGAAAATAATGCAAAAGAAATCCTCCGCAAACACGCATCCCTATTAACGCCCTCCCAGAATAAAGGCCGTTCCATCGTGCCATCGAATCAGCCTCTGGTGAACACATTCAATTTTTGGATATCCGGACTTTCCTCATTAATCCAATGTTGGATGTCCGGCTTCCTCATCAACCCAATGTTGGATATCCGGCTTTCTCATCAACCCAATGTTGGATGTCCGGCTTTCTCATCAACCCAAAGTTGGATATCCGTTTTTCTCATCAACCCAATGAATGTAGCCAAGTTATCAAACCGTTCTATGATTGTAAAGAAACAATCACTGACACGCTGCCGTATCACCCACCACCTAACAAGCCGCGGGTCATACTTGCCAATTTCAGCGATACGCTATCAATATGATTGAAAAGCTGCTCAATCCTATGATATCAAAATATCGAGATGAAGCAGATGTGTTTGATCCAAGCCTTTTTCTATTATACCCATCATACGTTTCTCTTTTTAAATCAGCCAGAAAAAACTTTAGGATCCAGAGCGCAACATTTGCCCCCCCTTCCTCCACTCGATATTTTCCCGCATAAAAAACACCTCTTCCTACGTGCCGATCCTTTAAATGGAGGCTGGAAGAGGTAAACTTTTTCGCCATATCCGGATTTAAAACTTCAAATGAATTACACTTTCTTTTTATAGGTGGACAAAAGAGCCCGTTTTAAAGAACCACGTCGGGATTGCGAGTGGCAGACGGTTTATCCTCTATAGCCGGGACACTTACAGCGAGCCGTAAAACGGACCGACATCCTGGTCATAGCATTTTTTCATAAAACATTCCCCCCTACACATCTTACGGCAAAAAAAATCCCTTTCAGGTAGATATAACCTGAAAGGGAACAGAATATTTTTGCGGACCGTTATTTCTCTGAGTAGCCTTGAACTGAACGAGCAACACCCAATAACTCTTCCTGTGTCAAATCTTGTGACGCCAGCAAATAATCCACTCCGGCTTCGCTCCATACAATCGAATGGTCGTTCATCACGCCGACAGCAAACCCGAGATCCACCATTTCTCCGTCCATATCGACTGTTTCCATGGAAGCGGTTGGAATGACTTCCGCTTTTTCTTGAATCAGTGTAAATGATTTATTTTCACCTTCATAGGTCAATATCACACGCTTGCCCTCGTCAGTTTCGACGGATTTTTCATCGGCAAGACTCACACCCGGAATCTCGGCCATCGGATACTTCACTGTAAACTCTTTTGTGTTCAAATCGGCTAATACCGGAACTTCCAACTGTGCGCTCGTCATGTTTTTCTTCGTATCAAACGCATCATTATCAAATTTCGCGTCAAAATCGACTTTTGTGAATTCAACAGTGACGACCGGATTTTTATCCGTATCCATGACCTGCACACTAACCGGCTCCAACGTCTTTCTATGGAATGTAATTTCCTGCGATGGAAGCATTTTATTATTTTGGTAGCGTGTTTTTGTTTCAAAAATATAATGCTCTTTCGTCGATTTAAATTTCGCTTCCTGATCCTCTAGGACATCTTGGACAAGTGACTCATACAAATAAGCCTGACTGCTGTTTTTCGGCCAATCACTCTGGAAGCGATAACTTTTGTTCAAGGCAGGAGTCAATACGTAGACGCCGCTTTTATTACGAAGAATCATTTGACTCTGTTCTTTTTTGGCACTTTTCAAATGAATCCGGTAATCGCCCGGTTTATGATGCCAAACATCTATATCGTACACTTGCGGCTTACTCCCGACTTCCAGCGTCATCTTGGCCTTTGCCTTGTACCCTTTTAACTCCCCAACCTTCTTATCCAGCCCTTTTGTCACATCCTCCTTTGATTTTTCCCCACAGGCCGAAAGTACGAGCATCGCCAGCAACAATCCTGCAAATAGCCATAGCCCCTTTCTCATTCCTTCAACCCCTTCGTTGTCTCATTTACACATAAAAAGAAGAGAGGAAGCCGGAAACCCGGGATCATTGGCCATCATCCGTTTTTTCCCGCGAGCGCCCCGCACAACGTGGCAATCATTCCGGGCCCTGCCCCCTCTCTCCTGACGCATTAAAAATATATGAGACAACCGTGGACAATATGTCAAAAGAAAAGCCGCCAATTATGTGGCGGCAACGGAAAAGATTGTTTCAGGTTGAACTTTGCAGTCCGATAAGGTATCATTTGATTTTCCTATTTACGGTCCAGGAAAATGGGGTTATTGGCTATCTTCTATAATCACTTGTGCCGCGGCATACTGCTTCGTGTGCGTAATGGACACATGCGACTTCCCCATTGCAGGCTTCGCGATAAATGGCTTTCCGCTAGATTGCGACCCGATTTCAATGTCCATAAAGGATATACCCTTGCCAATTCCGGTTCCCAGCGCTTTTGCAAACGCCTCCTTTGCCGCAAACCTTCCGGCAAGGAATTCTGTTTTCCGCTTTGCGGGCAAGGTATCATATTGCATAAGTTCTTTTTGAGTTAAAATTCGCCCTGGAAACCGAGGCTGGCTCTGCCTAAGCCTCTCAATTCTGTCTAGCTCCACAAGGTCCAGACCGATTCCAGCAATCACGGCTGCACATCCCTTCTACTATTCGTCTCTGTTTAATATAATGGGAGAAGCAATATACGTTTCATTTTTTTATGAAAAATCCGAAAGGAGACACATATGTTTGTCCGTACCGAGTCTTTTAAACAGTTTAAGCAACTTTACCCGGTTGTTACCACAGTTGTCGCCATTCATTTGATCCTTTTTCTATCAATGAAGCTTCCGCTTCTTCCCAACAAGCTGATTTTCGAATCGCTCGTGGGTGTTAATATTTACATTGGCATGGGCGAGTATTGGCGGCTTGTAACCCCCATTTTTCTGCATGCAGGCTTAGCCCATGTTTTATTTAATTCTTTTTCACTTGTGCTGTTTGGCCCCGCTTTGGAGCGTGCTCTTGGAAAATGGCTGTTTGTTTTCGTCTATTTGGCCTGCGGAATTGCGGCCAATATTGCCACTTATTTGCTGAACCCTCCGTACTATACCCATCTGGGGGCGAGCGGTGCGATTTTCGGCCTGTTTGGAATCTATTTGGCTATTATTGCATTAAAAAAAGGAGCGATGCCCCCGCAAGGCAAGCAAGTGATCCTGCCAATGGCCGCGATCGGGGTCATCATGACATTTTTTCAATCAGGCATCAATATTACGGCCCACATTTCTGGCCTGATTGCCGGTTTTTTGATCGGCGCATTATTAATTCAGATCAAGCCTGTTCGCTTTTGGTAAATTCTCGATGGCTGTACCACTTATATATTTCTTGGGCAGCCTCCTGTTCTATATGGGGAATATGCCCCCTTTCAAACGCTTCTCCCGATTTTACCTTAGCTTCCACACCGGCAAGATCGGCACGATCTTGAAACCAGTTGACGCTCATGTCAAAGGCTTGAATCCGGTTCTTGTTCATGAGTACCGTGTGCTGTTCAATCGTTCGGAACCGCATCGTCAACTGCCGGCCATGGATATTCCAACCGGCTGAACGAAATTGGGCATACCCCCAGACCGCCGCTCCTCCAATCAAAATGCATGCCAGCAAGCCATACGGCCAAAAAGTGGCTGACAGTACAATGGTTGCTACGAAGGCGATAAGGACTTTAACAAATAAGTATCGCCTTAGAGATTTCTTTGGAGCGGGCTTCAAATCGGTCACAAATGAAAACTCCTGCAATACCTCTCCCAAAATATCGGGAATCTGGCTCTTTTTCACAACAGGCAAAAGGTCAATAGATGAGCTGTCCTCTTCCATGACAGTTCCTCCCGCACTCTCGATTTTCACACTCGCATATCCAAACGGCTGGCGAATCGGACTTTCCGTAATCTTCAATGCTTGAATCCGGTGCAGTGGAACAGTCGTCGTTCTTTTTTCGAGCAGCCCGCGTGTAATGATTAAATCATTTTCCACTTTTTTAACGGTAAAGTCATTGTACTTAAAGAAAGCTATTAATACGGAAATAAGCCAGGCAATGACCAAGACAACAAACACGATCGCCGATATAAACAAGACCCCGTAACGAATCAACTCCTGCATTTCATTAAATACCTTTTCATACGGGATGAAGTCTTCAAATTGGAAAATAAAAGCCAGAAAAGCGGAAATCACCACTCCGGCCCGTCCCGAGGTAGTAGCCAGAAAAAACAGTTGAGGCGTAGTGATTTTATAAACGACCTCTTCAATCACTTCTTCTTCCACATCTTCCGCATTCTTTCCCCGCTTGGCATCCGCAATGATTTTTTGCAAAGCGGCGGCCTCTTCTTTGTGAATGGCAGTCAGTTCCGCCTCCGCTTTATTGTCGCTGGAAGCCGCTGTTTCCACCTTTACTTTTACAAGCTGAAAAGGACGGTGAAAAATGCCTTCAGAAAGATCCAAGCTTTGAATCCGTTCAAAAGGGATGTATCTTTTCTTCCTTACGAACAACCCTTGGGTAATCCGTAGTTCTTGGTCTTCAAGCCAATAAGTAAAACGAAGCCATTTTATAAAGCCGGAAACGATCATCGCCACGATTAAAAGGATAAAAATAAAAAGCGGCACTTTATTCCAAAAAGAGTCATCACCTGAATTTCCAATGATAACAAATAAAATAAAGGGAATGATCAATTCTTTTAAGGCACTCATGATTTCGTAAAAAATAGTAATGGGATGGAGACGTTTTGGTTCAGACATCATCTTTTGCCACCCTTGCCAAAGCCGAAATCAAACGGCGTAATTCCTCCGCTTCCCCTACATCGACTGCCGGTATTTCATGTGTGGTCGCCGCAGTCGAAATAGAAACGGTCGCTAAATCGTATTTTTTTAAGAGCGGTCCTTGTGAGGTATCGACATGTTGAACCCTCACCATCGGAACAAGCGTCCGGTGTACAAAAATGACGCCGTGCTGCAGCTCCAATTCATGCTCATTTACCTCATACCTCCAGCGTTTCCAACGGATTGAAGGAATGATCCAAACGGCGCTGACTGTTTCTATCAAAGCCAGCAGGCCGGTTACTACAACGATCCAAACAGGCCAATCCAAGAAATAAGCCGCTACTCCCACACCAATTGCAATCGCCCATGCGATAAGCGAAAAAATGACGCCCATCATCCTCCATACTTTTAATCCGCGCTTCGATATTCGTTTTGCCGGTATAGTGATCTCCATGAAATTCTCCCCTCAGTTTGCATCAATACATACGAAATGATCGTACCATGTCATTGCCTATTTTACATCTTGCACAATAAAAATGTAGCTAATTTCCAACAAAAAAACAATCGGAAGATTCAAACCCTCCGATTGTTTATAACATATGTTGACCGCCTACGCTTTTTGAGCGTGTTCTTATATGCCGCCTCTTGCACGGACGGTTATAAGCGAGTAAATATTGCGTTTCTTACTTAATAAGATGTTCTGCGGCCGCTAGGACGGCGCTGCGGTTTCCGGTGGCCCTTGTATGATTGCTGCCCCGGCTTTCCGCGTCTGCTTCGCCCTCCGCCGCCAAAATGCTCCCTTTTAGAAGGAAGCGGACGTTCTTCCGAAATATGGACCGGCGTTTTGTCCGGTTCCTTTGTGATGACTTTGAGCGCAGCAGCAATGATTTCAACAGGATCATCATGCTCAGTCAATAAATCTTTGGCACTCGTTTTATACTCATCCAAATCGCCTTCCTGAATTGCTTCGCTCAGTCTTTCCATCGCGATGCGCTGCTGTCCTTCGAGCGCCTCATCCCAGGTTGGCGGGCGCATCGGCTGCATCCGTTTTTTCGTTGTCTGTTCGACAATACGCAAATAACCCATTTCCCGCGGGCTGACGAATGTAACAGCCATCCCTTCTTTTCCGGCCCGCCCTGTCCGGCCGATCCGGTGAACATAGCTTTCCGGATCTTGCGGGATGTCATAGTTATAAACATGCGTGACACCCGAAATATCCAGGCCCCTGGCGGCAACGTCGGTCGCGACCAGGACGTCGACTCTGCCTTCTTTAAATTTTTTCAATACGGATATGCGCTTCGCCTGGCTTAAATCACCGTGAATTCCTTCTGCTGTATAGCCTCTGACTGTCAAGGCGTTCGCCAGCTCATCCACACGGCGTTTCGTCCGGCCAAAGACGATGGCCAATTCGGGTGATTGCACGTCAAGAAGCCGGGAAAGAACGTCAAATTTTTCCCTTTCAGGCACCTTAATAAAATATTGTTCAATTAAAGGCACCGTCATCTCGCGGGCTTGAACCCGAACTGTTTCAGGCGATTTCATAAACCGTTCGGCAATCCGGCGGATCGGGTCCGGCATCGTTGCTGAAAAAAGCAACGTTTGCCTTTCATCCGGAACGGTTTTCAATATGGCTTCAATATCATCAATAAAGCCCATATTCAACATTTCATCTGCTTCATCCAAAATAAGCGTATGCACATTGTTCAGTTTGAGTGTTCTCCGGTTGATATGGTCAAGAATCCGCCCCGGAGTTCCAACGATAATATGCGGGCCTTTTTTCAATGCGCGGATTTGGCGTTGAATATCCGAGCCACCGTAAACGGCAAGGACTCTTGCACGGGAATCCATACCGATTTTATATAGCTCTTCCGATACTTGAATCGCGAGTTCACGTGTCGGAGCGATAATGATCCCTTGAACCGTCGGGTTTTTTGTATCGATTTTTTCAATAAGGGGAATACCAAATGCGGCCGTTTTTCCCGTACCTGTTTGGGCTTGGCCGATCAAATCTTTCCCTTCCTTGCTGAGAGGAATTGTTTTTGCCTGTATCGGTGTCGCTTCTTCAAAGCCCATTCTATTGACTGCTTTTAAAATAGCCGGGCTTAAATTCAAATCTGAAAACTTCGTCAAAGCTTCTCAATCTCCTTTAAAAAGTATGAGGCAAAATGCCCCACTCACTTTAAGAACCGCTGCAAAAAATTGTAAACGATGTGCTTATTCTATCATTAAAACGAGTCGATTACAATTTTTGGCGACAAAGCCTTTCAGGCATTTTACCATGATTTGTATAATGTTATTCGTCAACTTCCAGTGTCAAAGCTTCCACAACTTTTTCCATTTTCATGCCTCTGGAAGCTTTTACCGCTATGATTTCTCCTCCTGTTAGCTTCTCTTGAAGGGCGGCAGCCAGCTCGTCTTGATCTTGGAAAGAAAAAACCCGCTCTTCCGGGAAGTTTTCTTCTGCCCCCTTCGCAATACTTTTCCCTAACCTTCCGTATGTATAAACATACGTTATTTTTTCGGGACTGATTTCTTCGCCTATTTCCCGATGGAATTTTTCTTCATCTTCCCCGAGTTCCAACATATCGCCCAACACGAGTATTTTTCTTCTTTTTTCATCCATTGATTCAATTAATCCGATCACCGCACGGAGCGCTGTTGGGCTAGAGTTATAGACGTCATTTAAAATGGTGGAACCTTTCGGGCCTTTTCTCCATTCCATTCTCATCGTAGACAGTTTTACAGATTTCAAACCCTCTTTTATATCAGAAAATGGGACAGAAAATTCTCTAGCCGCATGCAGGGCAGCCATGGCGTTCATCATATTATGCTTTCCTGCTATCGGAAGAAACAATGGTTCATCTGGATAACTGGAAACGACAAAAGTGCTTCCTCTTTCTTCCATTTGTATATGTAGCGGATAAAGATCATTGTCCGGCGTTTCTCCAAACGTTTTGAGCCTTGTCTGTTTTAACCTGCTTGCTCTTTGCACAAGCAGCGGTTCATTTCCCGGATAAACGAACAGACTGTCTTCTTTCAGTCCTTCCGTAATTTCAAACTTTGCATCAGCAATGGCTTCCCTTGAACCAAGATCTAGCAAGTGAGCTTCTCCGATATTGGTAATAATCGCCACATCCGGTTTGGCAATATCCGTTAAAAGGGAAATTTCCCCTCTTCCACTCATGCCCATTTCAAGGATGGCAATCTCCGTATCTTCTCTCAAAGATAGAATCGTAAGTGGCAAACCGATATGATTATTCAAATTTCCTGCTGTTTTTTGCACACGGTATGTTTCGCCCATCACAGATGCCGCTATATCTTTTGTCGTTGTTTTTCCATTGCTGCCGGTAATACCGACGACCTTGGCAGGCAGTTCGTTCCGGTAGGCCTTGGCCAGATCCTGCAGCGCTTTTAAAACATCTTTTACCACAATCAGCGGATATCCTTCCGGGGGATGGGGAACGTCCTCTTGCCATAGGGAAGCGGCGGCTCCTTGTTCAAAAGCTTTTTCAACAAATTGGTGGCCGTCCGAATTATCGCCTTTCAAAGGAACGAAAAGGTTGCCGGGAATGATTTTTCTGGAATCAATGGAAGCTCCTTTCAACATAACATGGGCATATGGCGAAAGGTCGTTCATTACATTGATCATGGTGGAGATCTGTCCTATCGTTCTTTCGATCAACGGAATACCTCCTTAAAAAGTATGGGTAATCTTTTGTTTTTCCTCAAAACGCTCTATGCCCAAGTCAATGAGACGCTCAATCAGTTCAGCATATGGAAGACCAGTGTGTTTCCAAAGCAGCGGGAACATGCTGAACGGTGTAAATCCGGGCATTGTATTCACCTCATTGATCAGTACCTGGCCATCTTCTGTTATAAAAAAGTCAACCCGCGCCAGCCCTGAACAATCCAATTCTTTATATGCGGCAATCGCCATTTCACGGAGCTCCGCATACTGCTCTTCGGAAATATCGGCCGGAATGACAAGTTCGGTCGATCCGTCCTGATATTTTGCCTCATAATCGTAAAATGCTTTTTTAGGAACAATCTCCCCCGCAACCGAGCAGGAAACTTCATCATTTCCAAGCAGGCCAATCTCAATTTCGCGTGCCGTTACCCCCTGCTCAATGATGATTTTGCGATCATAGCGAAAGGCCTCTTCAAATGCCGCAACCAATTCTTCCCGGTTTTCACATTTGCTAATGCCGACACTCGATCCGAGATTGGCCGGTTTTACAAAACACGGATACCCAAACCGGGCTTCCACTTCATTATAAGCGGTATCGCGGTCTGCTTCCCAAACGCTGCGAATATACGAAACATATTTTACTTGCCGCAGCCCCGCCTGTGCGAACAAATTTTTCATCGTCACTTTATCCATCCCGGCAGACGATGCAAGCACGCCATTTCCCACATATGGAATATTCAACACTTCCAGTAATCCTTGAATCGTGCCGTCCTCTCCATTCGGACCGTGCAAAAGCGGAAAAACAACATCGTAACCAGACTGAAGAGAAGATGGAATCATATCTGTAGATTTATGTGAAAGCTGATCTTCACCAGTGCTGCTCAGCCCTTCGTTAGAATTGTTATTTAAAAGCTGCAGTTGGGCAACATCTGTGATTGTGTCTGTAATTTTCGATCCTTCGGCCCACTGCCCTTGCTTGGAAATATAAATAGGATAAATATCAAACTTGTTTTTATCAAGCGCTCCGATCACCGCTTTGGCTGTTTGCAGTGAAACCTCATGCTCTGCGGATTTTCCTCCATATAATAAACACAATTTCATTGCTTCTTACATCCCCTATCTTCATGACATGTCTTTTATTTTAACATGATTTGCCGAAAAACAAATGGTTTTCATCAGCCTAGTTTAAAATATGCATTTGGGCAAGCAGGCGTGCAAAGCCTTGGTGTTCAAGAAGGGATTCACTATCATTTTTCCAAAATTTAAAACTAATCGAAATCCTCAAAAATTATGCTATAATAATGCAGACGCCACTCTCACGTTCCCTTAAAAAAAGTTTTTTATAAAGGAGGTTTATCTTGAAAAAGATTGGTTTATTGCCCAGAATTATCATCGCGATTGTCCTCGGCATTTTGATTGGTCTTGTTTCTCCCGAATGGCTTGTGCGTATATTTGCAACATTCAACGGACTCTTTGGAAACTTTCTTAACTTTATTATCCCATTATTAATCATTGGATTTATCGTTCCCGGAATTGCGTCCGTTGGAAAAGGCTCGGGAAAACTGCTGGGGTTCACGGCTGGTATTGCTTATCTTTCCACCATTGGAGCCGGACTGCTCGCCTTTCTTACAGCTAAAATACTATATCCCAACTTGTTGAACAATCAATCTGTCAAAGAGTTCACCAACCCGGAGGAAGCACTGGCATCACCCATGTTCACCGTTGAAATGGCACCAGTGATGGGAGTCATGTCGGCATTGCTATTCTCATTTGTAATCGGAATCGGTATTGCCGCTCTCAAACTCGAAACCATGTTAAAGTTCTCCGAGGATTTTCGATCCATCATTCAATTAACGATTGAAAAGGTCATTATCCCATTACTACCTGTCCATATATTCGGCATCTTCGCCAATATGACGCATGCAGGACAAGTTGGAGCTATTTTAAGCGTCTTTATAAAAGTATTTATCATGATTATCCTGCTTCACCTAACGTACCTAATGATTCAATACACGGTTGCGGGCACGACAAGCAGGCAAAATCCGTTTTCGATGTTAAAAACGATGGTCCCCGCATACTTTACAGCCCTGGGAACACAATCATCAGCAGCAACGATTCCGGTGACATTAAAACAAGGCAAAAAAATCGTAAAACGAGAGCGCATTGCTGATTTCGCCATTCCACTGTGTGCTACGATCCACCTGTCGGGAAGCACGATCACGATTGTCAGTTGTGCCATGGCTGTCATGCTTATGCAGGGTCATACCTACACATTAGCATCTTTAATGCCGTTCATTTTGATGCTTGGAATCACAATGGTCGCCGCTCCCGGCGTTCCAGGCGGAGCCGTGATGGCAGCGGTTGGCCTGCTGGAATCAATGCTTGGATTCGGACCGGCAATGACCGCCTTGATGATCGCCCTTTACATCACGCAAGACAGTTTTGGAACTGCGTGTAATGTTACAGGGGATGGAGCTATCGCAGTGCTCCTTGACAGTACGGTAGACAAAAAAGCAACGGCTTAAAGCCGTGTAAAAGAGGAAAAATGGGCGGAGAAATGCGACTTCCCGCCCATTTTTTAATAGATGATCGCCTGCCATTCACTGTTTCTTCGGTCAAGGACAAGCCTTCCCGCAGGTGCTCTCCTGCTTCGAACCTCAAATTCCTCCACCATTTCATCCATGTCCTGAAAGTCACCCATCACCCAAATCGGAATAACGGCTCTTTGCCTGTCAACGGTGACTTTTTCAAGGGAAAAAGCGAGCCCTTCACACATAAAGTCAGTATATACTTGTAACACTTCCAACGGGACCGGAGGAATGGATCGGCTCCGCAATCTTCCAAAAAATGAACGCTCTCTTTTCGGACTGACCTTGGTGGACAACACACCCCCAAGCATGCCGTAAAAGTGCTCCCAGTGTTTATAATAGGTTCTATTGAAGAAGCCGTCTTCCTGGGTAAGATAGGCATACTGGTTTCCAAGAATTCGATAAAATGGCGGCCTGAGCGGAGCTTTCATATGGCTTAAATACAAAAGCTCCGCCAATGATTGGCTTTCCATTTCATTTAAATCATCCTCATCCGTAAAATCAATCCAGCAAAAATCACCATATCGATCGACATGATCATTCATCAGTTGCTGAATGCTATCTTCCGATGCGTAATGAAGAAGTGTATGCATATTAAAATATCCGTCCTCAAATTTATGCTTCAATAGCAAAAGATTCGCAGGCTTAAATGGAATGCTGTCCATAAACTCTGGAAACTCAATCCCATATGACAATACATACTTGTGCGTATAGTTCATATGTACGTATATTACATTTTTACCGCCAGAATGATTTCTCAACGATACATCCTCCACATCAGATTAACGATGAACCTATTGGTATATCTATATAATAGCAAAAATAACTTGTTGTAGTATTACATATTTACTACAAATTTCACCAATTCAAAAACCAATAGTTTACAGGCGTTCCATTTGGGGACATGTCAACATTGAATACGTGTATATCAATTAAATGGAAATGGGGCGTTTTTTATCACAAACAACTTCTTCCAGGAAACAAATTCCTTTTTGTGGAAAATAACTAAAAAATCTGCCGGAATCATGATAAGAATCTCCATTTAGAGGGTAAAGTAGGGATACAACGAACAGACTTTTCCAATAGGAGGTGAAGTCCCATCCGGATGAAAAAAGAATCCGGTAGTGGGATGCTCCATTGCTTGTTATCAACATTTTACTCGTCATCTTACTCATTGGTTTAACAGCATTTTTCGTAGCATCAGAGTTTGCCATCGTAAAAGTCAGGAGTTCACGCCTCGATCAATTGATGGCGGAAGGAAATAAAAAGGCGGCTATAGCCAAGCGCCTTGTGGCAAATTTAGACGGTTATTTATCAGCAACCCAGCTGGGCATTACCGTAACTGCCCTTGGACTTGGTTGGCTTGGAGAGCCAACGGTTCAAGTCATCGTAACACCTATCTTTGAGAGCCTGAATATACCTGAGCCATTGTCAGGAGTCCTTTCTTTTGTCATTGCCTTCAGCCTGGTCACATTTCTCCATGTCGTAATCGGAGAACTCGCTCCAAAAACATTTGCCATCCACAAGGCAGAAGAAATTACTCTTGCGGTGGCGATACCGCTTATCTGGTTTTATAAAATCATGTTTCCCTTCATTTGGCTGTTGAATGGAGCGGCACGCCTAATAGTGGGGTTATTTGGAGTCAAGCCCGCTTCGGAAGGAGATATTGCCCATTCCGAAGAAGAACTCAGGATTATTTTATCGGACAGTTTAAAAAGCGGGGAAATCAATCAGTCGGAATATCAGTATGTGAATCGGATTTTTGAATTCGATAACCGGGTAGCAAAAGAAATCATGGTTCCAAGAACAGAGATCTTGACAATTGATAAATCAGCCACTGTTAGTGAAATGATGAAAATCATTAAGAAGCAGCGTTTTACCCGCTATCCTGTTATTGACGGAGATAAAGACAACATAATTGGGGTCGTCAACATCAAAGAATTTCTAACCGACTGCATGGAAGACAATTGCACTGACAACCAGCCGATTTTACCATATGTAAAGCCGGCCATCCGTGTCATTGAGACAATCCCGATCCAACAGCTCCTTGTTAAAATGCAAAAAGAACGAAACCATATAGCTGTTTTATTTGATGAGTACGGAGGAACCGCAGGCATTGTGACGGTTGAAGATATACTAGAAGAGATTGTTGGAGAAATCAGAGATGAATTTGATGAAGATGAAATGCCATACATTCGCAAACAGGGGGAAAAACATTACCTGCTTGATGCCAAAGTTTTAATAGAAGAAGTGAACGATCTTTTGGCGACCCATATCGAATGTGAAGATATTGACACCATTGGCGGTTGGCTTTTAACACAAAAATACGATTTGCAGGAAGGGGATGTAATCGAAGCTGAAGGATATCAATTTCATGTAAAATCCATGGACGCCAAACATATTCATGTGATTGAGGTAACTCCTTCTGGATGACCATTTTATTACCCAGGAAATGATGCATTTCGACAAAATGATTATATAATCTTAATGTGGAAAGCTCCAAAAAACGCATGAATAAGGGGCTGGGACAAACCCTGTAAAATGAAATAAACCGCATGGAATCAAGTTTAAAACCTTGATTTCACGCGGTTTTATTCTCACGATCTTTACGAATATGAATCAGCTTTTAATTTATGTCTCGGCCCCTATTGTGTTAAAAAATCCCTATCATCGCTACATCAACATATTTCGCTTTCCGCAGGTCTCTTCAGCTTCCTCGGAAAGCAAAGGGTCGCTTTCCTGCGGGATCTTCAGCTCGAACTATTCCCGCAGGAGTCTACCTATTTTGACTACGCTAAAAGCTTACGCATTATACACTGGGACAATTTATCCCGCTTGTAAGGTGCCGCAAGACTTCCACTTCAAAATCTTGAGTGAATACAAGAGAAAACGGCACCTAAATGCCCGATTGGTTCAACTAACATTCAGTAGGAGCCCTACTGAATGAAGTTTCACTTTATTGTTCGTTTTTTCATCAGCTGATTTTGTTGTGTCCCAGTCTCTACTACTCTATATCTAAAATTGGCATTCAGTATAACCTGGCATTGTCTCGATTTCAGCAAAGACTTCCATTAGTTCAAGCCTTGACTTCGTCTTTGAAATGTTCACTCCCATCTCCATAAGACTATTGATCATTTGTTCCAATTGCTCATGATCTCTTTGCAAAAAGACCACCTCATTTAGAATTTCCACTAATGACATTTTACCTTAAATTTTATGTAGTGTGTATCGCTTACAAAATAATTCACAAAATTTCTATCAAATGTTAAAAGTTTTCTTTATATATCCCCTATTTTTTATCGAATAAACCTGTTTTTTTGAAAAAGGGCTATTCCATCAATATGCTGGAATAGCCCTCCCTTTTATTCGCTTGGGTTCATATCCGAAAAGCGGTCTTTTGCTTCTTCATATTTTTACTTTGCTTCTCCTTTTGCCTTGTCCCATTTTCCTTCCGCCTGAAGCCGCTTGTTATCCGTCGCTTCACCAAAAGTATCTTTCGCTTCGCCTTTCACTTTATCCCAAGTTCCTTCTATTTTTCTATTCTTGCTCATAAGGTTTCCTCCTTTTAAAAAAGAATTATATTTTATACGTACCCGCTGTAAAAAACGCAAAACCAAATAGAGCAAACGAATCCGTTTGCTCTATTTACGGAGATATTTTCTTTTCCGAGAAGGTCATGAATGAACGAAAAAACGCAATGGCTCTTCTTTTCTTTTTATTTCGGCTTGCTTCTAAACGTTCAAGCAAAAGCTGGTCACGTTCTCGATCCTTTATTTTTTCGGCCAGTTTTTCTACTTTCATTGTCAGCTTTTCATTAATATTTGCCAGTTCGGCTTGTTTTTCTTCTAAATAATGGATTTTTTCCGTCAACTTTCCAATTGTGATTTCTTTTTCTGCACTAGGGAGAACCTGCTCACCCCGGCTGGCCACCTGTGCTGCTGTAGCTTCTGCCGCCTGCTCCACTGTCCAGCCTTCCTTGGAAATGCTGTCGATCATTTCTTTTATGTTATCCAAATCCTTTTTCCGAAAAATCCGTCCGTTATTTGCTCCACGTTGAAAACCGTAACCCTTTGACTCCAGAATGACTGCATAATTTCTGAGGGTGCTGACCCCAATTCCCAATGCCTTGGCTGCCTCGGAAGTAAATACTTCTTTTTCCACAACAGACCCTCCCCGATTTTCACTTGTACTAATACATATTCTTCATTCGGAAAGATTGTCCTCTCTCTAATAATGTAGATTGGAAGGAAGTTTTGTCACGCCCTTTTTCAAAAAAAGACAAGGAGAGCACTTTTTTTACATAAGAGTCAACAGCGATAAAAACCAAACTGCATGGTTCTGCTCATCTGCGGCGGCCCTTCGAAACACATGCCTCATATATGGGTGGTTTGCCCGATCCGCGACATGAAGATAAAAATCAACGGTGTCTTGTTCATTTTCAAAAGCGAACCTTAATCCCTCACGATATCGATCCGGACATGGTTCGCTTATCTCTGGTACTGGTTGACGTTTGATAAGGAACATATACAGTGCAGAAAACTCATGAAAATGCCGAATTTCATCTTCCCGAATCTCCGTTATGATCTTTTTTTCTTTCTTTGTCGGTGCCATCTCGATCAGTTTCGTATAACACTGTATGGCGCTGTACTCCCCATTGACAGCTCTTGCAACCTCCTTCAAAAGTCCTTGGTCGACCGTAAAACTTTTCAACGGCTATCTTCCTCTCTTTTTTTCTGTTGTATCATATGCCGTCGCTGTACCAAGGTGCTTGCCCTAAGCACAAGGAGCTATATGCGCCAACATTTTGCCGCTATCTACAAGTAAGCAAGAAACATCAGCCACTATTCTTCTTTTTGCTGAATGAGGAATTTGTTAGGAGCGCCAAGGTGGCAGAGCTGATAACAGTCCCAAAATGAAATACAGGCATCCGTTTCGATCCTTCATGGAACAATACACAAGGCGTCAGAGCTCGTTTGTGAAATGTTAATGGGCGCTTTTTAGTATAAAGATCAATGAATGAAAATAAGTTGAAGCAGATCAGTTTTTCTGATAAAGCTTTTTAGAAGACAATAGTTGCACCATTATAATAACGATGCTTCGTTATAAATAGTGAAGGGAGACGGTGGAAGGCGTTAATAAATTTATGAGGTTGAGAAACATACAATCCAAAGGACATATCCAGAACATTAAATTTTCAAATTTTAAACATCATTATTACTCACTTTGATTTTATGCTAGTGGAGTCAAAGGAGAGTGTCCATGTCGGCCTTTGAACGCTCTCCTCTTGCATTTAAAACTTTGACATCATCTTCTGATCCTTACTTATGATGATGGAACTGGTTCCAGTAAAAAACAGCTGATTGCTTTATCATTCTTATTCTCACCCTGAAAGAGTAAATTCAATTCTATGGCATGTACATTCTGCCCGCATACTCTCTCATTTTTTCTCCCAGAGTGCTATTTTGAATACCAGATATCTTACTTCAACCAAAAGACATTTGCATGAGAATAATGATTTTTAGGAGTTCAAGCCGTTTAACACTTTATGTAGCAAGCGACGGTTCCCGCCATAAACAGATAGGAGCGATGGTCACTACATTCCAACGCTCCTCTGGACTACCTTGTTTGGCCACGGTGAAAATACCCGATCATCCCATTATCAAACCTGCCAAGGGCGATTGATGGATGGCGTCCTTTTTCTTGGGATGCTCGGGCCAAGTTCTTTGCGACTCATCCGCCTTGGTTCCATGCCATTTTCAATTCTCGTTTTCAAAACTTGCGGCATGGAATACAAGTTTGGCGGTAAAAATACCCGTTTTGCCAGCATTCCGCATTCCGGACATCCGGCACTCCCCCGGTTCCCCTCCATGTTCCGAAAAACCAATGTAAACTCCCCGCAATCATTGCAACGAAATGTATAGCTTGGCAAAATATTTCCTCCTGTTATTTCGGCATGATGTCTTTTTCAAATATTTGCGTTGGTAGCGCAACCGTACAACAAGCGTTCGGAATATCGACAATGCCGGCGACATGGCCTTCAACCGGTGCCGAACTGAGCAGCATGTATGCCTGCTCACCTGTATATCCAAGTGTTTTTAAGTAGTCAATCGCGTTTAGGCATGCCCTCCGATAAGCGATGTTGGCATCCAAATAGTGTTGTTTTCCATCTTTTTCATCAACAGAAACGCCTTCAAAGACGAGAAAGTCGGTGTAAAGAGGATCGACAGGCCCCGGTTTGAAAACAGGGTTGTTTTTAATCATATATTTTTCCATTCCACCTTTGATGACATCGACCTTCAGGTCGATCCATCCCGACATTTCAATTCCGCCGCAGAATGTAATTTCCCCGTCCCCTTGCGAGAAATGGAGGTCTCCCACCGACAACTTTGCTCCGTCCACAAACACCGGGAAGAAAATTCTGGATCCTTTCGACAAGTTTTTGATATCACAGTTTCCGCCGTTTTCCCTTGGAGGCACGGTCCGTGCACCTTCCTTGGCTACCCGGTCAAAATCGGCACCTTTGAGTGTTCCTAAAACGGCGCTTTCAGGTGTTGGCAAATTGGCAAGCGGCGGCTCCCGATCGGGATTTGTTGCCTTTAATGCTTCCTCTCTCCTGTTCCACTCGTTCAGCAGTTCCAGCGATGGCGCCACTCCGATGAGACCCGGATGAATGATTCCTGCAAACTTAACCCCAGGCACATGGCGTGAAGTTGTATAAATCCCTTCGAAATCCCAAATGGATTTTTGCGCTTCCGGAAAATGGTCGACGAGAAAGCTGCCACCGTTTTCTTTTGCAAAAATCCCATTAAATCCCCATTCATATTCCTGAAAAGCGCCTATATCCAAAATATCAACGACCAACAAATCTCCCGGCTTTGCCCCATTTACGTAAACTGGCCCGCTCAACACATGAACGCGTTCCAGATTTACGTCCCTTACATCGTTAGGACTGTCATTATTTTGAATTTGACCATCCGTCCACTCCTTGCACTCCATCCGAAATGCCGTTCCCGGATTGACCGAAAAAGCGGCCGGGATATCAGGGTGCCACCGATTATGTCCCGGGTGAGCCTGTCCCTCCATTGGTTTGCTAAGGTCCAGCTTAAACATTGTCTTGGGCATGCTTACTTTCCTCCCTACATGATTTTTCAACATCTTTGAGAAAAAATTGTGCAACTACATTATATTATAAAGTTTCAAAAAATTATATTGTTTTCAAAAACACTTCCCCATGACGATAACCCGGGACCGCTTAAACTTCTTCTGCTCGACTATGACACTTCGTAAAAAAATGGGGATATAAAATCAATCATTGCCTATCGACGAAACCCATACCTTTCAACTGCCTGTATAAAGTGCTTCCCGCTATTCCCAAGTGTTTTGCGGCCAAGCTGTAATCGCCGTTGCAAAGCTGGATGGAGCGAATCAGCGCCTGTTTTTTAATCTGTTCCTTTAATGGGACCTCCCCATTATACTGGGGCATCAGTCTTCCAAATAAAGTGAAACTTCATTCAGTAGGCGTTTTCTTCCATCTCCTACTGAATGTTAGTTGAACCAATCGGGCATTTAGATGCCGTTTCTCCCACTTGGACATTTTGTATTCACTCAAGATTTTAATGTGGGAGTCTTACGGCACCTTATATGCGGGATAAATCTACCGGCAACACTTCCATGCCAAGCTCACATCCGCTCATTCTGACCAAGGCCATCTCCAATATATGTTGGAGCTCACGAATATTGCCGGGCCACTCGTATAGCTGAAGCGTATCGTAAAATGAAGGAGATACCTTGATAAAAGGCTTGCCCCATCTCTCTGCCCATTTTTCAATAAAATGGGCGGCCAGTAATGGAATATCTTCCCTTATTTCCCGGAGAGGCGGAAGATGAATCGGGATGACGTTCAGATGGAAAAATAGATCTTCCCGAAAATTCCCTTTCTCTACTTCCTCATGCAAATTTTTATTTGTCGCTGCGATAATTCGAACATCGATTGGAATCATCTTATGGCCGCCAATCCGGACAACTTCTTTTTCTTGTAAAATCCTTAGCAGAACCACTTGCATTTCCAAAGACATTTCACCAATTTCATTTAAAAAAGCCGTTCCCCCGTCCGCAAGTTCGAACTTTCCCGAACTGCCGACTCTCCGTGTACCCGTAAAAGCGCCATCCTCATAGCCGAAAAGCTCACTGCCGAGCAAATCACGTGGAACGCCGCCGCAATTGATCACAATAAATGGTTTATGTTTTCGCTTGCTTTCGTTATGGATCGACTGCGCAAAAATGTCTTTGCCTGTCCCACTTTCGCCAATGAGCAGCACGTTGGAATCAGAACGGGCGGCCTTTTTGCCTTCCAGCTTACTTTTCCGGATGATTTTGCTTTTACCAACAATATCTCGAAATGTCACTTTCTCCTGGCTGCCTGAAAGCGGATCGATGAATGGCCTTGCTCTTTGAATTTCTTTTATCGTTAATAATTTCCCGATTTTTTGACTATGTTGAAAGATCGTTTTGGAGGTAAGCAACACATGAGTCTGTTTTAGATTGTTTAACAATTTTAGTTTTATTTCTTGATGCAGGTCATTTGGAATAGCTGGCAAATCATAGAAGATGCGATTTATAAAAATGTCCGTAACATGCTTTCCGAGCAATTCATGTTCTTTCTTTTGGATGATCCGCTGCAACACTCGATTCGTCTTGATAATTTTCCCATATGTATCAATGATGATCATTCCCTCAGCAAACGTATCCGTCGTGACTTCCAAAAGACGGTTCTTCACTTCGTTGCCTCTTGATTTTTCTAACATTTGTAATTGCTTCTCGATGGCCTCTGCAGAAGGAACAACCAAACCAAGCGTGTGGGGATGAGCTTTCCCTCCCAGCCCCGACATATTCAAAACGCCAACCATATTTCCCGCAGAATTGCGGATCGGAGCTGCGGAACACGTCCATGGATGGCTTGCTTGTATATAATGTTCGAACTCCCAAATTTGTGTAGGTTTTCCTCTTGCGATACAAGTGCCAATCCCGTTGGCCCCCTTTGCCTCTTCGCTCCATAACGCCCCTTCCAGAAATTGAACTTTCTCGGCCAATCGTAACGGCTCCTTATCACCCAGCATTTTGATAAGACGGCCATGTTCGTCACACAGAATAACAAGAAAACCCGAGCCTTTGACAATGGAAAAAAGATGTTCCATAAGCGGGAGAGAAGTGCTGATAAATTCCTTTTTCTTCAACTGCAGACTTTTCAATTCACTAGGCGACATCACATTTGTTCCCCTATGGATATACGGATCCACACCGTAAGCTTTTGAACGCAGCCATGCCTCCCGTACCTCTTTTTTGACAACTCTATGGAGCTGTCCATGCCGAACGAAATCCTCCCAAAGCTCCTGCATCAACTTTCTTTTTATCAAATAGATCACCTCAAAGATATCTTATTTTCATTATAGATTGATCTTTATGAAAATTGAAATTTCTTTTTATGGCCAAAAAGAACTAAAAGCGTGCTAGGTCTTTTATCATGGTTTCATTTTATCATTAAAGAAGCGAAAAAAGTAGCTATTCTGTATGGAACAGTCCATCCAAGCCATAATAACGTAAAAAGGAGAGAATCTTTCATGAATATATTTGAACCTCCGTATTCTCCCGGAGACATTGTTTATGTCCTGTACCGCAACCCCCATACGCAAAACGTTGCCATGATTCAAGAGGCGGCCATTGTCAGCGATCCCGATCACCCGGGCCAACTTGCCGTTTTCCTGTACGAAACGTACTATCCGATCACGGAGGATATGGCAATTTACCGTACGGAGGAAGAGGCTGAAAAAGCTTATAACTACTACTTTGGCTCAGTTGAATAATTTTTCATACAAACCTAAAGGAGGGATAGCAAATGGTGAAGCCATTTATGCCGCAACTTGTATACTTCGAACCCAAAGCAATGGAATATCCACTTGGGGAACAACTGTTTCAAAAATTTACCGACTTGGGAACAGAAATCCGGTATACGACCTCACACAACCAAATCCGTAATTTGCCGGGAGAGAATGATTTTCAAAGGTACCGGATTGCCAAATCAACACTCGTTGTCGGGTTGAGAAAGACGCTAAAATTTGACACATCCAAACCATCTGCCGAATATGCCATTCCATTTGCAACGGGTTGCATGGGCCACTGTCATTATTGTTATTTACAAACGACGATGGGCAGCAAACCTTATATTCGAACGTATGTCAATGTCGATGAAATTTTACAGGCGGCACAACAGTATATTGATGAACGAACCCCTGAAATTACAAGGTTTGAAGCATCCTGCACATCAGATATCGTCGGGATTGACCATTTGACGCATACGTTAAAAAGAGCAATCGAATATTTCGGGCAATCGGATTTTGGCAGGCTTCGGTTCGTGACAAAATTTAACACCGTTGACCATTTGCTTGATGCCAAACATAACGGGCGGACCCGTTTTCGCTTTAGCATGAACGCGGAATACGTGATCAAATATTTTGAACCGGGGACATCCCGGTTACACGAGCGGATTGAAGCCGCCGCAAAGGTCGCCCACGCCGGGTATCCCCTTGGCTTCATCATTGCGCCGATTTATTTGCACGAAGGTTGGCAGGAAGGTTACAGGCAGCTTTTCGAACAACTGAGTGCCGAACTGCCTGATGAGGCGAAAAATGGAGTGACGTTCGAATTGATCCAGCATCGCTTTACAAAACCGGCCAAGAGAGTGATTCAAAAAAATTACCCGATGACCAAACTCGAACTGGATGAAGAAAGACGCCGTTATAAATGGGGTAAATACGGCATTGGCAAATATATTTATCCGAAAGAAGAAGAGACAGAAATGAAAGAAACGTTGTTCAAGTATATCGAAACATATTTCCCGGAAGGAAAAATTGAATACTTTACGTAATCACTTGTACCGGGTGAAAAAGTCGCCCGGCGCGCATCCGAATGTTGTCTTCTGCCGCAGCGTCATATACGACAATAAAACAAGTCGATGGACCCGCTGTTTTTTCCATGTTCAATGGAGAGGAAAACTGTAAAGATTGGGCCGCAAAAAGCTCCCTCAATTCATATAAAATGCCTTTGGAACCGACGGGAACGATGGCAAGCACCTTTTTTTGACGTGAAAACCATTGAAAAAGACGTAGCGGCGCCACATCTCCGTTACATTCAATGACCTCATTCCCGACTAGCGGTTTCCCTATGACGGCCACTTTCATCTGTTCCGTCAAACACAAGGGAGCTTCCTTCCGTTTCTCTCTTTTACCCAGGACAGAAATGCCAACAGCTGACTGACTTAAGGAAAAATTTGTTTCCGTACTTCCGGTTATAGAAAGCTCCTCCAAACCCAATTCTCGAATCCCTTTTGTAATCCCCTCCTTAAGAGAAAACCAGGCACGATCTCCGCAAAAGTTGTAAAGAACAACAGAAAACGGGACAGCTCCTGCCGACACGCACTCCATAAAAGCGACGCGAAAACTGTAATAGGACACAATCTCATATGGAACAGCCACTTGATCGTCCGGCTTCATTCCGATCGCCCCGCTGTTGTCACAAGCCACAACAAGTTCCAGCCTGTCATTAAACGGAATGATAGCAACATCTCTCTTCATCTTGCTGATCCCCAAATCCTTTTTTGGAAAATGCTTTCAAACCTTGGAATAATGAGAAGCGCCGCAATAGTGTTGCATGCCGCACCAAGGAGCAAAGAAGGAACAATGGCTACGTAAAATGCTGTGTTGAAAAGAAAAATCATAGGCAAAGGAGCGATCAGGCTGTTGCTTAGGATAAAAAGGATCGCCGCCGTTTTCCTTTTGCCGCTCCGGTATACCCATGAAAACATCCAGACGATCACTGCCATTTCTAGAGCAATGATAAAATGCGCCGGTCCCAACGGCATCCCGGCAATTAATGCAGATAACAGGTGGCCGAAACCCGCCACAAAACCGCCCGCCCTTCCGCCAAGCAATGCGGCCGCAAGGAGTGCCGGGAAGGAATCCAAAGCAATGCTTCCAACAAAGGAAGGAATTTTAATCGAAGCCCCGATGACTGACAGAGCCAGAAACAACGCGAGCAAGCTGATCTTTTTAACGCTCATCCTTCTTCCCCTTGCGCTTTCCGTCACGGAATACGTTCGCGCTTCTGACATACTCGACATCTGGCACATTCAACCGGAAATTAATAACCCGGGCCAGCGCGAAAAAATAATCGGAAAGCCTGTTCAAATATTGCAAAGTGACCAGAGAAAGAGACTCGTCTTGCTTCATTAACTTCACAACAAGCCGTTCCGCCCTTCTCGTCACAGTTCGGGCGATATGAATGGATGCGGCAGGCTTCGTGCCCCCCGGTAAAATAAACCGCTCCAATTTTGGTGCTTCTTCAACAAGCTTGTCGATCCGCTCTTCTAAGTATGTGATCGCCTCTTCCGTTAACTTCAAAGGCCGTTTTTTCGAAACACTGGCCAAATCCCCGCCACAATCAAACAGTTCATGCTGAATTTTTTCCAGATCATCCAGAACATCCGCAAATTGGTTACGATCAAGCTCCGCCATTGCCTGCCCGACAAAACCATTCAACTCATCGACCGTTCCATACGCCTCCACCCGAATATCGTCTTTATCAACCCGGCCGCCAATAATGCTCGTTTTTCCTTTGTCACCCGTTCTCGTATAAATTTTCAACACTTTCCCCTCCCCAAAATGGTTAATCGTCTATGCCACATTTCCGACCAGAATGATTCTGGATGCGAGCCAACATGAACATACTCGCTAACTTCCACAAATACTAGCTACTTTACGATTACACTCGCTAATTTCCATAAACACTTACCACTTTACAGAATTACTCGCTAATTTTCATAAATACTTGCCGCTTTACGCGAATACTCGCTAATTTCCACAAACACTACCCACTTACCGCTTTACGCAAATACTCGCTACTTTCCACAAATACTTGCCGCTTTACGCAAACACTCGTCGCTGATCACGACATGCTCTCCACCCTCCTGAACTCGCGATTACGAGCCGCCGATCACCAAAATACTAGCAATCTCTTATACGGACTACGATCAAGATGCTTATTTCAAGCGCTTTGCCACACCGTACCAGATCGAATCAAACCGGTCACAGCATTTGACCGCATCTTGGTAAAACCAGCCCGTCAAATCACGCCACTCTCTTACTTCTCTTTCTATCGGCACAATTCCTTTAGAAATATCCGTTCCTATTAAAACAATTGTTCGCTCACCGCTTCTTTCCCAATCAAGCCAGGCTTCAATCCATTTTCTTCCCGTATCCCGGGTAAAGGCGGAGCCCATTTGCAAAATCCATTGCTCAACACCTTCCAACACGACGATGCGGCTTTCAGGAAGATCATTCGGAAGGGCATCCTCCCGATAAGCGGAAAACCAATTGAATGAACTTTCTTTATGAAGTTTGTAAAACGACCTCACCCACTCGGCCTTTCCATTAAAGGCACCTCCTGTAACGAAATGCATATGTCACCCCTCCTAAATCCTTCCTTTGTCCAAACGAGTTCGTATCCAGAAGCCAACGGGACATGCCATTCAAAAAAAGCTTTGCTTTCCGGCGCCACCTTCGATAACAAAAAGCGAATCACTCCTCCGTGAGTGATGACGGCAGCGCTGTTAACTTGAACTGCTTCGATGTGCGCTTTTATGAAATCCCAGCCTGTTTGCACTCGTGCCGCAAACTGGTCAAACGATTCTCCACTGTCAGGCCCCTTAGAAAAAGGGGCATCAAGCCACGCTTGGTAAGTTTTCAATTGCCGCAAGTCCTCATAAGTTTTTCCTTCCCAATCACCAAAGTGCATCTCCTTTAATTCGGTGAGCGCCATCACAGTTTGCCTAGGAAATAAGATACCGGCTGTTTCCAAACAGCGAGCAGCGCTACTTGAAAAAATAACACCGGGCGATATCACATGACTGGAAAGCGCCCGCACCATTTCCCGGCCTTTTTTATTCAGGGGAGAATCTGTCCAGCCAATGTAGGCAGACCGCTCATTCTCATCCGTCATCCCATGGCGTAATAATGTAATAACCAAACGATCATCCATAATCCGGCTTCCGTCCCCTCAGTAGCGGCCCCGACGATATCACCTGTGATCCCGCCAAATGCTGTTTTGGCCACTTTTTTCCACATAACGAACAACAAAATCGCAGCAATGATCATCAAGAGAGCTTCTGTATTCCATAAAAAAACGAGAAGATAAATAGGATATACCCATCCTGTTTGCCGTCTGCATGCTTGTTGAAAAAAATGGGCCAGCCCGTCGTTTTTCGCAGCCGGTACAAATAAAAGCATCAGCCCGGCAACCATTTTACCTAAAGCAGGAATCAGCATGATCCATAAATATGTAACATCTTCAGCCTTTTGAACAATCTCATAAATAAAAAGGAATTTCGCTGCTAGTAGCACGATGATACTGATGACGCCAAACGCTCCCACTCGCGGATCAACCATGATTTCCAGACGTTTTACCCGGTCCCGATAGGAAAAATAGGCATCGCTGCTGTCGATCCAGCCATCCAGGTGAATCCCGCCGGTAACCACAATCATCAGAAACCAGATCATAAATGACACGGCAAGATCGGAAAACGGCGACCATTCCAATAACATGTATAAGCATCCGGAATAGACCAAACCTTGAAGCATGCCCAAGAACGGCAAAAATCGAACAGCACGCTCAACGTACACCGAAGTCATCGGTATTTCTTTGCGAATCGGAATCGTGCTAAAAAACTGAAGAGCGATAAGGAAACCGAACCAATAGCTTCTCATCGTTTTTTCCACCGAACCATGATCTCTTTTATCCGCGGCCAATCAAGATGCTCTTTGACGTTTTCTGCCAAATCTCCCATAGACCCGTTATTCATAAAGGGGACGACCCCTACAACTGGAACGCCGGTTTTTTCCTCAATCCAGCGCACACCGTCTTGGAACAGCAAAACATCGCCGCGAAACTTATTAATAATAATGCCTTTTATCCGTCTGCTTTCTTCAGGAGCGAGCAGTTCGAGTGTTCCCACAATGCTTGCAAACACCCCGCCGCGGTCAATATCGGCCACGAGCAGGGCTGGAGCCTCCGCGATCTTTGCCACTCTCATATTGACAAGCTCTTTTTCTCTTAAATTGACTTCAACAGGACTTCCAGCGCCTTCCAGCACGATGGCATCGTAACGCTTTGCCAATTCGTTTAATGATTCTTTAATCGCAGCCAATCCCATTTCATATGAAAACGAATCCGTCTTTTTCCCGCATAAAATCACCTCTGTCCGGCCATCCACAGGCTTTAATAAAATCGGGTTCATGAAAGCGGATGGTTCGATTCCTGCCGCTTTCGCCTGAATCGCTTGCGACAGACCGATTTCATCGCCCTCTTTTGTTAAAAACGTGTTGTTTGTCATATTCTGGGATTTAAATGGGGCGACCTTCCATCCTTCGTTTTTCAACAATCGGCAAAGCGCTGAAGTGATGAAACTTTTTCCGGCATCTGAAGCTGTCCCCAATATCATCACTCTCATGATTTTATCCCCTTCATCAAAACAGGAATTCCCGCTTCCACCAAATATGCTGCCGATGCTCTTTTCACAAGCTCCCGGTGCAGATTCCCAAGCAAATGCCCATACGTCAGCGTGAGCCGATCATTATTCAGCGGAGCGTTGAGCACTTCATTCGAAACAACGACCAATGCCCGACAATGTTTTTTCAAGTCATCTATGGGACGCAAAATCGCTTCCAGCACCCGGTCTTGTTTTCCATCCAATCGTAACTCGTTCGCCAACAAAATCGTTAAACAATCCAGCAACACAATATCCTCCGGACCAAAATGAGCAACGATGGCCCCCAAACGATCGTGACATTCCCACGTTCTCCATGGAAAGCCTCCTTTTTTTCTTTGCTCCTTATGCCGGCGGATCCGCAGCCGCATTTCCTCATCCGACGGTTTGCTCGTGGCGATATAATGAAGTTTGCCCCCTTCGTTTAGTGCCAACCGAGCCGCTGTCTGCTCCGCGAACGTGCTTTTCCCGCTTCTTGCGCCTCCTGTAATAAAAGTCAATGCTGTTTCCATTTCCCTAAAGCCTCCAAAAGAACATCATTTTCCTTTGCCTGTCTCACTCCAAACCGGAGCCAGCGGCCGTCAAGACCAGGATAATTCATCGTGTGTCTCGGCACAATTCCTTTTGCAAGTAAAAAGGTCAAAAGCGGGAGTTGGTCAGCAAGCAACGGGTCTTTCAACAAATAAAAATTCACTTGGCTGGCGGACAAGATGTAACCCATTGACCGCAAAGCTTCATGAATACGAAGCCGTTCCTTTGCGACCCACCGGCGCGTTTTCCGAGCATATCCTTCTTCTTGCAAGCAACACTCACCGGCCAATAATGCGAGCGAATTGACCGCCCAATATGGCTGAAAACTCCTTAGTCTTGCCACTACTTCTGGGGAAGCCAGCAAAAACCCAAGTCTTAGACCCGCGATAGCATACATTTTTGTTAACGAACGGACAACAATGAGTCGGGAATATTCCTTTACACAAAATGCGAGCGTACGCCTTTCCTCAAGAAAATCTTCAAATGCTTCATCCACAATGAAAAAGCAGTCATGCTCTTGACAAGCCGCCAATATTTCCAACAAAACAGATTGTGGATAAGCCGTCCCCGTCGGATTATTCGGATGACATAAAAACAACGCATCGGCCTCTTTGATTTGTTCCAGTAAAAGATCAGTATCTTGCGTCCAGCCACTTTCTTCACTCAGTTGAAAAAAAGAAACGATGCAGCCATTCGCCCGGCATATTTTTTCATATTCCGTAAACGTTGGCTGAACGATGATAATCTTTTGTTTCGCCAACAGTTGCCCCAATAATGTGAAAAGCTCCGCTCCGCCGTTCCCCAAAAGAACCGCGTCATTCGACAGCCGCTCCTTTGCGGCAATCAATTCAACAAGCCTTTCACCTTTCGGATCAGGATAATCGACGATATGATCCAGCCAGCTCCCCCAATGTTCCTTTATGGCAGGGGGTGGTCCAAATGGATTGAGATTCACACTAAAATCAAGCACATGCCCGGGTTTTAATACATCCAGTGATTCGTATAGATACTTTGGATTAGATCCATGTAAAGGCCAGTTCACATGCGACTCCCCCTATCATCATCAGCAGCAGGAACACCAGGGAAGTCCTTTTCATGATCGTAACCGTCTGCATAATATGGTCGATGTTCAAGTTTTCCAGACCCTCCCCCATTTCCATCCGGTATGATTTTTTTCCCTGATACACATTCACTCCGCCCAAGCGAATACCGAGCAGAGCAGCGACAGTCGCTTCTCCCCAGCCACTGTTTGGACTCGGGTGTTTTTTGGCATCCCGGAGTAATACGGACCATGCGTGGCGATACGTTGTTTTTACCGGCTTCATGACACACATCATCATGATAGCCGTAAGCCTCGCCGGAATCCAATTGAACAGATCGTCCAATTTGGCGGAAGCCCAACCATATTCCCGATAACGCTCGTTTTGATAGCCGACCATGGAATCACATGTATTGACCGCCCGATAAACGAGGGCAAGCGGCGCTCCCCCGATAAGCCCCCAAAAAAGCGGCGCCGTAATTCCATCACTCGTATTTTCAGCAACCGTCTCGACCGTCCCCCTGACGATTTCTGCCTCCGGAAGCCCCAGTGTATCGCGGCCTACAATATAAGACAGTTTTTTCCTGGCTTCCGGGAGGTCTCCGTCCCGTAAAGGCTCGTATACTTCACGAGCGGCTTCACCCAAGCTTTTTTGAGCAATCGTTGTTGATATGATGACTGCTTCAACGAGGATTCCCGCAACAGGATGGATGTGATAACAAAGCGAGACAAGAAAAAATCCCGTAATATAGACCATGCCGATAACAGCCAAGACCATGGCTGTTCCTTTTAACTTCCGATGCGATCCCCGATTCCAGCGGCGGTCTAAGAAAGAAATCATTTTCCCTATCCATTTAACAGGATGAGGCCAATCGGGCGGGTCCCCAATGGCCAAATCAAGCAAAAACGCGAAGGCAAGGGCTGTTACATGGGCGTTCAACGAAGGCCGTTCCTTTGTAAATGATTATGCAACGCTTCTTTTGTACATAGAAAGACACCTTTGCCGACCAGCCGGCCAAGTAGCGTGATCGAACCGCCAAAAGGAAGAAACGGCCCTTCCTGCGTTGCCGCAATTAATATACTATCTGTCGATGTTCCAGTCGCAAGGGTGCCTGTCGAAGAATCGACGACTTGACATTCATGCAGCGCTTTTACCTTTGCTTCGGTTGCCGTCATAATGCTTTGTATAAAAGCTTCCTCCGTTAACTTACCGTTTACGAATACCCATGTGTTAATGGTTCCGGGGGACACGAGAACCCGGTGTCTTTCACCCAATGATGCATCGACGGCATTCCCGGCACCCGCGGTCACGACAACAAGCACAGACAAACCAGCTTCTTCAAACACCTGGTGGGAAACATCGTGCAGATTCACCGCCGTCATCATCCCGACTGTTTCATTCGGGTCATATCCATGATCTTTTAAATAAAGGATCATCTCTTCCTTAAAGTTGTCGCATTGATAGTTTTTGTCCACATGCCGGTTGACAAAAGAGCGGTGCCAGCCCACGCCTGATCCGGTAACACCCGATGACATCGTCCGCAGCGGGACCGGTGATTCAAATGTAATGGTCTCATTCGATACTTTCAGCATGCTTTCTTTCAGCAATAATGGATTCTGCCCACTTGGCCATTGATGCGGAACGAGCATCATTTGTGGTTTCGGCACTTTTGGGTGCGGATATTTTTCAATGTCCGCTTTATAAATACACTGAATTCTTTCTTCTTTTAACACCTCAGCAGGCGCATCGCATATTTGCTTTTTTCCTTCATGCAAAAGCAGCAAGCGGTCACAGTACAGACCAGCCAAGTTCAAATCGTGAAACACGGAAACGACTGTGAGATTCTCTTCTTTTGTCCACTTTTTCAATAGATCGAGCAGTTCTTTTTGGTAGGCCAAATCCAAGTGATTCGTCGGCTCATCTAAAAGAAGAATTTTCGGCTTTTGTGCCAACGCCTGTGCCAAAAAGACGCGCTGTCTTTCCCCGCCCGAGAGCTCTTCCAACGGACTTTCGGCATATTGGAGAATGCCTGTCTGCTCCATCACTTCGTGAATGATCTTTTCATCTGCCTCATCAAAAGAATGAAACAAGCTTTTTTGATGGGCATACCTCCCTAAAGAAACGGTTTCTTTCACTGTGTAATTAAAAGCCAAAGATGACATTTGCGGGAGGACAGCCGTTAACCGGGCAAATTCTTTCGAGGAAAAAGATGAGATGGGACGGCCGGCCAGCCTCATTTCACCCGACTGAAGCGGCATCGTGTTGCTCATCATCTTTAAAAGCGTTGTTTTTCCGCTCCCGTTTGGACCGATGATGCCGAAAAACTCCCCTTTTTGTACTTGAAAAGATATATCTTGAACGACAGGCTTACGCCAATAGCCACCCGAAGCTTGAATAACTTCAATCATGGGAATCTCTTCTTTCATGCTTAATATGGTAATGAATCGTGCCTCGTAAGGATGTTTCCTTCTAAAAAATGGCGTTCGGCGAGAATCCCCGCCCTATCCGCCAATTATTGAAATGCATCGGGATACACTGCTTTTGCCAGTTCTTCAACCCCTTCCGCCAGACGGGGACCGGGACGATTGATGAGATCGGAGTGCACATCAAAAACCTGTTTTTCCTTAATGGCCGTAATATCAGTCCAGCCTTCACGCTTTAACACTTGTTCCACCGGATTATCCACATAGTTGCTATATGTAGTAATGATGACATCCGGATTCATCTTGATAACAGCTTCATCATTTACCTTCTGCCAGCCGTCAATTTCTTTAGAGGCGTTTTCTGCATGAATAATCGTGAGGAGTGTATCCATAAACGTATTGTTACCTGCTGTATAGATTTCCGGTTCGGGAGATATTTCCATAAAAACCTTTTTCTTGTCTTCTTCTTTTATCCCCTTAACCTTAGCTTCAACATCGGCGATTTTTTTCCGCATATCCTCTATGACCTTTTCCGCTTCATCCACTGTATTTGTCGCTTTTCCGATTAACTCAATCGACTTATACACATCATCCAAACTTTCCGAGCTGTTGACAACAAGCACCGGAATGTCTGCCGCTTTTAATTGCTCTACAGCTTTTTGATCATTGGAAGGGTCAACCAGCACAAGCTGGGGGTCCAAGGAGAGGATTTTTTCTATGTTCAACTCAAGGCCGCCGATTTTTTCCTTCTGGGCCGCTTCTTCTGGATAATTGTCATGGTCGGATACGCCGACAATTTTATCACCCAATCCAAGGGCAAACGCAATTTCAGTGTTGCTTGGGAGGGCGGATACAATTCTTTCGGGTTCCTTTTCAATCGTTATCTCTTCCCCGTTACCGTCCGTTAATGTGACTGGAAAAGCCGCCTGTTCCGATTGTTTCGTTTGTTGTTCGGATGGTTGATCTGTTTTTCCACTTTTTTCAGCAGCCTGATTACAACCGGTCAACAGGCTGAACAGCATGAAAATGGATAGTAATAAAATGTGGAATTTTTTCAATGTTTCTCCCCCTGTAAATTGATTTTTTTCTCAATAAAAAAACATCTCTTCGCAAGAGATGTGTGCAGTTTGGAACAGCCATCCAATATTAGATGGCGATTCCACCAGTACACCTCCCTATCCTCGTAGGTTCATGGCGTGAAGAATCAGGCAGGTCTCCTGGCTTATGGTCATCGTGATCGCTGTTCCTTCCCATGCAATGAAACACAGTGGATACTCAGCTCACTCCCATTCACAGTGGCGGGACCGCGTTGGATTTTCACCAACTTCCCTATTAAGTCTTTTCATAAGACACCCCATTCTTTCCATATGAAATTGTCAACTTGACTTTAGTATACATGATCGTCTCTTATTGTACAGTTGGATTTTTCAATGAAAGATGGCTCAAATCCCCTTCCGAGAGAATTTCAATTTGGCTGCCGGCTCTTTTTAAAGCCGTTACACTCGTTCCTTCGATATAAGGAGTTTTCCAAAGCTGGTCCATGTCAAGCTGGCGGAAAATAAGCTGCACCATTTTCACGACAACACCATGGGTAATGATACAAACATGGCCAGATTCATAGGTGGATAGCAATTCCTTGACTAACGCCTCGACTCTATCTTTTACTTCGTAAAAGTTTTCCCCAGACGTATGAACATATTTACTTGGCTGATGCCAGTAATGATGATATTGCTCAGGGTAAAGCTCCTTAATTTCTTCCATTGTCTTTCCTTCCAGATCTCCAAGATCCATCTCTATCAGTCGCCCATCAACGGTATAAGAAGAAAAGCTTTCTCCATGAATCAACTCCAGCGTCCTCACGGCACGCTTGCTCGGACTCGTGTAAACCGCTTGCCAATCTATCTCTTTGAACTTTTCTCCAAGCAGTCGCGCATCTTCCACTCCTTTTTCAGTTAAACCGGAATCCCTCCGGCCTTGAACTTTTCCCGCAACATTCCATTCTGTCTGCGCATGTCTTATAAAATATAAATACAGCATAAGTACCCTCTTTCTATACGGTGATTCGTTTTCATTTTTCGTATCATACTGAAATGTAATGATAGTTATAGCGCCTTAACAAACAACACTCTATCTTGTTCAATACCATCATAATCGCTATGTATATCAATGCCATCCACCTGTTTATCTCCTTTTTCAATGACAAAACCCATTTTCGTATGGTAAGCGATAGAGCTTTGATTCACTGGAGATGTGACACAGCGAACTGTTTTAACCCCTTTTTTCTTTACATGCTCAAAGAAGGTTTGATAGAGTTTGCACCCGATACCGTGTTGGCGGTAATGTGGATGTATGCCAACAAAATGGATATAGGCCTCTTTCTTGCGGGATTGCGATAAAAATCCAATCAGAAACCCGATTATTTCCCCCTTTTCTTCAATGATATAACTAGTGTCTTGAAAATGATCAAAGAATAGTTTGGGCAGCATATCCGTCATCGTACGACCATTCCACCACTCATTTAACACTGAAATAATGATCTTATAATCTGAAGATTTCACGTTTCTTATATTCATTATCCAGCTCCTCTTTTTCAGGTATAAAAACAGCCCTATCCAAAGGGACAAAGCTTCACAACTTTTTGAAACAGACAATTTTATTGTAAATGACTCCTAAATACCCATCATACTTTTAAAGCGGCATTTCGAGTAGTCTCTTTTTAAGAATAGCCCACTCCTTGCAAAAAGAAAATATCCAGTAGCAAAAAAAGAAGCCGGCCCTACCTATGAATCACGACCCGCGTCCCAATCGGAATTCGGCGGGCAAGATCCAGCACATCACGATTATGCATTCTAATACAGCCATGTGAAACGTTTTTGCCAATGGAAGAAGGGTTATTTGTTCCATGAATTCCATAGTGGGGCTTTGATAACCCGATCCACATAACACCAAACGGGCCTCCGGGATTCCGCTGTTTGTTGATGACCGCAAAGTTTCCGTATGGTGTTGGCGTTAACATTTTTCCGACAGCAATCGGGTACGTCTTTATCAACTTGTTTCCGTCAAAAAGCTTGAGCTGGTGTTTCGTCGTTGAAACATCAATCCATTTCGCCACGATAAAACCCTCCAACATCTTTTTGGAATATCGTATGTAGAACATCAATAAAAAGCCCCTTCACGAGAGCTTTCTTTCTCTCAATCCCCCACCGCAGCTCTACCAGGACGCGGATGGATTTCCGGAAAATAGGCGAGCGGTTCGTCTTCGATATCGCCGTTCCCGAGTTAGCGGGATCAGCTCCCGCGCCGCCAGCTTTGCCGATCATCATTTGTCTGGCAAGCGGCCCGGGCCCGGTTCATCTAAAGGAAACACCCTTTGACTTACGCGCTAACGGCCGACGGAGGACTTAGCCACAGCTTGATTATTGAACAGAATAACCTCTGATACGCCTTTTAACATGTTCCGGCCAAAATGACCGATAAAGCACTTGCCAACCCCACCATGGATCTAAGTAGATCCTTAAGCAGGCATATTTTCGGAAGTGGAATCGTAAATCGCTTTTTAGAAAAAAACTCCCCTTAAGGAAAACAGATTTTTATTTTTTAATCTGTCTACCTTTAGGGGAGCATATCAGGAAGTTCTGCGTGGGTTTTTAGTAGAGAACGATTAATAATATAATACATTCACCTTATTGCATTTGCTGCATGTTTCATAATATGCATCGCCAATAAAATGGTGGTCGCAGGCTTGTTGAATTTCATTTATCCGTACTTGCAATACCTCTATTTTCCTTTCCAACTGCTTCATTTCCTCTATTATCTTTTGTACATTCATACGGAAAACCTCCAGAGAAAATTATTGGTATATACTGCTTCCGGCTCTTTGAAATTCAGCCGCTTTTTCCTGCATTCCTTTTTCAAACGCTTCCTGCGTGTTTAAGTTGTTTTTTTCCGCATATTTACGAATGTCATGAGAAATTCTCATACTGCAAAATTTGGGTCCGCACATGGAGCAGAAATGCGCTGTTTTGGCCGCATCAGCCGGAAGTGTTTCGTCATGATATTCCATTGCCCTTTCCGGATCCAATGATAAATTGAATTGGTCTTCCCAGCGAAATTCGAATCGGGCTTTGGAAAGTGCGTCATCTCTCAACTGCGCACCCGGATGGCCTTTCGCCAAATCTGCCGCATGTGCGGCGATTTTATAAGTGATGACCCCTTCCCGAACATCATCTTTATTCGGAAGTCCCAAATGTTCTTTTGGTGTGACATAGCAAAGCATGGAGGTGCCATACCAGCCAATCATTGCAGCGCCAATAGCAGAGGTAATGTGATCATACCCAGGAGCAATATCGGTTGTCAGTGGTCCCAGCGTGTAAAAGGGAGCTTCTTGGCAGGCTTCCATTTGCCTGTCCATATTTTCCTTAATAAGATGCATCGGCACATGCCCCGGCCCTTCCACCATCACTTGGACATCATGCTTCCAGGCGATTTTCGTCAGTTCACCAAGCGTCTCCAACTCCGCAAACTGCGCTTGATCATTTGCATCCGCAATCGACCCCGGACGCAAGCCATCCCCTAACGAAAAGGCGATATCATAAGTCTTCATGATGTCACATATTTCTTCAAAATGAGTATAAAGAAAATTTTCTTTATGGTGATACAGACACCATTGAGCCATAATAGACCCGCCCCGGGAGACGATTCCTGTAACACGATTGGCTGTCAAAGGAACATATCGCAACAGAACGCCGGCATGAATGGTAAAATAATCGACCCCCTGCTCCGCCTGCTCCAGCAAAGTATCGCGATATACTTCCCATGTAAGATCCTCCGCAACTCCATTTACCTTTTCCAACGCCTGGTAAATGGGAACCGTCCCAATCGGAACCGGAGAGTTTCTAATAATCCATTCACGGGTTGTATGGATATTTTTCCCTGTTGATAGATCCATGATTGTATCAGCGCCCCAACGTGTTGCCCAAGTCATCTTCTCGACTTCTTCCTCGATGGAGGACGTTACCGCGGAATTCCCAATATTCGCATTGATTTTGACATGAAAATTTCTCCCAATAATCATAGGCTCAGCCTCTGGGTGATTAATGTTTGCAGGAATGATCGCTCTGCCGCTTGCCACTTCATCCCGGACAAATTCTGGTTTCATATTCTCACGAATTGCAATAAATTCCATTTCAGGTGTAACAATCCCTTTTTTGGCGTAATGGAGTTGGGTAACGTTTGTGCCTTTTTTGGCGCGGAGTGGTTTACGCTTTAACCCGGGAAAAATATGACGATCGGCACGCGGATCATGATTGGATTTAAAGCCATTGTCTTCCGGTTTCATTTCCCGGCCTTCATATTCTTCTACATCTCCACGTTCTTGAATCCACTTGCTTCTAAGCGGAGGCAATCCTTTGGCAATGTCTACGGTAACATCAGGATCCGTATATGGACCGCTTGTATCATATACTCGAACGGGAGAATTCGCTTCCACTTTGACCTCCGTCTTCGTCTCACTCAACATAATTTCCCGCATGGGAACCCTGATATCGGGCCTTGACCCCTCTACATACACTTTTTTGCTTCCAGGAAATTGAAACATGACTGCACCATTTTTTTCATTTGTGAATGACATGGACATAAAAAAATCTCTCCTCTACAAAATAATTGAAAGGACGAGATCTGAATACACAGCTTAGCGGCAGATACATCAAAAAGCCGGGTCCACAAAAAAAGACTGGACCCGGCTTGAATATACTGTATCCCAAAACTACCGACTAACTTCCCTACGCTGGCATTAACCAGATCAGGTCCAAAGGGTTAAGAAACTTCATCGTGTTTCTCCTCTCAGCCCAACTCATTGGGCACCCCCAGTTATTGCTATTAGGTTTACTTAATATTATACAAATTTAGAATAAAAAAACAAGAGCTATGACAAAAATGAACCTTTTGTCAGGATGAGCACTATCTCCCTTCAGGTTGATATGTAAAATAGAGATCCCAATAAGATTTTCCACTCAATAAAAGCCTTCAAGGAAAAAATGCTGGAGTTCGGATGATAGTTAGGAACAAGAAGTTTGTGGGGCATAAAGAAAAGCCGTTCTCGATTGCCTAAAACTGCCTGTCTAAAAAACAAGCACTTATCCGACATCTTCTATTATCCTATTGATTTTCGCCAAAAGCTCCATTATCATTAACCTAACAATTGTTAGGTGGTGTAGAATTTTTTGACAAAAGACAAGATTTTGCAAGCTGCCATTCGAGAATATTCCAAATTCAATTACCACGGTGCCACGATGCGGAATATTGCCAAAGAAGTCGGCATAAAACCAGCATCGATTTATTTTTTTTACAAAAATAAAGAAACGCTGTTTTTGGCGGCTTTTCAAAAGCTATTAAAAGATCATTTCATAGAAATGCGGTCAATTCTTCAAAAAGTGCATGATCGGCCGATTTTTGACATTTTTGAAGCGCTTATCAAAGGTGCGGTCGCCTATCACCAAGAAAATAACGAGGAAACGAATGCCTACATTTCTCTTGTCACCGCACCGCCCCCGGAAATCCATGAGTATCTTCAGGAGCATATTCAACAGTTTGACGACTGGTTGATTAACTCTTTATTGACACTGATTAAACGGGACATCCCGTCTATAACTGAATATCAGGCAACAAGGCTCATCAAACAATTTGTCGTAATCATGGATGGGGTTTTTTGGGAAATAAATCTGTACGATCCAAAACAACTGCAGCATCAAATAGAAGAAGCCCTTTACATCATGAGAGTTTTGCTGGGAGGATATGAAAAATGAAAAATGATTACGCCAGAGAAGCCGTTCCGATGAGCGAGAGGAAAGCGTGGTTCTCCATCAGCCTCGTTTGGGTCGCGGTCGGCATCGACTTATCTGCGATGCTGTTCGGGGCGGAGCTCGGAAAAGGCATGGCCTTTCAAGACGCTTTGTGGGCCGTCTTGATCGGTTCTGCCATTTTAGGCATCTTAGCCGCTTTTTGCGCCTACGTCGGAGCGGTAACCGGATTATCCACATCAATGATTTCCAGATTTACATTCGGCATTTCGGGAGCAAAGCTTGTGTCCTTATTTATGGCGATTTCCTTACTGGGCTGGTTCGGTGTCCAAGCCGGATTCTTTGCTGAAAATGCGTATGCCGCCATTGAAGGTGCGCTCGGATTAAAAGCTCCTGTCCCGTTGTTGGCCGCAATCGGCGGAATATTAATGATGACAACCGCTGTAATCGGCTATAAAGCGATTGAAAAATTAAGCTCTTGGTCCGTTCCACTGCTGCTCATCCTCGTCTTGGCGGCAGTGGGGCTGGCCATCCGGCAATTTGGCGCGAGCGAACTGAACGCCCCTGTAGAAAACACATTTACGTTCGGGATGGCGATTTCGCTCGTCATCAGTATTTTTGTTGTCGGTGCAACGATTTCACCGGACATTTCAAGATGGGCTCGAACGAAAAAAGATGCCGTCCTGGCATCCTTTTTCGGATTTTTCTTCGGAAACAGTTTTATGATTATTATCGCAATGATTTTGTCTCGCATTATGGATGAAAGCAGCTTAACAACGATAATGATTACAGTCGGCCTTGGTATTCCGGGCATTTTAGTGCTGATTCTTGCCCAATGGACAACGAATACGAGCAACGCCTATTCATCTGGATTGAGCCTTTCGGTTATTTTTACCAAAACGAGCAAAGTGACACTCACCCTGATCGCCGGAATTGTCGGCACACTACTTGCCGTCCTTGGTATTTATGATCACTTTATCGACTTTTTAACGATTATGACGATGTTTATCACCCCCATCGGCGGTGTTTATACAGCATCTTATTATATCGGGGGCATGCGGTTGTTCCGGGAAGAAAACGATAAACGCTTTAAGCTGTTGCCGCTTTTGGCCTGGGCGCTCGGAACTTTGATCAGCTGGCTGACAATGGAAGGCCCGATTGGATTGGCGCTGTTTACTTTAACAACCATTCCTTCTTTGGACAGCTTTTTGACCGCATTTATCTTCCAGTTGATTTTCATTCTGATTTTTTATAAAAAGGAGCGTTTTTAAATGAAATGGTTAACGGAAGAAGATATTGAATGTATTGCCGTCGGCGCAACCGTGCTCGGAACAGGCGGCGGCGGGGACCCCTATATCGGAAAAATGATGGCTTTATCCGCCATACAACAATACGGTCCCGTTGAAGTGATCACTGTTGATGAACTGAAGGATGATCAATGGATACTGCCGGCTTCCGGAATGGGCTCGCCAAGCGTTCTTGTCGAAAAAATTCCTTCCTTCGAGCAACTGGCCGCTCCATTAAAAGCTTTTGAAAAAGCAAGCGGCAAAAAGACCGACGTCGTCATGCCGATTGAAATAGGCGGCGTCAATTCCCTCATCCCTGTGGCGGTGGCCGCCATGAACAATATTCCCATCCTGGATGGAGATGCGATGGGCCGCGCTTTTCCCGAAGCGCAAATGGTGACATTCCATTTAGACGGTCTCAAACCTGAACTCGTCACATTGGGGGATGAACAAGGAAACGTTGTGACGATCGAACCGGCCGACGGCTATTGGAGTGAAAAAATCTCCCGTAACGTCACCATCTCCATGGGCGGCTCTTCGATTGTCTGCGACTATGGAATAACCGGAAAACAAGCGAAAGAAAGCGTCATTCCGGGAACTTTAACGCTTGCCAAAAATGTAGGTGGCCTTTTACGGGGAAAAAGAGAGTCGGCTGAGCATCCCATCTCACAAATCACCCGGCTTTTGAATGGCCACATTCTGTTTAAAGGAAAAGCCGCCCTCATTAAAAGAAAGATTGAAGGCGGATTTACAAGAGGCGAAGCCCATTTTGAAGGGCTCGACAACTTTCAAGACAAGTCCGCGACCTTATTTTTCCAAAACGAGCATCTGCTGGCAGAGATGAACGGCAAGCCGGTTGCCATGACGCCGGACTTGATCGCCGTCCTTGATGAAGAAACCGGAATGCCTATCACGACAGAGGGGCTCAAATACGGCGCGCGCGTTGTCATCACCGCCTTCCCCGCGCATGAAAAGTGGCGGACTGACATGGGAATTGAAACGGCTGGACCAAGATATTTCAAATATCCATATGACTATATTCCGCTCGAAACATTAGTAAAGGAGCGATTGGACAAATGATCAGATTGGGAATTGATGTCGGAGGAACGAACACGGACGGCGTCCTGTTGGATAATGACAATCAAGTGCTTGGAAGCACAAAATCCCCTACAACAAAAGATGTATTTACGGGAATCCAAAAAACGATCAAAAAGCTGTTGGCAGAAACGAACGTGAATGTAAAAAAAATACAAATCGCCACGCTTGGAACGACCCATTGCACAAACGCGATTGTGGAACGAAAATCACTGAACAAAGTCGGCATTGTCCGTCTTTGTTTGCCAAGCGGGACAACCGTCCCGCCCCTGTTGGATTGGCCCCAAGATTTAGTGGAAAAAGTACAGGCGGAAACCGTCTTGATCCATGGCGGATATGAATATAACGGCTCCCCTATCTCAAACCTGGATGAGGAAGAACTAAAAGTCGCCGCGGACCGCTTCCGGGGCAAAGTCGACTCGATCGCGATTTCCGGCGTCTTCTCTCCTGTCTTAAGTGATCAAGAAAAAGAGGCCGCGGCATTTTTTGAAAAAGAACTGCCCGGAATCCCCATTTCGTTATCAAGCGAAATTGGCTCGATCGGATTAATTGAACGCGAAAATGCGACCGTTTTAAACGCCGCTTTGATGACCGTCATCAGCCGCGTGTCCACTGATTTCGAACGTGCTTTAAAAGACGAAGGAATTGATGCCCATATTTATCTGGGACAAAATGATGGCACATTGATGACAAACAGCTACGCGCAAAAATATCCAATCTACACGATCGCTTGCGGCCCGACCAACTCCATCCGCGGAGCGGCCCATTTATCAAAAGAGGATGATGCAATCGTAGTAGATATCGGCGGTACGACGACAGATATCGGAGTGCTCGCAAACAGCTTTCCCCGCCAAACTTCACTAGCGGTAGAAGTGGGCGGAGTCCGGACTAATTATCGCATGCCAGACATATACTCTATCGGCTTTGGCGGCGGTACACGGGTGTATTTGAAGGAAGGCTCGTGGAAAATCGGACCGGAAAGCGTTGGATATCAATTGCCAGAAAAAGCAATCGTCTTCGGCGGTGATGAACTAACAGCAACAGATGTGGCGATTGGCACCGGCCAAATGGAAATCGAAGGAACAAACCCATCAAAAGTTGATGATGTTCCCTGCGAATTGATTTATAAAGACTTCGTTCGCATGGTCGAAGATGCCATCGACCGGATGAAAACGAGCGCAGAAGACCTCCCGGTCGTTTTGGTAGGCGGCGGAGCAGCACTTATGCCTAAAACACTCAAAGGAGCAAGCCGTGTCATCCGCCCGGCCCACGCCAGTGTCGCTAACGCCATCGGCGCTGCCCTCGGCGATATTAGCGGAACCGTAGAAAGAATATACTCCCTCGAAAATCAAGACTATAAAACGGTCATTGAAGAAGCAAGGAAGGAAGCCATCCAGGAAGCCATTCAAGCCGGGGCTGATCCCGCCAAGGTGGACATCATCCAACTCGAAGATTTCCCGCTCGCCTACCTCCCAGGCAACGCCATTATGGTCAGAGTGAAAGCCGCGGGTCCCTTAAAGATTACATTGTGAATATGAACAACGCCGGTCCGTGAGTGGGCCGGCGTTTTTTGGTTGGAATTAGGGTGTGCTTAACGAAAGTGATGGAGATGCACAATATTTGTTCCCCATACTTTAGTATGATCGTGTTCACCGTCTAGTGTTCAGTCTGGATTCACTGAAGACAAGCTTTCCCCTACTCCATAGCTTGTAATATAATGTTTCTTCATATTTCTATAGCAGCCGCTTCTACTGCATGATCACTCCATTTACAATGAAACAATGATAGAAATAACGAGCACCCCCTTGACATAACAGGTATTAATACCATATTATAAGTTGTAATATATAGATGATGAACAATCTAGATAAAAAAGTAGTGTAGTTGATATAAACGGAGTCAATAGCTAATGACGCAGAAAGCTTGTGCCATGCAAAAAGTAGTATAAGCGGTCAGAAGAAGGCTCCTTCCATATACTTTTTAAAATAACAAATGAACTGTCTGAATAGTTCGCGAAAGGAACGAACTATATTGAAGATTACATCCATTCACCTCTACGCCATTCATTTACCGCTTGATCAACCATTTACTGTCAGTTACAATACTTATCATGAAATGCCTTCCATCATCATTAAGATTGAAACCGACCAAGGAATTTCGGGTTTTGGTGAAGCGGTTCCAGATGAATTCGTAACAGGTGAAACGTTTGAAAGTACATACCAACTGTTAAAGCAGACCCTTGCCCCGATCGTAATGGGACAAAATCCCGCGGCATTTGAAAAAATACACGACATTATGAATCACTCTGTCTATGGAATGCCCGCGGCAAAAGCAGCCATAGATATTGCTTGTTTTGATGCTACAGGTAAGAAACTGGGACAACCTGTCTATCAGCTCATCGGAGGCCGCTTTCATGATCAGTTCCCGATTACCCATGTACTCAGTATCGCCGAATCGGAACAAATGGCTGAAGAAGCCTTATCCATGATAAAGGAAGGGTACAACTCCTTTAAAATGAAAGTGGGTACGGAAGTAGATAAAGATGTTGAACGAATCAAAGCGGTCCGGAACAGGGTCGGCCCAAAAGTTGCCATCCGCGTTGATGTGAATCAAGGTTGGAAAAACAGTGCAACAGCATTGACCGCTATACGCCATTTAAAAGATTTGAATATCGACTGGATCGAACAACCTGTCATTGCAGATGATATTGACAGTATGGTGGAAATCAAAGCCAAAACGGATATTCCTCTGATGATTGACGAAGGGCTAAAAGGTTCCAAGGAAATGCGTGAAATTATACAAAAGCGCGCAGCAGACAAAGTGAATATTAAATTAATGAAATGCGGGGGTATCCTTCCGGCTATTAAACTAGCCCACCAAGCAGAAATGGCTGGCATCGAATGCCAGGTAGGCTCGATGGTCGAATCTTCCGTTGGATCAGCCGCGGGGTTCCATGTAGCCTTTTCACAAAAAATCATTACGAGTGTGGAACTGACCGGCCCGCTAAAATTTTCCCAAGATGTCGGAAACCTCAAATATGATGTTCCGTTTATCCGCTTACCAGAACAGCCCGGCTTAGGTGTTGATATAGACGAACAAACACTGCAAAGAGTAACAAAGTTTCAAGATGTGATTACATAATAAAAGGAGCGAGTACATGGTGGCTTATTTTTATAAAGGGGTAATGGCTACAAATAATAAGCAATATAAAGTCCGTCACCTGACTATGGACGATATAGAGCATATATTGCAACTTCAAGAATTGGTTGTGCAAACACTTGACAACCAGGATATATTGCAGCCGCTTTCTTATGATGAATATCAGTACATTATGGATGGCAAGGGGATGATCATTGGTGCTTTCGCCGACGACAGGCTGATTGCTTTCCGCGCCCTTTTGATTCCTCCAAGCGATGACTCAGAACATTTGGGGCTTGATGTCGGATTGAAAGAAGAAGAATTGCCAACTGTTATTTATCAAGAAATATCCAACGTTCACCCTGACTATCGCGGCAACCGCTTGCAGCAAAAACTGGCCCAGCTGATCATGAATGAACTGTCGGCTCTTGATCACTCATTTAAATACGTCTGCTGTACGGTCATGCCCTCAAACATTCCCAGCTTGAAAGACAAACTAGCCCAGGGCATGGTGATTGCTGCCTTAAAAGAAAAATATCAAGGACGGCTACGCTATGTACTTGTAAAAAAATTACATGAAAACGCCTGCGAAAATTGGACTGACACTAAGGCTCTTTCAATAAATAAGATCAAAGAACAACAAACATTACTGAAGGAGGGCTGGCTCGGATTTACATTACAAAAGGACGAGGATCATTATAAAGTTGTGTACGGCAAAATATAAAGTAAATTAGTTATGGGATATTACCTTTAATATGGGTTCCATGCACTTCCACAAATTGAATCAAGAAAATCTTTCGATGACCTTTTAATTGAAGAGAATCTGAAAAAGACATCGATCACCTAAAGTACAAACAAACCTTTCGCTCGTTCCTAAAAGCTGTAAAACGAGGCCGTCCAAAAAGTAACATCGCAGCTTGAAAACTAAAAAAACAAAACCCAAGTTTCCGTAAAATCAACATTCTTGGGTTTTATATTTTAGTGCATTTGCTCTAAATTGGACTTTTTAGACAGCCCCAACCTTCTCCTTTAAAATTGCTTTTAAGGCAATATAAAAAATGGCATGAAGCTGCTCTTCCCTGTAGCAAAATGATCGTTTTTTGACCCAACGATATATCGGCCTCATCAGCTCTTACCTTACAGGCTGAAAAAAATATCCGGTGGAAAATGCCCCTTCCACCGGATTCATGTTTAATGCCTATGAAACAAGTAACTGAACGATCATTAGCGACTCAGAATTTTTCCCGGCAACTGACCAGTGTGTTTCCCACCTCGAATCACGATCTCTCCATTAACCAAAACATGGTCTATACCCTTAGAATATCGATGGGGATCATCAAATGTTGATACATCAATAATCTCATCCTCGGCAAAAATGGTGATATCCGCGTAGTATCCCTCTTGGATGATTCCTCTTTTATTCATTTTCATTTTCGTCGCGGGCAAAAAGGTTATTCTTTTAATGGCTTCCTCTAAACTGATAATCTTCTTTTCACGAACATACCTTCCCAGTATGCGGGGAAATGTACCATAATACCGCGGGTGAACAGCTCCTCTTCCTAATATTCCATATGGTGCCACCGCCCTGCCATCACTGGAAAGCATGGCTCTTGGATGTTTCATAAAATCTCTTATGTCATCTTTACTCATTGCAAAATAAATTGATTTAATCCCGCCTTGCTCCTCGATCAAAAGGCGAATGACTGCTTCATAAGGAGATACTTCCATGTCACTCGCTATTTCATTAATATTTTTACCCTCGTACTTTCTATTTTTTTCCGTCTTTAGCAAAGCGACTTTTACATGCTCCCAACTATTTCCTGCCATTGGATTGTCCCATTCAGCATGTTCTCTTTTCATATCTTCGATCACTTTTTCCCGGATCGCTTGATCCCTCAGAAGTTGTGCCATATGTATAGCGCCCTTTTCCTTGGCCCATGGTGGAATGACATCCATTAATCCACTGCCATAAGCGGAATAAGGATAAAGGTCGAAATCGACATTGACACCAGCGGCGCGAGCTTCATCTATCATTGCAAGCGCTTCTTGCGCCCTTCCCCAATCAGGCCGATGGGCAAGTTTCAGGTGAGTTATTAATAAAGAAACTCCCGTCTTCCTTGCTATTTCTATGGATTCTGCAATGCTCTTAAAAACATCTCTCCCTTCATTTCTCATGTGTGTCGTATAAATACCATCATATGCGGCGATCAAACTGCAAAGCTCTAACAATTCTTTTTCACTCGTATAAAATCCGGGCTCATACTGTAAGCCCGATGACATTCCGAATAAACCTTGTTCAAGTTCATATTTTAATAAATCCAACATCTGTTTCATTTGACTTGGCGCTGGGGGATGTTTATCAAACCCCATTACACCAACTTTAATGGTCCCATGTCCTACAAGAGGAGCTATATTAAAAGGAATTCCATTCGCGCCAATCTTTTGGTTTATAAACTCATGTTGGCTAGGCCAATTCCATTCCTGCCTGGCTTTTTCGTCAAGTATCGCCGTATTGGATAAGTAACTCAGCAAATTGTCGCGGTTTTTTTCTAACACTGGAGCCGCACTAAAGCCGCAATGCCCTTGCACCTCTGTTGTTACTCCCTGTCTTATCTTGCTCTCGCCTTTATTATTTTCAGGCAATGTCCATTCCGAATTGCCATGTATATCAATAAAGCCCGGAGCTACGATGCGACCCGAAGCATTGATTGTGATTCCGGCTTTTTGAGTTATATTAAAGCCAAGTTCAACGATTTTGTCCTGAACGATTCCAATATCGGCTTTATATCTCTTTTTACCGGTTCCATCAATTATCTCCCCATTTTTGATCAATACATCCAGCATAACGGCCTCCCGTTAAGAGTGATTTAGTCTTTTAACCGTGGATCTAAAGCATCCCTCAAAGCATCTCCAAATAAATTAAAGCCCAGTACTAATATCGCAAGAATAAAACCAGGAAAGAATATAATCCAAGGTGCTTCTAAAATGTAAGACCTTCCTCCGCTAATGATAGCTCCCCAGCTCGGGGTGGGTGGTTGGGCTCCAAGCCCCAGAAAGCTTAAGGAAGCCTCAGCAATAATGGCGATAGGGAACTCCATCGTCGTTAAAACAATAATAGGTGCCAGCGCATTAGGTAACATATGTTTAAAAATAATCCTTGCATGACCCATTCCCAATACTCTTGTCGCTTCAATAAACTCTTGCTCCCGTAAAGACAGAAACTCGCCTCTAATCAAGCGTGTATATTTCGACCAGCTCACCAAAGCCATCGCAATGATCAAGTTTGTCAAGCTGGGCCCTAATGCCGCGATAATGGCAATTGCCAACAGTGTTACAGGAAAAGACCAAGCAATATCTGTCATGCCCATAATGATGGAATCAATGCGGCCCCCAAAATAACCTGAGACCGCTCCGAGGATCACCCCGATCAAAAGCGAAATGGCGATGACACCAAAGCCTACGACTAAGGAAATTCTTGTTCCATAGATAACTCTGCTAAAAATATCCCTACCCAAATCATCCGTCCCAAAAAGATGTTGAGCGCTGGGTGATTGTAACATATTAGGCAAATCTATATAATCGTAAGGGTAAGGAGCAATGACAGGTGCAAATATGGCCGTAATGACCACAATGAATATAACGGCTGACCCAAATATAGCCGATTTATTTGAAAATAGTCTTTTCACAAACTCTATATTATTATTCGTTTCGAAATGAGTTTCGACGTGCGCAATCTTACTGTCGTCTTGAAAAACATAGTTCTCTTTCATCTATCTCCCACCCCCCATTAATATTTTATTCTCGGATCAAAAACAGCATATAAAATGTCGGTTATGAGATTTCCGATCAACACTAAAGCGGCCAAAATAAGCATCGAGCCTTGCACGATTGGATAATCTCTGGAAAATATTGCGTCAACCATTAACTTTCCGATGCCCGGGATGCTGAATACTGTTTCAATGATGACAGAGCCTCCAAAAATTAAACCAAGTCTCATTCCGAACAAAGTGATAATCGGGATGATCGCATTTTTTAATGCATGCTTAAAGATGACGCTTTTCTCTTCCAATCCCTTTGCCCTTGCCGTTCTGATATAATCCTGCCTAATCACCTCTAACATGCTGGATCTCACCATTCTCGCGGTGATTGCAGCATCTGTTAATCCGACAGTAAGTACTGGAAGCACAAGATGCTTGTATGTTCCATAACCGGATAGAGGAAACCAGCCAAGTTTATAAGCAAAAAAGTATAGAAGCAATAAGCCAAACAGAAAAGTCGGTAATGATAAGCCAATTAATGCACCGGTCATGGATGCATAATCTGCCAGTGTATTCCTCTTAATGGCCGCAACGACGCCGATAGGAATGGAGACAACAAAGGAAAAGATCAAGGCATAGATTCCGATCTCAAAGGTTACTAAGAGCCGTTCGCCAATAATGTCCGCAACCGGCCTATTTTGGAGAATTGAAACTCCTAAGTCACCTTTAAATAGATGACCAATAAAAGTAAAGTATTGAACATGAAGGGGCTGATCTAACCCCAAGTCTTTCTTAATGTTTTCATGCACCTCTGCTGGCGCATTCGGTCCAGCAATTAAATCGACAGGGTCGCCGGGTGATAAATGCAATATCATAAAAACGATAATCGTTAAACCAAATAAGGCGGGTATCATTAAAAAAGTTTTTCTGACGATGTAATTAACCATTGTTTCACCTCAACTGATAAGAGAGATGACCGAATACAAATTAATACAAATTCATTCGGCCATATCCATATTGTCGCTCTACTCCATATAGACGCCATCGTTATAGTCGGGGGCTATAGGATCAAACTTGAAGTTCTGTACTTCTTTTCTGACAGCTATGCTATTACTTGGAATGTAAATCGGAACCCAAACGGCTTGTTCGATTAAATATTTTTGTACTTCGTGATAGCCTTTCACTCTTTCTTCCCATGTCGGTACTTGTTCAGCAGCCTGTATCAGATCATCCGTTTTCTGATCCTGCCATCTGGAATGATTGGGAAAAGGGAATTGTTTTGATGATAAAAACCAATCTAGTATATCGGCATTTTGCCAACCATACATTCTTAGAAAGAGTTCCTGCTTCCCTTCCTTTAACATATCTGTGTAGCTTGAACTTTCGTACAATTGAATGTCTGTTTTAATTCCGACTTCCAATAGCTGAGCCTGCAGAACCTCGGCAAGCCTTCCGTAATTGCTGGCATTTTCAGCAGCGAGATTTAATGTTAAACCATCCCCATAGCCAGCTTCTTTCAGTAACTGCTTTGCTTTTTCGACATTATATTCGTACCCATCTTTTTCACTGCCTTCGTAATATTCTTCTTTTAAGATGGGAGGTAAATAACCGTGAGCTACCTCGGCATGTCCTCTAAAAACATGATCAATAATTTCTTTTTTATTAATAGCATGATTTAAAGCGCGACGTACTTTTACATCATTAAATGGCTCTTTATCTGTTGGAAAGGCAAGATATCCAAGCCTTGGGGCTCCACCGGTAAATATCTCGATATCGGCGTTTTTTTCGATACTTCCCATCATCGTTGGTGTTAAGTCCCGCACAATATGAACATTACCTGCTTCAAGCTCCATCATCCGGAGATTCTCTTCCGGGATCATTTTCATAACAATTTCACCTATCAATGGTTTGCCGTTATTCTCCATCCATTCTGGACCCCACTCATAATCGGGGTTTTTTTCCAGAACAATTTTATCGCCTTTGATCCATTCTTTTAATTTATACGGACCCGTTCCAATCGCATATTTACTGCCATACTCATCGCCGCATTTTTCGTAGGCGTCCTTACTGATAATTCCGGCTGCTGTACTGGAAAGTCTAAACAACAGATTAGGATAAGGCTTATCTAGTAAAATCGACAAAGTATGGTCGTCTTCGACCACAATTTCCTTTATGGGTTCGAATTCACTTTGAGCAGGGGATGCCGTTTCAGGATCTTTTATCGTATCAATGGTCCATTTAACATCATGTGCGGTAAGTTTGCTTCCATCATGGAAGGTAACGTTCTTTTTCAAATAAAATGTCCACTTTAAACCATCTTCTGACGTTTCCCATTTTTCGGCTAATCCAGGATGAAAATTAAAATCATTATCTCTACTAACCAATTTGTCAAATATATAAGTTAAGGCATTATGATAATCACTTGTTTTTATATGATTCAATGTTTCGGCATCCCGATCATAAGCGATTACTAATGCTTTCTTTTCGTCTTTACTTTTGGTATCTTTGTTTGCCTTACTTGAGCACCCCGATATGAATACAATGAGAACAGCAACCAGCAATGGATACATCCATTTATTCATTTTTAGTACCTCCCACCTTATATTTTTAATAATATTAAAAAGATTCAGTCTAAATTGAAGTGACAAGCTACAAAGTGATGGTCATCAACCTTTCTTGTTAGAGGTTCCTCTTGTGCGCATTTTTCAGTAGCGAATTTACAGCGTGTATGGAACCTGCACCCCGAAGGTGGATACAAAGGGCTTGGAATTTCTCCTTCTATTACCGATAAGTCTTGCATTAATTCTGGATCTGGCAGTAGTACCGCAGATAGAAGAGCTCTTGTATAAGGATGGCGAGGATTTTCAAACAACTCATTACTTTCGGCCATTTCTACGATTTTTCCTAAATACATGACAGCGATTTTATCGCTAAAATGATTCACGACACTTAAGTCATGCCCGATAAACAAATACGTCAGATTTAGCTCTTCTTGAAGCCGCTCCAGCAAATTAATAATTTGAGATTGGACGGAGACATCCAATGCAGATACAGACTCATCACAAACGATAAATTTTGGATTAACGGCGAGGGCCCTTGCTATGACAATTCTTTGACGTTGTCCACCACTAAACTCGTGAGGGTATCTCGACAAATGATGTTTATTTAGGCCTACCATCTCCATTAATTCTTCTACCCTTGCTTTCCTTCTTTCTTTATTTCCCATTTTATGGACGATCAAGACTTCTTCAAGAGCATCTCCTATCTTCAGCCTGGGGTTTAGAGATGCATAGGGATCTTGAAAAATGAGTTGCATATCTTTTCGTACTGTTTTTAAGCCGTTTTTTTTCATCGTTAATAATTGCTTACCTTCAAACAATACCTCCCCTTTACTTTCTTTTAATAACCCCAAAATGGCTCGTCCTGTAGTAGATTTGCCACATCCACTTTCACCGACTAACCCCAATGTTTCACCATACTTTATATCAAAACTAATCCCATCAACCGCTTTCAAATAATTCCCTTGCTTGGGTAGTAATCCTTTGCCTATCCGAAAATGAACTTTTAAATCTTTTACTTCCAACATGTTAGAATTCACACCGTACCACCTGCTCTCATATTTGCCAACACCTTACCAAGCTGCCATTTTTCTCAATTAACGGGGGTTCTTCCAATCTGCATTGCTCTGTTACTAACTCACATCTCGATTGAAACCTGCATCCTTTCTTTATTTGTCCCGGAGCAGGGACAGAACCTTTAATTGAAAACAACTTTTTTTGAGGTTCGGCGATTTTGGGGATAGACTTTAACAATCCAATTGTGTAAGGATGCTTCGGATCCTTAAATATGGTTTTCGCATCCGAACATTCCACAATCCTGCCGCAATACATAACGATGACTTTATCTGCTGTGGCGGCAACCACGCCCATGTTATGCGTAATAAACAGAACAGCAGTCTCGGTTTGTGATTTTAGATCATTCATAAGCTTTAAAATTTGGGCTTGTGTTGTTACATCTAAAGCGGTTGTAGGCTCGTCGGCTACTAACAACTCCGGCTTGCACACAAGCGCCATCGCAATCACAACTCGCTGTCTCATCCCTCCACTAAGTTGATGAGGATACTGTTGCAGCCTTTGTGCTGGAGAGGGTATATTGACCTTTTTCAACATTTCCAGCGCTTTTTCCATGGCCTCTTTTTTCGTCACATTTTGATGCATCATAATCGTTTCCATTAACTGATTCCCGATGGTAAACACGGGGTTCAATGTAGTCATCGGTTCCTGAAAAACCATGGAAACCCTGTTCCCGCGAACAGCCCGCATATCTTTATCGGAGAGCTTCAAGAGATCCTTGCCCTTAAAGACGATTTCCCCGCCTGTAATTTTCCCGGCATGCTCTGGAATCAATCTCATGATGGATAAAGCTGTTACACTTTTACCTGATCCTGACTCTCCCACCACACATACGGTTTGCCCCTTTGAAATGCTGAAGCTTACATTATCTACTGCTGGTAGAAGTTCTTTTTTTCGATAAAAAGAAGTCGTTAAATTTGTTATTTCCAAAATTGGTTCTTCCATTTTTATCCCTACTTAACTCTCAGAAATTTTGATGTTATTTTTGCTAGTCTATCGTCGTTCAACAAACCAAAATAACAAAAATATCAAATAATTTACTTGTGAATCGACTGTTTCTTCATTGCCTCGTTTTTAGCTTCATCTATAAAGCGTTGAAATAAACTGATCGAATTGTTATCGCGGCTTATTAATTGTTCCGGATGGAACTGTACACCGACAAAAAATGTCTTGTCATGAGCTTCCACTGCTTCAATGATGTCATCAGTCTGATTAGTTGCCGAAACATTCAATGATGCAGGAAGTTTTTTTGCCGCTTGGGTATGGTAGCTATTTACTTTCCATTCCTTATTTTCAGTAATCTCATCCAATAAGGTATTCGGCATTATTTCGACGATGTCCCAGTCACTTATACCGTCTTTGCCTGAATGGTTTTTGATTGGTTGGTTTGTAATTTCGCCGCCGAGAACTTCCACAATCATTTGATGGCCCCGGCAAATCCCCATTACTGGCAGGTCCTTTAGCCAAGCTTCCTTTATGAGTGCAGATTCAAATTCATACCGATGTCTCTGTTGCTCAATCAAATAGGGCACGTATTCATCAGTAGGGTTGATGCCAATGTCGCCGCCGCCTGACAACAAAAGACCGTCTAATTGATTCACTATTTGATTGATGACACCCTCTTCTTCATGAACACTCTGAGGAGGCAAAATAAAAGGAATGCCCCCCAATTGGCAAATCGCATGGATGTATGAACGTCCTATGTAATAAAAATCAGGTATAAAATCTTGCTCATGCTTCTTCTTTGGCCATGTTTCATTACTCCAGGCCGCGCTTACTCCAATAACTGGTCTCATCTTAATTCTCCTTTACTTTTGGAATGGAATGTATAAGTAACCCCTTACATTACATCCCAAGCTATTTTCGATCATACATTTGGCTTTTCTTACATTAGATTTCGGAGCATGTTTGATAAAATAGTCAAAATATATAAATTTATTACTAAAACCATCTATTAGAAGAAGAGAGAATAAAAGTTGTTATATCCCGTAATAACAAAAATGCACTTAATAACATGTGGTTATTACCTCTATTAAACCATATTCTATTTATTGGAGTCAATTATTTTTTCGAAACGATCTCCAAGATCACTAAAACGACGCAACCCATAAACTAATATCGTAAATATGAATGGGTTGAAGTCGTATGTGATCCTCCAACCCAACCTAGCCCTATTTTTAACGCTTTAACACTTTTCCAGGCAAGCTCCCAGTATGCTTCCCATTTTCCACTACGACTTCCCCGTTTACGATCACGTAATCTATCCCCTGCGGGTATTGATGTGAGTCTTCAAATGTGGCAGTATCTATAATCGTATCTTTATTAAAAATACATATATCGGCATAATATCCTTCTTTTAATTGTCCCCGTTTTTGTATTTGCATTTTTTGTGCCGGAAGAGACGTGCATTTCCTTATGGCCTCTTCTAAACTCAGGATTTGTTTTTCTCGAACATAATGACCCAGAATTTTGGGATAAGTCCCATAATACCGCGGGTGTACCGCCCCTCTTCCTAGTTCCCCATACGGAGCAACAGCTCTGCCGTCACTCGATAGCATTGCCCTTTCATGTTGCATGAAAGCTTCTACATCCGCCTCACTCATGGCAAAGTATATGGCCTTTATTCCGCCCTCTTCCTCTATCAATAAGTTAACAATGGCTTCATATGGCGTGACTCCCATGTCTTCCGCAACTTGAGCGAGATTCCGGCCTTCATACTTTTGATTCTTTTCTGATTTTAAGAGCGCGATCCTCATATCTTTCCAACTACTTCCAATGAGCGGATTATCCCAATCACTATGTTCTGATTTCATGTCTTGTACGACTCGATTCCGAAAATCAGCATCTTTGAGCTGCTGAGCCATCTTGACAGCACCCTGTTCCTTCGCCCATGGAGGAATTAAATCAATTAATCCACTTCCAAAAGCAGCATAAGGATATATGTCAAAATCCACGAGAACTCCTGAATTCCTCGCTTCATCAATTATTTGCAAGGCTTCCTTCGACTTTCCCCAATTAGGCCGATATGCCGCTTTCAAGTGAGTAATCAGCAACGAAACCTGCGATTGTCTTGCAACTGAAATAGATTCAGAGATACTTTCTAAAACATCTCTTCCTTCATTTCTCATGTGGGTGGAGTATACACCGTCAAACTCACTTACTACTTTACAAAGCTCAATGAGTTCAGCTTTACTTGTATACAGCCCCGGGGCATACTCCAGCCCTGAAGATAATCCAAAGATACCGCTTTCTAATTCCTGTCTTAAAAGCCGAAGCATTTCATCCAGCTCTTCCCTTGTAGGCTCTCGTTTTTCAAAGCCCATTACCGACACTTTTAAAGTGCCATGCCCCACCAAAGGCGCAATATTAAACGGAATTCCCTGCTTTTCTATGGCACACTTCATAAAATCCGCTTGACTTTCCCAATTCCAGTTTTCCTTCGTCTTTTCATCCAACAAAACTGTATTCGACAAATAACTCATCAGATCATTTTTACGTGCAGCAATGACAGGTCCGGCAGAAAAACCACAATTTCCCTGTACTTCCGTTGTGACTCCTTGCCTGATTTTACTTTCTCCCTTGTTATTAATAAACAATGTCCAATCTGAATTTCCGTGGATGTCAATAAAACCGGGAGAAATAATATGTCCCCGCGCATCAATCGTTTCTTTTGCATCAGCTTGTAAATCCAAAGCTATTTGAACAATCTTATTATCTTTTATTCCTAAATCGGATACATAGCCTTTTGTCCCAGTACCGTCAATAATGATCCCATTTCTAATCACTAAATCAAACAATCTTGTGACCTCCTCTTTACATCCTATTTGGGTAGTCATTTTGTTACTCTTTAAATCCAACGCGAGAAAAATTTAATACCACTATTCAACCACATTATAACAAGTAGGTCAACAACAACTTTTTTGATGTATAAATATATCGTTAAAATAAAGAATTCCCATCTAATTCACCTGTTATTTATAGCAATAAAACGTGAATTCACCGTATTATTTACATAAATTAATTAAAATTTGACAAATAAAAGACAAATGCTTATGCTGTATTCCAGAGGTTATAACAAGTTGAGCTAAAAGGAGGAATTGCATTGAAAAAAGAATTAAGAATTGTCAGCCCAAATGGGCATCTTGGGTTTGCCCCCACCAAAAAAGAAAGTTTTGAGCTGGCGGTGGAAACTTGCCCCGACTATTATTGCGCAGATTCCGGAAGTGACGATATCGGTGCATCCGCATTAGGAGCGGACAAATCGGTAAGTATGTATAAATGGCAGAAACATGACCTCGAATTAATGTTGTTGGCCGCTAGGAAACAGGGGGTTCCCATGATCATTGGTTCCGCTGGCGATACTGGGGCCAACAGCCGGGTGGATATGTATGTGCAAATCATTAAAGATTTGGCAAAAGAGCATCATTTGCCGCCCTTTAAGATCGGCTATTTTTATTCCGAAGTTGAAAAGCCTTACTTATACAATAAGCTTGGTAGTGAAGTGACAATTGAAGGGTTGGATGGGCGGCCTCACTTAACGGAAAAAGATATTGATCAAACAGACAGAATTGTAGCAGTAGCCGGCATTCACCCGTTCATTAAGGCATTAGATATGGGAGCGGATGTGGTGATTGGCGGACGTTCAAGCGATGTCGCTGTATTTGCGGCACCGGCCATTCGCGAAGGCTTTCCGGAATCACACGCTTATTACTTGGGTAAAGTGTTGGAGTGCGCGTCTTTTTGCGCCGAACCATATGGAGCAAAAGAAAGTGTCATAGGGACAATCACGCATGATGACGTGAAAGTAACAGCCATGCACCCCGATCAAAGATGTACGATTGCTTCTGTCGCCGGCCATGCAATGTATGAACGCTCCAATCCGTATTTTGAATATTTTGCCGGCGGCATGTTAGACATGACCAATTGCCAATATGAACAGTTTGACGAAAAGACTTGCCGGATTACCGGTTCAAAATACATACCGATTGAAGGTGACATCAAAGTAAAGTTGGAAGGAAGCGGCCTTGTGGGAGAAAAATTTATCGGTATTGCCGGAGTCCGCGATCCTTATACAATCAAAAATATCAATCAAGTCATTGAGTTTGCCCATGAACAAACAGCCAAAGAGTTTGCCGGTATTCCTTACCACTTGAATTTCCGGATTTTTGGAAAAAATGGGGTAATGGGTGATCTGGAACCTGTTAAAGAAATAAAATCACATGAGCTAGGTATTGTTGTGGAAGGAGTCACTGATTCAAAAGTTGTTGCTGAAGAGCTTACATTATTTGCAACGCGGCAAATATTTTATGCAAAACTGCCTGAAGTGAAAGGGACGGCGGGAACAGCGGCCTATTTAATAGACGATGTCCTTTATGCGGGAAGAACATATGAATGGACGATGAATCATACAGTTCCTGTTGCGGATCCACTGGAACTTTTTAAGGTTGAAATCGAAGAAGTAAACGCAAGTATAAACGTATAGGAGTGATTAGCGTGAAAACAAAGCCATTGCAGGAGTTGGCCAAAACAATACGGTCTAAAAACGCGGGAACCGATAAAATTACATTTGATATTATTTTTGATGATCCCGCTCTATACAAACAAGTATGTAACAGCAATGTCATTACGAAAAAAAATATCGCGGAATTATACGCGATCCCGGAACATATCATTACTGACTTCGTCCAATACGATCCGGCCAATGCCATTAAATTTACCATTTTAAGAAAACAACCGAGCGGCAGCCCTGGTGATGGAGACATTTTTGGTTCTCAACAATATCCGCCACTGCTTGATTTACAAATACCTGTAGAACAATAAATTGAAGATAGCCCGGGTTCATCAAAGTACAGCAAGAGCCTTTGAATGTCTTGCTGTACTTATTTTCATTTGATACATCACCACTTTCGGGTGATAAAAAATCTATATTTATCGCCTCTATAATATGATTCTTTATACTCCAAAGGTAGTGTGTCTTGAAATACAATTGAAGTGATCCGTAAAAGAGGAAACCCCGTCTCAACATGTAAAATGTCAGATACATGTTCATTAGCCGCCACCGATTCAAATGTTTGTTCTACATGCGTGGGGGCAAGTTCTACATTTTCATAAAGATCCAAAGTAGAAAAAGGGATATTTTTTTCAATGGCCAAGTCTGCGGACTCCTTGATTTTCATGCCAATATTGTACTCAAAGTAGCTGTTATAAAAAACAATGGGACTGTCATCACCCAACCCGACCAATTGCAGGTTTAACACTTTATCCATTACGTCTATGTGCAATAATCGGGATAGCTGGAAGTCACTCGAAATGACCTTTGAGTCATGATATTGAGTAGAAGCTAAAAGTCCTTGCTTTTCTAATGTGGATTTAAAGTTATTGATAGTGGTCAACTCTTGTTGAATTTTTGGTTTGGCCACAAACGTCCCAACACCATGAAGACGTTGAACCAACCCCTCTTTTTCCGCAAGCGAAATCGCTTGTCTAACGGTTATTCGACTGACATTAAATTGCTGGCAAAGTTCCCTTTCAGAGGGAATTTGATCATTATACCGCAACTTGCCATTCTTTATATCATCTTCAATAATACTTTTTAACTGTTCGTAAAGAGGTATTGGATCGTTCCGGTTTAACATAACCTCTGCTCCCATCTTTTATATTATTTACAATACCTATTATAACCAGATCCTTTTTAAAAAACACTTCAAAAGATTTATCATCAATGATCTTCAATGATTCCATGTAACTTCCATATTCACTTTATAGAAAATATAAGTTGTGAAATAGCCGCCCGCTGCTTCTGAAATGCAGGATACATTCTGAAAGAAGTTGTATTAACAAAATCCGCCTTGGCTGTCGCGGATTTTCTCCACTCCGGTCCTCCTATTTCCCAGCTCCCGTGCGTAAAGCTCATCCAACGATTAGCGGTCTTTCCCGCCACCGGAAATACTTCCGCAGATGCGTTCCTTCCAGGCTTTTCTATGAAAACATGTCCAAGGTCATTTCCTGGAAAAAGCAAATTCTTCCTTGAAATATAGAGTCAAAATCCCCCTGATTTTACACTAGTGCGTCCCCCATAAAAGACGCTGGAAATAAAGCAAGATTAAATCATATCCAGGGCTTTCAAGTTCACCAATTGCTCACGGAATATCCTTGTGTATGCCATCCCAATTTAACAGAAACCACACAAGTTTTGCCTACAATGGGGGCAAATACATCAGAGGAGGGAACAGGCATGAACTTTCCTGTTGTGGAATTTCCCTGGCTGGGCAACGGTACAGTCATAGCCATTATTGCCATTGTTCACGTCATCGTCAGCCACGGAGTGGCCATTGGCATTACGACGCTGATGGTTTCCATGGAGCATCGTGCCATCCACACAAACAATGAACAATTGGAATCAGTCGCAAGAAAATGCAGTAAATGGGTTTTAATTTTCACCACTACAGTGGGCGCTATGACGGGAGTTGGAATTTGGTTTTCAACAACCGTTATTCAACCGGATTCAATCGGCTCATTGTTGCGCATCTTTTTCTGGGCATGGTTTGTGGAATGGATCGTTTTTGTCACCGAAGTTGTCCTTTTAATTATCTACTACTTCACATGGGATAAGTGGAAAGGCGCCAAAAAAGTCATTCATAACCGAATTGGAATTGCGCTCGCCATTTTTTCTTGGATTACGGCCGCTATCATTACAGGTATTTTATCCGCCAAACTCACACCCGGCCGCTGGACGGAAACATTGTCTTTCTGGAATGCGTTCTTTAATCCAACGTATATGCCGTCGCTCGCATTTCGGACATTTATCGCTATTATTCTCGGTGTCGCTTTGCTGTCATTTCCTATTAAAATATTTATTAAAAATAAAGAATTGCAACAAGAGATTTTCCGCGTTTTTTCCTTTTGGACCGCGATTTCATTGCCAGGCTTATTAATTACCGGCATATGGTATTTGCAAAGCATTCCGCAAGAAGCATACGACATGATCGTTTGGTCAACTGGTATGACTAAAAATACATTTACCATTATGAATGTCCTTGGGCTTGCCGCTTTTGTCATCTTTGCCTTCTGGATGGTGTTAAGACCGAAAAAACTGCCACTCCTATTATCACTGGCGATTTTTGGAACATCCATGGCCTTCATAGCAGAGTTTGAAGCGGTCCGTGAATCTGTACGAAAGCCATTTATCATTTACAACTATATGTATGCCAACGGCGTTCTCGCAAAAAATGAAGATTTGTACCGTGAAGAAGGCTATTTAAAGCACTCTACTTTTTCACCCGTCAAAGAGGTCACTTCAGACAATCGCGCACAAGCGGGGATGGAACTGTATAAAGGACAGTGTATGGCATGTCATACAGTGGACGGCTGGAGAGAAAAACGCGCTTTTTCCAATAGGCTGAATGGTTGGGATGAGGAAAGCATCGCTTCCTACATTGAAACCCTCCATGAGACAAGGCCGTTTATGCCGCCATTTGTCGGTACAGAGGAAGAAAAAAAAGCCCTTGCCCATTATTTGTCTAAAGTGACTAAAAAAGAGCCGGTGACGGCCGTTTCGGAGGGAAAATGACATGCTGAACCTGTTTTCCATCATACCCAAAGATATCGAGCTGGCGATTCCGGGAAACATTGGATTCTTTGAATTTTTAATCGTGCTAAGCTTCTTGCTGCATATATTATTTGTCAATATTACAGTCGGCTCTTCCGCACTTGCCGTATTTCAAGAAATAAAAGGAATTAAGAAAAAAGACAAGCTGTTTGATGATGCGGCTTTTCAACTGGCAAATCATACATCTGTTTTAAAAAGTATTGCTGTCGTATTGGGTGTAGCACCGCTTCTTCTCATAAGCGTCATCTATACACAATATTTCTACGCCTCAACGATTTTAATCGGAAAAGCGTGGCTCTCGCTAATCATCATTTTAATTGCCGCCTTCTTGATCCTTTATGCATACAAATTTTTGTGGGATCGTATGGCCACTGGTTTCAAAAAAGCGTTTCATATTGTCTTAGGTGCCAGCGGCAGTCTATTACTGCTTTTCGTTCCACTGATTTTCATCGTAAATGTCGTTTCCATGCTTTATCCGGAAATGTGGGAAGGGTCCAAAGGATTCTTTCACGGCCTGTTCTATTACCCGCAAATATGGCAAAGATATTTCCATTTTATTTTGGCCAGCTTTGGTGTGACAGGCATTTATCTATACTTTTGGAACGGCCGATTACAGAAAAAGTTGAACATGAAAGCAATGGATCAGACAGAAAGGCTACAGACGGGAAAGCTATACAAGCACGGGAAAAAACTGGGCTTGCAAGTGGCCATTTGGGCAACGCTGCTGCAATTGGTGTTTGGCACAATCCTTCTCCTGAGCTTTGAGCGTTCTATCATGCTGCTTTATATGGGAGACGATATGTTACTCACAACTCTATTGGTTTCATCCATTTTCCTGACGCTCGCCATGGCCTTTTTCTTATACAAGTTGCAAAAACACGATGTCAAACGCTATTTTGTGCTTGCACTATCGTCCTTCCTGCTTGTGCTCAGCATCATGGGTTGGATGCGCCATGAATTAAGAGAATCGTATTTGAAACCTTATATTGAAGAAAATCCGCGGACAGTACATCAAGCAGACCGTCCGTAACGGATTGCCGACATCATCAATGCAGGGTGGGGAAAAATATGTTATTTCTCCCCCTGTTCACAAAGATGAAGGCCGATTGTTTCCGTGAATCCCATAGTTCTCGGATTGTTTCATTTCAATCCGGGCGGAAGAGAATAACAATAGACCTGACGACATCCGTTAAAAATAAAATGGATAAAAGGCCGATGACCGTAAGGGTATCAGCTAAAGAACCCTCAAACAGAAAAGCCCCAAGAAAAACGAGAACGAGCCCAATATAAGCCCCCGGATCAGAAAACCTCTCAAAAAAAATATCTTCGTCAATCTGGATTTTTTCCTGCAAGTCCCTATCACTTTTTATCAATTCGTCTATGGTTACATCAAACAGCTCACTAATCCGAATCAGATTTTCAATATCGGGATACCCTTTATGATTTTCCCATTTATATACAGCCTGTCGAGACACATTCAATTCCTGAGCCAATTTTTCCTGGGACATGCCGAAGTCTTCTCGTAACTTCTTGAGTTTATCACCAAATTCCAAAAAATCACCTCCATAACATAAGCCTACACAAGTCAGAGGATAAATTGAATAAACGAAACGTTGCAAATGTCAACCAGCAGTTTACATACTGTCTCCTTATGGTAAAAACTCTTGCCCTCTGCTCATTATGAATGGAAAAAACCCTGGAAATAATCCAGGGATATGCAACCATTCATCAATCGCCAAGTATTCTATTGATAGCAATTTTCGGACGAAGTGCCCATACCGATAGCGGCTCATCCAACAAACATGCGTTATTTGCGCTTGTCCCCATCACCCCAAAAATTCGGTGGGGCGACAATGCCGAAACAACTCCAGCATTAAATCTTGGTCATCGTATTGGGAAGCTTCAAAGCGGCTCATGAGCCGCCCATTGTTCATGACGAAGATGATATCAGCGGTTTCGACGGCAACATCCAGCTGATGAGTGGAAAATAAAACGGAAGTTCCTGATTTTTTCACCTTTGAAATAATCTGGACGAACGTGGACATCCAACGGGGATCAAGTCCGTTTGTCGGCTCGTCAAACAACAACAAAGAAGGTTTGCCCATGATGGCTTGGGCGAGAAGAAGACGTTGTTTCATACCTTTTGACAAATTTCCGATCCGATTTTTTCGTTCGTCGATTAATCCGACCGTTTCCAGAGCGCTAGTTACATGGTCCTCGTTGAGGCGGCGGAGTTTGGCATGATATAACAGCCATTCATTGACTGTTGCCACAGCTTGAAAATGATAGTCATCAGGCATGTAACCAAGCGAAGCGGCGTAAGCATAACGGTGTTGGCGATGTTTGAGTCCATTTACCTCGATATGGCCGTCCGTCGGAGGTAAAATGCCGGCTATCATTTTAATCAGCGTGCTTTTTCCCGCACCGTTTCCTCCACATAAGGCGATTGCCTCCCCTTTTTTAATGGAAAAGGAAAGAGGTTTGACCACTTCCGTTTGTTTGTAGCGTTTAACGACGTTGGTGACATTGACGACGATGTCAGAGCCCATGTTTTCGCTTCCTTTCGGTCTTCATGATGGCAACGGTTAAATGGAAAGAGACAAAGATCAGGACATACAGGGCAAGCAAGACATGACCCATCCGGCTGTTGAGCGCGGTCATTAATTCATAGTACGGTTGGCCAAAAATGGCTCCCCCGCCCAGCCAGTTCGTAAACAAAATGCGCAACACTTCTGCGGGATTCAGCAGTGTAAACAATTGTAGTGCCGCCGAAACAACACCAAACGGCAAAAACCCAAGGACACCAATCAGCAAAGAGGGCCAAACCATGATCAATACAAACCAGACCGCAACAGCGGCCATCAGGGATTGCCAACGTGTAGCGGAAAAAGCGCCGATGGCGAAACCGAGTGCCAGAAAAACAGCGGCAAGCAAAACAGTAAATAGATACAGCAAAAGAAATTCGCGCAGCGACATCGCCACTCCCGCAAACAGCCCTATCATGTTGGCAAGTCCAAAGCTAAACGTAATGATGATCCACTGAGCCGCATATTGTCCGGCAAATTTCCCCACAATATAGGATGCTGTCGTTAAGGGGTACGCCATTACCAATTCAAAGCGCTTATCCTCTTTTTCTTGCGTTAAGGACAAAGCTCCCAAAAACAACGTCATTAAAGGCAGCAAATACAGAACAATGTTCATCATGGTTGCCGAAAGCTGTGTATAGCCCGCCATCCCATCAACTTGATGAAGTATGAGAAAGATCATTACACACGTAAAAGTAAATAAGAATAAAAAGGTATAAAAGGAACGCTGCTTTAATGCAGTACGCCATTCATGCGCGAAAACGGTCAACATATCCATCCTTTATTCTCCTTCAACATCAACACCCTGTTTTTTACAACAACAGCAACCTCCCTGCACATTCGGCAGCGAAGGTTGCCCCAATAAGGTTTATTCGTGCTGTTCCCCGTCATCTTGGCCATGAACCTCGTGTTCATGATCATCACCCTGCTCTTTTTCATCGCCGCCTTGATCATGACTGCCCCCGTTTCCATGATCTTGGTGGCCGTGATCCATCATTTCCTTATTTCGCTTCCAAGAATGACTTTTTAAATCTTCTGCCGTAAGCAATTGGCCTTTTCCTTCTTTTTCAATGAGCGCTTCCGCGTCTGCTTTGTCCTTAAATGAGTACATGCCATACGCCATCGGTGTTTTGAAAGATGCGTCATATACATATGTCGCATCATCATATGAGATCCACTCTTTCGTGTCAAAATCACGGACAAACACGGCTTCGGTTTCTTTATCATCATTCTCCAACAGCCAGTCTTTCACCATACAGCCAATATCGTCAAACATTAACGTTTCCCCATCTTTCAGGGCAATTTGTGTCGCAAACTGATCATCGGCGACATTCATATGGCAGATGTCACACTTATCAACTCCTTCATCGACTTCTTTTGGCTCCACCGCTGCTTCTTTTTTTCCACATGCGGCCGCCACAATAGAGATGGACAGCAATAAAATAAATAAATACATCCGTTTTTGTTTCATTGTCATTTCCTCCCAACTATAAAAAAGGTCATACTCGCGCACAAAAAGATCAGGCTCATCCATATTCTCCCGCTATAACGCGTTTCAGACGACTTTGTTTGCGCCATCACCGGTTTGGCCCGGGGCGCTTCATCAAAAACCAGCTGTTCCGGATCACCCTTGAACACTTGTTTTAACAATGTGATTCCCGGGGCATGGAACAACAACTGATAAGCAGGGTTTTTTTTCACAATCGTTAAAAAATAGGGATCGAGCGGATGGCTTAGCTCACTGCTTCCGTCCCCGTTTACATCTAGTACGGCGGCATCGTCCCAATAATTGTTGCGGACATCATTCGAAAAGATACCAAATGCCTGGCCGGGAACAATGTTGGCGATAAAGTCATTTCCGGTTAATGTATTTTGAATGGCTTCTTTTACCTGCAAGCCAATAAAGTTCATCGCGATCTCATTCGATATGAACCGGTTCTGCTCACTGCTTTCCAAGTAAACTCCCACACGATTATGGTTTAAGCGGTTAGAGTCAAAGACCGAATCAAACACATTAAATACAAGCAACCCCTGGGCATGGACATGCCTATCATTATATGACGCATCGTTTCCCTTCACTTCAACACGCTCCGACTCCATGATCATCAATCCGGTTATATTATGACGGGCATTGTTTTGCAAAACTCGTGTTCCTTCGGTAAACATCAGGTGGATACCATAACGGGAATATGTAATCGTATTTTGCTGAATGACATTATAATGGCTGTGGTCGACATAAATGCCGTCTTGGACATTTTGAATAGTAGATGCCGTAATGGTGTTTCGATGAGCTTGATAAAGATCAATCCCATTAAAAGCGTGTAACTCGCCTTCCGCTTCCGGTTGCCCAGTCACTTGGATGTTTTCCAACACATTATCCGCGGCCTGGAAAAGTTGGATGCCAATAGAATTTGTTTCCACTTTCATATCGCGTAATTGGTGCTTCATCCCGGTCATTTTAACCGCAGTTTCCGCCTCTGCAGACAGGCTTTTCACATGGATATTTTCTAATTGAACCCCTTGTCCTTCTATCGTGATGGCTGGCTGTTTGCCCGATGCCTGAATGATGGCCGGTTCAGTCGCTTTGATCGTCAATGGCTTCGAAATGATGACTGGACCCTCATAGATACAACCATCCAATGAAATGGTGCCATATGGCGGAGACTCGTCAATCTGTTGTTGTAAAGAGGTCGAGGCATATCCGGAATGAACCGGCAATAGAAACAACCAAGCAAAACACGCCAAGATGAAAATCCGCATGAACCACTCCTTCCTTTCCAAACAGCCCTAGACAGTTTTGATGTCGTGGTTTATGAAGTACACTGTATCGCTAACATATGTTGCCAATGTGATAAACAAATGACAAAATAGCAACAAAGACATGAAAGAGCGGCTTATGCTACTGTTCGTATACTCCGGAGACTTTTAAGCTTTTGGATTAAAAAATAGCATCGACTTGTTTGTCATACGTATTGTTAAACGATCATCATGAAGGTGAAATTCATTTCTCACTAACACGCAGTTTTGATTTCGGCCGCTATCCCACTTTTTCACGAAAAGCGCTTAAAGAAATGAACTGAAAGCTAAAAAGACAACAATATGAATAAAGATAATAGGAAGGTGATATTCGAAATGGAGGATAATTGGTTTCTAGTAAGCCTATTGTATAAATCAGTGAAGTCAGGTGAACAAAATGTGCCTCCTGAACTAGAAAAGGCTTGGACATAAGTTTGAAGAAATATATGAAGAAAGACATTATTTAATTAGAGCAAAAGATCGAGATCATGCCGAATGGAGTGGTCAGCAACTCGGAAGCCAACATGAACATTCCTATAAAAACATTTATGGTGAACAAGTTTTATGGAAATATGAGAGGTTATTAGAATGCTATGAGGTTGATGAAAAATTGGGAGATGGAGCAGAAATATACTCTCGTTACATTGTCAGCCCCAAGGGTACTACTCCTAATGAAATAGTCGAGAAATATTCCAGAGGAGTGAATAAGGTAATCATTCAAACCGCTGAATACAACGAAAAGATGGTGTGAAAGGAACTCGTATCACCTTCTCCAAACAGGATAGCTCATTGGCTGAAGCAAACAGATTTAGATAGGGCAAGGTACATTCTGGATTGAATCAAGAGTTGACTCTAGATTATGCGGCAAGCCAACTCCATTTTATTGTACATCACTAGCCGAGCTTCTTGATGTGGATGTCAAGTTCATAAAAACAAGCGAACGGCAACAAAGATTACTCTTTTTCGTAACGCTCCAGATAAAACGCCAGCGCCTGATTCAACCATTCCTCTTCTTCTTCTGAAAATGGCGTAATTGCCCATTTTTCCAATTCATCGTTCGGCATCTTTTCCATGGGTGGCAAACGCTTGAACGTCTCTTCCCCTATATATTCGAGAACCGATTCTACATACTCCTTGAGGAATTGCTGAACTTGCGCATCTTCTATCGGCCGGCCGTAAAGTTCCTTCACACCTTTACAAAATTCGATATACGCCTGATCAAGCGCAAGTTTCTCTTGCTTTGTTTTACTGAAAACCGAATCAAGGGCGTCTTTGGGAATAGATTTTTCTGCCCATTGCCGTTGTTCTTTCTCTGTTTGGAAGGCCCGAATCAAGCTCATCAACACCGCGCCATCCACCTCTTCCTGTTGTTCCAACAATTTCATTGTCCGATCAATCGTTGTTAACGTCGTTTCTATTCGTTCTTTTTCCGCTTTTAAGCTCTCTTTTTGTAACTGAAGCGTTTCTTTAAGCCCCAGATCAAATGATTTCTCCGTAAGCAACTTCTTGATTTCTTCCAATCGATAGCCGAGAGATTGAAACGTCACAATTTTTTGGAGCTCGCTTGCATCTTTATGACTGTACAGTCGATGACCTGAACTTTTATCTTTCCTGGGAGTCAACAAATTCATCTCATCATAATAATGGAGCGTCCGAACTGGAATACCCGTTTTTTCCGAAAACTCCCCGATACGATAAAACTTTTCCCGACTCATAAACGATCTCTCCTTTCCTTTTTTGGCATCTCATTCATTCACCATTATAAAACCTACGGTTACTGTAGGTTCAAGGGATAAATACCATAAAGAGAAGAAGAGTTGTACGTTGGTTCACTCTTTTTTTGTATGGCTCAGCTTTTATATTCCATTGAAAATAAAAACCCTTTGTTTTTCCGCTGAGTCGTACATTTTCTTATTACCAAAGATTTATTCAATCACCATGTACGATCATTTTCAGGTTAAAATAAGGCCATCTTTTATTCGAAAAGCTGCAAATAGAATCGTTAACCGACAAAACTTCTGCATTCTCAAAAAGTCAAAAATGGTAGTAATATGTATAGCCAGTTTTAGAAAAAAAGAGTCTGCTAAATCTCAAAAAGCAGACTCTTTGGAATTTGAACATACTGGCCTAGGTGGTTATTTTTATTTTTCTATATGTCTTTTATTTATTGTTAATATCGTCGTTTCTTCCCATTCTTTCCGTTGACAAAATACAGTTTAGTGAAATAACCGTAATATGCTTGCTATTTCCTCAGGACGATGGAGTTTACATATTCAAGACTTTATTTGTGAAGCACTATATAACTTGGCAAAATGCTTAAAGTGTAATTTTTTTGACTCAGCTGCGTGCTTTCAATTGCGGTTACTCGAATATAATACTGACCTGAAATTAGATTTTCATACGTTACGTAACCTGAGGAATCCATAGGGACTTTCCTTAATTGGTTGTTGACCAGTCGATATAGCTCAACTTTATAACCTGCCTGTTGAGATATAGAATCTAATGTCAGTTGGATCCCTACATAACTCTTAGATTCGGGAACCGTAAAAGAAAACCAGTCATTATCCACTAAAGAATCCATGGACCGCATATTAATTTTGGTTGGTCCTTGGGGGATGGAAGGTATCGAGAACTTCAAAGCAGTTCTTACGTTTTCATCTGGCTCATAAATGTCCGAATTTTTATTGATACCTACATGCAACGTAAATGGTTGGTCGGTACTCGAACCTTTTTCAGAAACGACAAAAGCGGCATACTTTTTCTTCTCTGATGTGTTATAGTCACCTACGTTTTCAGGCGCTGTCCCTTCCGTGCCGTTTAGATAGGTACGATTTTGCGATACGTCCACCAATGTCATAGATAAATTATCAGGGTTTACTTCATAAAGGTATAAATCATAGTCTAACTCGTTTGAATTTGGTGAATCCAACTGTACATTCAAGACATGGCCTGGTTCAACAGTAATAGGATATAGATATTTATATTGTCCTTCTTCTGTCAAATAGTCAGTGAAGTTTAAGTACAATCCATTTTGATTCGCAGCGTCAGGCTCTGTTAATTGAAGTTGCTCCGCTCCCTCAATGCTGTTCGATTGCTCCATTTGAAAAGAACGATCTAAATCAGTTAAATCACGTGGTTGAGGAACAGAGAAAGATTCAATATAATTTTCAGACATTTCCCCATCTTTTTTTACTTGAGCGTAGGCTGATGAAGTATTCGCTAAAAACAAAAATAAACTGCAGACAATGAGCAAATAAAATAGTTTATTAAATCTGATTTTTGAAGTCAATTGTAATTCCTCCTCATTTTTTATAATAACCATGCAACACTAAACAACATTTTCCTCCTTTCTCCATTTGTAAAAACTTTTAAAATAAACTAATTTTAAAAGTATAAATCTATTATAAACTAAATTCCAAATAAAATTAATAACTTTTAATAATTTGTATTTTATTTATTTATAGAAAGTGGTATAAAAAGAGAATGCCCCCTACCATTTCTAGTATATAAAAAGCGCTAAAAAACCTCGGCCATAATGGAATAGACTGCATTATAGCAAGGACTTGTATTGATCGTGTCCAGATGGAAATGGAGTTGGTTTTTGTCTATTAGACTGATCAAAAAAACCGGAGAGATGACTTTTGAAATATACAGACAAACTAATAATCGCATTGAATATTTCGGTTTTATATTAGTTTTAGGGATTTAACATTTATCAAATTAGTGAATTTCAACATTGTTTTCTAAGTCTAAAATACAAATATTACATATATTCTGAATAATATAGACAGATCCTGCCTCCGGGATTAGCTTGCGCCGAAGGTCCCGCAGAAGCGAAGCGGCGAGGAAAAAGCAGACTAGTGGAAACCGTCCGCCTGTAGAAATGCAAGTATGAAATCTGTAACATTGGCATGTTCGCTTTTTTAGGCATTACACAGAATGATGAAATAGGTTCAAATGTTAATGAACACTGCACTTTAGTTCATTGTAAACTTTTACAAGATAAAAGAAGTCAATAAGCGCAAGAAATGAATTTGAAATTTGCTTTCTATTAGGTAAGCAGTGGATTTTTCGCCGCCTGATCATCTGAGCAGCAGCTTTTTCAAGTCATTCCTCTTAAAAGAAGACGGGGATTTGTACTCTATCACTCAGTGGTATATCATGGAAAGTGTTCTCCATTACGCTCTGTAGATGCTATACGGAGATTAAGCAAGGAGGAAAATGGTCGTATGAACCTTGATGCTTTTAGGTATTTTTTGGAAGTAGCCAAACAGAAAAACTTCAGCAATGCGGCACAAAAGCTATATATTTCCCAACCTGCTTTGAGCCAGCAAATCGTGTCGCTTGAAAAGCAACTTGGTATAAAACTGCTGCGCAGAACAACGAGAAAGGTTACCTTGACGGAAGAAGGAGAATATTTATACAAAAAGCTTGCATCTTCTTTTGAAATGATCGAATCAACCATTCAATATATCAAAGAAAATAAAATCGTACCAAAAGCAAAAATGAATATTGCGACTGTCCCGACGGCTGCGAGCCTGTATATTCCCAATCTGTTTAAAAAGATGATTCTCGAATTCCCCGAAGTGGAATTTTATTTGCATGAAACGACCTCGTCCCAAGCGATTGAATTGGTCAGAAATGACAAATACCATCTCGCTCTTATTCGTACCCCCATCCAAAAAAACGAGATGTTGAAAGAGGGGATGAAGATGGTGGAGTTCAGCAGACAGCCCCTTCAACTTGTCGTGTCGGTGGAGCATCCGCTTGCCTCCAAACAATCAATTCATTTGGAAGAGGTAAGAGACGAAAATTTCATTCATTATGATAAAGAACAGGCCTCTTCTCTCCATTATCTTGTGGAAAGAGCCTGTACAATGGCCGACTTTACACCAAAAAGAATTTGTACGGTATCCGAGCTATTTACCGCCATCAACTTGGTGTCTAATAATGTTGGTGTAGCTTTCATTCCAAAAGAGATGGTCGATATTTTACAAACGGGAAAAATCCGGGCTCTGCCGATCAGCGATATGGAGTTATCAAGCTCCATTTCGGCCATATGGAAAGATGATGACTATTTGCCGTTACTCACCAGCCGTATCTTGGACATTCTGCAAAGTGATTTTACCATCTGATATTTTAGCTCTGCAAATGTACATACTGGCAGAATAATTCAGTTTATGTGGCAAGCCGCTTAAACAATGACATGTAGGCGCGCAGATATAGTCAATACAGTTCAGTTCAGCTCAGATTCAGTCAGCCCTCGCGATGATGCAAAGGGCGATTTTTCAACCCATTTCCCCTTGAGGCGGGCACGATCATTATGCCTTGATGACCTTTTATCTGTTTGGGCGGGGAACCACCTTTCCTTTGCAAAAATAGGAATTTGACGAACAACTTCATGCCAATAGAGCCCAATGTTAAAAAGGGAAAAATGCCATTCCAAATCAAAAAAGCCGTTACTTCCCGAGATTTATTTCCAGGAAAGTAACGGCTTATTTAAAAATAAACAATCTTCGAGCTTACCAATCTATCCAACTTTCAATTACTGTTTCCGGGACTTTCTTCTCCCCAAATAGACAAATCCACCACCGACGGCGATCAATCCAATGCCAATGACAATCAAGTTCCCGATGGATGTAGCCGTATTAGGAAGCTTGTCCCCATCTTTTCCTTCGTTACTCGATCCTGTTGAATCTTCTGTTTGACTCTTTTTGTCTGCATCAGAAGAACCATCATTGTTACCATTCTCATTTCCGTCATTTCCTTTTGGTTGATTGCTGCCGTCATTGTCGTCTGGCTTTTGTCCATTACCTCCATCACCATCGTTATGATCTCCAGGTTTATCACCTTTTCCATCTCCAGGATCTTTCCCGTCTCCCGGACCTTCTCCATCTCCCGGATCTTCTCCATCTCCCGGATCTTCTCCGTCTCCCGGATCTTCTCCGTCTCCTGGACCTTCTCCATCTCCCGGATCTTCTCCAGGGGTTGTTGGGTCTTTAGGATCGGTCGGGTCTGTCGGTTTTTCAGCTTCTGGATGATAAATGGTTTCATGCTCAATTTTTTTACCATCAGCAGTTAATGTTACAACAAAAGGAGCGTCTGGCGATAACGCCTCTTTTGTCGTAAATGTTAGGTTGTAGTTGCCTTTATCATCGGCAGTAAACTCATCGATATACATTAACGTGTTTGAAGATTGTTCTTTTCCTTCAAAAACGGATAATGTCATCGTTTTATTTGCACTACTGGCATCTTGTCCGGTTATTGTAAATGTCCCGTCGTTATTGTGAATCGTTTCTGCCTTTAAGGTTAAAGGAGTGATGAAACTAAAGAGAACCATAACGACAAAGACATAGATCGTTTTCTTCATCGGAACCTCCATCTATTCATACTTGGCGAATCTAGTATTTTAATACAGGTAATTGTCGGTTTTCATCCCAGTGCCACACATGTTGGAAATCCCACTCCAACGTTTCCTCATAAATCGTTTTACTCGCAAGTCCTTCTCTATCAATGCTTTGACCTTTTTCATTTGTTGGAGACTCAGTTGTAACAGCTTCTTGATCAACAGTCATATCCGCTACGGCGAAATTGTTCGTTAACGTCGCTGTATGTCCTTTAAAAACTCTTCCAACGATTCGATTCGCGTGCGAGCCTGCCGTAACAGAAGGGTTTAAGGCAATGGCGCTTTTTACAACTGTTCCATTATAGCCATATCCTGTAATACCGCCGGCATTGCTTTTCTTTGCTGTAACAGAGCCTGCTGCATATACCTTTTCTGTTACACTTCCGGCATTCGTAATGCCGGCAACTCCGCCTGCTTGACTGACATTCGCGGTTACATCAGCATGCGAGTAACTGTTTTTGATCACACCATTGGAATATCCTGCTATCCCTCCAACCGTGTTATCACCAGTGATGGAACCAGTTGAAAAGACATTTTCAACTATTCCATTGTTTAAGTTGACGACCATTCCGGCTTGAGCCGCACCTTTTTCTCCAACAATTTTCGCCTCTATCATTCCAATATTTTTAATCGTTCCACCATTCAGTTGAAATAAACCGCCGACATTGGAATGGAAATGACGGATCGTTTTATTGTTTCCGTTCAACTCACCCATAAAAGGTTTTTCCACTGTAAACGATTGACCTGTAAAATCAAGATCATTATTTACGATATATTTCTCATTTGGAAACTGATTCAGTACTTGGAAATCAGCCGCGGTCTTGATCATATAGTATCCATCTTCATTCTGTTCCAGTGAAGGCCGTTGCGGATGACTATTTGGATCAATATACTCTTTATTGGCAACCAATAATGGGCGTTTCGCAACATCATCCCAAGTCCAAGTTCCATTAAAATCCCAGCCAAGCCCGTTTTCATACAATTGTTGACTCGCTAATTGTTCTATGCTTTTTCCGAGACCTTTTTCATTATTCGCCGCTTCATTTGTAACGCCCTCTTTGCTAACGGTCATATGATGATTTGCCACATTATTGACTAGCGTTGCCGTATGGCCAGCTTTCACTCTGCCGACAATTCTGTTGGCATAAGATATCGTATTGACCATATCGTTTAAAGCAACACTGTTTTGCAGCGTTGTTTCATTATACCCATATCCACTAATTCCGCCTGCATTTGAACTTCCCGCCGATACAGATCCGGCCGCATAACTATTTTCTGTTATACTTTCTGTGTTTGTAATACCGACAAGTCCTCCTGCCTGCTTAGATGTTGCTTTTACATGAGCCGTTGAATAGCTGTTTCTAATTTGACCGTTCGAATAGCCGACTAAGCCGCCGACATTTGAGTTGCCTGTCACTTCACCCGTTGTAAACGAATTTTCGATTACACCATCATTTACATTGATTAATATTCCAATGTTATCACCAGCAGCCTCCACTTTAGCGTCAACAACACCCATGTTTTTAATGGTACCTTTGTTTTGATCCATAAACGCTCCTTGTTTAGATGTATAATGAAGAATTTTCTTCCCATTCCCATCGAATACACCTGTAAAAGCGTTCGAGCTATTTAATGGAGCCGCATTCGCTACATTCGAAAAATCAAGATCTTTGTTGAGCTTATACTGTTCATTTGGAAACTGATTGAGTTCCTGTAAATCTTCAATCGTTCCGATCATGTAGAATCCATTGTCATCTTTTTGAAGCGCTGGTCCCTCAGCTTCCTCTCCCGGCTCTTCCTCGACATCCTCTCCCGGTTGTTCTTCTGTTACTTCGTTGAATGCCAGCGCGGGCCTATTATTTTGTGGATCCCATTTCCATATTGACGCAAAATCCCAACCCAATGCCTGAATATACGTGTCTTTGTTTTCTATTTCTTCTTTCGTTTTACCTAATCCTCGTTCATTGGTTAATGAGTCTGTCGTCACGTACTCATTTTCCATTGATATTCCCTGATATGATAGATTATTTTCCAACACCGCTATATGTCCTTTATAGATTCTCCCGACAATTCGGTTCGCTCGAGAATTGGTAGTAATAGACTTATTTAACGCTGCTGTATTTCTGACAATCGTTCCATTATAGCCATAGCCCGTGATCCCGCCAGCATTACTCGTTCCGGCAGTTATGGCTCCTGTCGCAAACACGTTTTCTGTTAAGCTGCCGCCGTTTGTTATACCTACAATACCACCCGCTTGACTTACTTGGGCGGTTACATCCGCTGTTGAATAGCTATTTCGGATCGTAGCATTCGAATATCCTACGATGCCCCCAACTGTATTTTTTCCGACAACCTTTCCAGTCGTATACGTGTTTTCAACCGTTCCATTGTTCACATTGACTAGAATGCCCGTTTGCGGTGCTCCTTCTTCCCCGATAACATTTGCATTTTCAATTCCGACGTTTGTAATCGTTCCACCATTTAAATGGAATAAAGCGCCCGTTTTCGACTCCATATTTTTGATGATTTTACCGTTCCCGTCAAATGTGCCTAAAAACGGCGAATCTATATTTAAAGTAGTAAACGTATAGCCGGAAAAGTCCAAATCATTTTGTAAAATATAGTCTGCTTTCGGAAAAAGATTGATCATCTGTAAATCTTGTACAGAAGTGATAATATAGGATCCATTTTCATCTTTTTCAAGTGAAGGTTCTTCCGTATTTTCATTTACCTTTTCTTGATTGTTTTTCAGTAATGGACGTTGCGCACCTTCATCCCATATCCAAACGTGGTCAAAGTCCCAGCCTAATCCTTTCTCAAATGTGGCTTGATCGGCCATTTGCTCTCTTGACTTTCCAAGTCCTTTTTCATTATTGGCATCTTCTTTCGTTATGCCTTCTTTGCTCACCATCATGTTATCGTAGGCGTAGTTGTTTTCTAATACGGCTTGTTGATCACTTCTAATCCGGCCCACAATTCGGTTGGCCGCACTCGTCGTAATGACAGAAGTATTGAAAGCAAAGTTATTTTGAATCGTTGTATCATTGTAACCATAACCGCTTATTCCACCTGCATTGGAGCTTCCTACCGTTACAGACCCCGTCGCATAACTATTTTCTGTCAAACTAAAGTAGTTTGTAATACCGACTAATCCGCCTGCTTGCTTCTCTTTTGCTTTTACAGTTGCAGTAGAATAGCTATTTCGAATCGTTCCATTAGAAAATCCTACTAAGCCGCCGACATTCGATTGACCCGTAATTTTTCCAGTCGTATAAGAATTTTCAACCGTTCCATTGTTCACGTCGACTAAAATGCCGATGTCATTGGAATGAATATCAATATTTGCTTTTAGTACAGCAACATTTTTAATCGTGCCGTTATTCACATTAAACAATCCTGCGCCTTGATCGCCACTCGGAGTCGTGATCTTCACATTTGTAATGGAATGCCCATTTCCATCAAATACTCCACTAAATGGGCTATCTCCTGATCCGATTGCTTGTAACGACTGCCCTTCGCCATCAATGTCAGCTGTCATCACATAATGGCGATCAGGGTAGTAGGCCATTTTCTTCATATCTTCTAAACTGTCAATCTTATACGGATTTTCTGCTGTACCCTCACCTTCCATTGCTTCCCTTACTACCATAGAAGGCACAACAGGTCGCTGATTTGAAAAATGATCCCAAACAAACAGCCTGACCGTATTCTGATCGGTAAATTTCATTGGTTCATCAAATCGTATGACTTGTTCCCGGCCTTTTTGTTCTAATTCTACCTCTTTGATTTGGGAATCGAGTAGTTTTTTACCGGATTGGTCATACTTGGCGGCAATCACCGTCACTTTATCTAGTGACCCGGGATGATTTAACAAGCCAACTCCTTTAAACATTCCGTTTTCCACATCAACACTTGATAATTCTATATGATTTTCAGCTTGTTGGATGGTAAATTCGTCAATTGTATCTCCAGCTTGGTTATACGCTTTAACCGTTAGCGATTCGCCGTTTGCTTCCAAAATCATCCCTGTCGGGACATTTTCATCATACACAATATGATCCCAGAAATAGGCTTCATTGTCATAATATTTCGGTCCGGAAGAACCCATCGTAATATGAGTCGTACCTAAATTCATCGCTTCCTGACTATTATCCATTTTGCCATCACGAATCGTGGAGCGTTTATATACATGATCATGCCCGCCAATATACAACTGCACGCCAAGCTGTTGCAATTTCTTCGACATAAGTGCGCGATCGGTACTCATACCAGGATCATCACTATGCGATCCGCCAAAATAAGAAAAGTGACCTGTCACAATTTTCCACTTTTTATCCGTGGAACGCATATCTTCTTCCAACCATTTTAGTTGTTCCTTGTTCAGATCCATGGAATTAATAACGGCAATATGAGCATCTCCATAATCAAAGGAATAATTTGTTTCTGGAAACGTCCCTTTTCCATTTTTGGGAGTATTAAAATAATGCGCAAATGAACTAGCATCGGCATCTTGCATGAATTCATGGTTTCCTGCCATGTTTGCTGATAATAAATCAAAATCTTTATAAACATGGTCAAAAACATCAGACCAAAAATCCGCTCTTCCACCTTTGTCAACAAGATCGCCAACTTGTAACATCAGCTTTCCATCGGGATTTTTGCCACGAATCATTTTCAGCGTGTCGGTAAACAAGGAGAAGCTTTCCGGATTTCTATCTGGCACTTGCAAGTCGCCCATCACATAAATTGTCGTATCATCAGAATCGGGTACCGTTTCAAACGAATTTACCGGCCCCCATGGACCGTTTTTCGACACACCATAACGATACTCATACTTTGTCCCTTTTTTCAGCTTGTCTATATTCGCTTCATGGGACGCTAAAATTCGGTAATTACTATTGTCGATATCTTTTCCATATGCCGATTCAAAATAAGAAACATCAGCTTGAACAACTTTTGCCTTTTTCCAATCTGTTTCAGATGCTTCTTTATATTGAACATAAGATTGTTTCACGACTTTATCTGTCACTAGATTAAGGCCAACAGCATCATCTGTTTCACCTACATGGACAACAGGTGAAAATTCCTGTAAAAGCTTGTCCGCATCTAGTTCTTTATCATCGACTACCATTCGCTCGATCTTTACTCGGGAATTGCCATTTGAATCGGTCGCATAGTAGCGAACAAAGTACTCTCCGTACTCTTTAATCGTAAAACGGTTATCGTTTACTTCAACGAACCCTTTTGAATCGAACACTTCCACTTTCACCGACGGGTTTTCACCACTGTCATCTGTCGCCGCCGCGTTAGGAATGGTTACTGTATCTCCAAGTTTAACAGTGCCGGGAAGCTCTTTCTCTACCGTAATCTCCGGAGCGTAATCCGTTCCTGCTGTTTCTTCCCCAATCCAGATTGGCGCACTGATAATCTCATCTTGATCTTTTTGAAATACCCGTACTAAAAAATATTCTCCATTTTTACTAGAAACCGTTTCATCGACAGTGAATGTATTGCTATTAATATCCGTATACTCTTTTACAATTTCACCATTATTTTTGTAAATCGTTACTTTCTCGATATGATCTTCTTTATCAGGATCCAATAGATCAATATGTATGTCTAATTCTTTTGTATCTTTCGGTAAAATCGATCCCATCATTTTCTTGTTGGCAGAATATTTCAAGTTAAAGTTTTCGTCAAATGAACTGTACGTTCTGCGATTTTTCAAGGCATCGTAAATGCCTTCCCTCGTTAATTCTTCTGTCCACAAACCGGTAAGGCCGGGGTGATGTGCTGCCCAATTGGCTTGATGTTCATCCCCTGAATAAGTTGGCGAAACATGCCAGCCATTATCTAATGCTTGTATATAAGTATTAAAATAACGCGACACTTTATATTCAAATAATGAGATTCGATCATCCACTTCTTTTGTTATATGTTTAAAGCCAAAAAAATCGCCCTTTCTCATGGCATCAGGATGATTAAACTGGGCAATCGCATCCGGATCTTCACTTAATCTGCCATAAAATGTAGGCAAATCATAACGTAAAACGCCCATGCCAAATTGTCCTGTTGCCCCTTTTCCATACGTTCGCGGGAACCATTCCGTATTAAATAAATTAATATGCCCCGCATTATCATACCAAGTCACTTCGATCCCCGGAACAGTGACGAATTGATCGGTATTATAATCATCATGCTGTTTCCGTGTTAGCTTATACTCTTCCGAATAAGAGTCTTGATATCGTTTCAAGTAATCGTTTCCCGAACTGATATCAAACGTAACATCATGCTCTGTCGTACCAAAAAAGTCGTGGTTCGTGTGCTTCTGTACATATTCAAAAGCATCTTTTGGAAATTCTACCCCATCACTAATCGAGGTGTGGGCGTGAATTTCCCCCCGATATAATTTCATCCCTAAATATTCCGCACGACTATTCTCATTTTTGGCTGCATTTGCCTCATTTTGTTGGACGAACATTATCTGGGCAAATAATGAGAGGAGAATAGTGAAAAATACTATTTTATAAGTATTGTGCTTTTTCACCTTGTCATAGGTCATAATAATCTCCCTTCTTTAAATGAATTACAACTTCTTAATTTACCAAAACATGGTTAACTGACCGTAAACGAATTGTATTATTCCTGTAAAAAGGGTGTAACAAACAAGCCGGGATGTGGATGCTTTTATTCGATAGAGCACTTTTGGCTTGTATGGTGCCGCTAAAGCTACTTTTTCCTCTAAGTCCTTTTCAAAAAGCAAGCGCCCTCTGGCAAAGCATGCTAATTTGGGGAAATATGGTAAACATCTCTCTGCATACCCAAACCTTTTGATCTGGCGGGAATACCTATTTGTTTTTCCGATCTATAAGGGAACCTTATAACCATATAAGATATATGTATTTCCGTACCGTTAAAGGCGGTGCTACGATTGGTTAAAAGATATAGAAAGGGTGCATATAAAAGATGAACGTATTAGTATTTGGCTTGGGGCCAATCGGCATAGAAATCCTCCGCAATGCCTATCAACTCAATCCCCATTCGGTTATTGGGGCAGTGGATATAGATCCCAATAAAGTGGGGAAAGATATCGGAGAACTCAGCGGGGAAGCTGACAGCGGAATCAAAGTGGCCGACAATGTTCAAGACGTCGAAAAAAGAAAAGATAGTCAACCGGTGGCTATCCATGCCACAGGTTCCAATTTAAAACTTGTCTGGCCGCAAATCAAAGAGCTTTTGGACAATGGTTATTCCGTTGTCTCTACATGTGAGCAGCTTTCCTACCCTTGGCATGCCTATCCGGAGCTTGCCCAAGAAATCGATGAGTACGCCAAGTCGAAAAACTTGACTGTCATCGGCACCGGCATTAATCCGGGCTTCATTATGGACACAATGGCCGTCTGCTTTTCGACTGTTTTGACGAGTGTGAAAAAAATAACCGTCATCCGGAACGTCGATGTCGCGAAAAGACGCATACCTTTACAAAAAAAGGTCGGCATCGGCATGTCAGAGGAAGAATTCCTCTCTTTGGCCAAACAGGATAAAATCGGTCATGTCGGCTTGGAAGAATCGGTCAGATTGATCGCCTATGCACTGAACTGGAAGCTGACAGACGTGAACAATACGATCGAACCGACCATTGCAAAAGACCAGGTTCATACCCCGCTCACACCATTGAACACGGGAGATGTTAGCGGTCTTCACCAAGTATCGCGCGGCAGAACCGCTGAAGGCTTCGAGATACATCTTGATTTAACAATGTCTGCCGGTATTGAGCAAAAGGACGAAATCATCCTTAAAGGAAATACCACCCAACGGATCGTTGTGCCAGAGGGCATATTCGGCGACACATCCACCGCCGCCATGGCTATCAACACCGCCAAACGGATCGACGCTATTCGGCAACCGGGACTGCTCACCATGGCCGACATCGGTCTGCCAAGATTCACGTACCAGCCGTCATAAAACATGTAAAGCAGAAGGTTCTCATGCAGCCTCATCTTAGTGGCGAGAACCTCCTGCTTTTTGTTTTATCATCTGAGCATCATTTGGAAAAAAATGGACCCAATGCCGCGCTAGAATAAAAACAGCCAATCATTCAACAATAAACACATGGAGGTGGCACAATGAACAGAAGAGACCCGATCAAAAATGAAAAAAGAGTCGTAACAAGCGTCAATCCACAAGGATATTCAGAAGATAAAGCAAATCAGGCGCCCAAAACCAAACTGGAAGAACGCAGCAAAAAAAGCAACACGAAAATGTAACGAAGAAGGTGATTCCCATCGATCACACATTAGGCTATTTGCGTGAAACAATGTCCAACTATGATGACGAAGAGTTCGGACGGCAAATATACAAAAAACTTGTAAGCCAGCATTACAAAAATGAAAAAGAATTCGTCGAAAAGTTGGGAGAAGAAGAGACAGATTATTTAAATTCCGTCCTAAAAGAAGAACTGAAATATGCCAGGCAGGCGCAAGATGAAAAGCGCCTAAAAGAATTAAATGAAGTATATGAAAGATTAACGCCGTAACCGTGAAGGCGGCCAGCAGAAAAAACTTATCATATTAACTGTTAAAAAACTGCGTACAACGTTGCTTTCGATCAGGACTATCGCCATCACATGGTGCTTTATGTAGAAAAGGGGTGCCCAATAAGCCGATTTTTCGGCCTGCGGACACCCCTGTTTCATTTCAACACTTCCGAGTTTGATCGATCATTTCCTGCTTTTGCATGAAGCTTTGTTCATTCAATATGTAAAAACAACTCTTGTATCGTATCATACGACTGTTTGAGCCGTTCCTCATATTGTGGCATATCCCAATTCTCCCAAGAGTACCCCTTCATCTTCAGGAGCCGGCCCTCTTGAACCGCTGGAAATGAATCAATGACATTGCCTCCATTTTCAACATATAATGCCCCCACGTTTATTTCATCCACGAAAGCACTGGCATTCATGCCATCTTTATAAAGATCTCCCACAAACTCTTTCTGACTGGGATCTTTTGCTTGGATCAACAGCCACGGAATTCTCAATTCCAGCATTCCTTCGTCATTCCGATAATAATCCGCCAACGAGTCGTAATCTTTGGATGATGGATTGCCATTGCCTTCCTTCAGCTTTCCGGTTTCATAGGCGCTGAAAGGTAAAACTGTATGTTGTTGGGGCAATGTTAATTCTTTGTTAAGCGCATATTGGATGATGGAAAACTCCCCGCTATTGTTGACCGGTTTTGGACCTGCTTCAATCATGCCCAATTGATGGCCATACTGATAGGTAAAAAGATTATAATAGGCATCCACTTTCATTCTCGATTCTTTTTTCCTCAAGTCGATGATGAAATCAACGCCATTGGAAAAAGAAACGTTATCGATACCCTTGATCAAATCATTCCCTTGATTCGGAGCAACATCAAGCAGAATCACTGGATCACCTTGTTTGGTCAGATCATTATCCAACCGGATATATAAATACCTTTCATCATGATCGACATATAATGCCTTCAGGCCGCTGTATTTTTGATAAAGCGGCTTGGATTTCCATTCTTCTGCCACCCCGTCCACCTGAATGCTGTGGCGGTCAAAGCTTAATAAACCAAATTGCTGTTCATTCGTTTGCGCATTCGACCAATAAGGCCGGCGATTCGGGTTGTCATAGTCCATCGTATTCCAAGTTCGTTTAAACCACTCATCCTGCCACGTGAAAATAAGGCCTCCCAGTAACTTTTCCGCCATGATATCTTCAAACAAACGCCGAAGAATCGCTCCTTGCTCTTTCTCTGACAAATAGCCCTGATTCCAGCCAAATGGGTTAGCATGGGTCAGTCCCCGTGAACTGGGCACGCCAAACTCGGCAACCAAAATGGGCAGCCGGTGTGCATCATGCAGCTCCGATAAATAGGCCGCATAACTGTTTTTTTCACCCCGGTGATCTACGTAAGACAAATAAGATTCATCAAAATTAAAGAAATCAGGATAATAAGGATAAATATGATAAGACGCAAATTGCTGCGTTTTGTTCATTTCTTTTTTTGTATGAATCACATTTGGATTCACACTGACAAGATCTTCATCTTCATTCGGTTCCGCCGGATGCTCTAACAAATCGGTTGTTACCCAGTTCGTAAAGCTCATGGGCCGAATGTAGCGATATTTGTCCACCTCATATTGTGTGATGAAGTCCATTTGTTGCGCCAACCAATGTTCAAACGGCTGTGCATCCTTTGTTTGAAAATAGGTTCCGTCATAATCTCCTATGGAAGCATGAACGTTATTCGTATTTTGCACCATATGCGGATACCATTCGATACCCAGTATCCAGCCAATGACAAACTCGGAAATATCGGCCCGATTGACACCGGAAGCATGGCCGGGCCTTTCTTCGACGATTTTATTGCCATGAATGACATCAACGATCGTTTTCATTTCTTCTTGGAATTCACGCAGATTCTCTGTTTCAAACGCATCCAGTGATTCTTCTAATTTTTCCTCATTGATCCAAACACCGTGGAAAAGGTAGATTTTCTCTCGATGTTTGTCATTATAGCGCTTCAAAGCCCGATAAAATCCCGGAGGGTGGAGCGTGTATACGCGTAATGTATTGGCATTCATTTTCCCAATTTGTTCAAACCACCTATAATACTCCTCCTCTGTTATAGCAGCTTCCCCCGGAAAAGCACCAGGTTTCCCCATCCCCATGTTAACTCCCTTAATGACAAGGGGCTCCCACTTGTTGCCCTTCAGGATTTCAAAAGAATCTTTGTTTACCCGGGCATTGTATGTCAATTTGGCGGATTTTTTTCCCTGAATGACCTCTTCTTTCTCGGCAAACGACTTTAAAATAGACTCCATCATTGGAAAATAAGTAGACCAGTAAAAAGCTTGATCGGAAAACGTTTGTGCCATTTTATAAATTGACTGCAAACCTTTCATTTGGTAAAAGCGGGGAACATCCGCCATATCATTAAAATCTCCGGCAAAATAATAGCTGGAAGATGGGCCGTGTTCCCTAGATAACACCGCAGCAAATTCAGCCGGGATGTCATGCTTTTTCAACAACTTTTCACCTTCATCCGTCAGATTCCAATCATAATTGGCAAGCACTTTGGCGTCACTCTTCGGCTTGACAATATCAAACCAATATTCATAGTCGGGGCTGTCATCCAAATGGAATTGCTTCCTGCCTTCTTTGGTAAAAGAAACACGTATCCCTTTTTCCCGCAAATGTTTGTCCATTTCCAGCACGACAACTTGATTATCCGTGTCATTGACCAAAAGAAAACCCGCGCCGCTGTAATTCCATGCAGTCCCGTATTCTTCCAAAATCCACTGCGGAATTTCCTTGTTTTTTTGCGGATCCAATTCATCAAAATAGCGGCCATTCCAGCCTGACCAATCCAGCCCCAAATAATCGGTAACACTATTTTTTACAGCTTCATGGGTAGGCGACGCAAATGTATTATATTCCGCGATCAGCAAGCTTTTCTCTTTCTTGCTTAGGCGATCCACAATGGCAGCCCATTCTTCCGAATCGAGACCGCCGTATATTTCACCTGAACGGGAGCCTTCCCGTTCTTTTTCAATCCATGGCAAATCTTCATCATATACCCCATATGTATCTGCCAAATAAATGACGCCATATCGGTCATAATTGTCCGGAAGCGCACGTATATCATATGCTTTTTCTTCATTATTTGGCACAAAACCATAGTAATCGCTTGCCGATTGAAATGGTTGATTTTTATGGTCCGTATATTTTAGATGATTTAACAGCCAGGTGATGCCAAGATGTTCACGAAATGTTTCGTTTGGAACTGTTTTATCAATGATCGCTATATGCAGCTTCTTGCCCGGCTCTGCCAACCATAAAAGGATCGGCAATAGTAAACATATGATGATGACGAGCCCCAAGATGTAAAATCGCTTCATTTGGACTTCCCTTCCCCGGATAGACCTACTCGCTCCATATGCCCCCACTCTTTTTTCCCCAGTAAAAAGGTGATAAATCCTTCACATTTATAAAATAAAGTGATAGGTCGATACCAAAACATTTCCGTCAGGGATATGAATAGGAGGCGCATGAGGTCTTTGAACTTTGGATATGTATTCATCGTCCATGCTTCAAGCAAAATCGTTGCCACTGTAAACAATACGCCATATAAGACAAACAGCAAGATCAACAGGATAGCAAACTCGTAATAAATATCGCCTAAGAAAAAAGCAATCACGATATAAAAATAGCCTGCCAACTCAATCAAAGGCCCCAAACATTCGACAAACCAGAAATATGGAAAAGAAACCATGCCGATGGCTCCAAACTTGGGGTTTAAAGTCATTTTTCGATGTTTCCACAGACTTTCAATCAACCCCCTGTACCACCTTTTCCGCTGATTTCTTAAAGACTGGAAATCTTGCGGTGTTTCGGTCCAACAGACCGGATCCGGTACAAATTGAATTCTTTTCTTTACTTTCTCTTCCTTTAGACGCCGATGTAGCTTGACGACTAATTCCATGTCCTCTCCAATCATATCCGTGGAATAACCTCCAACCGCAACGACCCATTTTTTGGAAAATACACTGAAGGCGCCTGAAACGATCAACATTAAATTAAATGTGCTTAAAGCAATCCGGCCCATCAGGAAGGCTCTTACATATTCAACAACCTGCATAACAACAAGGGCATTTTTCGATAAATCCGTTTGGAATATGGCCCCCAATTGAACATCAAGCCCATTGGCAATCCGGATCGTTCCGCCTGCGGCTATAACTTCATCATTGGACTTAATGATGGGATTCATGACACGCAACAGGGCGTTTTCCTCCAAAATCGAATCGGCGTCAATTGTGCAAAAGTAGGGATATCTTGATGCGTTAATCCCTACATTTAAGGCGTCCGCCTTTCCCCCGTTTTCTTTTTCAATCAACCATACATTCGGATGAATGTCCGACTGATAAAAATGTCGAATCGGCTTCGTCGGAATATGGTTCGCTATCGTTCCCTGAACTTCCTTCATTCTAAATTGCTCTATTATTTTTCTCTGTGTATTATCAGTAGAACCATCATTTACGATGATCAGCTCTATTTGCGGATAGCGCAGACTGAGTATGGAATGGATGCTGTCGATAATACCCGCTTCTTCGTTGTACGCAGGAACGATAATGGACACCGGTTTTGAGTAAAACGCATCAATATCATCTTCATCCACTTCATTTTTATCAATTAAGTATTGCTTCCTTAGCTGGATAAATGCCAATATCAGCATACTGCCGTATGTGACAATGACAATCATCATATAAAAGATGATCGTTCCCGAAAAGAACTTCATTAACAATTCCAGTAAACTGCCCATGTATGGCGACAATCCCTTCCAAGGATTAATAAACCTGCTGTTCTCTTTCCAGCATGATAGAGTGAGTGTCCATTTTCAGCGTTTTGGCTGCCTCCTGACGCACCCGCCAAGTCTCGTCCGCCAACAATGTTTCCAAATAAGGAACAGAGTCACGGAGTGGCAAATTCCCAAGTACCTTCGCCGCCATGAGCCGCTCTTCCCATATCTCTGACGAGATAAAGGGTGTATACTTCTCTATTTGGTGAAGCGTGCCGATTTCATGAATCGCTTTTAAAGAGCGGATGCGGATTTCAGCGTCCTCTTCTTTTAGAAGGCTTTCTAAGAAAGGGACAGTGCCAATCTCCCGTTTCATTCCCAAGGTGTTAATGAAAGCGTATTTGCACGTTGAGGATAACTGATGAAAATTCTTGATAAGCTGCTTCAAGACAGAATCATCCGCAGTCTTGAATAGTTTCTTACATTCATATTCCGAAAATAAAGGCGGTTCCTCCAAAAATTTTTTTAAAAACAAATCCGGCTTGAATAGCGAATAGATTTTTAGCAGTTGAAACTGCTCATCTGGAGATAATTTCTTTTTTTCCATGCTGATACAATGATCAATTAAGCTGTCTATATGAAAATCAACGACCCTGTACGATAAAGTCCATATAATTGTGTAAAAAGAATAGGTCACCATCATGACCATGTTACAATGTTTTCGACCAAGAAAAACACATGGAGGACATGATG
>NZ_JAFBFH010000017.1 GCF_016909185.1 Siminovitchia thermophila | reverse complement strand
TCTCACACTTAGACCTTTTGTATTAACTCAAGATGTTGAAGTGGGAGTATTACGGCACCTTACATGCGGGATAAAGTGAAACTTCATTCAGTAGGCGTTTTCTTCCATCTCCTACTGAATGTTAGTTGAACCTATCGGGCATTTAGGTGCCGTTTTCTCACACTTAGACCTTTTATATTCACTCAAGATGTTGAAGTGGGAGTATTACGGCACCTTACATGCGGGATAAAGTGAAACTTCATTCAGTAGGGTTTTCTTCCACCTCCTACTGAATGTTAGTTGAACCAATCGGGCATTTAGGTGCCGTTTTCTCACACTTAGACCTTTTGTATTCACTTAAGATTTGAAGTGGGAGTCTTACGGCACTTTACATGCCGGATAAATTGTCCTAGTGTATCATACGCAAGCTTTTAGCGTAGTCAAAATAGGTAGACTCCTGCGGGAATAGCTCGAGCTGAAGATCCCGCAGGAAAGCGACCTTTGCTTTCCGAGGAAGCTGAAGAGACCTGCGGAAAGCGAAATATGTTGACGTAGCGATGATAGGGATTTTTTTTACACAAATAAACCGAACAGTTTTAAATGAATTGTTCGGTTTTTGCTATTTCGTATTTGCTTATGTACCAACCCCTTTTTTCTGCATGGTATAGACGAATGCGCGGTTTGAAGGAATACATGAGAAACCGCAAAATAAAGCGTAACCGTTTCCTTTTTGATTAGAACCGTGTACCATAAAATTCAGTATGTAGTTATGATGAGTGGGGAGGATGTGAATCATGCTGACTTTTAACCCAGATGAACTGGCAGTGAAAGATGTATATAAACTGATGACGGGGACGATTGCCCCACGGCCAATTGCTTTCGTCACAACGGTTTCTACGGAAAAAGGGGTGACCAATGCGGCTCCTTTCAGTTTCTTTAATGTCGTTTCCAGCAACCCGCCGATTATCTCGCTATCCATCGGCAGAAGAAACGGAGAAATGAAAGACACTTCTCGGAATGCGGTGTCCAGCGGGGAATTAGTTGTACATATCAGCACCGATCATATCATTAAGGATGTCAACGAAACAGCAGCAACCTTGCCAGCTGGTGATAGTGAATTGGAACTGACTTCCCTCCAAACCACTAAAAGCACAAAAGTAAATGTTCCGGCCGTTGCAGAAGCGAAGGTGCGATTCGAGTGCAAGGTGGAGCATCAGTATGAAATAAAAAATGATGAAGGCGTGACAGCGGCTGACCTCATCTTGGCGCGGATTATTTATATTCATATGGCTGAAGATGTATATGATGAAAAAAATGGCTATATCCTTACCGACAAACTTAAGCCTGTCGCCCGCCTGGCGGGAAATGAATATGCCGAAATTGGAAATATTTACAAACTAATAAGGCCGAAATAATATTGGCAGGGTGTTGAAGATTACTTGGAACTTTTTACAGTAACGCTCATTTTCATTGCATTGTTTATTTTTCTTATCCACTCGATTGAGATTTTGGCGTATGCGGTTAGGCTTTCGGGAGCCAGGGTACGGATGATTGCCTCCGCCCTATCTTTATTCAACATAATGGTAACGGTTTCCCGGCTGGCGAACATGATGCAGCAGCCGTTTACGGGCAGGCTGATTGATAACGCCCCGGAAGAAAATGCTCTCGCCTTTGTAGAAGGTCAATTTCGCGTCATTATCGGTTCATCTACTTTGGGAACGATATTTGGAATCCTTTACTCCCAACATTCGTTGCCCTTTTTCCAGAGCCATTATTCATCTTTCCGAGGAGAGGGGGTCGGTCCCAGGACTGTTTCGCAAAGGATTTTCAATCAAATACATACGGCGGGGGATTGAACATATCCACGCCCCCGCCCTCTCCTATTTAAAGGGAATCAAACTCAGAGAGGTTCCTGTCCGGTTATTTTTATTGAATATGATCATTTCTGCGATTTATACGACGGGAGTCCTTTCGGCATTATATGCGTCATTGCTCGCTCCCGAAAGAAGCGCCACCACCATCATGTCTTCGGGACTCATCAATGGCGTAGCCACTATTCTCCTTGTTGTTTTTGTCGACCCGAAAGTGTCGGTGTTGGCCGACGATGTCGTCAATCAAAGGGGTAATTATCTTCAACTGAAAGGTGTTTCTGTCATGATGATTGCCTCCCGCTTCCTCGGAACAATCCTTGCACAGGCATTGTTTATTCCGGGGGCATTCTATGTTGCCTGGCTTACAAAGTTTATTCCATAAAAAAGGATTGATATGGACAGACGGGGCAACAATAAATAACGAGAACATGGACCATTCGGAAGGAGCTTATCATGAAAAAAAAGCAACCGTACAAATCGTTGAAAAATGCACCGAAAGAAGTGCTTGAACAAAGTCCTACTGGTTACGGTTTCATGTCTGTTATGGAAACAGGGGAAGAAAAAGGGCGGGATGATCAAGAAGAAAGTCCGTCGTTGTACGGGATGGAGAAAAACACAAGCTTGCAGTCAGCTGATTTCTCAACAACCGACAATCCTTATTTCAGCGACCGGGAAGGGGTGTAAACATGGCAAAAAAAGAAAGGTTGAATGAAGAAGCTGCGCCTAATAACAACATGTCTTATGCGGATATTCAAAGATCATTAAATTACGAGTTCGCTGAACAGCTTTCTGATGACGGCGAAAGAAACAAGCTTGCCAAAAGCAGCCGCTCCATAAAAAAATCTAAGTAAGCGACAAACCGGTCTGCCAGGCAATGGGTATGTGAACGTGTATCGCGGGGTTTTTCCCGGCGATGTGTACTGCTTCCTTTCACCCCAAAAATCCTGTTTTTGAATACAGGATTTTTTTATTTTCCTTATTAAATGATAAGGTTATGATTTAAGAAAAACATAAGGAGCTGTTTGAAAATGCAAGAGATTTTACCATTTCTCATGTTCCAAGGAAACGCAGAAGAAGCAATGAATCATTATACGTCTTTAATCGAAGGCTCCGAAATAACAGAAGTAACCCATTCCGAGGATGGAAAAGTACTCAGAGCCATTTTTTCGTTAAAAGGGCAAAAGTTCATGTGCATTGACAGCAGCATTCAACACGCTTTTACTTTTACTCCTTCTTTTTCCATATTTGTCATCTGCGATAGCAAAGAAGAAGTCACAAATCTATATGAGCAACTGTCAACAGACGGGGAAGTGCTCATGCCGCTTGGTGAATATCCTTTCGGAACATTTGCCTGGATCACCGACCGCTTTGGTATTTCTTGGCAGTTTAATGATCAAAAATAAAAAGACCGTTCCTCATTTGAAGAACTGTCTTTTATGCAATAATCCCATTTTAAGAATTCGGCAAGAAAAAACTTCGGCCGCGACACATCGCATGTTTTGCAAGGATGTCGATCACTTAGACGTTGTGGCATACATACGAGTGCAAACGAAGTTACCAGAAAAGGGAAGCTTCGTTAACATCTACAACGCGCAAAGAAAAAAGCTCAGGCTTCGAGGAGATCGCTTCCTGAGCTAGCTTGCCAACAGGACGCTTTCGATTAGCCTCTATTCTGTTTTTATCAGTGGGAATTAGAGGGACAAAAATGCCACATCTGGTGAGGCTAAGCCTTCCACTAACTGAAAATTCACTTTATTACGTTTCACCGATGACCGCTTCAGCGATGTTGACAGCGTGGTCTCCGATTCGTTCAAGGTTGCTGACGATATCGACATAGACAATACCTGCGGTGCCTGTACATAGATTGTCATTGAGGCGTTGAATATGTTTTTTGCGTAATTCCCACTCCATTTTATTAATCAATTGCTCCTTTTCCAGCACTGCCCGTGCACGCGAATCATCATCGGCCTCAAGCGACTCTATAGATTGACGGAGCGTAGATATAGTTAAATCAAACATCCTGTCCAAGTCATTGATCGCCGAATCAGAAAATTTCACCTTTTGTTGTAATTGGCTGTCAACGAGTTCCGTTATATTTTCAATGTGATCCCCGATCCGCTCCAAATCGATGACTGTATTCAAAAGAGAACTGTGGATTTTTATGTCTTGATCTGACAAGGAGTGGTAAGAGATTTGAACAAGGTAATCCGTAATGGTTTTGTCCAAGTTATTTAAGGCATCTTCGATTTGCGGGAGCAATTCCCGATTTTTTTTACTCTTTGTCTTGTAATAGGCTTTAATTTCTTCCATTCCTTTTTCAACTAGCTCTGCCATCCGTATTACTTCTTTTTTTCCCTGTCCAAGAGCAACCGAAGGAGATTGGCGGATGAATTTTTCTCCTAAATGGACCGGTTTATATTCAATTGTGGTATCTTCGCCGGGAACAAGCTTGGTTACAATCCATGCAAGCACTGCTATAAACGGAAATTGCAGGATCGTATTGGATACGTTAAAAAGCCCGTGGGCAAAAGCAATCGTCATTCTTGGATTCAAATCAAGGCTCGCCTGCATGTACTCGATAAAATGAGTAAATGGAACAAATAAAATGAGCACAATGGTTGTTCCAATGACGTTGAAAATGACATGTGTCAACGCAGCGCGCTTGGCTGCCACCGATGCGCCAATGGAAGCCAACACGGCTGTGATGGTTGTTCCGATATTGTCTCCAAATAAAACCGGCAAGGCGGCATGCAAGTTAATAGCCCCTTGGTCAAACAATGTTTGCAACAAGGCAATAGCGGCGGATGAACTTTGGATAATAACCGTAAACACAACGCCGGCCAGTACTCCAAGAAGCGGGTTGTCACTGAAGCTGACAGTTAAATCTGTAAAAAACTGCGCATCACGCATAGGCTTCATCGCGTCACCCATTAAATTCAGCCCAAAAAACAAAGCGCCGAATCCGAAAAATACTTGACCAAAGTTATTGACCTTGTGATTCTTAAAAAAGAATATTAAAAAGGCACCCAATGCAAGAATTGGCAAAGCATAGTCCGATATATTAATCCCAATAATAAATGCAGTTGTGGTCGTTCCAATATTGGCGCCCATGATGACGCCAATCGCTTGCCTTAAATTCATAAATCCTGCTGTGACAAGCCCAATCGTCAATACCGTTGTGCCCGAACTCGTTTGCAGGAGAACCGTAACAACAATACCCGTTAATACACCCAAAAAGGGATTGGTTGTAAAACGGTCAAGCAAATCCCTAAGTCCGTCTCCCGCCGCTTTTTGAAGGCCATCACCCATTGATTTGATGCCATAAAGGAAAATACCGAGTCCTCCAAAAAACATGAAAAGAATTGTTTGCAAATCCATTTCTTCAGCCCTTTTTTTCGACATATTTTTGCTCTTTCACCATGTTATATTAAGATACTGTAAAAAGTAAATCAACTTAATGTAAAGATTTTGTAAACATTTATGGAAATGTTTCAATAAAGCGAGAAATCAATTCATTCATTTCCATTGTTAGTTGAGTGAATATGATTTTGCCGCTATTTCATGCGGAATCAAACTTTTTATCAGACCACTGTACTTTAAATGGACACAAATAACAGATTTAACTTTAGCGGATTAAAATAAGATTTAAATCAAATTCAATCTCCTAATAAACTGCTCTGAATATCATCCCATCGAGGATTTTTTAAGCAATAACATTTTGGTTTTATTGTAGGAGGCAAAAATGACAGATAAGTTTAGTCTGCTCATGGCTTTTTTCTTCATTCATGTCTTTTTGAATCTCAAAAGGGTTGTTTGTCAGTTGCGGATGAGCGGTAAGTATCCAATTATGAGGGAAAGGCGGGGAAAGGATGGAAAGGCCAGCTGATATCCAGGCTGTATGAATACGGATATCTTTGTCAAGGTAAAAGCACTGATGCCTTCGGAGCAGGGCGGCAATATCCCTTCCTTGCATGCCCTCCGGCTCCTGGGGTGATGAACCTAAGGCCAAAGACCACCTGTAATTCCTGTTACTAGATCATAACTTAATTCTGTTGTGCCACGCATCATAATACTTTTGAGCAAAACGATTCCCAAGGTCATTTAAAATATGTATCTAACTCATTTAACATTTTATTATCCTTAGTTCCATCTTTCTATGCATGATATATAGCATAGCTAATCCCAGCCGAACTAGTAAACAATGAAACACTTCGATCTGAATAGTCTTTTTTTATTATATTTTCAGTCATTTTCATATGCTCACGCGTTATCAAATTTCAATTTTTACCATTAAGTAGTTGTTTAATCAAAAAAACAATCAATCCAGGGTTTCCATGCGAAAGGGAAAGAGGTTTCCAATAGTCGAGTGTACTTTTTTCGTATTTATATTGAACATTACATCCACGATCCGTTCAAACTTCCATTATTTTATGCAAAACGGGGTTAACTTACCATACTAAGCGCATTTGCTTTTTTGTTACTCCTGATGCTGTAAGCAATGAAAAATTGAGCGGCATAGTACGTGGACATGACAAGTATATGCTCGTAGTGAATGGGAGAAACAAAGCGATTCCAGGCTAAAAAGGAATCTGAAATAACAAATAAGATACTGCCTAAGGCAAGATAAACATTTCCAGTCATAATAGCGAACCAAGTCATGCTTGCGATCACAATCATATAAATGCTAACCGGAAAAATGAGAGCCTGTTCTCCAGAGTTTGTAAGTGCTTGAATTAATGGCCTTCCAAACACCCAGGTATAAAGAATAAGAGGAAGAACACATGCAAACCGCCACTTGGAAAACCTCCATTGAAAAGCAAAACTAGCTATATAGAATAAATGGCCAATTAAAAAGGCTGTCAGACCAACAATAAACCAATGTATCGTTCCATCACCAATGGAACAAAAAACGAAGCCAAGCAAAAGCAGCCAATGTGCTTTTGTTTTTTGCTTTGGTAATGTAAAGAAAGCGTACATGATAATAAGTATCATTGGAATTAATTTAAAAAACAATTTTAACAGTAAGGGATCAGCCGGAATAATAAGAATATACAAAATACTTGTCACCAAAATCAGGACTGGCAAACGCTTCAATTGCAAAAATACCACCTTCCCCTATTTGACATCTTTCATTTCCAAGATACCAGCAAGAACGGCAAATACAAATAGTAGAGAAAACGTGTACCAAATGAAACTTTTTTTGAAAAAACGCCACCTGCCAATTTCATATCATAGCCGTTAACTCAATGTCACAGCACTAGCCATTCAAAATGGAGCAAAAGACAAGCTGGAATGCTTATGAATATTGTAAAACGTCTCTTTGGGATTCACCCAACAGGCTGGTGAATATCATTGAATCCATTTCATCAATCACTGTAATGCAAGCGAAATGTCCAATGTGACAGATATCATTCTTATTTACAGGCGAACGCTTTTCGCAGGTCGGCTTTAGCCTCCCCATCACTCCCGCGGGTCTCCAGCTTAATAAGCAATTTCCTAATGTTCGTTTTTGAACATGAAAAAGCAATGATGACATTCACTCAACTTCCCCCAACCGCTGGATAAGAAATGCTGTCCTAATGATGTAATTTTCCAATAATTATTAATAATAAGTATATAAGCTGCAGATGTATTTTGCAACTGAAAATAAACGAAGTAACATGGAGAAAAGCGCGCCCCGTGGCTGGACAGAATCTTGTTTTCGAGCCGAACGTGAAAATACTTGTCAGGAAAAAGACAGTATTATCAAAATCGTCCCCTAAATAACGCTGCTAATGAATATTTGGAACCATGAAATGATGTGTTTTGCAATCCATTGCATTTTACAACTGAGCTTTCCTCATGTCAGATTCTTTCTCTTTCTGAACCAGCTCAAATTGCCTAAAAGCGAACACTCTCAAAAAGACAGTTAGCTCGTACGGAAGGATTACAATTCTTATCTTTCAAAGACGGTGTGCGTTGTGCACGGATGTACAATTTAAAAGAGCAAAAGCAACAGCTTGTATGACTTGAATGAACAGAGCAGCAAATTGATCTTTTTTCCAGGGGGCAAACAAATGGGGAAATCTGCCGCTTGTGATTCCTATTATTCAGGAAACACTTTTATAAAGATAAGTCTTTATGCCATCGTCGGAGTCTATTAGGCCAAATTATAAGCACCCTAAAATATCTGCGTCCATTGCCGTGTAAATAAAAGGCCGTATTTCACACAATAACACTGCTGACTGTAAAATAGGTTTTATTTTGCGGGAGAGCTTGCCCTCCCCACCTCTCCCAATTTTATGAAAATGGCTAAAAAAGAGGAGGCCGGAACACAACTAAATCAGCTGATGAAAAAACGAACCATAAAGTGAAACTTCATTCAGTAGGAGTTTTCTTCCATCTCCTCCTGAATGTTAGTTGAACCAATCGGGCATTTAGGTGCCGTTTTCTCACACTTAGGCCTTTTGTATTCACTCAAGTTTTCGAAGTGGGAGTCTTACGGTACCTTACATGCCGGATCAATTTTCCTAGTGTATCATACGCAAGCTTTTAGCGTAGTCAAAATAGGTAGACTCCTGCGGGAATAGCTCGAGCTGAAGATCCCGCAGGAAAGCGAAATATGTTGACGTAGCGATAATAGGGATTTTTTTTTACACAAATAAACCGAACAATTTTAAATGCATTGTTCGGCTTTTGCTATTTCGTATTTGCTTATGTCCCAACCTCGTATTGATCCTTTAAAGGATAGATCCGCTTTGGCAGACCAATATTTACCCCAACAGTTTGGCCGCAAGCGATTTTGCTTTCACAATATCTTTCGTTCCATGAATAAGCAGACGGCCATCACGGAACAAAACAATCCGGTGACCGTCAAATTGGCAGGCCACAAGGTGCGGGTTAGACACAAGATCTGTTACAATCGGACGAATGGTTTCAGAAAGCAGGCGCGGCTCGACCATCCTCTCACGCGATAGTGTGAGTTGAACTGTATCCCGTCCGCATAATACCGCTGTTTTTGTTTGATTTTCTTTGGATAAAAACGGAAAGGTCGCTTGTTCTGAACAACTTGGACAATCTGGACGACGCAGCTGTCTTACATCAATTGCCGCTTGATCGCCCGTCCAAAGATCAAACGATTTGAGCCTGTGATCTACTTCTTCTCCCACGATATATTTGAATACGTTGGTTACTTGATGTGCTGTTACCACTTGAATAATCGGGCTGATTACCCCCGCTGTATCACAAGTGAGTGTTTGCGGCGGAAGCGTATTGAGCAGACAATGGAGACATGGACGGTCGTTCCACCCAATCGAATAGGTCAAGCCGTAGCTGGCGACGACAGCCCCCATAAAGAACGGTATATTTACTTTTCTGGATGCGTCATTCATTAACAATCTCGTTTCGATATTGTCCGTCGCATCCACAATTAACGTCTTTCCTTTGACAAGCTCTTCAGCATTTTCTGCTGTTACATCCGCAACCATCGTTTCAATGTCTACTTCACTATTCATCTCGCCAAGCCGCTTTTTGGCCGCAACCGCTTTTGGCAACTGATCGATCACATCTTGCTCGGTATAAAGCTGCTGTCTCTGCAAATTACTCCAATCAAGTATATCCCGATCTACAATCGTCAGCTTCCCTACTCCTGCACGAACGAGCATTTCGGCACTTGCAGATCCAAGTGCCCCCGCTCCGATCATTAAAATATGGGATTGAGAAATTTTCTTTTGACCGGCTTCACCGATCGGTTCAAACAGTACCTGTCTCGAGTAACGGCTGTTCACGATGGAAGCAATCCTTCAATAGGACTGCTCGGCACCGCATAATCCCTCTCTTCGATCCGGCCGGCTTCAAATCCGAGCCTTCCTGCTTCAATGGCTAGTTTCATAGCAAGGGCCATCTTCACTGGATCCTTTGCTCCTGAAACGGCAGTGTTTAACAATACGGCGTCCGCTCCCAACTCCATTGCGTAAGCCGCATCCTTCGGAGAACCGATACCTGCGTCAATAATGACCGGAACAGATGATTGCTCAATAATAAATTTGAGATGTAAAGGGTTTAAGATTCCCCGTCCCGAGCCAATCGGGGAAGCGCCCGGCATGACAGCGTGGACTCCCAGATCTTCCAATCTTTTGGCAAGTACAACATCATCTGATGTATACGTAAGTACAGTAAAACCGTCCTCCAACAACATTTCAGAAGCTTTCAACGTTTCAACAGGGTCAGGAAGCAACGATCGGTCACATCCGATAATCTCCACTTTCACCATATCGCATAATCCAGATGCACGAGCAAGTTGTGCCGTCCTGACAGCTTCTTCCGCTGTTTTAGCGCCTGCCGTATTGGGAAGAAGGGTATACTTTTTCAAATCAAGCATTTCCAAAAAATTGGGTTGAGACGGTTCAAATACGTTCATTCTTCTTACCGCGAACGTAAGAATCTCTGCTTCCGATACGCGAACCGCTTCCTTTTGTATTTCAAATGAAGGGTATTTTCCTGTACCCAACAACAATCTTGAATCAAATGTCTTCTCTCCTATTTTTAACATGCTTATCCTCCTCCTACAAAATGAATCATTTCAATCTCATCTCGTTCACGAATGTGATTTCCATAATCGGACTTTTGAACAATCTCTTTATTTACCTCGACAATGACAATTCGATTGGACAACTTAAGATGATCGAGCAGCTCTTGAATGGTCGTAACATGTTCAGGCAACTCATACAGCTGGCCGTTTAATTTCACTTCCATCTCGCTCCCCCCTCTCAAGTGATTGCCTGCCTGGCGTCATCATAAGCCGCTGCGGCAGATAATGGATCCTTGCTTTCAAAAATCGCTGACATCACGGCTATCCCCGAGGCGCCTGCTGCATTCAGTTCGGGGATATGTTCCGGTTTGATTCCCCCAATCGCATAAATCTCTGCGCCATCGTATTTCACGCTTATCTCTGAAAACTCTTCAAGTCCGCGCGGCGGCAGATGCCCTTTGCTGGCTGTTTCAAACACATGTCCATATAATATCCAATCAGCTCCGCCAGCGATTGCCTGATCGGCTTCCGTCGCGGAATGAACAGAACATCCTGCTAATAGTCGGGGAAAACACCTTTTTACCGTTTGCACATCCAACCCGCGCCCCGGAAGATGCACCCTTCGGATATTTGCCGCAACAGCTACATCTACCCGGTCGTTTACAATCAGTTTTTCAGAAGAGACTCCCTCACGTAATACCAACTGGATCAGTTGCATACACTCATCAGCCGTTTTTGATTTTTCCCTGATGATAAAATGATCGACAAACGGCTCTGCTTCCACCATTATTTGTCCTACCTTTTTGATCGGCCATCTATCATTTGTTACAGCAATCAACTTCAACTGCATGCCCCCTTTAAACACAAAAAAACCACTTACCATAAAGGAAGCGGCCAGATTTATCATATAAATCGGCATGTCACTTCCCTCCGCAGGTTCCAACCTGTTCAGGTGATAAGGGTATCAGAGTGCGCACTCTTCTCTCAGTCCTTTTCAAGGATTCCCCCAGTGCTTTTGCATATGAATGATTCTTGTAGTAATGATAGCATTAACTTTTCATATTGGAAAGTATTCTAGTTTTCTTCCATACACTCCTCGTAAAATTGATCATATTGATCTGCCATTTCAAAGTCCAGTGTCGTTAAGCCACGGGCTCGCCAAGAAGAAATTTTAAGTGTCACAAGCTTGTAGTCGATTGATATAAATGGATGATGTTGCGCTTTTTCCGAAGCTTGTGCCACTTTGTTCACAAAGTCGATTCCTTTTAAGTAGTCGCGGAAACGGTACTTTCTCGTAATCCATTTTTCATCAACAAGTTTCCAATTTTTATTTTCTTGCAATTTCACGGCTATTTCTTCTTGCGATAAACGTTCCATACAATATCCCTCCAAAACGAGAAAATGATCATTTGGCAATGACAAAAACTTCCGTTCGACTCGACATGAAAAAACGGATTATTGGACGTGCTTTTGCAAACACTTTATCATCTTTTATAAGAGAAACCAAGGAGTGATTCCATTGTTACATTCACCTGACATAAAACTGTTTGATGGGACCCCATTGTCAGTTCTCGATTTGGCTCCCATTACCGAAGGAAGCACGGCAACAGAATCCTTTAAAAACAGTGTTGAATTGGCACGAACTGTCGAAAGCTTTGGATTTAACCGCTACTGGCTTGCCGAACATCATAATATGCCCGGTATTGCCAGTTCCGCTACATCGGTCCTCATTGGCCATATCGCCGGCTCCACGAAGTCCATTCGAGTGGGCGCGGGCGGCATTATGCTCCCGAACCATGCGACTCTTGTCATTGCTGAACAATTTGGAACCCTTGAATCGCTATATCCCGACAGGATTGATTTAGGACTCGGTCGTGCGCCGGGAAGCGATCAAGCGACTGCCTATGCGCTCAGACGGACACTTAACAGAGGAGCTGAAGAGTTTCCGCAGCAAGTGGAGGAGTTGGAGGAATATTTTCATGGAACAGCACGAGTGCGCGCCATTCCCGGTGAAGGACTCAACATTCCAATCTGGCTGCTCGGCTCGAGTGATTTTAGCGCCCGGCTCGCCGCTTATAAAGGATTCCCATTTTCTTTTGCCAGCCATTTCGCTCCCCAATACACGATACCGGCTATACAGCTTTATAAAAATAACTTTCGGCCATCGAAAACGTTAGACCGCCCTTATGTAATGGTTGGCGTTAACGTCATAGCCGCTGATACAGATGAAAAAGCCGCTTGGCTTGCCACTTCCCAGCAACAGCAGTTCTTGGATCTTATACGCAACATGCCGTCTCAATTAAAACCGCCTGTTGACAATATGGATGAAATTTGGTCGCCGCTTGAAAAAGCCTCTGTTGAACGGACTCTTGATGCGCGCTCCACAATTGTGGGCCGCCCTGATTACGTTCGTGAGAAGCTGCGTGAATTTATAAAAGAAACAGAAGCTGATGAAATCATCGTTAACTCACAAATTTTTGACCCAAAGGACCGGGTCCACTCATATGAAATTCTCGCAGAGATGTTAGTTTGAGCGTTCTTTTCCCTATTCGGTCCCGATTCCCGCTAACAGCACCGTGCGGGTTTCGACTGTATAGCCCCATGTTACTTGTGACGTCCCATTCATTTGGTTTATAGATCATACGCTTATATGATAATTTTGTACAAGCATATTCATTTTCACACAGCTGATCGCAATAAAGATGTTTCATTTTTCCTTTATCATTGCACAATGGGGCCGGGACAGAAGTTGAAAGCTGATTCATATTACATCGTGAAAACAAAACCGCCTGAAATCAAGGTTTTAAACTTGATTCCATGCGGTTTATTTCATTTTTACAGAGTTATGTCCAGCCCTTATTTTTGTTAAAAAAATTCCTATCATCTCTACGTCAACATATTTCGCTTTCCTGCGGGATCTTCAGCTCGAGCTATTCCCGCAGGAGTCTACCCTATTTTGACTATGCTAAAAGCTTCCGTATGATACACTGGGACAATTTATCCGGCATGTAAGGTGCCGTATGACTCCCACTTCAAAATCTTGAGTGACATATCGCCCTTTAGAGGAACATGTCTGGTGTTATTATAAATCTTTATTGTAAATGTAACAAAGTTTTATTTGTAACGAACCGACTTTATTGAAAATGAACAGCAGTGGCTCTATCTGTCAATATTATCCCTAACTTTCCAAACTATACTTTCAAATGGCATCCTATCATCCAGGCGCCGCCATTTCTTGGTCTCCACTGATCACGCGGCTGCGGGCCCTTCCCCACTAATAAAGTGTACGCCATAAATAAAAAGTAGCGTACGATTCCCAGTTTTTCCATGAAGCCGATAAGGCCATTATTTCATTTTTGGTGGGCTTTCGATCCATTTTACGCAGTACTTTTATTGCATTCATAAGACCCACATCATCGATTGGAAAAGCAGACCCGAACCTAAGACAACGCATTAAAACATAATGGGCCGTCCAAGGACCAACGCCACGAATCTGGGTTAATTTCTTTTCGGCATCTTGAAAGCTCATTTTCATTAGCTCTTCCTTCGATATCTCTCCACTTGCCATGAGCTTAGCTATGCCAATCACATATTCACTTTTCCGTAGCGTCATTTTAATATTTGAAAAATCGCTGGTGGTTCGTTGTGAAATTTGCTTGTACGACGGGAAAATCCAGTATTTTTTTCCTTTCCATTCCATACATTCCCCAAATGCTTCTACAAGCTGTTTTTTTAATGTGTATGCGAATGCGATATTAATTTGCTGTCCCAATACACCCCAACATAAGGCTTCAAATAAGTCGGGAATCCCAATAACCCGCAAGCCGCGAAACTTTTCAACAGGCGTTTTAAGAAGCGGATCGGCTTCTGCTATTTTATAAAATGGCGTTATATCTCGATCAAGATCAAACCATTCGCGAATATATTTGACAATCTCCTCCCTATGCCACTCCTCAACAGGTTGGGCGGCATCCAAAAAACGAACAACCATCTGTTTATTAGCGATAACGCTTATTTGTATTAAGAATCTAGCTTTTTCAATAGCAATGGCTTTCGTTATAAAACCATCCTCTATTTCATACATGCATTCATTCTTTTCCCGTGTTAAATACCCAAGATTCGCTTCCAGATCAAAATCTTCAGGTAACATTATGGTGATGTCATCTTCAAGTGTACGGAATGTCATGTTATCCATCTCCTCATTATGGCAAGCATTTTTATGTCCTTATACCGAATTGATGTACATATTATCACATCATCATCCGATAGAATTTCAATATCTTGCTATTACGTTCTAAAGAACTTATTTTTTATTTCATCTGCCGTTATACTAGATTGTACAAAATCATGAACAAGGGAGAGGTTGAATGTCTTTAAATATAAGGACACGTACTCAAAATGTAGATTGGGCGTCGATTCAAAAAGAATTGGATGAAATTGGATTTGCAAAACTTCCATCCCTATTAACGATAGGAGAATGCGCCTCTTTCATCGAGTTTTATAAACAAGAGGAGTTATTCAGATCAACTGTCAATATGGAGAGATACCGCTTTGGTAATGGAGAGTATAAATATTTTTTATATCCACTGCCCGACCCACTACAGCAATTAAGAGAGTCTTTGTATGTGGAGCTGGCTAAAACAGCCAATAGATGGGCGGGTTACTTAAACCAGCCTGCACAATTTCCGGATCATCTACAAGATTTTCTAAAAATATGTGAATCATATGGACAAACGAGGCCAACCCCCTTAATGCTAAAGTATGAAAAAGGAGGATTTAATTGTTTGCACCAAGATTTATATGGAGATATATTCTTCCCCTTCCAAGTAGTCTTTGGATTAAACAAAAGGGATCATGACTATGCGGGAGGAGAATTTATACTGGTGGAGCAAATTCCACGTGCTCAAAGCCGAGGTCATGTCATTACGCTGGAACAAGGTGAGGCGCTCATTTTTCCCACCAGCTATCGGCCTTTCTTCGGTAAGAAAGGGTATTATAAAACGAAAATCCGCCATGGAGTCAGTACTGTTACTTCCGGAGAACGCTATGGACTTGGAATTATTTTTCATGATTCGAAATGAGGTTGCCATTGAATATCTGCAAAATCGTCCATTTCAATGTTTAGGGGGCATTTGCTTAAGAAGGTGAGAGCATAATGGAAGGCAAACAACAGAATAGCTTTCAAAAGGGTTGCGGAATGCCGGATAACGCCACATTCATGACAAATGAAAGATGGCAAGCGATTATAAACAATGATGCTTCTTACAATCATCAATTTTTCTACGCCGTCAAGTCGACGAGGATATTCTGCAAACCATCATGTAAATCTCGTGTGCCAAAAAAAGAGAATGTCCGTATTTTTCTAACGGCAGAGCAAGCTCTCCAAGCAAATTTTCGCCCGTGTAAACGTTGCAAGCCCACTAACGAGGAATTGCCTGATCATGAGTGGATTGCTCTTGTCACGGAATACATTCATAACCATTTTACAAAGCCATTACATTTAGAAGCGCTGGCAAGTATCGCCCACGGAAGTCCGTACCATTTACACCGAACATTTAAAAAGATTAAAGGCATCACACCTGCCGAATATATACAACAAGTGAGATTAAACGCGGCAAAAGAGTATTTAACTCAAACCAATAAAACGATTACGGATATCTCCATATGCGTGGGAATACCAAACACACCCTATTTTATAACACTATTTAAAAAGCAGTTTGGCCATACACCTGCACAATATCGTAAACTGCAGCGGTTCAAGCGTAAAAAGGAGAATCAATAATATGAAATCAAACCATACATCCGCTATTTACTGGTCTTTGCTAGAACATAAAAATTGGCGTTTTTATATAGCAGCCACATCCAAGGGGCTTGTATATGTTGGATCACCTAACAAACCATTGGAAGAATTGTCTGCATGGGTTGAAAAACATTTTCCGGACAGCCAACTCGTTGAACATGAGAAAAATCTCGCTCCTTATAAAATGCAAATCATCGAATATTTAGAAGGAAAACGGAAAGAATTCACATTTCCAGTTGATTACAAAGGGACGCCATTCCAGCTGTCAGTTTGGAATACTCTTTGTGAGATTCCTTACGGACAGACAAAGACCTATTCCGACATCGCAAACTACCTGAACAAACCAACGGCGGCTCGTGCTGTCGGCGCAGCTATTGGCGCGAACCCCATTATGATCGCAGTGCCATGTCATCGCATTGTTGGAAAAAATGGCGCATTGACCGGTTATCGCGGTGGTCTTGCAATGAAATCCAAGCTTTTGGAACTGGAAAATCCGAACTCACCTATGAATAAATAACATCGTTCCGGCAGGATACAAAAAGAAAGAGAGCGCTCATTAGCAAAGCAACACACCAAACAACGATTTGGATTTATCGGTGTTGCACCTGTTACAACTCCTTATAAGAGACGCCTTTTTGGCGTTTTTGCGTTCGCGAAACAGGTCCTTTTTAAAGTGATTCGCTCCCTCTCTTTCCACCTTGAACTGATGAAATGAAGCTCCAAGTCTTTATGCGGTCTTCTTATCCTTTAAATTGCAACACTCTAATACCTTGTCCTCTCACCTGCATACTTTCATTAAAATTTTCAATCAGATGAAAGTCTTGGAGAGCGTCAAGAAGCTGATCATCCGTCGGATCTTTGGCAGTCAATAAGGATGATTTGTACAGAGAACATGCCAGATCTTCTTTTATGCCGCCTTCAACGAACAATATTTCTTCGCCTTTTGATTTCTTGAAATAAAGCTGATGAAGATTGAATAAGCGAAGAAGCTCTTCTACAGGTTCTTCATGATCATCGACACGAAGATCCAAATAACGGTCTGTCATCCCGCCGTACCCTCCGTTTTCTTTAACTACCAATAAAGATGCCGATTGCTTTCCACGTCTGTCTCCCCCTGCCTGCTCCCCACTCATGAGTGCTTTTAAAAGACGGGTCGCCAAATCACCTTTACATGATTGAAATGCAGCGGCCATTGCTTCAACAACTTCTCGCCCCGCTAAAATGTTTCCTTGGCAAGCAAAATGTTTCCCCGACATCCCGCCGGCCCATTTGTAGCATTCATCCCCAGAAAATGTGGCGCTGTTCCCTTTCGCATCGACCATTCCAACCTGACGTAAGGCTTTTTGCTCGTCACATTCAGTGAGGATGCTGATTGTTTCTTCCGCACTTTTCCCACTCTCCATTAACTCCAGCCCTCTTTTTCCATATAAGGGATTTGCCCACGATTGTGTCGCCACAGCACCAGCTCCTGCTTTGGCCCACGGCACAATAGAACCGACTGCGAGGAACTTGGAAACAACGGCTACCCCAAGCTCTTCTGTTTCAGGATCATAACCAACGATCGAATATGTATTTATGAAATCTTTGAATATTTTCATCATAACCTTCCTTTTACTTTATTTGACCCGCACATTTCTTATATAGCCAAACTAGATGAGTTGCTAAGAGATAAGAGAATGGCCAGCCCGGCAAATGGATAACTTGCGAGACAATACGCTGAATTTCTGAACTCCACTTCACATAGCGCCCGCTCACCTATCGGATGCTTTAAGCCTGAGATGGAAGATCATGTTGGAAGTCATCCAAAGCCGAAATAAAGGAAGATTATAGACGGATGACTGTTGGACAAAGATCCTAGCGCCGCTATGGTGATGCCTTTATTCTTTTATACTTATGTTGAAACGGCCGGAGATATATTCGTAATCGAGTTACCTAATAGGTGAAGCCCATCAAGAGTATTGGCTTTTCTACCTTTTTTATTTTTTAGCACCCACAGCACTCTCAATCTGCAAGTACCTTGATGGAGCCTATACTTTGGGCCGCCATGACTAATCTATAAACACCAAACCCGGGGGAACCAATGCCTTTTCATACAGCTTCCATCGAATCATATACATCACAGACAATATAAGCTTCATAGTGTTATTTCTGATTACCGCTACTAAGTCTCATTTACGAAGGACATAGTCAAATTCGTTCAGACAAGGTCACCTCCTTTGGCAGAAACAAAGCACATTAAAAGAGTGACTATTATGAAAAATCATATCACAGGTCTCCCCTCTTTAAAAGAACTTCCGGTAAGTTTGGAGTACACTCAACCATCTAAAAATGATAAAGGTTATTTTCAAAAGTTTGACAATAAATTGCAATAGAAAATTTGCTCATTTCAAAACTTTCGGCACCGGCAACTTTCTGCTGTACTTTTCCACCGAACACGAACATTTTCCCGGGGTTACATGACAAATGAAAGTCTACCCGCTTTGGATCCCAGGCCCTTTCACCGGAACCATTTTCCATACTCTTATATAACAACTCATTTTATAGCGCTGGCTCCGGCTTTGACCCCCTCTTACATTTTACTAGTTTTTCCACTAGAATAGCTGCCGATACCGCTCTACCAAGACCTTTCTCTCATAAAAAATGTGGATATCTTTTTGCTTCTACTCAGATATCCACATAAAGGGCCGGAACTATTCATGCTCGAAAGGGGGATTTTCGTTTTTTACTGCATCATTTGTTCGTTTTCCGCTCAAATAGCTGCCGATACCGCTCTACCAAGGCCTTTCTCTCATAAAAAATGTGGATATCTTTTGCTTCTACTCGGATATCCACATAAAAGGCCGGAACTATTCATGCTCGAAAGGGGGATTTTCGTTTTTTGCCGCATCGTTTGTTCGTTTTCCGCTCGAATAGTTGCCGATACCGACTCTGCCAAAGCCTTTCTCTCATAAAAATGTGGACATCTTTTGCTTCTACTCGGATATCCACATAAAGACCGGAACTATTCACGCTGAAAAAGGGTGCTTTTCCGTTTTTTGCTGCATCGTTTTTGCAATCAAGCCGATCATAACGTTACAAAAAGATTGTTTTCTGTCGATTTATTTCTTTGACTTTGTAACATTCCATAAAACTGGCCCATGAAACATCTCAAAGTGCTCCACATTGGTGCGTATAGCGGCAACACTATCATAATCTCCAAATTTGATTGCAGGCAAATAGTTCCAAGATTCATGTTGCAGTTTACCGAAAATTTCTTTAGCATCTTCATCTGATGGAGCAACCATCAATTCATCCAACAATTGATCCATTTCCGGACTATTCGACCAGCCTGTATAATGAATTCTGGAGTCTAAAAAGTTAATTTGCGTTGGGTCTGTTACCGGGTTGTAACCCATTGGCATTAAATCATAGACTGTATCATCTTCCCTGACTTCCATCAACGTTGCCCAGTCGTATACTTGCAACTCAGATTTGACGCCTATTTTTTTAAGATTTTCCTGAATAACGACCGCGATTTGATATTGATCTTCATAATCTCTCGTTGTTAATATTTTTAGCTTTTCCCCGTTATAGCCAGCCTCTTTGAACAGTTTTTTGGCAGTCTCCGGATCATGCGCTTCATACTGCTCTTTTCCTTGTTCTCTGTACCAGCTTACATACTCTTTCGTCAACAATCCGTGCTCCAATGTATAAAACTTTTCATCGGTGAATGCAGCCATCATCACTTCTTGTTTATCTACTGCAAGGTTTAATGCTTGCCGCGCTTTTTCATTAGAAAACAGCCCATTACGCTTATTGAATACAACTGTGCTGAACCCTTCGGGATGGGTCATTGCTTCTACGTTCGGGTCACCTTCTATTGCCGGAACATTATCATATGGAATTTGCAGAGCTATATCGTACTCTCCTGTTTGAATGCCCGCCGTTCTGGTCGATGCATCAGGGACCATATGGAAGTACAATTCGTCAACCATCGCCTCCTTCTTGCCGACCAATCCATCTGGTTCTTTGCGTGGTGATTGATAATCGTCGTTTTTCACTAGCTTGATATATTGATCTTGCTTCCATTCTTCAAGCTTGAATGGTCCTGTTCCAATATATTCCTTAACTCCGGACTTTGGCGCATTTTCAATCACTTCTTTTGGCATAATAGCCGGGAAGTTTATATTAGTGGCTAAAATATATTTGGCGATTGTAAATGGTTTATCCATTTTTAACGTGACAGTATAATCGTCTTCTTTTACAAATTCGGATTTGGAAAAATAGGTGCTTGCCTTGCCATTCAGTACCTTCCAGCGTTCCATGGATGCCACTACATCATCTGCGGTCATTTCTTTTCCATTATGGAACTTGACACCTTTTCTTAATGTAAAAGTGATGCTTTTAAGATCTTCACTTGATTCAAATGACTCCGCGAGTAATGGCGCGGCTTCATTCCTTTCGTTAAAGGCCAAAAGGGTTTCAAAAATATTACGTCCTACATCAGTTGTGGCTACAGAAACAGTTACATGCGGATCCAAGGTAGGCGGTTGTGCCATATACGCAACATTCAATGTTCCGCCTTTTTCATTCTTTCCGCTTTTTCCCGCATCATCAGACGATGAAGCACATCCAACTAACATCATAACTGCCACAAAAGATATCAGTATTTTTTTCATGATATTTCCTCCACTTTTTATTATCTTTCTTTTCCGACTATTCGTCACACTCATTCTCGGAAGCTGTCTATCTCCTTGAATTCTCCTTCTTGGCCAATCCGTAATAGTGCCCGCCTATTTGTTACATTGATGATAATCGAGAAGATCGTTTCTGCCCTTCGATGTTCAGGAACATTTTTATTTTGAAAATGATGAATAGAACTTGGTTTATTAAATGTATCGGAAAGCCACCTCTCAAATACTTTTTCATTGATCGGTTCGCCGACGGCAAGGCTTGTTTTTATAAGCTGGTCCGCCCTCTTCTTCCTAAGGATTGAATCCTCAAACCTGAAGTCATTCAAATCCTTCAATTTATTGTTAAGACGAGCGGAACAAATATGGTTTGTATGGGTCAGCCAACCTTCATCCCCGCCTACATAATCAATGCCAAAAGGGGAGATTTCCGGATTAACTGCCATCCCGTTTCCACTGCCGTCATCATATCCAATTAAAAAGCTGGCAGCGGCGGCTATTTGCCCATTTGCAATTTTGGCTATCGCCTCAGCTTGCGAATAAGAGTTTAAGACGGCACGGGCACCAAGATGTAATGGTATTTCGTTTGTCCTTTTATTTGTCAGCAAAGCATTAAAACACAGGGCGACTCCAGCCGAATTGTAACCAATCTTACCGATGAGGCCCCCCTCAGTCACCATTGTCATTCGGGGTTTAGATTCGGCTTGTATATGGAGTAATAGCAAACTTCTTTTTTGCGATGGGGTCCAATCCCAAGTTTGGCCAATGATGGTGTCTTTGCTAATGGGACTAGTGATCGCCATCGTCGTACAACCATCCGCCAGCAGTTCTCCTTGATTGGTCAGGGCTATTTCACTTCGGGCATTTAATGTTAAAATGTCTTCAAAATCGACTCCCGCGCCCTCCGCAATTCCTTCCATTTCTTCCACCATCTGCAAATCATATTGTTCAATCGCCTTTAAATGAAGTAATGCGTATTCCCTTGCTTCGGACCATCTCATTTTTTTGAACCCATAAAATAGTTTTTCATATGTTTCCAAGCTATTGATTATTTCTTGCTTCCCTTGACTCCCGTGACCAAATCCAATTTCCTTGGCAGATCCTTGAAGATATACATTCTTAATCATACGTTGTCTCTCTCCCTTTTTTTATCTGACCCCAAAAACTACATATGGAGATGGCAGGCAACCTGATGGCCATTGGCCCCTTGTATTGTTGTTGGAACTTCCGATTTGCATCGATCCATGACATATGGGCACCGCGTATGAAAAACACATCCTGAAGGCAGATTTGCCGGGGAGGGCACATCTCCTTTCATGACGATTCTTTCTCGTTTTCTGCGCGGATTGGGAATCGGAATGGCAGACAGTAAAGCTTGGGTATAAGGGTGAAGCGGGTTTTGAAAAAGTTGATCGGTTGGTGCCAACTCTACAATATTGCCCAGATACATGACCCCGATTCGATCAGAAATGTGGCGAACAACGCTGAGATCATGAGCTATAAATAAATAGGCTTGTCCAAACTCTTCTTGCAGCTCTTGCAGAAGATTCATGACTTGTGATTGTATAGAAACATCCAAAGCAGAGACTGGTTCATCACATATAATGATTTTTGGCGTGACAGCCAGTGCCCGCGCGAGACCAATTCGTTGTCTTTGCCCTCCCGAAAATTCATGAGGATACCGATCATATTGATCTTTGCGCAATCCAACTTTATGTAACAAATCCATCGCTTTGTCTGTTCTTTCAGTCTTTGTTCCAATCCCTTGAATCTTCATGGGCTCCTCGATGCTAAAGCCGATTCTTTTTTTAGGGTTAAGCGAAGAATGGGGATCTTGGAAAATCATTTGCATTTCTTTTCTGACAGGCATAAATTCTTTTTCTTTTAATGAAAAAATATCCTGCCCTTTGTATAAAGCCGTACCGGAAGTAGGTTCTGTTAATCGTAAAATGGTTCGGCCGGTAGTACTCTTGCCGCATCCGGATTCTCCAACAAGCCCCAATGTTTCTTTTTCGAATAAATCGAACGTTACATGATTGACTGCTTTTACGTGACCGGTCACTTTGCCTAGCGGATTTGTGATTCGAAAGTGTTTCTGGAGGTCTTTAACCTGCAAGAGAGGTTCTTGCTTTTCATACTGTTGCTCCATTTTGTCCATGACCCTCCTTGTTTAAAAACTCGTCTGCCTTCCAACATCTCACCTTCTGGCCATTACCTATTTCTTGTAGGTCAGGTGTGCTACTCTTACACTGTTCATCGGCAAACGCACATCTTGGCGCAAAACGGCAACCAGTTGGAATAGCGGTTAAAGGCGGGACAACTCCTTTAATGACATGCAGTTTTTCCGTCCGGTCTCCGTCGATCTGGGGAATTGATTTCAACAGGCCTTTGGTATAAGGGTGAAGGGGATTGAAAAACAATGTTTCCACCCCTCCTTCTTCAATGACCTGGCCGAGATACATGACGACAACCCGCTGACACACTTCAGCTACAACACCCAGGTCGTGTGTGATCATCATCACGCCCATTTCCAGCTCTGATTTCAAATCATCAATCAACTCTAGGATTTGGGCTTGGATCGTTACGTCAAGAGCAGTGGTCGGCTCATCCGCGATCAGTACTTTGGGCCTGCATGCCAGAGCCATGGCGATGAGTACTCTCTGTCTCATTCCTCCAGACATCTCATGCGGATATTCATGTATTCTTTTTTCTGGCGCCGGTATGCCGGTAAGCTTCAACATTTCTTCCGCTTTTTTTAGTGCTGTGCCCTTGCTCACTTTTTGGTGGATTACAATTACCTCTGCTATTTGATCTCCAATGGTTTGTACCGGATTTAAAGAAGTCATCGGGTCTTGAAAAACCATGGATATTTTATTTCCACGGATTTTTCGCATTTCCGATTTGCTAAGCTTCAATAAATCCCTTCCTTCAAATAAAATCTCCCCTTCATACGTAGTCGTCTTTTCATTTAATAACCTCATAATTGATTCAGAGGTTACGCTTTTACCACAACCCGATTCTCCTACAACCCCAACGGTTTCCCCTTTACTTACCATAAAGGTGACATCATCAACCGCCGCAACAGGCCCTTGTTCCGTCGCAAAAGTTGTTCTTAAATGTTTCACTTCCAAAAGTGGCTGAATAGACATCTTTAACCTCCTATCATTTATGATTTTTTTGTTTGATGAGACTGGGGATCAATCAAGTCACGTAAGCCATCCCCAAGCAGATTGGACCCTAACACTGCCAATAATAGAAACATTCCGGGAAATACAGTCATCCACCAGGCTGTCTGGATCACGCTTTTGCCATCATATAAAATATTGCCCCAACTTGGTTCAGGTGCCGGAATTCCCGCTCCTAAAAAGCTCAAAGATGCCTCTATGATCATGGAAACCGAGAAAACATACGTAATTTGAACGATAAGAGGAGTAAGAACGTTCGGTGCGATATGCGACCAAATGATTTTCCAAGAGCTTGCTCCTTGTGCTCTTGCCGCTTCGACATAAGTCTGTTCTTTTACAACGAGGGCAGCTGAGCGGACAATTCTGGCCACCCCCGGTGTTTCCACAATGACAATGGCGATCACAACATTTATGGGCTTAGGCCCCATTACTGCCATGATCGCAATAGCCAAAAGAATAGAAGGGAAGGCCATTAGACCATCGGCAATTCTCATGAAAATGTGGTCGAGAACGCGATAATACGACGCATACATTCCGATAAACAGACCCAATAAACCTGTAACAACTGCAACCGAGAGCCCTACGGCCAAAGACACTCTTGCTCCGTAAACTACGCGGCTAAATATATCCCGTCCGAAGTTATCAGTACCAAACCAATGAGTCGCATTTGGGGGCTTTAAACGGTTTACCGCCTCCAAGTCATAAGGAGTAAATTGGGTAATAAGCGGTGCAGCAAGTGCTGACAAAGTGATCAATAACATGATCCCTCCGCCGATCACAACCATTTTATTCGCCCAAACCCGCCTGATAAACAAAGACCGTCTTTCTTTGGCAATATCTTTTTTTTGCACGGCGACATCCGGCTCCATCACTTTTGCAAGCATTCCTTCACCCCTATTTTCTATTTAGTCTAATCCTCGGATCTACTATTCCATATAATAGGTCCACCAAAAGATTAATCAGGACGTAAGTTCCGGCAATCAATAGGACAGTCCCTTGAATGAGAACATAATCTCTTCGTTGAATGGCATTAACAATCAATTGGCCGAGCCCTGGTATATTAAAAACCACCTCAGTCACTACCGCACCGGCCACTAAAGTGCCAAATGCCTGGCCAATGACCGTTAAGATTGGAATGAAGGCATTTCGAAAAGCATGTTTATAAATAATGACTTTTTCTTTCAGGCCTTTTGCATGGGCGGTTTTAATATAATTCATGCTGAGTATATCGAGCATGGATGACCTGGTCATGCGGGCAATTAACGCGGATTGAATGGCTCCAAGGGTGATGGCCGGTAATAGTAAAAACTTCAAATGGTTCCATAATCCTGCACTGAGCGGTTGATAGCCGGCAGCTGGAAGCCAACGAAGCTCAACCGCGAATAAAAGAATGAGTAAAAGTCCCAGCAAAAAACTCGGTATAGAGATTCCAAGTAAGGCAAATACCATGAAAAATTGATCTACTGTTGTGCCTCTTTTTGTTGCAGCGATCACTCCAAATGGAATGGCAATGACGATTGAGATAAGTTGGGCCAAAATAGCCAAGGATAAAGTAGGTGCCAAATGACTTGTAAACGCTTTTAAAACTGGCATATCCAAATAAAGCGAATCTCCCAAATCCCCTATTAATACACCGCTAAACCAACTGAAAAATTGCTGATAGAGAGGCAAGTCTAAGCCAAGCTCTTTTCGTAACGCTTGTATGTCTTCGGGCAGAGCATCCGGGCCCAATATAATGGATGCCGGATCTCCAGGTGTTAGATGTATCAAGAAAAAGACGACAATGGCCACTACTAACATGACCGGTATAAGGGAAAGCAGTCTCTGCAAAATATATATTTTCAAGCTGATTCTCCTTTCTCAGAATGATAACCCTTTCATCACTGTTTTGTTCACGATCTCTGTTTATTCATTATAAAAAAAGTCCCGACAATAATATTGCATTATTGTTGGGACTTTTTTCACTTTCTTGACATTATGTTGCGAATCACCTCGGTAGCTGTCGCTGCCATTACTAATATACCAATGAGTAAGCCAAAAAATGTATAAATAAAAAGAAGACTGTAATGGGCAAAAACAGTAACTGTCATTAACGCGGCTATTAAAAGAAGAACAAAGGGCGTCTTACTTTTTCTTTCCCCCACTTTTTGCGGAAGTGTATCAATCAATAATATAAGTGTGCCAACATAAACGATAAAACAAAACATCTTAAACATGAGCGAAGGTGAAAGCTTTTTGATTAATAATATAAATAATTCATTTGCATGGCTATATTCCAAGTTTTGTGTAATGGCGACAACATTCATCGTTGCAAAAGCCAGTAGAAAAGTAGAAAAGATAAAAACGGCAATCAGCAGCTTGCTAATTCCCTTTTTAAAACTTGGATTTGTATATTTGACAATCACATCTCCTTGCCATAATAACTTTGCAAAGAAAATAAAAAAAGCAATGAGCCATAATAAACGTAAACTTTCTGCATCATGATTCAAAACCTGGGGCTGATAGTACAAAAGGTTATGGTATAAAGATTCGAGCCCTTTTTGCAAATAAATATAAGTTGGAAGGATAATTGCTAATCCACTAATAATAGTAAATTTAGCGTCTTTTACCATTTGTTTACATTTTTTCTTGTTTGGAAGGAACGAAGCAAGTATAAGAAAAATAGCTGCCGTACTAAAAACAGAAATATAAATATTTATTTGAAACAGAGAATGAAAAATCAATCCACTTACAAAAAGATGCAGCACATACACTTCTAAAATCCTCACAGCCCATATAATTCTTCCTGCTATAGACTGCTTTTTGATTGCGAAGGCAGGTGATTTGGTCAGCTTTTGTAATAGAAAAGAGGAGCAAAATGCTAACATAAAGGCGCACACAATAACGATACTGGAAAAAACACCAAATCGAATAACGACTTCCCCAATGATAAATATCATACTGATTGATAACCAACTTGAGATTAAATAGATAATGTTTAAAGGTTTTAATGGTTTGATCATCGTCTTAAACTACTTTCTTGTTGCGATACTCCTTTGGTGTACAACTGACCATTTTTTTGAAAGCGCTGCTAAAATAATGCTGGCTATTAAAGCCACATTCCTCTGCTACTCGGAGAATCGTCCAGTTTTTATTTTGTATAAGCATCTTCTTTGCATTTTCAATACGAAAATGCAACAAATAATCGGAGAAGTTAATACCCACTTCTTCTCTAAAAAGCCGGCTTAAGTAACTAACATTAATATGAAGTTCTTTCGCAATAGAAGCTAGTCGTAATGGCTCCTTATAATGTTTTTTTACCATCTGAATAACTGCGCGTACAATGTCTGAACAATTGTCATATTCCGGACGCGTCTTTAGAAAATTCCGCAAAGCCGCAACCAATTCTTTCTCTATCACTGGCTTGACAATGTAATCTAGTACCTTTAAGTGGATAGACCGCTTGGCATAATCAAAATTTTGAAAAGCGGATATGATAATAATTTCCATATTGGGCATTAGCGATTTTAATGTTGTTGCCACTTCCAGGCCATTCATTCCGGGAAGCTGAATATCCATAAGTGCTAGCTGAAAAGAGTCTTCCACTTCAACCATCTGTTCAGCCAATTTGATTGCCTCCGAGCCATACAACGCTTTATAAATGCTCCATTTGGGATAATGCAAGTGAACTAAAAATTCTAATTGCTCCAACTCGATCGGTTCATCATCCAGAACCAAAATGTTCATTGATTGTTTCACCTCCCAACTCTGATTTATCACAAATTTTCGGCAACGACACAACTACTTTTCCACCATGCTCTTCCTGCTGTTCATCTAACAAAAATTCCATACAAGCCTCTTCCCCAAACAATAGGTTTAACCGTTTAGAGACATTGTTTAAACCTATCCCTATTGTGCTCTCTTCTTCTAAAGGGTTAAAAGCAAACCCGGGCCCATTATCCTTCACAACGATAGAAAGCCGACGCGCGGTCGACTGAATCATAATATGAACAATTCCGGGTCCTTCAACCTTTTCTATTCCATGTTTAAAGGCATTTTCAACAAGGGTCTGCAATAGATAAGGGATAACGAGCAACTCTTCCGTTCCCTCTTCAACATCCCATTTAATATGAAGTCGTTCTCCAAAACGAAGCTGTTGTATTGCCAAAAAGTGCTTTGTATACTCCATTTCTTCCCTTAAAGAATATAAGGTTTGTTCTTGATGATATTTGGAACGTAAATATAAAATCATATGTTCAAATGTTTCTGATAAACGGTCATATTTTTTTAAACGGATTAACCCAAACATAGAATTTAAAGCATTAAATAAAAAGTGGGGCTGGATTTGCTGATTCAGTCTAATATATTTTGTTGTTTCCAATTCTTTTTCCAATAAAACTTTTGAATTTTCCACTTCCAACAAATATATTTGCTTCTCAAACGCATTATTGATGATTAATATGAGCAATCCAATCACTGGACCTAAAATACTGATTAAGATAAATAGAAAGAAATTCTCGTATGAAACCATGCCATTCACCATTCTTCGGAGACAACATTCTCTGATCTTTTTGTTCATTATAAAAAGGAATACATAATGAAACAAGAATCTACATTAAAATGCTTCGTCTCATGATGGATTCCATTTTTAAGATGTCTCCTGTCTGATTTGAGAAATGGGGCTTGACCAGAAGCAGATATTAGTGCGCATCCTCTATTTCAAGTTTAACTATCCACGCCTTCAATCATGTAAAAACAGCCCCGCAAGGCTGTTTTGTTAACTCGGTAATTGTTCGGCTTCATCCAGGTCCAAATCTTTGATGTTTCTTTTAAAAACCTTGGACATGAACAACATATAAATCATGCCGATCACGACCCAAACGATTCCCCCTATGAATGCGTCCGCCTGAAGGAACGCCCAGAGAACTCCCGTAAAGGCGGCTCCTATCGTCGGCATGATGATATAAGAGAATACTTGTTTTGGTGTTTTATATTGTTTCTTTTTAAAGACAAAGTAAGCTATAACGGACAAGTTTACAAACGTAAAAGCGATTAACGCACCGAAATTAATCAGGCTGGCAACGAGTTCAAGGCTCGGTCCCATCGCTAACAAGCTGACCAACCCGACGAAAATAACGTTAATGGCCGGCGTTCTAAATTTCGGATGAACATATCCAAACAGTTTCCTTGGAAGAACACCGTTTCTTCCCATTACATACAATAGCCTGGAGACACTGGAATGAGAGGCCAATCCGGAGGCGGTTGTGGCCGCAAACGCGCCTGCCAAAAAGATTAGTTGAAAAATCACTCCCCCGACGTGAAGAGCAATCTCGGGAAGTGTATCATCGACAACATGAAAGACGGACACATCCGGAAACAATGTCTGTGCATAGTACGCTCCAATGAAAAAGATCGCCCCGCCAATCAACACGGTTAAAGCAATGGCTCTTGGCACTGTGTTAATGTCTTTTGCTTCTTCCGTGTACATCGTAATGGCGTCAAATCCAATAAACGAAAAACAAACTACGGTGGCGCCAGCTAAAATGGCGGCAGTGTCCATATTTGCTTGAAAGAGCGGCTGAATCGTTAACAGCGTGCCAGTTCCCATTCCTTTGGAAAGCTGAATGGTTCCCAAGACAACAAATGCAATCATTAAGGCCATCGTAAACACAACCAAAATAGTATTGACTCCTGATGTGGAGCGCATACTGTAAACATTAATGGCTGTTACAAAAGCCACATAGATGAGGACCCAAATCCATGCCGACGCATCAGGGAACAACGCTTCCATATATAAGCGAATAATGACAGCGTTTACAAGAGGAAGCAACAAATAGTCGAGCAATGATGCCCATCCCACTAGAAATCCTAAATGGGGACCCATCGTTTCCCTTGTATACGTGTAAGCAGAACCGGCGCTTGGAAAGACTTTTACCATCTTTCCGTAGCTGATGGCTGTAAACAGCATAACAACCAAACCGACAAGGTATGCCAAGGGGACCATGCCCCCCGTTTGTTTAGAAACGATTCCAAAAGTATCGAATACAACTGTTGGCGTCATATACCCCAATCCGAGTGCAACAATTGCCCATAAACCGAGAGATCTTTTCAAAGACGGGTTTTTTTGCATGTAAAAAGCCCCCTGGCAAACATTGTTTTATTATTCAAAGGAAGGTTATTTTCCGATCGTAATCGGAAAATATGAACCTTCCACCTCTTTATTGTGAACGGTTACACTTGCTTGTAATCCGGGTTTTTCCACTCCATTAACGCAGCATATTTTAATGATTCTGCATCTTGCGGCAAGTAGTTCGGCATGATGGAAATAAATTTAAATCCATTTCGAAGTTGAAACGTCATAACCGGGTCATGCAATACTCCATTGATCACTTTTTGCGCATATTGTTCAGGTGTAAGCTCTCGGGCGTGTTTATGATAGTTTGGTATACGCCCTCCAAACAGAATGCTCTCCAACTGAAAGGCTTTTACAATCTGTCTTCTTGCTTCATACAAGCGCATTCCAACCTTAAGACCCCTATATTCGGGATGAACAACAACTTCTGTTCCATACAAATTTTTTCCTTGCGGGTTATGGTTTCTAATATATCCTTTGTCTGATATATCATCAAATGAGTGATTGACCCCATAATCTTCAAAATTGACGATCACGCTAGAGCATGATCCGATAATGGTCCCGTCTTCATGCTCAATGACTACCTGGCCTTCAGGAAAAGTTTCAATTTGGCTTGCCAAGTGCTCGGGCTTAAATGGTATGGACGGATCTCCGAACCCGATAGCGGCCATCTCGTTGACTTTGTAAATATCCCGCAGTTCCATAGGCCTGGCCCCTATTTGTTCTAGAATGTTTGCCAAGTTTTCCTTCAAAACGATAGTCCCTCCCTTTTGTTGTAGGATGGCGCGCAATTGTGTTACGCGCCATCCGCCGCTATTAGTTTTCGTAAATAGATACGAATTTTTCCTCCAGGTATTCTTCCAAGCCGTATTTTCCGCCTTCTTTGCCCATTCCGCTCTCTTTTATTCCGCCAAATGGCGCCTGGATGACGATTGGAGCAGGATCATTAATACCGATAATGCCAAACTCCAACTCTTTCATCATCCGCATGCCGCGGCCAAGATTTTTCGTATAGCAATAAGCGGCTAAGCCATATGTTTTATGATTGGCTCTTTCAACGACCTCATCTTCATCTTTGAAGGTAAAGACCGGGGCAATTGGGCCAAATGTTTCCTCAGTCGCAATTTGCATATCGTCCGTTGCATGCAAAAGGACTGTCGGCTCAAAGAAATAGCCGTTGCCCTTCTCGTACTTATAAACATTTCCGCCGTGGACGACTTTCGCATCATGTTTGACAGCATCCTCCACTTGGCTCTTCATTTTTTCCAAAGACTTTTCATTGATTAACGGACCAACATCCGTACCTTTTTCCAAACCGTCGCCAATTTTCAACTTGGAAGCCTGCTCTGCAAGCTTTTGTGCAAATTCATCGGCAATCGACTCCTGTACGTACACACGGTTTGTGCTGATACAAGTTTGGCCGGAGTTTTTAAATTTGGAAAGCAGTACACCTTCAACGGCAAGATCCAGATCAGCATCTTCAAATACGATATAGGGTGCATGTCCCCCCAATTCCATGGACACTTTCTTCATCGTATCGGCTGAATCCCGCATCAGTTTTTTCCCGATCGCCGTAGACCCCGTAAATGTCAATTTTCGAACATCGGGACTTGAAGTCAACTCTTTGCCAATTTCTTCAGCAGGTCCGATTACGAGGTTAACGACACCTTTTGGCACTTTTGCTTCATGGAAACATTCAAATACTTTGATCGCGGAAAGCGGTGTTTCCAAAGCCGGTTTTAATACGACTGTACAGCCCGCGGCAAGCGCAGGCGCAATTTTTCTTGTGATCATCGAAAGCGGGAAATTCCATGGAGTGATGGCTCCGCAAACACCGACTGGCTGTCTAATCACCATTAATTGCTTATCTTTATGGGATGAAGGAAGCACGTCTCCGTATATTCTTTTCGCTTCTTCCGCATACCAGTCCAAATAGCTGATGGCGCCCAACACTTCCCTTTTTGCATCCGGCAACGGCTTGCCGTTTTCAAGTGTGATGATTTGGGCAAGTTCTTCTATTCTCTCTTTCATGAGACGAACGACTTCGAAAAGATAGGCGCTTCTTTCGTTCCCTGTCGTTTTCCCCCATGTTTGAAAGGCTTCTTTGGCGGCTTCAATGGCTTGCTTCGTTTCTTCTTTTCCACAAAGCGAAATAGTGTCGATCACTTCAAGCGTTGCCGGATTTTTTACTTGCTCTTTTTGATCGGACTCATACCATTCTCCATTGATGTAATACATCCGTAAACCTCCTTTGGTTCTTTTTACTTGATCTTGTTTTTAAAGGCCGTAATGGATTCATCAATGATCGCGATGATTTTCTCCACTTCTTCCTTATTGATAATAAGTGGCGGTGCTATCGCGATACGGTCCATGCCAAGCGGCCTTAAAATAAGCTTTCTGTCAAAACACTCATCCACAATGGTTGGAGCCGCTTTTACTTCCGGAGCAAACGTTTTGTCATTTTCCCTATCCTCCCTAAGATCAAACGCGGCCAATAGCCCGATCACTCTCGTATTTGTGACGATGTCATGTTTTTCTTTCAAATATGCGAGTCCGTCCCGCATCACTTTTTCCATCGCTTTCACGTTATCCAATACGTTATCGCGCTCCAACATCTCAATATTTTTCAATGCGACCGCGCAAGCTGTCGGATGTCCACTATAAGTAAATCCATGCGCAAGAACTCCTTCAAAACTTACGAGCGTATCGCGGAATTCCTTGTTCATGACAACTGCACCAAGCTGGGAATATCCGCTTGTAATCCCTTTTGCAATACTCATCAGGTCAGGGACAACGTTCCAGTTCTCAACGCCGAACATCGTTCCCGTGCGTCCAAATCCACAAATCACTTCGTCAGCGATAAATAAAATGTCATGTTCATCCGCCAACTTGCGCACAGCTTGCAAATATCCTTCTGGAGGAATATTTACACCGCCCGCGCCTTGCACAGGTTCGATGATAATGGCGGCAATATTGTCCGCCCCTTCTCTTTCGATCGCCGCACGAATGGATTCTTCATATTGCGGATCATTTTTATCCCCTTGTTCCGCGTTCAGCAAGTGGGCAGTCGCGTGTACAAACAATCCCGGAATATTGGAGCCGGAAAACTCATGGAATGCCTGCAATGCTGTTGCTGTTTGGGCTCCAATCGTCACACCGTGGTACGCGTTTGAAACGGCAATAATTTTTTTCTTGCTAGGCTTCCCTTTGATTTCCCAATAAAATCTGGCCAGCTTGAATGCGGTATCATTTGACTCCGAACCTCCGGATGTGTAAAAAACAGCTTCCAAGTCGCCAGGCGTCATATCAGCGATTTTTTTGGCCAGTTCAATAGCCGGCTCATTTGAAAAACCTTTAAAAGAGGAAGCATAAGCGATTTTCATCATTTGTTCTCTGGCCGCATCAGCAAGCTCGGCCACCCCATGCCCCAAGTTCACATTCCACAACATGGACATTCCATCTATATATCTATCTCCATTTACATGGTCGGCATAAATGCCTTCCCCTCCTGCAAAAATGATCGGCGGTCCCTCTTCAGCAAGCAATTTGGGATCTGTCGTCGGGTGAATATAATGTTTTTTATCTAATTCAATCAACTCTTGAATCTTGGAATCTTTTACTACTTGACTAGCCATTTTTGGCACCTCCATCATTTTTCTCATGGAATTAATATGCAATTTCCATGCCACATTAAAAAGCGGGCTCGCGTTAGCAAGTTAAAAGCTGCCGTTCCTTGATTCTTCAGCGTTTTTATATGCAACCTCGCTGACGGAGTGAAAGCGATTTTATGCATAAACGGAAATTTGTATGCAATTATGCATAATAGGTGACCACTAAGAACAGTCCCCCGCTACTCAATAAAACATTTCAATTGTTTCAATGGGTACCGATCCCTTCTTTTTCACGCTTGCGGTGTAAGATTTTTTGATATTTTCTACTAACGGAAGATTGACTTATACCGAGTGCCGCAGCCGCCCTCGTTGTTGTTTTATATAGATTCATCGCCTGGGAAATAAGCTGTTCCTCAACGGCTTCAAATGCTTCATGAAGCGGCATGATATTCGTAATGATCGGCTTTACCTTTTTCATCGGTTCATTCAGTTTCAGCACCTGGCCCACGACGTTGGCATCAATCAGCTCATCATCCGCTGTCACGACAAGGCGCTCAACGATATTTTGCAGCTCACGGATGTTACCGGGCCATGTGTATGCTTCCAGCAGGTTCAACGCATCGGGCGTTAAATGATAATTGCTGTGATGGCGCTCATTCAACTGCTTCAAAAAGTGATGTGCAATCAGCGGGATATCTTCATGCCTTTCTCTTAAAGGCGGCACATGGATCGGGATTACATTTAACCGGTAAAACAGATCTTCACGGAACGCGCCGTCCGCCACCATTTCCCGCAAGTTTGTATTCGTAGCCGCAATGATTTGCACATCGACGGAAATCGACTGAGTGCTGCCGACAGGTGTTACTTCGCGCTCCTGGAGAACACGCAACAGCTTTACCTGGAGCCTGAGGGGCAACTCCGCGATTTCGTCCAAAAACAAAACCCCCTGATCCGCCTGTTTAAAATAGCCTTCCTTGCCTCCGGGGTCAGCCCCGGTAAATGCTCCTTTCACATACCCAAACAATTCGCTTTCCAACAGCGTTTCCGGAATCGCCCCACAATTCACTTTTAAAAACGGCTTGTCTTTCCGGACTCCCAGTTGGTGAATGGCATGCGCAATTACTTCTTTTCCGACGCCCGATTCCCCCTGAATCAGCACTGTTGAAGAAAACTTGGCAACTTTATGAATTTGGGCGACAATATCCTCCATCTTCTGGCTGCAGTAGATCAGTTGTCTTTGCAGCTTTTCCCGCATTCTGATTTGATCGAGTTCTTCTTTATAACGGGCTGATATTTTTTTCATTTCACGCAGCTCGTCCCGGAGGCGCGTCGCTTCCGTAATATCCCGGGAAGCCACGATGACACGTTCGATTTCCCCATCCTCCCCGAGAATGGGGTTTCCAACTGCAAGAACCTTTTTTCCGCCCGGCGTTTCCTGCACTACGGAAACCTTCTTTTTCTTTTCCAAAACGAGCCTCGTTACTGAAGGCATAAACAACCCCTGTTTTTCCAGTTCCATGATGTTTTTCCCAAGCAATTCACTTAAATCCACTCCCCAAAACTCCGGAATCGCATTCTCGCTAAATCTGAGGAGTTCTCCACGCGCATTGACAACCAATATTTCATCATAAATACTTGATAAAATGGCGTTCAAATCCTTGTTCAAATTTTTCACTGACTCCAGCTCCATCGCCATCTGCTCAACCATTGGCAAATCCTGGACGATAATAATGAGGCCTTCGACGTTTTTACCGTCATTGATGATCGGACTGTAGTCCACTAGCAAGCCGGATTCATTTGATACTTGAATTTGATTCAAGACTGTTTCACCTGTTAAAAAGACATGGTTTAGATGATGAGGATCGAAAATATCACTTGCCGATTGATTGAGCACTTGCTCCGGCGCAAAACGGGTCATCTTCAAGGCTGATTCATTATAATTAACGATGACTCCGCGATTATCCACAATAAAAATCCCCATCGGTATCGACGCAATCAACACTTTCAAAAAATTCATATCTTCTTGTTTAAACAATTCAATGAGCAGATCCTCGCGTAGAACATAGCCAGCAATTGAACCGCTTTCATTCTTAACTAATGAAATATCCTTTCCCAAGACTTGAAATATGGCAGAGAAAGGAAGACTTTCCGACAATGTGCTCAGCTCTGTGACAGGCTTGGCGTATGGATTCAACTGTTCCAACTGCAATCCGACATTTTCCCTGTAACTGACAGGTAAATCTCGTAAATGAATATAACTGCTAATCTTACGATTTTCCTCTAAAAAAATAAACCGATTATTATTAGACAATAGATCTTGCCAGTTTGGACTTGGTTCGTCAACAGATAACTTTACAATCGGTTGAATAATATCTTTGGATAAGAGGAACACATGATCAATCCCTTCCCTTGTCTTTTATTGTCGTTTCTAAATATTATAACAAAAAAATTCATATAGCTATGTATTTTTGAAAATATTTATTCAAATCCGCATGAATTATATAATTTATGCATACATTTCCCAAGTAAAAATGATTCCGCTCTATTCTCTAATGAATAGTTTATGCGAAAAGACATAATACTTTTATGAATTTTCACTATTATAGCTATATTATCAATATATTTATAAATTGGCATATAATTTGCATTAATATTTATTAAGTTTTGTCGAAACGAATTTTTCGGAGAACAACTCAGATGAAGGAGTGATCATTGTTTTGAATGATGTGATGGTTACATTGGACAATGTCGTCAAAAGTTTTGAGCGTAACACAGTTGTCAAAAACATCAGCATGGATATTAAAAAAGGGGAATTCCTGACATTATTAGGCCCTTCAGGATGTGGAAAGACGACAACGTTGCGCATGATTGCCGGATTTGAACAGCCGACTGACGGTGATGTATTAATAGATGGAAAAAAAGTGAGCGGGATTCCCCCACACAAAAGGGATGTCAATACAGTATTCCAAAGCTATGCCCTTTTCCCCCATATGAACGTATATGACAACGTTTCCTTCGGACTCAAGATGAAGAAAGTAAGGAAAGAGGAGATAAAGCGGCGTGTAATGGAAGCGCTTCAACTTGTCCAGCTTGAAACTTTCGCGGAGCGAAAACCCGACCAGCTCAGCGGGGGACAAAAACAGCGCGTGGCGATCGCCCGCGCTTTGGTCAACAGTCCGAAAGTGCTTCTGCTGGATGAGCCGCTCGGCGCACTTGACCTTAAATTGCGCAAACAAATGCAAGTCGAATTAAAACATCTTCAACAGCAACTCGGTATCACCTTTATATATGTCACCCATGATCAAGAAGAAGCCTTGACAATGTCCGATCGGATCGCGGTTATGAATAATGGCATTATTGAGCAGCTTGGAACGCCAGATGAAATATATGAACGGCCCGCTTCCCGTTTTGTCGCCGACTTTATTGGAGAAACGAACCTCTTTGAAGGAACGGTTATGGAAATAAACAATTCGCATGCCTACCTGGAGTTTTCCGGACATAAAATCCCCGTTGTCCAGACAGCGCCACTTTCGTTAAATCACCAAGTGGCGATGGCGATTCGTCCTGAAAGAATCAAGCTTCATATAGAACCAAACAGGGAGGGTTTCGCCATTCCCGGGAAGATCGTCGAGCATATTTATGTCGGATCGATCATAAAAACAGTCGTTTCTCTTCCGGGCGAAAACCAAGTTACGGTAAATACAATGCCGGAAGTAGCCCATTCATTTGCCGTTGGCCAAGATGTCTTTGTAAGCTGGGAACCTGATAAGGCGGTGGTCATTACATGATGAAAAGCAATATGGCCCATGCAGAGAGACCTCCCGTCTTGCAGAAGAAAAAACGGAGGTCCGGAACATTATTCGGGATGGCATGGACCCTCTCCCCAGTCACGTTTTGGCTCGTATTGTTTTTTATATTTCCACTTCTATTTATTTTGTTCATCAGCTTTGCGACGAGAGGCCTATACGGCGGTATAGAATACACATTTACACTTGAAAATTACACGCGTTTTTTCGATCCGCTCTATTTGAAAATTTTGTGGGACTCTATCTTAATTGCCGGATTTACAACACTTATCTGTCTTGTTTTCGGGTATCCTTTTGCTTACATTATCGCAAAGTCGCCCAAAAAGTACCGGAATTTTCTGTTAATGCTTGTGATCGTGCCATTTTGGACGAATTCTCTAGTCAGAACGTACGCATGGATCGTCCTTTTGCGGACGGAAGGTGTCATCAATATGATATTGTTGAAAATCGGAATCATTTCCGAACCGCTTGCGATGCTCTATAACCATGGTGCGGTAATGGTTGGTTTAACCTACACATTGTTCCCATTTATGGTTTTGCCGCTATATGCTTCCATTGAACAGCTAGATAAATCGTACTTGGAAGCCGCGAGTGATTTAGGCGCCAAGCCTTGGCGGGCTTTTACAAAAATTACCTTGCCGCTGACAATGCCTGGGATCGTTGCCGGCTGCCTGCTTACATTCATCCCGACACTTGGTTTGTTCTTTATTCCTGACCTGATGGGCGGATCCAAATCGTTATTAATTGGAAATTTGATTAAAAACCAATTCCTGACAGCCAGAGATTGGCCGTTCGGATCGGCGGCTTCCATGATTTTGATGGTGCTGACATTAATCTTCATCCTGATTTACTTAAGAGTCGGCGGTAACAAAAAAGGGATCGAGGTGATATAGGTGGGTTTCCGATTTAAAAGCTTGCCATCTATTTTATATGCAACATTCATTTATGGCTTTTTATATGTGCCAATCCTCGTCTTAATTATTTTTTCTTTTAACAAATCCAGATTGAATGCGGTTTGGACAGGTTTTACTTTTGAGTGGTATGGCAAACTGATGCAAAATAGCGATGTGCTGGCGGCTGCCAAAAACAGCTTAACCGTAGCGGCCGTTTCTACTATCGTTGCCACAATGGTGGGTACAGTGGCAGCGGTTGGAATGTATCGTTATCACTTCAGAGGCAAAACCGCCTTGGACGGAATGCTTTATTTGCCGATCGTTATTCCGGAAATCGTCATGGGAATTTCACTACTCGCGTTTTTCGCGCTTGCCAATATCCCCCTTGGGATCATGACACTTGTGATTGCCCATATCACATTTTGCATTCCTTTTGTCGTCGTCATTGTACGGGCAAGATTGGAAGGGTTTGACCGCTCCTTGGAGGAAGCGGCTAGAGACTTGGGAGCGAATGAATGGCAAACCTTTACGAAAGTAACACTGCCTATTATCGGTCCGGGCATTTTGGCCGGCGCCCTGCTTTCCTTTACACTATCGATCGATGATGTCATTATCAGCTTCTTCGTGGCAGGACCAAGCAGCACAACTTTGCCGCTGAAAATTTTCTCAATGGTTAAGTTTGGCGTCTCTCCGGAAATCAATGCACTCTCTACGCTTATGCTGCTCATTACCTTAACCATTGCAGTATTCGCCCAGCTTCGTTTAAATAAATAAGATGCCGGATCAGCGGGCAGACGCATGCTCGTTGACGGCATTTGTTTTTTCTGATGAAGATACAAATCATAACGAAGAGCATATTTTCCAGAGAAACAGTTCCGGTTCGTTATATCTGTTTGCTAGGTCAGCGTACATGCCCAATCGTATGGTTAAGCACCTGACAGATAACACCAGCGTCCATGTAAATGCTAACCTATATGAAAAGATACTCACCAACAATAAGCGCGGGAACTTACGGCTACGATATATGATGACACATCCATGGTGAAGTATTTTCTATTACCGAAACATGGAAAACGGTGAATCTTTTACCTAACAGCAAATCATAAGATCATTTTTACTTGTTTTTCATTCGGAAAGACATTGCCGTTATGATAGCATCATTCATCAATATTACATTTCTGCTTGATCGATACCGGAAGATCTAGTGAGAGAAATAATGCCGCATATCAAAGCGATCACAACAACACCAGCCCCTACATGCGCTGTACTTATTAGCGAACTAGTATGCGCCAATACGACTCCGCCAATTGCCGACCCCAATGATATTCCAATTTGCAAAGCGGAGTTGTTAATGCTTTGTTGAATATCGGATGCATCAGGATCAATTTGGATGATGTAGTTCTGTTGTGGAGGAGCAAGACTCCAACTTAACGCGCCCCAAAGCATCATCGCCACCAAGAATAAAGGAAAAGAAAAAGTGGAATATGGCAGTAAGAATAACACAATGGCAAAAGAACTAATGACTAGTAAAATACTTTTCTGAGATCCGATTCGATCAGCCAATGCTCCCCCCAACGCACCGCCGCATATGGCCGAAAGACCAAATAGGAAATAACAAATACTTATCCAATTTTGATTTAAATGGAATGCTGTTTCCAAAAATGGGGTGAAATAAGCATAGAGCGTATAATGTCCAGCCAGCATGAACATCGTTGCCAAGTGGGCGCTCGCAATTTTTATGTTTCCTAGCGACTTTATTTGGACGGATAGCGGCTGTACTCTTTCAGTAGGAATTCGCTCTAAAAATAAAGAGATGAAAACAATGGACATAAGAGAAAGAAAAGCGATGCCTAAAAATATAGTCCGCCATCCAAAGTGATCGGTAATGATAATGCCTATAGGCACACCTAAAACAAGCGATGAGCTAATTCCCATATAAATAAAGCCTAATGCTTTTGCTCTATGTGCCGGCTCGACAATCTTCGCCGTAATCGTTAACGAAAGGACAACAACTAAGGCGGTACTCATAGCTGTTATAACTCTCGCAACCATAACAAGCAAAAAATTAGGACTGAAATACGTCATGACATTTCCGAGGAAAAATATAAACAATGCGATAAGGTACAATCGTTTCCGTTCAATTTTTGCCGTCAATGATAATAAAACAGGACCGGAAATGGCATAAATAAGCGCAAACACACTAATAAGCTGTCCCGCGGTACCAAGATTGACTTGCAGATCGTCTGCCATAACAGGTAAAATGCCGCCAACAATTAATTCGACCAGACCTACTCCAATCGTAGCCGCAGCAAGTATAAAAACTTTCAAATTCATTAAGGCCCCTCCCTACACTTTTCACACCGCATTTATAAAACATTCTCCTTTAAAATTTTATTGAATCAGACTTAGTGAACCCTTTTAAAACATAAAAAACCCCTGTCCACAAAATAAGATTGCTTTTTTGTAGTCAGGAGGTTATGGTTCCTGGTAGAGACCCTCAAACCAGATTATTGAGGTTATACAAACTTGCGGTTATAAAAATTTCCATTTTAAACTCTACCACATCTATGAACTTTTTTTCAACCCTTCATTTTCTGTCTCTCGTCTCCACTTCAGTTCCCAACAAAATCATATCCGTTGGATGTGCAGGAGGAATGACTGTATGGATGAGGCAAGACATCTGTTGCATGTTTCCTTGTAAAAGCCGATCCCCGTGAATAATGGGACCCGCTTTATTCATAAAAAACTCCTTTCGTGTACCCCGACATTTTTATGAAAAAGTGAGCAGTACGTTTCAGTTTCTTATTTCGCAAAAAAACTTTCAGAAGACATTGTTCTCAAAGTGCCGTCGTTATTCTACCCTTGAAGCTGTTTCAATGCACCTGAAACCTTTCATTTATTCCCATGACAATTATATTGTTCGTTTTTTCATCAGCTGATTAGTTGTGTCCCAGACTCTCTAAAATAACTTAAATATCTACTATATTGCATCTTAAACTATGGCTTATATTTCTTGTTATGTTTTTTCTTTATTGTTGTAACCAAATAAGCTATTAAAACGATAAACAAAATCAAAATAATTGTTCCTATAAAAGTCAATAACGCCACCTACTTTCAGGTTTTATAGATGAAGCTGCGGCCAGTCACTCGCTCGGCCGTTCTGACTCATCATGGGGCGTGAACGCATTCACTTTCGAGAACCCATATTGTCTCCTGTCTTTCAAAGGCGTTACTGAACCGGCTAGCCGAATTCGTCGCAGCGCTTCAAGCTCCACTTCACCGGTTACGAGTGCTTCCACGTTCGAGTGGCCTTTTGCGATGACTCCATCCCCCGGAAAGGAAAAATCAATTGGAGAAAAGATTTCCGACCTTCCGTAGCGGGAATCTGTCAGCGTGACATGGCTTAAATGCCCAACAGAACCTGATGTCACCACAAACACCTGATTTTCAACAGCTCTGGCGCGCGCGCAATAGTGTATTCTTAAAAAGTCATGCTCGTTTTCAGCAGTAAACGGGGTAAAAATAATTTGGGCACCTTTATCAACTGCCAGACGGGCTAACTCGGGAAACTGAATATCGTAACCGATCAAGATGGCTATCTTACCGCATTCGGTATCCAATACTTTCAACTCGGTCCCCGGCTGTATCCCAAACCACTTTTCTTCTTCTGAGGGAATATGCAGTTTATACTGCTTATCCATCGTTCCGTCTCTATTAAAAAGGAAAGCAACACTATACAGTTCGTTGTTTTCTTGGACATAGTGAGAGCCGGCAATAATGTTGATGCTATATTTTAAGGCTAAATCGGAAAATAGATTCATGTATTCATTTGTGTAAGAAGCCGCTTTTTGCGCTTGGCCGCTTGGAAATCTTTCCTCTAAAAAAGAGGCCAATTGCATGGTAACCGCTTCCGGAAATACAATAAAATCCGAGCGGAATTTAGAACTGTTGCGGACGTAATGTTCACATTGTGTGGCAAAATCAGAAAAAGAACTGATTTTCTTCATGTCGTGTTGAACGGTCGTGATGCGGACAGGTAAAGAATGTCGGTAGTCTTTGTCAGAGGATGGAACGTAGTCTTCATTGATCCATTCCATTAATGTGGCATTTTTAAGAGATGCTTCATCACCTGTTAAATAGTTGGGCAAGACTTTTTTAAACGTAAATCCATTCATTGTTTGGAATGTAATGACAGGATCGTAGATTTTTTTCTTAATGACTTCATGCACATATTGTTCCGGCGTCAATTCATGAGCATATTGATGATAATTGGGCATTCTGCCGCCAATTATGATGCCTTTCAAATTGAGACGGCGGCACAACTGACGACGCGCTTCATACAAGCGGCGTCCAATTTTCAGCTTCCGGTAATCGGGATGAACGACAACATCCAACCCGTATAAATGGCCGCCTTTCGGGTTGTGATTACGGATATATCCATCATCTGAAATATCATCAAAAGTATGTTCCTCGCCATACTCGGCAAAATTGACAATAACGCTTGAACACGCGCCCACAATCTTCCCACCATATTCGACACAAAACTGCCCTTCCGGGAATATTCGGATGTGACTTTCATAGTGTTCCGGTTCAAAAGCGACATCGGGAATGCCAAAGCTGAGGTTGGCTACTTTTACGACCTCCGGAATGTCTTTTTGACGAATATTTCTTATGACGATTTGTTTATGTTTTATAGAAGTGTCCGTCTCACTCATGGTGCTTCCCGCTTCCTTTCTTATTTTTCATGATTTTATTTACAAGATGGGGCTGGGACATAAGTTGAAAGCTGATTAAAATTCGTAAAAGTCGTGAGAATAAAACCCGTGAAATCAAGGTTTTTAAACTTGATTCCATGCGGTTTATTCATTTTTATAGGGTTCTGTCCCAGTCTCAGCAGTACCAAGTTCCAAATAGATTGGGTACCGGATTTTACTAATTGATATCTCTTTTCCCTTCTGATCAAATTTGGTGTTGATGGATTCAGGCCTGCAAAAATTGCATTCTAACGAATGGCACGTATCCACTATTGGATCATCAAGAGTCATTTATAGTTCCTCGTACTTTTCCGGTGTCGGATTGCCGATGCACAGCCATGTTCTCCGTTTCGATAAATTCATGATGATTGAAAATACGGTTTCGGTACGCCTATGCTCGGGCGCATTTTCGTTAGGAAAATGATTAATAGAATTCGGATAATTAAATTGATCGGAAAGCCATTCTTTAAAGCTCTCCTCATCAATTGCCCTTCCTTTCGCAAGGGCGGTGCGAATCAGTTGCTCAGCACGGTTTTTCCGGATAACAGAGTCGGTGTATTTAAATTCATTCAAATCCTTCAAGTTACGCAACAAGGAGGGCGAGCAAATATGGTTTGAATGAACAATGGCTCCGTCAGGGGCCCCCATCATGTCTATTCCAAACGTTGACACCTCGATATTGGCCGCCATCGAACCACGTCCGTTTTCTTGAATGGCAAGCAAAAAGTTGGCTGCAGAAGCCATTTGACCGTCCTTCACCTTGGCAATCGCTTCGTGATAAGAGAAAGAGTTGAGTACAGCTCGCAACCCAAGGTGAATCGGTACTTCATCCGATTTTTTATCAGTGATCAATGCATTGAGGCAAACAGCAAGCCCCGCTGAATTCCATCCTATTTTTCCAATGATGCCGCCTTCGGTTACCATTGTTATATCAGGTTTTCCTTTTTGTTTTATGCGAAGCAGCAACAGGCTCGCCTTTTGACTCCCTTTCCAATCCCAGTTTTGTCCAATAATCGTCTCATCTGAAGCGGGCGGAGTCACGGCAATGGACGTGCAGCCATCAGAAAAAATCTGATCCTTTCTGCCGGTAAGCGCGATTTCACTGCGAGCATTCAACGCCAGTATATCTTCAAAATCCACTCCGGCGCCCGCCGCCACCCCCTCCATTTCTTCGAGGAAGCCGGGATCGTAATCTTCAATCGCTTTTAGATGGACAAGCGCCCGCTCTCTCGCTTCTTTCCAACCGATACGATGGTATCCGTAAAACAATTTTTCATAAGTGCCCAAGCTGATTTGGATTTGTTCTTTCCCTTCACGCCCATGTTTTTCCCCTATTTCTCTTGGTGTTCCTTCTAAATCCAATTGTTTGATCATGACAGTCTTCCTTTCTCACACAATTATGAAATGTAATCCTTTATTTTAAAGTAATATTTCATAATGCCGAGACCTTTTGCATTATGGCTGTGAAAAGGAATCGGCTTTAAGTTTGAACGGTCCAAAGGGTTGTTTTTATCTCCTTCATTTACAATATTTGCAGCAACTATTTTCCCGAGTAAGGTGGACATGGCCGCTCCGTGTCCGGCATACCCGAAAGCAAAATGAGTACCGTCATCGAGTTGCCCGATGTAAGGTATTTTTTCAATCGTAAATCCTACTTTTCCGCTCCATGTATACTCCACTTTCGCGTCTTTTAATGCGGGAAATACCTCTGTCATTCCTTTTTGCAAATGAATAAACAGGCGTTTCGCATCACGTTTGCTCGTTGTGCGGCCGGAACCGCCAAAGACCATCCGGTGATCAGCCGATAAGCGATAATAATACAGCAAATTTTTCGTATCACAGGCCGCCCGATTATTGACAATCAGCCGCTTGCACAGCTCTTCCGGCAGCCTTTCTGTTGCCAGTACGATACTTTCTACGGGTACAATGGCCCTTTTGATCAGCTTATGCAGGTCTGTCGTATAGGCATTGACAAAAATACCAATGTGCTTCGCTTTGACAGAGCCATTGCGCGTTTTGACGACCACCTCGTCTTTTGACGGATGTTCTATTTTCATAGCCTCGGAGTTTTCATAAATGGTTCCGCCATATTTTTCCACAGCGTCCGCCAATCCAAGACAGTAATTTAACGGGTGGAAAATCGCGCTTTTATCGTCGATGTGTGCGCCATGGTAATAGGTTGACTCCATTTCCGTATGCATGTCTTCCTTTTCGATCACTTTTGTTTCAAAATGATATTCATCATACAAAAATTCCTGTTCTTTTTTTAGCGAATCCAAATGGGACGGCTTGTAAGCTGTCAACATATTGCCGTTTCTGAAAAAATCACATTGGATATTTTCTTTTTCTATAATATTTGCAATTACATCCACGCAATCCATCGACATTTGAAACATCTGTTTGGCAGTCTCTCTGCCATACTTTTTGGCAAGCGCGCTCATCGGCTCCACATAACCGATTAGTACTTCCCCGCCATTTCTTCCACTTGCGCCCCAGCCAACAGACTGAGCTTCCAATACGATCGTTTTTACATTTCTTTGCTGTAAATGATATGCGACGGAAAGCCCGGTAAAGCCGCCGCCGATAATGACAACATCACATGTTTTCTCTCCTTCCAGTGAAGGTCTTTTTGGATGTTTGTTTGCTGTCGCATGCCATAATGATAGATCACTCATGGTTCCACTCCTTCAACAGTATGAATCGATCATTTCATTTTATTGTTTTACTTCCGACCATGCCCTGTCATAGTATTGAATGGCTTGCCCCACATCTACTGCGTGGAGGCCCCTTTCATAGTCTTCATCGGATAACTCCAACTCTTTTCGGACATCTTCCGGCAATAATTCCAAGGCAGCTTTGTTCGGGTTATGGTACGGGTAGTCCATCGTGATTTCTTTGCTTATTTCCGGACGAAGTATGAAGTCAATGAATTTTTCCGCATTTTCTTTATTGGGGGCATCTTTGGGAATAACAAAGTTGTCTTGCCATAAGCTTAAGAAATCTTTGGGAATAACGGCTTTAATGCTCGGGTTTTCCCTCATGGCCAAAGCCGCTTCTGCTCCATACACGATACCCGCTTTTACTTCGCCACTGACGAGCAAGTTTTTCGGGCTGTCACTGTCAAATGCCTTTATATTTGGCATTAATTTTCTTAATTCCTCCCCGGCTTTCATGATTTCCTCTTCACTGGTGCTATTTGTGGAATATCCAAGCATTTCAAGCATGGCGCCAAGCATCGTACGCGGGTCATCCAATACGACAAGGCTGTCTTTTAACGACGGATCAAACAAGTCTTTATATTCATCAATCTCAATATCTACCAAATCTTCGTTATAGGCAATCACTTCCGTTCCCCACATATACGGAACCGAGTAATCGTCATTTGGGTCAAAATCCCACCCCAAAAACTTTTCATCAATGTTTTTTAAATTTGGAATATTTTCCTTATTTATCTTCTCCAGTTTTCCTTCATTGATTAATACTTCAATAAAATACGTGGATGGCACTGCCAAATCATAGGTGGCATTTCCGACATTTAATTTCGCTAACAGCTCTTCATTGGAAGAAATCGTGCTGTAGTTCACTTTAATCCCTGTTTCTTCTTCAAATTGCTGAATGAGGTTTTCAGGCAAATATTCGGACCAATTTAAAACATTGACGACATTCTCTTCTTTTCCCCCCGTACTTCCTCCCCCGCATCCAGTGGCAATAAACAACGCAAGTATAGCCACAATCATTAACATGCCAAGCTTTTTTCTCATCCAAAACCTGCCCCCTTTTAATGTTATTTGAAAATTTAACCAACGGGCCATTTACATATCAATGGCAAGCTCTTCCACATACGCGAGCACCATTCCTTTCAGGATTTCATCTCCTTCCTTCACCTCAACCGACAATAACTTTCCCCGATAGGACTTGATTAGTTCATATATACTGCCATCTGTTTTTTTGATTTGAAAAATGGTTGAACACCGCTGCAAGTCATCTTCTTGGTGAATCTGAATCTTTTTTAACATGCCTTCGCAGGGACTTACAATCATCTCTTCCATTTCCGTCTCTCCTATCGCTTTTTCTATTATACGTTTATCTAGCCGACTTTTCGTAATCGCTTTCATTTCTTCTTGTGCCAACATGCCGAAAAAGTCGCTTCTTTCCGGCATGATCGTTTTTAGCCTGCGGCATTTGCTTTACTTTTAAGAGCTTTCTTTGCTGCAACCTCATCTTTATATTCAATTTTGAATCCGATCATTCCATATAGGATGGCAATAAGCGGACTAAGCAAACATAAAAACGCAAATGGCAAATAACTCAATGTCGCGACTCCTAATGTCGTTGCCATAAAAGCGCCACACGTATTCCAAGGAACGAGCGGAGAAGTCATTGTTCCCGCATCTTCAAGTGTCCTCGATAAATTTTTGGATTTCAATCCCCTTTTCTCATATTCTGCTGCATACATGCGCCCCGGCACGATGATTGACAAGTATTGATCACATCCGACAATATTGGCGGAAATACATGTTGCGACAGTTGTCGCAATTAAACTTCCCGTTTTCTTCGCCAATTTTAGTAAACTATGAACAATTGTTTCGAATATCTTTGTTTTTTCAAGGACACCTCCGAAACACATCGCAATAATGATAAGTGAAACCGTATACAAAACAGATTCAATACCGCCGTTATTGAGAAGAGTGTCTACTACTTTGATATTCGTTTCAATAGAATAGCCGTAATACAAAATGCCGATGGCATCGCCTACAGGCACCTTTTGGACAACTATGGCACAAAATGTTCCGATCAGCGCGCCTATCGTCAATCCAGGCAAAGCAGGGATTTTCATGATCATCATAAAAATAATGAATACCGGTCCGAGCAATAACCACGGGGAAATCGTGAATATGTCCGCGAGTTGGGATTGAAGAAGACCAACCTCGGAAATCTTGGAACCCTTTCCGGCAAATTTCAAGCCCATAACCGCATAAATAATGAGTGAAATGACAAGAGCCGGTACAGTCGTATAAAGCATATGCCTAATATGTTCAAATAGCTCCGCTCCGACAATCCCCGGAGCCAAATTCGTTGTTTCGGATAACGGGGAAATTTTATCGCCAAAATATACACCTGAGATGACTGCTCCCGCGACCATTGCCGGATTCATTCCGAGACCGTGGCCGATTCCCATAATGGCGATTCCAATCGTCCCGGCGGCAGTCCAAGCATTGCCTGATGCAATGGATACAATACAGGAAATGGCGCAAGCGGCAACAAGAAAATAACCCGGAGCCAAAATATCAAGACCGTAATAAATCATCGTGGGAACAATACCGCCAGCAATCCATGACCCGATAATGGCTCCGATAACCATTAAGATCACAATAGCTTGAAGAGCCATTCTGACAGCATCAAGCATGCCATTTTCAATATCCTTCCACTTATAACCGAGCCCCAAAGCGACGATGGAAGCGACACCCGCACTAAGCAAAAGGGGAATATGCGGATCGGCCTCGTAAATAAATATCCCGACAAACAGGGCTATTATCATGAATGCAATGGGAATAAGCGCAACAAATAAAGTGGGTGTTTTTACTGTTGATTTTTCTTCATTATATGTCTTCATTTAGTAACCTCCTGATGGATAAAGCGCTATCATATTTGATTGCAATTTTTATGCCAAGCTTGTGAACGCTAATTAGCAACGTTTACATCAGCAAAATGAAGCTGTTGTATTCACCATTGCATAACCTTTTCTTTTTTGCATGATTTTTGGCAGACGCAACCGAAAATAAGCCTGAACCCCTATTTTGGACTCAGGCTTGATTTATAAAAAGCGCCACATTCAAAAAACCGTTTTATGCATCGGGCCGTTCATATACAACTTTACTCTACCTTTATATTGAAAGTTCCTTCACGAATACCTGTTCATTTTTTGCTTCCCGCTACTGTTCAGCTTTCCCCATTATCACCCAGCTATCATAGACAAGTCATGAGAGAGAACTAGGCTTCCAATTCATCAAAAGCAATCTGAGGAGGCTCCTTTTTAAAGAAATTCGTCGTAAACGCTAAGTAAATGGTTCCCAACAGCGCCCATATAAGGCCTGCTATAATGGAAAAGATATCAAGACTGATCCATAGGTAAACAACAAATGCCAAGCCGATGAGTGGAAAAAGAAGACTACTTACAGTAAAACCAAATGAACGAGGACCTTTGTGTTTGAAAAAAGAAATGATCACACAAAGGTTCACGAATGAAAACGCCGTAAACGCCCCGACATTGATCAGAGAAGTAGCCGCTTCTAAGCTAAGGAAAATGGCCGAAGTAGACAAAACTCCGATAAGCAGAATGTTAGCCACAGGAGAATTAAATTTCGGATGCAAGTATCCAAAAAAGCGCTTCGGAAGCACCCCGTCCCTTCCCATCGCATAAAGAAGTCTTGATGCACTAAGCTGTGCGGCTAAACCCGAAGCAAAGACAGAGAACAATGCTCCCGACAAGAAAAAGGACAAAAATAAATTTCCACCAATGATCACGGCAATTTCTGGGGAAGCTCCTTCAATATCCTTAAAAATGGAAACGTCAGGAAACAGAGACTGCATAAAATAAGTGACAGTGAAAAAGAAAACGCCGCCAATTCCAGCTACGAGAAGAATCGCTTTCGGAATGGTCTTTTTCGGATTTATTGTATCTTCCGACAAGGTTGTGATTGCATCAAACCCGATAAACGAGAGAGCCAATAATGCTGCCGCCCCAAATAATTCTGGCACCTCACCCCCGGAAGGGAAAATGTCACCGATCGGGATAAAACTCTCCGGCCCTTTCACGATTGAACGAATCGTAAGGTACGCAAAGATCACCCCAACCAACGCCTGGAAAATAACAAGAAGCATATTGACCGAAGCAGCAATTTTTACACCGAAAATATTTAAGAAGGTGATGATAGCGATCAGGCCAACAACCCAAAGCCAACCTGGAACTTCCGGAAATCCGGCTGATAAATAAATATCAGCAAGCAAAGCATTAATCATCGGAAGCGCTATATAGGCAATAAATGTGACCCAACCAACAATAACACCCAAATAAGGATTGATCACATTTCTCGTATACGTATAGACAGAGCCCGCGCTGGGAAATTGCCTGACAAGCTTTCCATAACTGAGCGCCGTGAACAAAATGGCAACAAATACAACGATATAGGCGGCTGGCACATGGCCGGAGGATATATCGGAAGCGATGCCGAATGTATCAAACACCGCCATTGGTGACATGTACGCAAGTCCTATGGCAACAACATGCATTAACTTTAGTTTTCTTTCAATTTGATTGGTTTGTTCCATACAAGTTTCATACCTCGCAAGTTTTATGTCTAGAGAAGGGCGACACGACGCGAATGCGTTTTCACGATGTGGGCAATTCCCCGCTTTTGGCACGGGAGTCTTGCCTGGCGAAAGTTGCCAGGCCAAATCCCGTTATTCTAAGTTAATCCACACACTTTTCACTTCTGTATAATTTTCTAGCGCATAAGAGCCCATTTCACGTCCAATACCAGACTGCTTATAACCTCCAAACGGAACGGCCGCGTTTGTAAGATTGTAGCAGTTGACCCAAACCGACCCTGCCTTTAATTTATCGGCTACAACGTGGGCATTTTTCAGGTTTTCCGTCCACAATCCCGCTCCAAGTCCGTAAGGGCTGTTATTCGCCCGTTCAATCACTTCATCAATTGTTTTATATGGCATACAAGCGACGACAGGCCCAAAAATTTCTTCCTGCGCAATTGTCATATGCTCTTCAACTTGAGAAAAAACAGTCGGGGCAACGAAATAGCCTTTATCGAATGTTTCTCCGCCGGCCAAAAGATTGGCCCCTTCTTCAATGCCTTTTTGAATATAAGAAGTGACGATGTCTTGCTGCCTTTTAGAAACAAGCGGACCCATTTCTGTATCTTCTGACAAACCATTTCCCAACTTTACATTTTTAGCATAATCGGCAAGCCTTGCCATGACCTCATCGTACATATGCTCAGGAATGTATGCTCTTGAACCGGCACAGCATACCTCCCCCTGATTGGCCATAATTCCGCTGAATACCCCAGGGATCGCTTTATCCAAATCGGCATCAGGCAAGATGATGTTCGGCGATTTGCCGCCAAGCTCAAGTGTTACACGCTTCATTGTGTTCGCGGCCTCTTTCATAATCGCCTTGCCAACACCGGTAGAGCCAGTGAAAGCAATCTTGTTCACCTTTGGATGCTTAACCAGCGCATCGCCTGCTGACTTTCCAAATCCAGGAACGATATTGATAACGCCCTTTGGAAATTCCGCTTCCTCAATAAGTTTGCCCAAATAAAGCGCCGATAGCGGCGTCTGTTCCGCCGGTTTCAAGATGATCGTACAACCCGTCGCAAGCGCCGGAGCAATTTTCCACAATGCCATCATAATCGGAAAATTCCACGGAATAATCTGGCCGACCACACCCACTGGCTCATGGCGGGTATAATTAAAAAATGATTTGGAAACCGGAATCGTTTGACCGGTCATTTTCGTCGCCCAGCCCGCAAAATACCTGAGCTGATCAATCGCTCCAGGCAAATCGGCGTTTCTCATCTCCTGAATCGGTTTACCATTATCCAATGTGTCCAACTGGGCGAGGATTTCAAAATCCCTTTCCATTAAATCAGCCAATTTATGCATCAATTTAGAACGATCCGATGCGCTGATTTTCGACCAGCTTCCTTCTTCGAATGCTTTTACAGCAGCCTCAACCGCTCTATCAATATCTTTTTCACGGGCTTCATGGACGTGAGCCAACACTTCCCCTGTTGCAGGGTTAATTGTTTCAAACGTTTGGCCATCCGCCGATTCATGCCAGCCGCCATCGATAAATAGTTTCTTCTTTTCTTCCTTTAAAAAATCTCTAACTTTTGGATGAAGTTTCAAAGTTTCACCAGTTTTCATCATTTTCATCCCCTCACTTGGAAAAAGTGGCTGGTTGGTCCAGCAATGATTCTAGTACATCGGTAGTCGAGCGCTTACGCTTTTCTTTTTGTCCAGCTTCAGCGCTCAGCGACTAGCTGACTTCGAGCCTCCTCCTACGATAAGTCAACATCGGCTCCTTCGTCGCCGTGTTTCCTTTATCTCGTCTGAGGCTCTCCAGTCCGTACGTCGCTGGTCGAGCGCTTCCGCTTTTCTTCTTAAATCGTTTTTGCGAAGGCGCCGATTGCATCATCGACAATGGCAATGATCTTTTCCACTTCGTCTTTTTGTACGATGAGCGGCGGTGCAATCGCCACGATGTTCATGCCAGGCGTGAAATCAAATGGTCTGATTAACAGTTCACGTTTATAGGACTCTTCCACAACAGTCGCGGCAGCTTTGATCGATCCGGCAAACGGTTTTCCCGCTTCTGGATCTTCCATCAAATCGAATCCGGCAAGAAGACCTCTAGATCTCGTGTTTCCGACAAATGCATATTTGTCTTCCAAATAGTCGAGCCCTTTTTTCAACTCATCTCCCATGACTCTTGCGTTTTCAATCAGGCCGTCCCGTTCGAGAATTTCGATGTTTTTCAACCCGACAGCACATGCTGTAGGATGTCCGCTGTACGTAAATCCATGCGCGAGCATTCCGTCGAATGTGTTGAATGCGTCTCTGATTTCTTCTGTCATGAGCACTCCACCAAGTTGCGCATATCCGCTTGTCATCCCTTTTGCGATCGACATGAAGTCAGGAACGACGTCCCAATGGTCCACACCGAACATTTTTCCTGTTCTTCCGAATCCGCAGATGACTTCGTCAGCAATCATATGAATATTGAATTCGTCACAAAGCTTGCGAACAGCTTGTAAATAACCTTCAGGCGGCACGTGGACTCCTCCGGCACCTTGAATCGGCTCTACGATGACAGCCGCAATTTTATCAGCGCCCTCTTTTTCAATGATGCTTCTGATGGAACCTTCATATTCAGGATGACTCTTATCTCCGAGCTCACATTCAGTCAAATGCGGCTTCGCGTTTACAATATTAGGGTCCTTTGATCCGGAAAATTCACGGTAAGCCTCGATGCCAGTCGCTCTTTGCGTCGCAACCGTAACACCGTGATAGCCTCTTTTCAAAGAAATAATGATTTTCTTGTCTTTTTTGCCTTTTAAATCCCAGTAAAATCGTGACAATTTAAATGCAGTATCATTGGACTCAGAGCCGCCGGAAGTATAGAAAATCGTATTTAAGTCGCCGGGCGAAACTTCGGCAATCTTTTCGGCCAAGCGCACGGACGCTTCATTCGAATAACCGTAGAAAGTGGTAGTGTAGGCGGCTTTTATCATTTGTTCATATGATGCTTCGGCCAATTCCTTCACACCATGGCCCAGGTTCACGTTCCACAGCATGGAAACCCCGTCAATGTATGTTTTGCCTCGCATGTCTTTTAAGTAGATGCCCTCGCCACTTGTAAAAATCAATTTCGGACCGGTTTCTGACTGCAACTTTGGATTGGTGGACGGATGAAGAATGTGCTTTTTGTCAAGTGATGACAACTCATTAAATAATGTTTCAGTTTGTTGGCTCATGTAAAATCTCTCCTTATTTTAAATTTTCTTTATTTCTTAGTGCCTGCCAGCTTCTGAACAACATATAAAAGGACATTTGCCCCTTTTTCAATATCATCATCCAATGTCAGCTCCTGCTCATTATGGCTGATTCCGTCAACACTGGGGACAAAAATCATGCCTGTATCCGCCACTTCTGCCATATATTTCGCATCGTGGCCCGGGCCGCTGAACAGTTCCATGGATGAATAACCTAATTCAGTTACCGCCTCTTTGACGGCATCTTTGACAACCGGCGCAAATAAGGTCGTCTCTGAATTCCAATCGGTTGTAATCGTTAACTCCACTTTACTTATTAACGCAATGGCACTGAGTTGCTCTTTTAATCTTTCGAAAGCATGGGACCTCAATTCGTTGTCCTCATGGCGAATATCAATCGTAAAAACTACCTCGCCGGGAATAACATTCGTGACGTTAGGGGTCACATCCATTTTTCCGACGGTTGTTTTTAAGCCTTTGATGTCATTTGCAATCTCGTTCACCTTTACAATCATTTTCGAAGCAGCCACAAGTGCGTCCTGCCTGTTTTCCATCGGAGTCGGACCCGCATGGTTCGTCTTTCCCGCTACCTTCACCGTGTACCAGTCATTGCCCTGTATTCCCTGCACAACACCAATTGTTTTTTCTTGTTCATGTAAAATTGGGCCCTGTTCAATATGCAGTTCAATAAAATTTTTGATGTTTTTTAACCGATTCTCGGAATCTCCCATATAACCAATATCTTTTAAAGCCTGTTCAAACGAAATTCCTTCATCGTCTTTAATGTGGTAAATAAAGTCTTTTGTAAAATTCCCGGTAATTCCGCCGGAACCAAGCATCGGAGGCGCAAAACGCGCTCCTTCTTCATTCGTAAAATTAATAATTTCAACAGGATATTCCGTTTCGATATCGTTTTCATTTAGAACACGAATCACTTCCAAGGCGGTTAAAACACCTAAGATGCCATCATATTTTCCGCCGCAAGGCTGTGTGTCCAAGTGGGATCCGATGGCAACGGATGGACCGTTATCCTTTTTTCCTTTTCTTCTTCCATATATGTTTCCAAAATCGTCTATTCTTACTGCAAGACCTTCCGCTTTTAACCAGTCAACAAAAATGTCGCGCATGTTCTTATCAGCTTCCGACAGTGCCAAACGGTGCAAACCGCCATGTGCGGATGAGCCGATGGAAGAGCTTATTTTTATTGTTTCAAGCAAACGCTCTCTGTTCACTTTCAATAATGTCTTTTCCATACGCATCCTCCCCACTTACATTTATCAATGCAAAAAGCGTGCCAAAAGGAATCCCTTTAAAAATAAATCCTTTTTTTAAGAAAGCCAGTCATATATAATAGATTTGCACCGATAGTGAATAAAAACGATGCGTAAGCGAATCAATTTTCGATGAATTCAGGAGGCGCTTTTATGAAAAAGTACTTTTTTAATGATCGACATTTTCATCGCGTATTCAATCACTTAAAAGATGGTATATTTATAGCTGACAAAAATGGCGTGGCACTATGGTGCAATGATACAAGTACAAGACAAATGGGCGCGCCCCGTTCAAAAATCATAGGCAGACATGTCAATGACTTGGAAAACAACGGTTTTTTCACTCCCTCCGTAACGAAAATCGTATTGGAACAAAAAGAAGCTGTGACAAAAGTCCAAACTTCCAAAGACCGGCAGTTTTTGGCGACTGGTTATCTTGTAAAAATTACAGAAGACGATGCCGAGTACATTCTCGTTCAAGTAAAAGATATTACCGAAACGGTGAAGAACTCGTTAAAGCTGGAAAAAGCGGAAGCCCTAATGCGAAAGTATTGGGAAGAGCTTCAGGAGATGAAGAAAAATCAGCATCGGGACAAAACGAGCCAACTCATCATCGGAAACAGCAAGAGCAACGAGGAATTGCTGGATTTGGTGCATAGGGTGGCCACTGTGGACGCAACCATTTTATTAACGGGTGAATCCGGTGTGGGCAAAAGCTTGATTGCCGGTGAAATCCATAAACATAGCACGCGAAAAGATAAAAATTTTGTCCAAATCAACTGTGGAGCCATTCCGGAAAACCTTTTGGAATCAGAACTTTTCGGCTATAAAAAAGGGGCTTTTACCGGAGCAAGCCATAGCGGAAAAAAAGGGCTTGTTGAAAAAGCGGATGGCGGGACATTGTTTTTGGATGAAATTGCAGAACTCCCCTTGTCCCTGCAGCCGAAGTTACTTCAATTGGTTCAAGATAAATCGTTTATCCCCGTCGGCGGCACGGAGCTAAAAAAAGTCGATATCCGGATCATCGCAGCCACCAACCAGGACCTGCCAAAAATGGTTAAGGAAAAGCGATTCCGTGAAGATTTGTATTACCGGTTGAATGTCATTTCCATCCAAATACCGGCGCTTCGGGAACGAAAAGAGGACATCCCGCCATTGGTTTATCATTACTTAAAACGATTTAATGATACATATATGAAAACATCATCCTTGGACAAAGGGGTGCTTGAATACCTTCAAAATTATAGCTGGCCCGGAAATATCCGCGAGCTGGAAAATATGATTGAGCGTTTAATTGTAACGGCAAAAGGTGACACGATCACGGTATCCGACCTGCCGGATAAAATTTTATATGAAGAGTTCATGGACCATTCGATCCGAAAATTAAATAATCAAAGCCTTCCAGATTATTTGGAAAAAATCGAGAAAAGACTAATTGAAGAAGCGAAAATGAAATATCCTTCCACGAGAAAGGCGGCTCAGTCTTTGGGATTGACGCAATCCTCCTACTTAAGACGGTTAAAAAAATATGGATTGTAACTGTCCGGATAACGTAGAGCAGACGGCGCCATTGGGAAGGTACGTTGCGGTAAGATGTTTCAAGAACATGGCTCCCCAGGCGGCCTTGCACGCTGCTCCTCAAAAGCAACCTTTTTCCTCATGACATAAAACTCCATGAAGCAAGAGGTTATTCAAAAAGCTGAGAAGCGACCTTGCCGGAACCGCATAGGCAAGATCGCGCTTAGCAAAACAGTGATAATTTCCCGAGTGGCATAAAAGTTGCATGATAATATCAGTGAACATAAATGGAGGGGATAGTAATGGCACGTACGATAAACAGTACACCCAGAACAGATGGATTTAGAATGCCTGGCGAGTTTGAGGAACATGAAAGAACATGGATGCTTTGGCCAGTCAGAACAGATACTTGGAGAGCTGGAGCCAAGCCAGCACAACGAGCTTTTGCAGAGGTGGCGAAAGCGATTTCACAATTCGAACCGGTTACGGTGTGTGTTAGAGCGGAACAGTTCGAAAATGCCCGCGCTCTTTTGGACGAGCAAATACGGGTCGTCGAAATATCATCTAATGATGCTTGGATGCGTGATATAGGACCCACTTTTGTCAAAAATGACAAAGGTGAAGTGCGAGGCGTGGATTGGGGATTCAATGCCTGGGGAGGTTTGGAAGAAGGACTGTACTTCCCCTGGGATCAAGATCAACTTGTAAAAAGGAAAGTATTAGAAATTGAACAAATTGATCGCTATGACGCAAAAGACTTCATACTAGAAGGCGGCGCCATCCATGTAGACGGGGAAGGTACGCTCATTACAACAGAGCAATGCGTTTTAAACCCGAACCGGAATCCACGTATGTCAAAAGAAGAAGTCGAGGAAAAACTCAAAGAGTATTTAAATATTGAAAAAATCATTTGGATCAAAGAAGGTCTTGTTGGTGACGAAACCGACGGACACGTAGATGAAGTACTATTTTATGTGCGGCCCGGAGAAGTTGCCATCAGTTGGACCGATGATCCTGCACACCCGCAATATGAAGTACTTCAAAAAACCTATAAACAACTTGAGGAGGAAGTGGACGCCAAAGGGCGAAAACTGAAAATCTATAAAATTCCGCTGCCGCGGCAAATTACCATTACAAAAGCAGAAAGCAATGAAATTGATTTCGCCGCCGATGCTTATGACCGCTCAGCCGATACAACATTTATTGCAACTTACATTAATTGCTATTTATGCAATGGCGGGGTGGTATTGCCGGCGTTTGATGATCCGAAAGATGAAGAGGCGGTAAATATTTTTAAACAGATGTACCCGGATCGAAAGGTCGTTACAGTGAATACACGTGAAGTCTCTCTTGGCGGAGGCAATATTCACTGCATTACCCAGCAGCAACCCAAAGCGTAAAGCTGAGCGAAACACATAAGACACGATACGATAGCCCTCAAGCAACAGGGGCAAGTAAGTGGCGGGGAGGCTGCTTATTCATTTGCGACCTTAGCCGATGGCTCCCTGAGCTGGGACTTTAAAAAGAGAGAACGGGAAAACACATTGATATGCTCCCCTGTAAGTAGACAGGTAAAAAAATAAAACCTGAATACTTAAAGGGGGCAGTTCACATCCCTTCTCTCTTTTCGTTTTCTCGGCCCTGGCTAGCAAAGCTTCCCTAACGCCCCTTCAAAAGCCTCCAATGTCCTACTGATTTCTTTTTCTCCATGTGCGGCCGATATGCTATAGCGATTCAAAGGCTTTGTATAAATCCCTTCGGCTAAAAGCAAGAAATCAAGCTCTCTTCTCAAGGCAAAGTCCGCTTTTTGAAGGTCGCGATAGTTGGATATGCTCTCTTGTTCCGTAATAATAATATTAAAGATGGAACCCAGCCCCAATACCTGCATCCCAACGCCTCGTTCAGAAAACAATTTTGCAATACCCGCTTTCAATTTGGCCGCCATATCTTGAATATGCCAGATTTCCCTTTCCAACACTTGGATCGTGGCTAATCCCGCGGCCAATATGGCCGGATGCCCGTTATAAGTGCCGCTGTGAAATAATACATCTTTGGCGCTGGAATGCCGGCTTTTGCTAACGTCAAACACATCTGCGGACGCCGTTGGTGCGCTTAATTCCATAATATCTCTTCTTCCTCCGGTTATCCCGATCGGATATCCACCGCCAACCGCTTTTCCGAGCGTTGTTAAGTCAGGGGTAATTTGGTAGTAGGCTTGCGCTCCCCCGAGCCCCATTCTGAAGCAGGTTTTCACTTCATCAAATATAAGAAGTATGCCCATCTCTTCTGTCATTTTTTTCAATCCGTCCATGAAGCTTTGGGTAGCTGGGATAAACCCTCCTTGAACAGGTTCAATGATCACTGCCGCGAGATCGTGTTGATTTTTTTTCAAAATGTCATAAGTCGCATCCAAATCATTAAATGGCAATATGATCGTATGCTTTTCATGGTACGGGTCGACTCCTTTTGATTCGGCTACCGGATGTGGGTGCCTTTCCGACCCGGCCTCATGTACAGGAGGATTGACACTAACGAGTACTTGGTCATAACCGCCATGGTAATGTCCTTCAAATTTGGCGATTTTATTTTTTCCGGTATAAGCATATGCTAAACGGATTGCGAGCAAAGTAGCTTCTGTCCCCGAATTCGTATATCTTAGCCGTTCCATGCTCGGATAAAGCTGTTTTACTTTTTCTCCCATTTCCATTTCAAGCCGGTGGGGTGCTCCAAACAGATAAGTACCCGATTCTTCCAATTGTACATGCACAGCTTCGATAATGTCCGGATGGCCATGCCCTAAAATCAACGCCCCGTAAGACAACAAATAGTCAATATATTCGTTCCCATCAATATCATACAAGTAACTGCCCCGGCCTTTTTCCATTGCGATCGGATACGGTGAAAAGAATTTAATATTAGCCGTCGCCCCGCCTGGCATCACATCCAGCGTCTTTTTGTAAAGCTCCAAGGACCGGGGGGTTTTTTCCATGAACCGCCTTAACCCTATACTTTTTCTTTCACTGATTGCCATTCATAGCACCTCATCAAAGAAATTATTTTTTCACTTTTTATATGTTATGAAATATATATTTCATTATACACTTAAAAAGCCTATTTGGAATCATTTATTTCAAAATGTAAACAAAATAAAATATTTATTGCAAAAATGCCCGTATTCCATTAATGTATACTGTAAGCCACACTGCCCTTTCACTTTAGAAGGGAACGATACAAATGAAAACACAAAACATTTACCGTCATATGGCAAACAAGCTGCCGGAAATGAGCAAAGCGTTTAAAAAAATTGCCCATTATATTTTGGAGAACACGACAGTAGTTCCATTTTTGAATGTCGCGGCACTTGCCAAAAAAGCAGATGTCAGCGAAGCAACGGTTGTTCGATTCGCCTCATTCTTGGGTTATTCCGGTTATTCGGAGATGCAAACTCATATGCAAAATTCCATTCAAAAGCAGCTTACGACAACTGAAAGACTGAAAATGACAGCAGATGTTTACAATGATCAAGAGCAATGGTTTTATAATATTTTTCGCGACGATATCGAAAATATTAAATCAACCATTGAACAAGTAGATATTGGAAAATTTCATCAGGCGGTTCATATACTTGAAGAAGCGCAAAACATTTATATTGCCGCCAATCGAAGTGCTGCGGCCCTGGGGATATTTCTTCAATATTATTTGCATATTATTTTGGGTAAGTCCGAAATCGTTAGGTCTGTAGAAAACCTTTCGGAACAATTGTACAACTTGGGGGAAAAAGACGTCGTTATCGGGATCAGCTTTCCGCGCTATACGAACAGCACCATCCAAACACTCGCTTTTGCCAGGGAAAAAGGATCAAAAACGATTTGTATTACGGACAGCCTGCTCTCCCCGCTCATCCAACACGCGGACATCCCCTTAACTGCGTCAAGTCAAATGCCGTCCTTCATCGACTCCTTTACGGCGCCGCTTAGCTTGATAAACGCCCTCATTATTAGCGTTGGAAAAGAACGAATGGATGAAGCCAGATCCCGTCTTGATCAAATGGAGGCTACATGGGATCGCTTTAATGTCTTTTACCTAAGAGGAGATCAATCGTAAAATGAACTGCCCCCATTGACAGTGGAGGCAGTTCATTTTTTTAATTTCAAGTATTTTCCGTATTTCACCAAATAAAAAGTCATAAAACTTTTATCGAGAAAAAGCATCGTGGGTTTGAATTAAACTTGGAATATTCTTCTTATATCACTTGCTCGTGCGCTTAAGCGCCCAAGTCCTTTTGAAGCAATTGTTCGATTTCCTCTGTGATTTCCATTTCTTTCATAAGTTCTACTATTTTGTTTAAATAAGGATACATCACATGATCGTCCTCAATAAAAGGAACATGTCTCCGGCAAATCGTATATAGCCGATTTGTTCCTTTGCCCAGTTTTTCAGAACCTCGATAATCGGCGGCACGCGCACCACAAAACAGTTCAATGGCGATGACCCGATAGCTGTTGTTCACGATGCTTGCCGCTTTTCTTGCGGCAATCGTCCCCATACTGACATGATCCTCCTGATTGGCCGAACTCGGTATGGAGTCGACACTTGCCGGATGGGCAAGTGACTTATTTTCTGATACGATCGACGCGGCAGTATATTGAACAATCATCAATCCTGAATTCATACCGCCCCGCTTTGTTAAAAAGCCGGGCAAATCTCCATTTAATTGGGGGTTCACAAGCCTTTCCACTCTGCGCTCGGAGATATTGGCCAATTCCGCCACCGCGATCGCCAGATAGTCCATAATGAGGGCCATCGGCTGCCCATGAAAATTCCCGCCCGATATGACTTTATCTTTATCCGCGAAAATAAGCGGATTATCTGTAACTGAATTCATTTCAATTAATAGTTTTTCATGTATATGCTGCAAAGCGTCCCTTGACGCACCGTGGACTTGAGGAACGCACCGAATCGAATAAGCATCCTGTACCCTCAACTCCCCCTGGTTTGTGATCAACTGGCTTCCCGCCGTCAATCTTAACATGTTCCTGGCCACTTCCTGTTGCCCTAAATGAGGGCGAATTTCATGAGTTTCCGGTTCAAATGCTTGCTTGACTCCGCGAAGAACATCAGCCGTCAAAGCGGCAGTACAATCCGCCCAATTGGCAAGCTGGATCGCATCCCAACAAGCAAGCGCCGCAATCGCCGTCATGACTTGTGTTCCATTAATTAACGCCAATCCTTCTTTTGCTTCAAGTGAGACTGGAGATATTCCCGCTCTGGCAAGCGCTTCCAATCCACTCAATTGTTCACCCCGATACTTGGCTTCACCTTCTCCCATTAACACTAAAGCCAAATGCGCCAGTGGTGCAAGATCCCCGCTTGCTCCGAGCGAACCCTGTTCTGGTATGACAGGTGTCACCCCTTTATTAAGCATTTCAACCATTGTTTCCAAGACCGCCAGGCGAATACCGGAATGTCCATGTAAAAGGGCGTTGACTCTCAGTAAAATAACGGCCCTGACGACATCGTCAGGAAGCGGTTCACCGAGACCGCATGCATGACTGCGAATCAGGTTTAATTGCAATTCTTTTCCCATCTCGCTTGGGATGTAAGTGTCACTGAATTTTCCAAAACCGGTTGTAAGCCCGTATACTACCCTTTTTTCCTCCAAAAGACTTTCAACATATCGTCGGCTGTGATGAATTTTTTCTCTGGAGTCGCGGTTTATCCCCACTTGGTAATGGCAACGCGCAATCTGAACCACTTCCTTGAGTGTTAATAGCGAGCCGCCTAATACGATTTGATTGTTTTTAGCCACGTGACCACCTCATTTCTGTCCATAAATTACTGTAATCGCTTTCAACAATGTGTTACATCTCATTTTAACATGGAAGATGATTTCGTCCATACATTTCTCCAGCACTGTGAAAAAATGCAAAAGAATAAAGGAAGCCAGAAAGCGAGCATCAAGGCAAACCCATTCATGTAAAAAATGAGCATCAAACATAACGATTTTTTATTGGAAGAGTCCATCATGATCAATGGTCTTTCTTATTCGAAAATACAGGTACAAAGAATTGCGCAAAAGCAAAACGATTGCTTTTAAATGCTGCCGGCTCGCAATTACATATTGAAAAAAGGTATTCCGATTTTACAATCACCCTACTGCGAATTCTGAATGTCCCTGCTTCGTAGGAACTAATATGTCACATTCTTTCTATAATTAGTTGTTCTCTTATCGATAGATCATTTCTTTCTATCTCTAAAAAATATTTCCCCAAAATTCACTGACTGCCAAGAAAACAGCGTATTTCCCGCCGGATAATTTACCAACATGGGCTGGTTTTGTCACATTAAAATCTTTATGTATTACTACGCAAACATCGTAACGACATTCCTCTTTAGGACGAATCATCTCTTTGAGTATCTTGCGGTCTGCCTGAAATTGTGGAATGATTTTCCCACTTTTTTTATTTTGCTTTTCACCATACTTCCCAACATTTCGGAAATAAGCAATCCTTGATTCAGGTAATTCTTCAATCGTTATTTTCAGTCTTTCTTAGATAAGGTAATTCGATTTAAAATGTCTTTCAAGTTTTTTTAAAAAAATTGATGATCAGACGGTTTCAGTCATCTACTATTCCAATAAATAATCCGATTTATAATAGAAAACAAAAAAAATGGCATAGCAGCCAAGGCTTATGCCATTTCTTTTTCCTTTATTTGTTGAAGCATTGTTCCTTGATTTTTATATTGGATATGCCAAGAAAAGGCTTTTTCAAGAACATGCGGTGTTTGGCCTCCCCGCTCCAACGCTTCGCTATAATACGTCCATAACTGATCACGGTATAGGGGGTGGGCACAATTTTCAATGATTAAGGGTGCTCTTTCTCTTGGTGCCAACCCTCTTAAATCCGCATATCCTTGTTCGGTCACCACAACGTCCACATCATGTTCCGTATGGTCCACATGAGAAACAAATGGGACAATACTGGAAATATCGCCGCCTTTGGCTAATGATTTCGTTACGAAAATAGCCAGCCGGGCATTGCGGGCAAAATCGCCGGAGCCGCCAATTCCATTCATCATATTTGTACCGGAAACATGTGTCGAGTTCACATTGCCGTATATATCAAACTCCAAAGCCGCATTAATAGAAATCAAGCCAAGCCTGCGGATGATTTCCGGATGATTTGACAACTCTTGAGGACGCATAATCAGCTTATCCCGATATTTTTCAAACTGGCCAAAAACGTGGTTCATTTTCTTTTCCGATAATGTTATGGAACAACAAGAAGCAAATCGCACTTTACCCGCGTCAATTAAATCAAATACAGCATCTTGAAGAACTTCAGAGTATATTTCCAAGTCTTTAAATTCAGAATCAAGCATCCCGTGAAGTACCGCGTTGGCTACCGACCCGATGCCCGATTGTAATGGGGCAAGGTGTTCGGCCAACCTGCCTGCTTTTACTTCCTTCCGTAAAAAACCAATCAAGTGTTTTGCCATCATTTGCGTTTCATCATCCGGGTCCACGATCGTGGATGGAGAATCCAATTGCTCTGTAAATACGATTCCTTTTATTTTTTCAACATCAACCGGAATCCCGGTTGTCCCGATCCGATCCTCCACCTTTTTCAATGGGATCGGTGAACGCTCACCTTGCTTTTCGGGATCATATAAGTCATGCAACCCTTCCAATAGTGACGGCTGCGCCATGTTGATTTCAATGATGATCGATTTGGCCTGCTTCGCAAAAGACAAGGAATTCCCTACGGATGTCGAGGGGATCACCATTCCGTCTTCTGTAATCGAAATCGCTTCCAATATAGCCACGTCAATGGGTTCTATCGTATTTGCCCTGACATATTCAGCCGTATGAGAAAGATGGTGATCAACAAATAACAGCTCTCCTGCATTGATCTTTTTCCGCATCACTGCATCTGCTTGAAAAGGCAAACGTTTACGTATGATACCAGCTTCGGCAAACATTTTATCAACATCAGACCCGAGAGAGGCTCCAGTGAACACGTTTACCTTCAACGGTTCTTTTTTAGCCCGCTCCACCAACGCAAAAGGAACCGCTTTCACATCACCTGCTCGAGTAAAACCGCTTAATCCCAATGTCATCCCATCCTTGATCCAGGAAGCCGCTTCTTCAGCCGAACAAATACGGTCCCATAAGCGTGAATCTCTGATGCGATCCTTCATTTTACCCAATGATATCCCTCTTTCTCTGCATATAGTTAAAAATTATTTTATCCTATGCATGAAGCTTTTGGAGAAATCAGGCCTATAACAAGAAAAACACCGATTAAGCGACAAAATATAATGGCTGAGGCAGAAGAATTTTTTTCAAAAGCCGAGCATCTTCCGGAAATAACTGGCATACGATTGGCTGACAGGAATTCTTGTTTGATTGTCCATTTCCAAAATAAATGTTGAGTGGGTGTCTGGATATATTTCCTGTATATAGCGAACATTCACGATAAATGATCGGTGGCAGCGAATAAACATGTCTCTTGGCAATAAATACTCAAACTCTTGCAGCGGATCCTTATGGGTTCCCGAAAAGCCATCTGCGAAAACATGTGTCTTTCGATCTTTTACTTCCAGATACTTTACGTTTTCAAAGGGGACGGGAATCCAGCCATCATTTGATTTAATCGTTACAACCGATTTACCTTCTGTATAAGCAGGGTAAATGGCCGTCACGCAACCTTCCAGCTTCCCCCCATATTCGAACGGCACAGCCATGCCGTGATAGGGCACTCCGTACACTTCACGGTGAATAAACTCTGACACTTTTTGATTCGTAGTCAGCGCTTTATACGCGATTGTTCCTTCCTTCACAGGGTCCCCCGGCTTGATTTTTAAATCAACCCGCTTGCTCGGACGATAATATATGTATTCTTTTGTATTCGATACAGCAATTGAAATTTCATCCGAAAATAACTCACCAATCACATTGAGCAATGAGACAACCGAAAGCTTTTCCATTAAACCACCCTTTTTAGCTCGTTCACTTCTTACAATATCATAGCAAGTTTTTCCCTTTGAAGGAAAAATGGAGGTTTAAACCAAAGTGCCAATCAGATAGATGTCCTAGAGTAAGTGAAAAATATAGACGTCATTTTACAAGATATTTCACCAGTTGGACAGGATTGCCCAGGAAAAAGAGACCGGTGATTTTCAGAAGAAAAATGATCCTTCCACAATTTAAGCAGAAGGATCATTTTTATTTATTCGTAACCATTTCGAAAATGTTGTAAAAATGTTTGCAGCCGTTCCGTCTCCGGATTTTCCAGCACTTCTTCCGGCGGCCCTTGCTCAACAATGTTCCCCTGGTCGATAAACACGACGCGATCGGATATTTCACGGGCAAAATCCATTTCGTGTGTAACGAGAATCATCGTCATATTGCTCGTTTTCGCAATGTCTTTGATCGTCTTTAACACTTCTCCGACCAGTTCCGGGTCCAGAGCAGAGGTCACTTCATCAAAGAGCATTACCTTTGGCTCCATGACAAGTGCCCGGGCAATGGCCACACGCTGTTGCTGGCCTCCCGATAACTGCGCCGGATATTTATCGACATGGTCTTTCAATCCGACTTTCTCCAGCATCTCAAGCGCCCGCTCCACCGCTTCCTGCTTCGGCACGCCAAGCACATGGATCGGCGCCTCGATAACGTTCCTTAATATCGTCATATGCGGGAAGAGGTTGTACTGTTGAAAGACCATTCCGATTTTCCCGCGCACTTTCCGCAAATGTTTCTCATCCGCGGGTACTAATCTTCCTTTGACTTCCTTGTGCCAAAGCGGCTCTCCGTCCACTTCAATCACTCCGGATGTCGGTTCCTCCAATGTCATGAGCATTCGGATAATCGTCGTTTTACCCGAGCCGCTCGGACCGATAATCGTGATCTTTTCCCCCGGCTTGATATCAAGGTCAATTCCTTTTAACACTTCCGTTTCCCCGAACGATTTGCGGATATCCTGATAAGAAACCATCGGACGTTGTGGCGGATGATCTTGGATGGCTCCCGGGGCCGGATCATCCCCAACGGCTTTTTTCAATACGGTCATTTACAGGCTCACTCCTTTCGTGGCATGGTGTTTGCCGCCTGCCCTTTTCAGCTTTTTCTCCACATGCTGCACGAGCAGGGACGACGGGTAACTCAAGAGCAGGAACAACAGTCCCACAATCGTGATCGGTTCCAAGTAACGCCATGTTTCAGACCCGATGATTTTGGCCGTCTGCAACATCTCCACCACCAAAATGGCGGATAGTAGCGGCGTCTCTTTAAACAACACGATGAGATAATTCCCAAGCATCGGGATAACGGGCGGAATCGCTTGCGGCAAAATCACTTTCACCCATGTCTGAGTCCGGGAAAAGTTCAGTGCCGTGCTTGCTTCCCACTGGCTTTTGGGCACCGCCTCTATCCCGGAGCGGTAAATTTCCGATATATACGTGCTGTAATGGATGCCAAGTCCCAAGGCACCCGTGAGAAACGGGCTCATGGCAAAACCGATGTACGGAATTTCCGGCAAGGCATAAAAGAGGAAAAACAGTTGGACGAGTGGCGGCGTACTGCGGACAAACTCGATAAATCCGACCGCCAGCCACTTCACCGGCTTGATCTTCGTCCGGCGAAGCAGCGTCAGAACAAGCCCGAGCACAAGCGCAATGAGATAAGCGACAACTGTCGCGCCAAGCGTAATCCACATCGCCTTGAGGATTCTCGGAAAAATATCAATCGCAAAACCCCAATCCCATGTCATCCGGCCACCACTCCCTTCGCCGCGCGTTTTTCAAGCCAACGCGCGCCAAATATAAGCGGCAGGGCGATGACAAAATAGAGCAGGAGAAGAAGCGTAAAGATTTCCACCTGATCCCCCGTATAATTATCTTTCAGCATCCTGCCTTGGAACGTCAGGTCGGCCAGAGTCACAAGCGAGACAAGTGACGTTCCTTTCAGGAGTTCAATCGAAATATTTCCAAACCCCGGCAGCATGATTTTAAACGCCTGCGGCAAAATGACGAGCCGCATTCGCTGCCAACGAGTCATATTCAGAGCAATACCGGCTTCCGTCTGTCCGCCGGGTATGGCCAAAATCGCTCCCCGGACAATCTCCGATGCATAAGCCCCATAGTTTAGGCTAAGGGCGATCACCCCTGCTGTAAACGGAGACAGTTCCACTCCAAAGGCCGGGAGGGCGAAGAAGAAAAAGAACATTTGCACAAGCAGGGAAGTGCCGCGAAACAGCTCGACCATCACTCCCGTCAAAAACCGGACGATCCAAAAGCGCGACACCCTGCCCAAACCGAAAAGAAAGGCAAGGAAAAAAGCTAACACGGCCGATAAAAACAGCACCTGAATGGTGACTTTCGCTCCCTGCAACAATTCTGGAAGAAACATTGTAACATTATCTATGATAGACATCCCCTTTTCATTCTTAGGTGCGCCTTCATTTGTTGCGGGATATTATTTAGCACACCGGTCTGCGGTTGTGACCTCGTCCGGCAAATTATCTTCGCCAAAACCAAACTCTTGATAAATCTCCAAAATCTTTCCTGAATCGAATAACTTCTTTAATTCGGCGTTGTATGCCTCCCTCAGTTCCTTGTCTTCCTTGCGGAAAACAGCCGCGCCGTAGCTCATGACGCTCTCTCCGTCAATGACCGGCTGCGTGAAAGGCTTGGCTTCTTCGATTTTGGATTCATCAGCTGAAGCGACCGCTTCACGCAACGTCGCCTCCGTCATGACTGTCGCATCGACACGTCCGGATGAAACAGCGGCAATATTCGACGAAATGCTGTCGGCCGTTTCAATTTGGCTTTCATCCACACCAAGCGATTTCAGGAAATTAAACTGATTTGCTCCCGCCATAATGGACACTTTCACATCCGGATTCGCGGCAATATCTTCATAGCTGTGCAAATTTTTCGGATTGCCTTTTTGAACAGCCATCCCTTCCCCGTATCGGATTTCAACATCACCAAACGCCGCTTCCGAGCAACGTTCCGGACGGATATCCATTCCGGCGGTAACGACATCAAATCGGCCCGCCTTCAAAGCCGGAATCAAGGAACCGAACTCCGTTACCTCTCCTTCCACTACTTCTACACCCATCTCTTTAAAAACGGCTTTTGTTATTTCAGGCGCGACACCTGTGACTTTGTCCCCGTCCATATAGCCGTACGGCTTTTCATTGGCTACGCCAAGTTTGACCTTTCCTTCTTTCTTGATTTGTTCAAGAGTGTTTTGTCCGTCTTTTCCTTTCCCTCCGCTTTTAGACGAACTGTTGGAACCGCATGCACTGAGAAAAACGAGAAGGCATACAGCCAACAGAAGAGCATACTTTCTCATAATAGTGATATCCCCCTGTTTTTTTATTTCGAATTTTCCAAAATAAGAAAATGTAATCCGCCTGTATCGATCAAATTACTTGGTTTAGTCATATGAAACTCACACAAACCGGAGAAAACCGATGGAAAACTCTATGTAATATAGTCTACGTGAACCCAGAATACGGTTCAAACTTCATTTTCCATGTTAATACCCCATTAAATGCTCTCTCGCTACATTAAGATAACAAGAGTGGAAGGATACTCAGCATTATTGGCATATCCTCCTCTTTCCTGCCACATAGAGGCTCATATAAATAAGAAGTTTGGAAAGGATACCAAAATGGGAGGTGCAAGGACATGAGTAAAAACATGGAAAAAAAGCAGAAGAGAAAATCAAACGAGCCAGAACCGCAAAGTGGCTCGCATAAAGTCAAAAACCAGAACCATTCAAGACAAAATAAAAACCCGGGACACGGGATGTAAAAAAACCCGTGCTTTGTTCATCACTTTAGAATGGTACCGGAAGATTGAATGCCCATCACAATACAGTGTCAAATAGACAATCATCGGACTGGCACAGCCACCTCTCCAAAGAACGTGGCTGTTCTTTTTTTATGATGCTCCTCCCTTTTCCATTCTATATTGCCAGCTAAAAAAGTCTTGTCAAGCAAGTATGACGTCATACCCGAAGAAAGCGCCTCCCTTTCATCTTTCTTCCCGATCCGGTCATCATTCTATCAGGCCCTTACTTTTTTGTCTTTTTGTTTGCGGCGGCCTTTTCCAAACGCCTGAAGCGTCTTAAATCTTCTTTCCGCACCGGAAGCGGTTCTTTTCGAACCAGTTTAACAGTGGACACCATCAACAAAAGCAATATGGCCGTAAAAGGCAACGCCGATATGAGCGAAGCTGTTTGCAATGCCTCCAGTCCGCCTGCATATAAAAGAACAGCCGCTATGGCGGAAACGAGTACGCCCCACACAACTTTTGCCAACAGCGGGGGATGCAAGCTCCCATAGGTCGTCATGCTCGCCAAAATATAAGTTGCCGAATCGGCAGATGTCACGAGAAAAGTAAGAATTAACAGAATAGATGCGAATGAAATCAATCCGGTAAACGGAAGGTGTTCAAACGTGGCAAAAAGAGCGGTCGTGAGATCTAAATCAACAGCACGGGCTATGCCTGTCCCCTTTTTTAAATCCAGCCATAAGGCGGTCCCTCCAAAAGCCGCGATCCATAAACAGGCGATTGCCGGCGGAATGACCATTACCCCAAAAATAAATTCGCGGATGGTTCTCCCTCTCGATACCCGTGCTACGAACGCCCCCACGAAAGGCGACCAAGCTATTGCCCAAGCCCAGTAAAAAATAGTCCAATCCCGCACCCAATTCCCTCCGACATAAGGTTGCAACCTTAAACTATATTGAATGAAGTTTGTAATATAATCACCGATTGCAAGCGTAAATGTTTCCAAAATAAAAACGGAAGGGCCCGCGATAAATACAAAAACCAATATGCCAAGCGCCATACCCAAGTTGACATTGCCCAAAAAACGGATTCCTTTTTCCAAACCCGTTGTGGAGGAAATCATATAAAAAATAAAAACCATCACAATTATTCCCAACTGCACGCCGACCGAATGCCCCGCTCCAAACAAAGCATTCAATCCGCCATTCATTTGAAGGACGCCGAGTCCGACAGAAGTAGCGATTCCCATTACGGTTGAAATAACCGCCAAAGCATCAATCGTTCCTTTTACAACGGGTTTACCGCCCGTTACCGGTTCAAGCGCAGTAGAGACAAGTCCATCCCTTTTCTTGCGGAACTGAAGAAAACCGATCACGAGACCGACAATGGCAAAGACCGCCCATTGGCTGATTCCCCAATGGAAAAACGAGTAACCCATTGCGACTCTAGCAGCATTATCCGATTCCGGCTCCAATCCGCCAAAAGGCGGTGAAAAAAAATGGCTCATTGGTTCAGCAATCCCCCAAAACACAAGCCCTACCCCAAAACCGGCAGAAAAAAGCATGCCGATCCATGTGAAAAAGGGAAATTCCGGCCTTTCATCTTCTCCTCCCAGCCGAATCAATCCATATTTACTGATAGCCAACCCAATCAAAAAAACAATGACTAAAAAAACGGCTAATAAATAAAACCATCCAAAATTCTTTGATGTAAAGTTAAACAACTTACCCGATACAATTCCAAATTGCTTTGGCATCAGCGCTCCCAATAATACGAGTATGGATACTATAAAAGCTGACACCGTAAATACTGGATTCTTCCAAGCTTTTCTATCCATCAGATCCTCCTGGTCTACTTATAGTGCTGTTACATTCTTTTTAAAAACGGCCCCATATCATATCTATCACTTTTATTTACCTAATTATTTTTTTGTAAACATGAAACAGACAATTCATCTTCTTCAGTCAAGCTCTCAATAGGACCATTCGGGAGGGATTTAAAGAAAACATACTAAAATGTATAGCAGTTTCATGCTCATACTGAATAAATCGTTCTCATCACGGCTGAGCCGTTTTGATTTTCATGATGACTCTCGATATGATGGTATACAACTTTATCAAAGGGGGTGACCAAACAATCGGCAAGGTAAAAGAAAAGCCAATAGCAAAGGGAAGGATCACCGAAACAATATATTTTCGGGAACCAACCGCAGATGACGGAAGCCATATGTTTGATCTTGTCGTAAAATCAAAAGTCCTTGATGTCAATTCATCTTACAGCTACCTCATGTGGGGAAAGTACTTTCATAAAACATCTATCATTGCAGAAACAGATGGCCGGATCGTTGGATTCATTTCCGCATTTCTCCAACCCGAATCCCCTGACACACTTTTTATTTGGCAAGTCGCCGTCGATCAGACTCAAAGAGGCAAAGGGTTAGCCACTGCGTTGATCATGAAGCTCCTTAACAGACTTGAAGGACAAAATGTCCGCTTCATCGAAGCAACGGTAACCCCGACAAATATCGCTTCTAACCGTTTATTCAAAGGATTGGCGAAAAAACTGGGAACCGACTATAAAACATTTGAATGTTTTGGGGAAGACCAATTTCCCGATCCTTCACATGAAGCCGAGATTGCTTATCGGATTGGACCACTTAAATAAAAAATTGGAGGTATATGCACTTCATGTCAACTGTAACGAGCCAACCGGAAATGGACATGGACATTTTTAACACGCTTGAGTCAAACGTAAGGAGCTACAGCAGAAGTTTTCCCGCTGTTTTTAAAAAAGCAAAAGGATACAAGTTGTGGGACGTCAATGATAAAGAGTATATCGACTTTTTTGCCGGGGCCGGAGCTTTAAATTACGGTCATAACAACGAAAAATTGAAGCAATCCCTCATCAAATACTTGGAACAGGACGAAATTACACACAGTCTTGATATGGCCACTGTTGCAAGAGGCACCTTTTTGCGGAGGTTTCATGACATCATATTGAAACCGCGTCAACTCGAATATAAAGTGATGTTCCCCGGTCCCACTGGCACCAATACTGTGGAAAGCGCCTTAAAGATCGCCAGAAAAGTAACCGGTCGCAATACCGTAATCAGCTTTACAAATGCGTTTCACGGAATGACGATAGGCTCTCTCTCAGTAACTGGGAACGAAGCAAAAAGAAGCGGGGCTGGCATTCCTCTTTCCAACACCGTTTTTATGCCTTATGAAAACGCAGTCGAAAACGTTTCTTCCATCAAAATGATTGAACATTTTCTAGAAAACCGCAGCAGCGGTCTTGATTTGCCAGCGGCCATGATCCTTGAAACAGTCCAAGGAGAAGGGGGCATCAATGCAGCAAGTGATCAATGGCTGCAAAATATCGCTTCTATTTGCAGAAGATTCGGTATACTGTTGATCGTTGACGATGTACAGGCGGGATGCGGAAGAACGGGGACATTTTTCAGCTTTGAACCCGCACGCATTAAACCAGATATCATTTGTCTATCCAAATCGATTGGCGGATATGGCTTGCCGATGGCTCTTACATTAATAAAACCCGAGTACGATATTTGGGAGCCGGGTGAACATAATGGAACGTTCCGCGGAAACAACCTGGCATTTGTTGCGGCTTCAGAGGCCTTGGATTATTGGAAAACAGATGATTTTTCCAAAGGCATTCAAACAAAAGCCGCTGAGATGACTCACTTTATTCAGAAGATCATTGAGGAATACCCGGAGTTGAAAGCGGAAAAAAGAGGCCGGGGATTGATGCAGGGAGTGGCATGTGCCAAAGACGAAATTTCCGAAAAAATCTGTGGAGAAGCTTTTAAACGAGGACTTTTGATGGAAACTTCCGGTCCAAAAGGAGAAGTATTCAAGTTCCTGCCGCCTTTAACGATTGATGAAGAAGGAATGACAAAAGGTCTTAATATAATAGATGAAAGCATTCAAGCCGCTTTAAAACAATGAAGGAGATGGAAAAATGATCGTTAGAACATTGGATGAAATTATTGGGACAGAAAACGAAGTAAAAGCGGACACTTGGGCAAGCCGCCGCCTTTTATTAAAATCGGATAACATGGGCTTTTCATTCCATGATACGATTATTTATGCAGGAACTGAAACTCATATTTGGTATAAAAACCACCTGGAAGCCGTATATTGCGTTGGCGGAGAAGGGGAAATCGAAACCGTTTCCGACGGCAAAGTCTATCCTCTGAAAGACGGGACAATGTACGCGCTTGATCAAAATGATGAACACTACTTACGAGCGACAAAAGATATGAGAATGATCTGTGTTTTCAATCCGCCACTTACCGGAAGAGAGACACATGACAAAGATGGTGTCTACCCTTTAGTAGAAGATTAATGTTCTCCCCTACAAACCCAAGCCGGGATCGGCTTGGGCTTTTTCATTTACACGATCCTTTTGATTAACTGTTATAATGCAGATTGTAAGTAGATTTGGAGAAATGGGGAACAGTCATGGAATTGAAATTTGCAAATGCGGAAAAAAGGGTACACGATACGCTCATCTTCCCTTCATTTAACCTGTCAGTCCATCCCGGGCAAGTGGTCGCTGTATATTCAAGTGTAAATATCCAGGAGCAAGTGTTGCATTTACTCCTCGGTAAAACGTTTCTTTCACGGGGAGAAATTCAGATGAATGGCAGCCCGTTAAAGCACCCGTCCAAAAATATGGGCTTTTTTTTCTTGAAGCCGAGTTTATACGAACGGCTTTCGATAGAAGAAATGCTTCGTTTTATAAAAAATATCTATAGTTCCAATCAAGACATTGAAACAATCATCAAAACGGTTCACCTTGAAAAAAAACGGAACACAAAAATTCATCAACTAACCTATTCGGAAACGAAGCGGGTGCAGCTTGGCTGCCTGCTCCTGCAAAATCCTGCGATTTATATTTTCGAAGAACCCGATCAAAACTTGGATTTGGAATCTAAACGAATATTTTTGTCCCTTCTGCATCAGCTTCGTGAATCAGATAAAAGTATTTTGATCCTGACGGGAAATATGGAAAGTGCCATTACGGCTGGTGATAAGGTGTATAAGTTAGACAACAGCGGATTAACATCCATTCAAATTGAAAGCGACCATTCGGAAAAAGCCGCTGACCCCATACAAAAGGAACAAGGAAGCGAAATGATGCAACCCGTTCAATTCAAAAAGATCCCGACCAAAATAAAGGATAAAATTGTCCTCTTTAACCCACCGGAAATTGATTATATTGAAAGCAGTGATGGGCAATCATTCTTGCATATAAAAGGCGAATCATTTTCAAGCGACTTTACATTGCAGGAATTGGAAAATCGGTTATTGCCTTTCGGATTTTTCCGTTGTCACCGTTCCTATATTGTCAATTTGCAAAAAGTGCGCGAAGTGATTACTTGGACAAGGAATAGCTACAGCCTTGTTTTGGATGACAGCAACAAATCGACAATTCCTTTGTCCAAATCAAAAATGGCTGTATTGAAGGAGATGCTTGGGCTGAAATAATGATTATTTCTCGGGAAATATGTCGATATAAAACTGCCGTTAATCATCAATGTACCTCATTGAAAATCATCAAGTTGCTTGAATACCCAATGATTGGTTTATCAACTTCCCTTATACTCCATTCACCTCATTATCAACTCCTTTCATCGACTTTTTAATGCTTGATGATTCATGATCTTGTAACCTGTAGATACACAAACGGATGAGGTGAAGGAAAACATGGAACATATTATTGAGGTCAAAGATTTGGTGAAAACTTTTGCCAATCGTCCTGCTCTGGAAGGCGTCGATTTCCAAGTAAAGAAAGGAGAGATCTTCGGGTTCTTGGGTCCGAGCGGATCAGGCAAAACCACAACCATTAAGATTTTAACAGGTCAACTGAACCCGACAACCGGTACAGCTACCGTTTTTGGAGAACCTGTTTCCAAGTTGAAAAATCCGGACTATCGGAAACGGTTTGGTGTTCTAACTGATAACAGCGGTTTATATGGAAGGCTATCTGTTTTAGATAATTTGAAGCTGTATTGTCATTTATATGATGTTCCGCACACAAGAATAGAAGAAGCTCTTACAATTGTAAATTTGGAAGAGGATAAAAACAGAAGAGTTTCTACATTATCAAAAGGGATGACACAGCGGGTCGCATTGGCACGCGCATTGTTGCACGAACCAGAGCTTTTGTTTTTGGATGAGCCGACATCAGCTCTTGATCCGACAAACACCCTCCATATATATGAAGGCCTGCGAGCATTAAACGCAAAAGGAACGACCATCTTTTTAACGACACATGACATGCATGAAGCAGATACTCTCTGTAATCGCATTGCATTTTTAAATAAAGGGAAAATTCAGTTATTAGATACACCCGATAACCTCAAAAGAAAATATTCCGAAGCCACTGTCACTGTGGAAATGACAAACGGACAAAAAGTCGTTGTTCCGACAGGTTCAGAAGGTGCAGATAAATTATATAGTCTGATGAAAACAGATCAAATAATGAGAATCCATTCAAACGAATCGACTTTAGGCGAAATTTTCATTCAAGTAACAGGGAGGAAGCTGGCATGACATTTTCATGGAAACGCGTAAACGCCATTTTTGTCAAGGATTATAAGGATTTTTCACGGAATATGGCGGTTTCAATTATCATTTTCTTTCCGCCTGTCCTCGCTGCCCTGTATAGTCGCATGGGCACCAGTTCGATTGAATCCATTTATATGATTTTCAACATGGGATTTGCCATGGTCGCAGCCTTTGTTCAAAGCTGTCTCATTGCGGAAGAAAAAGAGAAAAACACTTTAAGGGGACTGATGCTGTCTCCCGCCACCACAGCCGAAATTCTCAGCGGGAAAAGTTTACTGTCGTTCCTGTTGACGCTTTTCTCCATTGTGCTAAGTGCGATCTTTTTTGAATATCTTCCCAAGAACATTGGAATCATTGCTCTGGCTATCATCCTTTCATCGTTTTTTTATATCGGTTTAGGGACATTATTGGGCCTTTATGCGAAGTCTATTATGGAGGCCTCCGCACTTGTCCTGCCTGTTATTATCGTTTTTTCCGCTGGAACATTTTCCAAGTCACTGGCTGAACAGTATCCCGTGTTGAAAGCGGCCAATTATTTGCCGAACGTACAGTTGCTTGATATTGCGACAAAAGTGGAAGCAAACGCGGGCGGCGCAGATGTACTTTCGCATTTTGCGATTATCGCTGCTTGGGTCATTATCATTTCTCTATTAACAGTGATCATCTTTCGTAAACGAATGGTCGATTAACGAGGCGAGCACTATGCCGTTGCGGCCGGACGTTTTAGCCTATAATCTGAATCAGGCGAAGCAAACCAACGAGGTTCCTTCGCCTGATTTTAGATTTGCAAAATATCAGCTTAGTGAGGGCCAATCTCTAAACAACCATGCCGATCCCTTCAACGCAACATCTCTGTTACAGCCAGAAAGTGCGAATCATGCCTCTTCGACACCGCACCAATCAATGATGTGAGCGGCTAACACTTTTGCCGTGTCGATGACACTGTCAATTTCGACATATTCGTCTGGCCCGTGCATATTGGCACATTTTGGCCCAAATACGAGACCCGGCTTATCGTAATACTGGGTAAATCTCGCGTCATTTCCGGCTGCCCGTCCGGCGACTTCCACTTCACGCCCCAATATGCTTTCAGCCGTCTGTTTAAATGACTGGATATAAGGATGTTCGGGATTTTGGTTCCATGCTTCTGTTGTCCATCCGTACCATTCTAATTGGGGAGGGTTTTGCTGAAGCCACTCGTCTTCTTCAGCAGCCTGTTGAATTGTTTTTTCAACAAGTTGTTTGATCTCCGCTCGCGTTTCTGATGGAATAAACCCGATTCTGCATTCAAGGACTGCTTCACCCGGCACATTGGAAGCCCAGTCGCCTCCCTGTAAAGTGCCCAAGTTCAAATGAACAGATTGGCCGGAACCTTTATGAAACAGTTCAAAATAGACTTCCTTTGCTCTTTTTTCCGCCAATGTTTCCAAGGCGCTGTATACTTTATACATTTTGCTAATGGCATTCACACCTAAATGCGCCATCCCGGCATGCGCCGTTTTTCCGAGCACTCTTACCCGAAAATACATGACACCGGCATGTGCCACAGTCAGCCTTAAAGCGTGGGGTTCCGTTGCAATAAAGCCATCTGTTACATACCCTGCTTCCAATAATGAAAGGGTGCCGCCGGCTCCTCCCGCTTCTTCTTCGATGACGCTTTGAAGCTGAACTTCCCCTTTTGGCTTGAGACCAAGATCCAATAAAGCCTTTAAAGCAAACCAATTGGCCAGCAGTCCCGCTTTCATATCTCCAGAACCCCTGCCGTACAATTTATTTCCTTCGATTTCACCGCCCCATGGGTCCTTTGTCCATTTCTCCACAGGTTCAGGGGAAACAACATCGACATGGCCGTTTAATGCTAAAGAAGGCGTATTTTTTGTCGTCCCTTTCCAAACGCCAATGATATTTTTCCGTCCTTCAAATGAAAGCCCTGAACTGCTGAATGCAGGATGATTCCGAATTTTTTCATATCGCGGCTGTATCTCTTCCACTCGTAATCCAATTTCCTCATATCTTTTCTTCATATATTCCTGCATGGCCTGCTCATTGCCAATCACGCTTGGAATTTGTACCGCTTTCACAATTGCTCCGATTAAGTCCTGCTTATGTTTTTCTATATAGTCCAATACCTGCTTTTTGGTGTCTCGCAACAGCTGTTACCTCTCTTTCTATGAATGTCCAATTCTATTATAGAACAAATCCAGTCCTCATTTCAGCCAAAAATACCGGCAGGCAAAGGAACATTGAATATATAGCGGAATAAAACGAAGAAAAACACACTGACCGCCATTGCGCTCCAAGCTGAATGAAACACCCTCCTATTACCGGGCTTATCCTCTCCCATCATTAAATACCATGTAAATACCGAAAGATAAATGATGCTGGCCAATAAAAAGCCTAGTAAACCTATGAGTACGACATATGCGACCATGCCCAAACCAATAATAAACAGTTGACGTTTATGAATATGTTCGAACAGCTTTGGGCGTTCTTTTCTTACTAAAACGACTGCCAAATACATCACACTAAGAAACAGCAAAATGATACTTACTGTGCGCGGAAAAAGGTAGCTCATTTCATTTAGTCCCTTTGTTTTCCATATGGCGGCCAACGATAAAAACACCAGGACCAGAGAGAACACAAGATCATACGACATGTTTCGCCTGATCACTTCAAACACCTTCTCTCGCTTTTGATTTCAGAATACTTGACACGATTGGACCTGCTATAGAAATGATACATAAAATGATTAAAACAACCGTAACAGGCCTGGAAAAAAACAGTGTCCAGATGTTTCCAGACGCTTTTCCAAGCAAAATCGATTGGATCAACCCTCTTTCGGCAATCGGCCCCAGTATGAGGCCAAGCACAATCGGGGCTGGATGAAAACCGGCATTTTTCAAGACATAAGCTATTAAGCCAAACCCAACGAGCATGGCAACATCCAACAAACTGTTTCTGATCGTATAAGTTCCCACAACCGTCAAAAAGACAATGGAGGGAGCAAGATACCAGATAGGCAGCGTAAGCACATTTCCAATCGTTTGTGAACCGATTAGACCAAAGAACAACATGATCACGTTTGCCAAAATAAACGCGATTAAAAAGGTATAAACGAGCCCCGGATGGTCGTTCATAAGGTTTGGTCCGGGGGTAATTCCTTGCATCATAAGCGCTCCAAGCATGATAGCGGCCGGTGGCGCTCCCGGAATGCCGAGTGACAAAAGCGGAACCAGTGATCCTCCGACCTCTGCGTTATTGGAAGTTTCAGCCGCCATTACTCCGTCCATATTTCCCTTGCCAAATGATTTTTTGTCTTTGGAAAACCGAATGGCAGCATCATAAGAGAGCAGTGCTGCCACATTGCCGCCGGCTCCGGGAATAATGCCGGTAATAATGCCGATAAGCGACGAACGAATGAAAAAAACCGGTTTTTTGATGATATAGAAAAAGATTTTCTTAGAAATGCCCTTTTCTTTTTTTAGCGCCTTTTGCGGCTTGATTTTATTTTCAATCATTGAAATTACTTCCGGGACACAAAAGAACGCGATTAATATGACAACCATATCCAACCCCGATTGCAGGCCGGAAAAGCCGAACGTGTATCTGGATTCCCCACCAACTGGAGAGATTCCGACCGTTCCCAACAACAACCCGATACAACCCCCAATCAATCCCTTTAGCAAAGATCCCGAAGAAAGGGTGGCAATCATCGTTAAGCCTAGTACCGCCACCCAAAAATATTCCGAAGGGCCAAAGCTGAGCGCCCACTTTGCTAATATGGGCGTTAAAAACAAAAGAGCCATACCACCGATAATCCCGCCTATTCCCGAACTCATGGCCGCGGCGATAAGAGCATGGGCGGCTTTCCCTTTTTTCGCCAATGGAAATCCGTCAAAGGTGGTGGCGATTGCGGACGGTGTACCGGGGGTATTGATCAATATGGCTGAGATACAGCCGCCATAAATGCCGCCCACATATAAGCCGCCCATCGTCATCAGTGACATCTCCGGCTGCATCGTAAAAGTAAAAGGCAACAGAAGTGCCAAAGCCATCGTGGCGGTTAACCCGGGTAATGCCCCCACAATCATGCCCACTAATACCCCGGTGCATAAGAGCAGGATATTGAAAGGGTCCGTTAATGAGCTCATCACAGATGGAATCGAATCAATCATCTTTGCGCCTCCCGTTCTGTATCTCAGGGCTTATTCCAGGACCAATTGGGCGGTGGTCACTCAACCTTTGCCTATATGATTATTCCATTCCTGTATAGAAAGTTCCGCATTGCCTCATTTTCAATAATTGGCAGCATGTAACCCTACTGTTTTTCCAAAATATCCGCAAACTCCTTCGTTTTCTGTTCAATATATTGGACTGATTCTTCATGGCCCATTGCTTTTGGCTCAAAGCCTTCCTCATACATCTGATCTTTCACCCCCGGCTCCTCCAATATGTTCAGGAAAGCCTTTTCCAATTTGTGAATGATCTTTAGATCGGTATCCGGCGGCGCTCCTACCCCGCGATCAATCGAGGCGGTAATATCGTAACCCTCTTCGATAAATGTAGGAACTTCCGGCATCGGTTCGAATGTTTCTTCAGACCCGATGGCAAGAATTTTCATGTCTTCGGTATATTTTAATAAATCGCTGGAATTCGCCAATACAGCGTCCGTATTGCCTCCCAGAAAAGCTTGCATAGATGGGCCCGCCCCGTCAAACGGCACATATTGCAACTCAATCCCTGCCACATCTTGAAGCTGTAAAAAGGCGATATGATGGCCGGAATAGTTGCCTGATCCCGCGACCGTGATCGACCCCGGATTTTCCTTTGCTTTTTGAATAAAGTCATCCAACGAGTCAATCCCGCTGTCTTTACCGATAGTCAACGCGATTGGCGTTGTCTGGAAAATGGCTATAGGCACAATATCCTCTGTTTGATACCCTGTATCTTCATTGGCAAGCGGCTGCAGGATGATATGCGGGATGTTGATGCCTGCGAGAAAATATCCATCCGCCTTTTGATTCACCAACTCACTCCAGCCTACAGAACCACCACCGCCAGGTTTATATTGAATAACAATTTTTTGCTTTAAATATTTCTCCAGAAATGACTGCTGCCGCCGGGCCTCGATATCAGACTGTCCGCCTGGTTCAAACGGGATGCTGTACGTAATGGATTTTTCAGGAAACTGCCCTTTTCCATTTCCGCCACTTGCAGAACAAGACATTAATAACAAAGCGGCGCAAATAAATGAAACAGCAGTTACCCACTTTTTCTTCATGGGGTAAACCTCCCTTGCTCGGATACGGCAAATTCTTAATGATTATATTCAGATTGACGGAAGATGATTCGAACTTTATGGAGATGAAAAAGATCAAAGCGCCATACATGAGCTCCTCGGGAACAATCCATTATCTTCCAACCCACAACCCCATAAGGTTTTTTTCGGTTTAACCCCAAAAAGATTATTGTTTTAATGTTGTTATCTTAACTTCTTATTCTATAGATTCCCCTGGATTACCATAAACAAAGAGTCTGAGACACAACTCAATCAGCTGATGAAAAAACGAACAATAAAGTGAAACTTCATTCAGTAGGGCTCCTACTGAATGTTAGTTGAACCAATCGGGCATTTAGGTGCCGTTTTCTCCCACTTAGGGCTTTTGTATTCACTCAAGATTTTGAAGTGGGAGCCTTACGGCACCTTACATGCGGGATAAATTATCCCAGGTATAATACGCAAGCTTTTAGCGTAGTCAAAATAGGTAGACTCCTGCGGGAATAGCTCGAGCTGAAGATCCCGCAGGAAAGCGATCTTTGCTTTCCGAGGAAGCTGAAGCCGTGCCCGCGGAAAGCGAAATATGTTGACGTAGCGATGTTAGGGATTTTTTACACAAATAAACCGAACAATTCATTTATAATTGTTCGGTTTTTGCTATTTCGTATTTGCTTATGTCCCAGCCCCTACAATATACATATGTGGTTAGACATCTCGTCCTTTACGTTCAAAAAAAAACAACCTCTTGAAAAATGTCGTTAGGTTTTACACCTGATGTAAAGCTCGGTGATACTAGTACATATTTAAAAAAGCTAAAAATATTTCCGTAAATGTTTTTTGTTTAAAATTATGTATAATCTTATTAAAAGGAGATGATCATAATGATAAAGTACAGACGTTTTTTATATCTCAGCTTTATCGTTTCTATAAGCATAGTCTTAATCTCTCCTTCTCAAGGAAAATCGTATGGACTTCCTTTTAACTGGGTAATACATCATGGACCTAATAAATTAACTACTACATTCCTCCTTTTTTCTCCTAAGAATTTATCAACTACTGAATTTATCCCCTCTGCATTTTTATTAAATGTGTTTATTATCTATTTCTTAATAATTGGAGTATATAAATTTTTGACAAAGATAAATAAAAATCGTCAAACAAATTAATTTTATAAATTTGCTCTTTCATTGCGTTCCAAAAACTTCTCCTTAAAAACTAAAGAGTCCAATAATTCAAAACCCAAGAATGTTGATTTTAAAGCTTGGGTTTTACTTTTTGATTTTCAGTTTCCATGAAAAATTTGTTGACATTTTTTCTAACTAAGGATAATATCTATGTAACAATTGAATTTGAAATTCTCTTATAAAGAGCGGCGGAGGGACTGGCCCTGTGAAGCCCGGCAACCATTCTTGTTTGACGAAACAAGAACAGGTGCTAAATCCTGCAAAATACTGTTGTATTTTGAAAGATAAGAGAGGTAAACCGATTTACTTACAATGTATATCCATGCCTCTCATTTTGGGAGGCATTTTTCATTTTGAAGAAAAAACCTCCCCGTATGTGATTTTCAACATACGCCTTAAATGCAGACTAAATATATAAAGAAAAGAGGAAATGACATGCACAAATGGTTATTAACTAGTTTCGTTGTGTTGCTAGCACTTACCCTTGCCGCATGCGGTGGAGGAAAAAGCAGTGAAAAAGAAACTGTAAATAAAGAATCAACATCTGAAGGTCTTCTCAGCGACGGCAAATTGACAGTCGGCGTAACGGCCGGACCGCACGAGCAAATTGTGGAAAAAGTAAAAGAGCTTGCAGCAAAAGAAGATTTGGAAATAGAAGTAAAAGTTTTCACCGACTATGTCATGCCGAATATCGCTTTGGACGAAAAAGAGCTTGATCTCAACGTATTTCAGACGATACCTTATTTAGATCAATTTAAAAAGGACAGAAACCTGGATCTTGTAAATGTGGGCGAAACAGTAACGTTCCCGATGGGTATTTATTCTTCCAAAGTAAAAGATGTGCAAAAACTGCAAAAAGGGGCAAAGCTCGGTTTGCCTAACGATCCTACAAACGGCGGCCGCGCTCTCGTTTTATTCGAAAAAGCCGAATTGATTACACTAAAAGAAGGCTCGGGAAACACGCCAACTGTCAAAGATATCGAAGAAAACAAAAACAACTTTGAATTTGTGGAATTGGAAGCATCCCAAATTCCCCGTCAGTTGGAAGAACTGGATGCGGCGGCGATTAATACCAATTATGCGATCGAACATGGATTCAAACCTGGAAAAGATGCTATCTTTATCGAATCGAAAGATTCTCCATGGGTAAATATTGTTACGGCAAGAGCCGAGTCCAAAGACGACGAAGCGATTCAAAAGTTTTTGGATGTGTACCGCTCTGATGAAACAAAACAATTTATTGATGAAACATTTGAAGGATCTGTCATTCCTTCCTGGTAAGGAATGAAGGGGGCCACCCGTCCCCGAATATTCTTCCAGCCATTACGGGTTTGAAAATAAAGCATGAAGGAGCAAATACACATGATCGAATTGGCGGGAATTTCAAAGACATTTAAAGGCAAGCAAGGCTCTATTCACGCATTAAAGAATGTGTCACTTTCAGTGAAAAAGGGTGAAATATACGGTGTCATTGGATACAGCGGCGCAGGAAAAAGCACGCTCATCCGTTGCGTCAATTTATTGGAAAAACCGGATACGGGTTCTGTAAAAGTAAAAGGGATCGATTTAACAAAGCTGTCTACCAAAAAACTTCGCGAAGCCCGCAGTAACATCGGAATGATTTTTCAAGGCTTTAATTTGTTAAAGACGGCTACTGTTTATGAAAATATCGCCCTGCCGCTGAAACTTGCCGGATTCAGCAAAAAGGAAGTGGAAGAGCGGGTCAAGAAATATATAAAAATCGTTGGACTCGACGAAAAGCATCATGCCTACCCGGCCGAACTGTCCGGCGGGCAAAAACAACGGGTAGCCATTGCCCGTGCGTTGGCTTTCGAGCCCGAAGTCCTTTTAAGTGACGAAGCGACAAGCGCATTGGACCCTGATACAACGGAGGCCATTCTGGAATTGCTGTTAAAAATCAATAAAGAGCTCGGCATCACGATTTTGTTGATTACGCATGAAATGAACGTCATCCAACGAATTTGCGACCGTGTGGCCGTCATGGAAAAAGGGGAAGTAATCGAGGAAGGAAAAACGAAAGACCTCTTTACTTCACCGCAACATCCGACGACGAAGCGGTTTGTCAGCAATCTGTTTACACATAAAATACCAAACGACATGCTGGAAAAATTAAATGAAAGCGGCCAAGTCGTTACTCTCTCTTTCTTCGGGGAATCAAGCGGCGAACCAGCGTTGGCCACTGTTACAAAGAAGTTTGATATATATCCAAACATTCTATCAGGCAGCATTACACATTTAAAAGAAGATACCTTTGGCCAGCTTGTCGTTCATATGAAAGGTGATCCGGCCGAAATTCATAAAGCCATTCGGTATTTGGAACAAGATCAGGTTCATGTGGAAGGTGTGAAGATTAGTGACGAAAATAAACGAGTTTCTTGACAACTGGGGCGCTGATATTTGGGAAGCCATCATCCAAACCTTCCAAATGGTCGGAATCTCTTTAGGAATATCCATTTTAATTGGCTTGCCTTTGGGAATCATGCTTGTTTTGACCCGTCCGGGAAAAGCTCTCGGCAATAAATTTGTTTTTGGTGTTTTAAACGTATTGATTAATATTATCCGTTCAGTTCCATTTATTATTTTGTTGTTCTTTATTTTGCCTTTTACAAAATTCATTGTCGGAGTAACGATTGGTGTAAAAGGGGTGATCGTGCCGCTCGTTATTTATACAGCGCCCTATATCGCCCGCTTAATGGAAACCGCCCTCTTAGAGGTGGACCGCGGAGTGATTGAAGCATACGAAGCGATGGGGATGAAAACAAGGCATATCGTATGGCACGTGCTTGTAAGGGAGTCCCGCTCATCCATCATTCTTGGTTTAACCATTGCCACCATCTCCTTAATCGGAGCAACGGCCATGGCGGGACTTGTCGGCGGCGGCGGTCTTGGCGACCTTGCTTACCGCTACGGACACCTCCGTTACGAAGTCGATGTGATGTATGTAACAGTCATCTTGCTCATCATCCTTGTGCAAGGGCTACAGTCGCTTGGCAACCGCTTGGCAGCCAAATTGAAAAAAGACTAATCAACCATCAAAAAAAGAAAAGAGGAATGGCAATATGAAAAAGTGGCTCTTATCCAGTTTACTCCTCATACTGATCGCCGCCCTTACAGCTTGCGGAGGCGGCGACAAAGAAAACGCGGGAGATAAAGACGAAAAAGCGAAAGACCTGCTCAGTGACGGAAAGCTGACTGTAGGTGTCACCGCAGGTGAACATGAGGAAATCATGGAAAAAGTAAAAGAACTGGCCGCAGATAAAGACCTGGAAATTGATATAAAAACTTTTTCCGACTATCTCATTGTGAACGAAGCACTGGCACAAGGAGATCTTGATCTGAACGTATTCCAACATGAACCTTATATGAACAAACAAAAAGAAGATCGCAACTACGATATCGTCAACGTCGGAAATACGATTACGACCCCGATGGGTGTATATTCCAATAAAGTGAAAGATCTCGGCGAACTGAAAAAAGGCGCAAAGCTGGGATTGCCCAGCGACCCGACCAATGGCGGCCGCTCCCTCCTATTATTTGAAAAAGCCGGACTGATCAAACTGAAGAAAGGCGCTGGCGATACACCATCCGTCAAGGACATTGAAGAAAACAAAAAGGATTATGAATTTGTAGAATTGGAAGCCGCGCAAATTCCACACCAATTGGATGATTTGGATGCGGCGGCCATCAATTCCAACTACGCGATTGAAAGTGGACTCGTTCCAACAGAAGACGCCATCTTTATGGAAGAAAAAGATTCCCCGTGGGTGAATATTGTTGCCGCCAGAGCGGAAAGTAAAGATGACCCTGCGATTAAGCAATTTTTGGAAGTATACCAGTCAGAAGAAGTCAAACAATTTATTGATGAAACATATAAGGGTGCCGTTATTCCCGGATGGTAATTGGGAAGGTACCGAACTAACCGGAAAGGCGGATGTAGCACAAATAGGGCTGCCCCCGCCTTTTTGCCATGTTGATAGAGAATAGATCACCAAATACGACGAAAATTGACTTACCTAACTTCTATGTTACGATAGGCTTAATATGTACTTTTTATAAAAGGGTGGGAAGAGAATGCCGCAAATAGTACCAACGGGAAAGCCTATTTATTCATTTAGCAAAGAACACGAACCCGTTATAAAGGTGGACTCGGGAACCAGGTTGGTAGTTGAAGCTTACGACTGCTTTGAAAATCAAATCCAGTCCGATCATACAACGATGAACAGTATTGATTGGAACCGAATTAATCCCGCAACTGGCCCCATTTACGTAGAATCGGCCAAGCCGGGAGATGTATTGGCTGTAACGATTCACAGTATTGAAATTGGGGAAAGTGGCGTGCTTGCTACTGGACCAAATTTGGGTGTCATGGGCCATCGAATCGATGAATTTACCGTGAAAATCACTCCAATCGAAGACAACTATGCCATTTTTAATGAAAAAGTGAAAATCCCGCTTAATAAAATGATTGGTGTGATAGGTGTTGCTCCTGAGGACGATGCCGTGCCTTGCGGCACACCGGGAAGCCATGGCGGAAACCTGGATACACTTCTCATTGCAGAGGGAGCGACCATCTATTTCCCTATTTTTCACGAAGGGGCTTTGTTTGGCCTGGGAGATATGCATGCAGCAATGGGAGACGGAGAAATTGGTGTATCCGGTATCGAAGTTCCGGGAAAAGCGGATATAACCTTACAAGTATTCAAAGGAAAAAGCTTGAAGCACCCCGTGGTTAAAAATTCAGATGGTCTGAGTCAATTAGTATCAGCCAAGACATTGGACGAAGCCGCCAAAACGGCCGTGGAAGAAATGGTCGATCTGCTCCTTCCCCATACAGACCTTGAACTGAGCGAAATGACGATGCTATTAAGCGCGATTGGACATACTCAAATCTCGCAGATTGTTGACCCTTTGTTAACGGCTAGGTTCTTTGTACCCCAATGGTTTTTAGATACGTATAACATAAAGATATTTGGTTAAAAATCCCGTATAGAAAAACAAAGGAGTTGTCCATTAAGTCGATTTTTTCGGCCATTGGGCGCTTCTTTTTTTATTTAAAAACGTTGTGAAGGACCTCGCCTGTATCCTTTTTAAACAGTGGCGATTGGACATGTGTGTGGCAGCATACCAAGAAATTAGACGAGACACTGATTGTTCCTGAAGCAAAGTAGATGTTCATCATTACATTTTGCTAAAATCGGTAACCTGTTTTGTTTTTTTTGGCAGAGTTAAAGGTTTTAACCGGACTTTATCCGGACGTCGTTAAGCGTATAGAAAAAGATGAGGCCTCATAGTTTTTTGGTTAATTTGTTAATAGCAAATTGAAAAGCAAAAAAAGGAATGCGAGTATTGGTGCTGAATGGATCATTGATGAAAAAAGCATAACCAAATGTGATAGCTGTAACGATAAATAAAAGAACGTGCCATAATTGGTTTTTTTGAAGGTGGTTGATATTTAGCAAAGTTAAATATCGAGTTTACAAACCATAAATATGAATTTGCAATGAGGAGTTCAGAAAATATATTGGAAAATAATGGGAATTCCTATAACTCCTGTACATCTGAACGAGTCTCCCGTTGTACTTTCCTTCAACATCTTCCACTGGTTGAATGATATTTCCGACATCTGTCCGAAAGCTTGTAATGATCATATGGCGACCTTGCCGTTCGGGTATTTAGTCAGAAACGGATTTTTTCCCCAGTGAATGCACGGCAGACACTTTCAAACCACTTCTTTCCAAACAGGAAGTGGCCATGGCGAAAACATGATCCACTTCCTTGCATGTAAGTTGGACGATGCGACATTATGAAAAAGTTGAAAACCCTACAGTGGGAAACCTCTTTTTTTCTATTTCTCCCCGATTCATGATGTCCAAACGAGAGCTGGAGGCTGTTCAACTTTTTTCTATAGATCAAGGTCCTTTGTTACATGATCCATTTTCTCTTTTATGCTGTCCGCGGTATCAAAAATTTCACGATGCTTTTCTTGTCTGACGGAGTCTGCATATTCCTTAACGGTTTTCGTCCGTTCATCTATTGCATCTGAAATAGCTAGTTTGGTATCCAGATCCATTATGTCTTCATCCGATAGTTCGTTTAAAGCTGTTTTCATTCGATCATGCTCCCTGTTCAGTGAAGTGAGGTAATCTCCCTGTAATCCCCTGAGCTCACTAGCCATTCTGACAGACGAAACGTTAGTACTATGGGAATTTTGGCTAAACCAGTATCGCCACCCTGTTTTTCCCATGCTTTCCTTCCAGCTTTTCGTAACCTCTTCATCCAATTCCTGTTTGTTATTAACCGATGTATACTTTCCGCCTCCGGCATTGGCCACCTCTTTCAACTGGCGATCAGCTTCGTCGTCCACATCAAATCCGATAATATTCATTTGCAGGTCTGTTAGTGAATGCTTGGCAGCCTTTGCTGCTTGAACAGGATCCCCATCACATGTTTCAATACCATCACTAACAACATAAATAAATGTTTTTGCCTCCTCACTGCTCGTTTCTTTTAGCTCCTTTTCCGCTTTCTGTATGGCTGACGCAAGCGGCGTCCAACCACTCGCATCAAATTGATCTAACGCAGCGGAGAATGCTTTTTGATCGTATGCTTTCAAAGGATACACGGTTTCGATGCTTTCACATGACAGCTTTTTGTCCTGATCGGACCCTGTCCCTTTATGACCGAAGACAGATAAGGAGATGTTCACATTCTCCGGCAAGCTTTCTGAAAATTGTTCGATGCTTGACTTTGCCAATGCCATTTTTATACCACCTGGAACTTCCGCCTTCATGCTTCCACTGGCATCTATCAAAACAGCTATATTCACTTCATCCGGCTGTTCGTTTAATTCTTCTTCACTGACATCCTGAACGAGTCTTCCGTCGGGTAGTTTTAGTTCGTGATACTTTACTTCCATATCTCTCACTGGCTGAATGACATTTCCGACATCCGTACGGAGACTTGTAATAATTGATGTTGCCCACTGCTTGGCATCCCAATCCTTCGTATCTTTGTTTTTTATTTCTTCCAGGTATTCAGCTACAGCTTCTTCTTCTGCTTTTTCATACTCTTCTTGATCAGCAAACTCTTTTTTTCCGATATATTTTTCGAACAAGTGTCCAGCCGGTTCTTTCTCGATTTCTTCTCCAATCAGGCTGTACGTTTCTTTTTCTTCTGTAGTCTTTTGTGTTTTTGATGTACCAGTATTTTCTTTAGGTTGGCCACTTTTTGTTTCGTCCTGCTGACAGCCAAGCAAGGCCACGCAGACAAGTAGCAAAATCAGCCAAGGCTTCTTCAACATTTTTCACTTCCTAATTTGATATTAATGCTATAAGTTTAGTATAGTTTTTTTTGAAAAAATTAAAAACGTCCTTTTTGCCTAACACTAAAATACTATTAGAAGCCAGGTTAAATTCTTTCACAAATAGCTTTATTTGGGCGGGTGTTGGCAGAAAAAGAATGGCGTTTTCTAAAAACAACATGACCTCCCTCACCTATTCGTCAAGTTTGTTTGCCCGTCATTGGCGCATAATCTATGTTATGCGAAACTTAAGTGTTTTTGTCCTTGACGCAGTCCAGGCCATTATCCTTAAGCAGTCGCTCAAAAAATGATATTGAATCTGTCTCTACCCGGAAACCTGTCAAACTATCATACGAAACGTGATATACTGGCTAAATAAGTCAAATTCTTGCAGAAGTGTAGCCACTTATTTTAAGCTTGATAGGAAATCTGGCCAGTTGGAACTGGTAGTGCCGATGATGCCTTACTGTTCGGTTGACCCATACTATTTGCCCTTCTGAATACAGGGGTAATTGATGAACCTTGAGCGTTGCCCGCTTTTCCCCGGCCGTCTTTTTTTGGTCCGCCATCCGGACGTCAGAAGGCGGCCACTTCCACTGAAAAAGAAACAAAGGAGGGAAAGAACTTGAAAGAAAAGAAAGACTTGCGATATCTTTGTTATCCTTATATGCGTGAATCTGCTTCCACCGTGGATTTCGAAATCAGAACAGATTCATTGACAACACGGATTGGACAAGCGGCTTCGCTTACAAAAGAGATACCGGTTGTTCACGAAGATTTAATGTATTTGCTTCCGATGGTTTACCATTTAAATGGTTCTGTCCGTGGAAAAATGGCCATTACCGAAGAGGATGTAAACCGTCTAAGCAAGATGTACGACTTTTATGTGGCAGAAGTAAAAGATCGAATTGACCGTTTTGTCCTTCCACAAGGCACAACAGCGGCTTGTGTGCTTCATGTTTGCCGCAGTGAAGCGAAGAAATCTGTCCGTGCCCTACATAAAGTCAGTTTGGAAAAAGAAGTGCCAAAACGGCTCTTTGACTACACTCATCTTTTGGCCAATGTCTTATTTGTAATGGCAGTTTATGTGAATAAAATAAATGGCGTTGAAGAGATTCCTTTTATAAGCAAATCTTACCCTGTAAAACGGATGAAGAAATCGGAGGAATAATGTGATGAAACAGGCAAAATTACTTGGCTGGCTATCTGCTATTATTCTCGCTTTTTTTCTGAGTGCATGCCAGAATGCCGATAACAAAGGAAATAAATCAGCGGAAGCCGACCAACCCTACACCGTGACAGATGATACAGGAAAAGAAGTGACGTTTGAAAAAGCTCCGAAAACAGTTGTTTCTTTAGAACCAAGCAACACCGAGATCTTATTCGCGCTCGATTCCGGAGATAAAGTCATCGGCGCGACTGATCTTGACCAATATCCGGAGGAAGCAAAAGAAATTGAACGTGTTTCAGACTCTGTCCATATAAACACGGAAAAAATAATTGACTTAGATCCGGGTGTTGTATTTGCCCCTACAACAGCTGACGAAGGTGCGTTAAAGACGCTGGAAGATGCAGAAATTCCCGTTTTTGTAATCCAATCGCCCTCTTCTTTTGAAGATGTATTTGGTGATATAGAACAAATTTCCGAAGTAATGAATGTGAAAGAAAAAGGAGAAACATTGATCAAAGATATACAATCCCAAATAGCGGAGGTAGAAAAGAAAGTCAAAACAATTGAAAATCCGAAAACAGTCTATGTAGAAATGATTCCCGCTCCCGAAATGTATACAGTTGGAAAAAATACACTTCAGGATATGATTTTACAAAAAGCAGGTGTGAAAAATACATTTGGCGACCAAGTAGGCTTAATAAATGTGACGGCTGAAGAAGTGGCCAAGCAAAACCCGGAAATAATCGTGACAACGGGGCTGCATGAAAATCCGATCAAAGAAATCCAAGAGCGCAAAGGTTGGGAAAACATCAACGCCATTCAAAACGACGAAGTATATCTAGTGGATAATGACCTAATGGGCCGTTCAGGACCAAGAATCGGTGAAGCTGTTGAGTTGGTTGCAAAAACCGCTTATCCCGAGCTTTTTCAATAATGTATAACAGCTGGTGTAAAATGTCAGTGTGTCGCGACTTTTTATCCCGCATGTAAGGTGCCGTAAGACTAAGACCTGATTTGATACAAAAGGTCTAAGTGGGAGAAAACGGCGCCTAGCGGAATGAAAAACAGCAAAAGTTCAATTGAACTACCACATCGAGGTTGAACGAATGTATTATTCCGTTCCATATGATTACGTACATGAACAAATCGATGTTCGACTAACCACCGATCTAATTAAAGTTTACTTGTAGCTAAGTATTTCTTTCACAAATATTTACCGGAAGAAGTGATGATGAAAATAGTAGATAGGTTACTAACTACTTGTGTATGGGACGAGGAAGAGGATTTAGATTTTGATGAACTTGTCCGTTGGGCAATTGAGATTATAGACGAGCAATTAGCAGATAAACAATTTAGATAGAATCAGCAGCCATTGAAATTAGGATAAAACCTTTTCAATGGCTGTCCCCCCTTTTTCTATATAGCCAGTGGCTCTCTCCTCTGCATTCACTGGCTCTATTGACCGCAAACAGTGGCTCAAAACTCCGCACAGCCGGCTCATTCTGTTCGCAGTATCCAAATTGACAATCATTTATCACAGAATTTCGGCAAGGTAAGACTGCCAATTGACTTTCGCGCATATCCTTATTCCTCTATCACTCCATTCCGGTATTCCACAGTTCGATTGATATGCGCTACGTGTCACCCTTCTCCCCTCGAGCGTCCGCTAAAACAAAAAATAGAACAGGCTACCAACTGCACAAGAAGGTAACCTGTTCTATGGTGTTTTGCTGTCCCATAATTAACTGTGAACTCACACCACACGCTCAAGACAGCCATTTGTAATTTTTGTTGCAATTTGATAAGGGTTATTTTCAAAACTAATCAGCACTCTTATTCAAGACCGACCTTGATTCCAATATTTATTCATCAAATATTGAAAAACATATGCCAAGAGTACAGCTCCAACAAACCATAATACAGATTTTTAAAAAAGTGACATGAGAATAATGACACTAAATATACTGTTTATTCTAATTCACCAAGAGATTCATTGGTTGCATTTATCGTTTCAACTACTGCATTAAAATCCTCTTACTCGAATTTCTCCAGCAACTCTTTGTTTTCTAGGGGGGTCTAAAAAGTTCAAATTAAAGAAAAATACACCCATAATAAAAACCCATGAATGCGGATTTTACAGCATTTGTGGATTTTACTTTATTTAGTCTCCGTGCGGAAAAACTACTTTTCGGACAGCCCCATTACTCTTTTTACCGTTATGATTTATTAATCATAAAGGCCAGATCCCAGTTTGATATCGGCTTTTGGTATATGGAAAGGAGTGTCAGCAATATCCCCGCCACGCCCTCCAGCATCCCCATATTGGCTATTTTCTTCTCGGCATTATCACTAAAATTGTGATCATAATATCCTAATGGGGCATTCTGGTCATACATATCCACGATCATGGAAAGGAGTTTGTCCCGTTCTATTCTTAATGCTTCATTTCCGCTGTCCTCATACATAAGATGGGTAAGTCTCAAAAGTCCTGAAAGTCCATGACAAAATGTAGGGGAGAAGATATTCCATTTCTTCAACGGTTTAGAAAAAGTAGCAAGATAGGCATCTAAAGCAATCGCCTTCAAAGCATTCCGATTAAGAGCCTCACCTGCAAGCCACAATGCCCTTGCTGCGCCTGGAGATCCATAGCACCATGCGTCCCTATGGTAGTCTTCCGCGTTTGAACGATCTTTATAAACCTCTTCTTCCCAGCTGATTATAGAAGGTAACCTAACACCATATTGATCCTTCCGGGAATGAGATCTCAGCCAATCGCTAATTTTATGCATTGCCTCTTTTTGACCCGAAATTTGAATTCCTTCCTTTAAACATATCGACATGGCCGCTAGGACACCCGCTATTCCATGGGACATGCCGCAGTTGAATTCTCCCATTGGGCTAGACTCCGGAGATAATTGTCTGGGTAAAATATACCAGCCGGGAACCGTTACCCCAAGTACTGTTTTATCTTCACAAAATGAAACTATATAAGCCAGAACTTTCCCGAGGGCTGTCTTCGCCCATTCTTCCTCTTTATAAAGTAATAAGATTCCTATTGTACTGCACCACCCCTCGATTACATCATAATCCGACATTTCGAGGTCGTTTTTGGCCATCGTTTTTTCCAATTCCGCAGGGTAAGTTTCACAGAAAAATTGAATTAATTGATTGATGAAACCCTTGTATCTACTTCCGCCTTTAGAAAGCGCATGTACCCCCATCAGGATTCCAGACAGGCCGCTCCACATGGAGAGAGAATGAATCCCATGCCTTTCGATTTCTTTTTTTATCCCAAGCACATAGTCATGGCCAACAAGATCCCAGCCGGAATCTTGCCTGAACTTGTCCATTTCTCCCATAGCCACACATATGGCCGGATATCCATGAGAGAGACTTAGAGGCTCCCATGGATAATGTTTCACACCATGATGGAGGATAAAGTTTTCTTTATCCTGGATGGCCGCACTTACAGCTTCCTTATCCTTTAATTTCATAGCCAATTCAATGGCAATGTCTTCTACCTTTCTCCTTAAAATCTCGCTCTTATGTAATTCCGTCTGCACCATAGGTCCATCCCCCTTTATAAGCTCTGCAGATGCACTTCTTCTCTCACAATTGCATTCACTTGAGTATCATACAAATCTTTATAGAGCCCATTTAAACTTATCAGTTCCTCATGTGAGCCCATTTCGATGATCTCGCCATTGTCAAAAACAATAATTTTGTCAGCAAATTTAACAGAGGAAAAACGGTGAGAAATAAATAATCCGATCTTATCTTCTACTAAGTCCTGAAATCTGGAAAATATATCCGCTTCAGCTTCCGGATCTAAAAAGGAACTCGGCTCATCGAGGATATACACGTCAGCTTCCCGCATAAATGCTCTAGCAATCGCAATCCGCTGCCACTGTCCCCCTGATAGCTGCTCGCCTTCTTCAAACCATCTCCCGAGCTGGCTGTCTAGTCCCCTGTTCAGCTTATTTACAAGAGGCAATACACCAGACCTCTCGGCTGCATTCAGGATACTTTCATCTTCCAACATCCTCTGAAGATTTCCAAATCCAATATTTTTTCTTGCAGACATTTCGTAGTGAACAAAGTCCTGGAACACAGCCCCCATCCTTTGGCGAATATCTGATTTTCTATATTTCCTGACGTCTTGATTGTTAATCAAGACCTCTCCTTCATAAGAGCTGTAAAGCTGGGTCAGAATTTTTACCATCGTTGACTTTCCCGAACCGTTTTTCCCAACGACTGCAACAGTTTCTCCTTTTTTCAGCGTGAAACTAATATGCTTTAATGTCAAATTTGCAGTATTTGGATAAACAAATGAGACATTTCTGAATTCCAAACTTTCTATTTCGCCCAGTTCTTCTGCACTCGAGTCATCATCTTCTTCCTTCACTTCTAAATCCAAAAAGGCAAACAGCTGCTTCATATATAAGCTGTTTTGGCATAATGATAAGATTCCTTGAACAACTCCTTGAGAGTTTCCCTGTGTCATTGTAACCGCCTGAATCATTCCGACGAGATTGCCAATCATGATTTCCTTATTAAACGCAGCAAATGCGATCATGAAAATAATGATGGCAGAGACAATTTCATTTAAAAATTGAAATCGGATAGACATAAAAGAACGTTTCTTGGCAATTACCTTATCTTCTTCAAAGAAGCCAGAGAATATCCGCTTATACTGCTCAATCAAATAGGAGCCCAATTTAAACAATTTCACTTCTTTAAAGCTATTGTCTTTTGTCAGCAAAAACGACAAATACCAGGATTCTCTGGTTTTAGGGGCTCTTCTGAAATGAATTTCAAACTCTTCTTGACCTAATTTCAAAAAAGAAATAAAGGAAACGAGTGGGAAGACGATCAATAAGCAGGCAACCCACCATTTCCAGATAATCAGAATCGCAGCAACAGAAAATAGGGTTACAGCCTGGCTGATTAAGGAAAGTATCTGGGAAAAAATCTGATACGGTCGATAAGATGCCTCCGACTGGGCGCGCTTTAGCTTATCCTGGACATCTGCGTCTTCGAATGATTCCAATGGGAGGTCATTTGATTTGCTCATGATCGTTTCATTTAAGCGATAGCCTATGAGACTTTCATAAAGCCTTTCGACATACCCTTTCATGACACTCACCAATTCATTCAAAATAGTTGCCCCTGCAAGCAGAGCAAAGCTGAAAAAAACATCTGAGAAGGCACCGCTGTTCTGCGAATTGACAATACTGTTAATAAACCCCTGCGTGGCAATAATCAAAAAGGCAGGAATCAGCCCCTGCAAAAGAGAGCAGCCAATAATAAGAATAAAGTAGGCTTTGTTGATCTCCCAGAGAAGCTTGAATAATCGGGGCCAATAAGAAAATGAACTTAAAATACTTTTAAAACTGAAATTAGAAGAATAGTATTTTAACTCATCCATTGTTTCTGCTTCTCCTTCTGGTACCTTAAATTGTACAAAGTGTGTCTCGCGAGTGTGATAATCTTCGTCTCCCTCGTCCGATCTACTCCGATTAACCGGTTAATGTGCATATGAATGACGCTGCCGATCAGGTCGTCAATATGGTTGGTTAGCAGACCTTGCTGATTCGCCTCCTTTACACTATCTGCATACCGCCCCAACGTTTCTCTTCTAATATTCAATAATGAGGAGATTGTTTGTCCATTTTCATCCATCTGTAAACTAGACCAATTGTCATTGGTATTGCCATATCGCAGTAGTTGGGGTTTCAACTGTTTAAATTCCTCTTTATAATCCTTATAATTCACACTTTCATTGAGCCAGTCCAGCTGTTCCCTGAAGCTGAACGAAAATGCTTCCAGGATATCAATAATACTAATAGCCCCAAACAGCTCTTCACTAATGTCAAAGCGTTGAAATCTTCTAAGGCCCAGATACTGTGCTACAACCTCGCTGTCTTTTGAGAAGAATGCTTCAGCATTACCGATAAGCTTTGGACCCCCATATCTCTCGATTTCAGGGTCATATGTATCAATGACCATCCGATTCAATAAACCATCTTCTTTCATCGTATTAGCCCATTTATAGATGGATGGAAATCCTTGAGTTACTAAAAGGTCCGGATCCCCTTTTAACCGGATTCGGATATGTGGGACTTCGTCTATATATCGGATGAAGAATGCCTGTTCAGCCCAGCCATTTTCTTTTGCTTCCTCAGACAATTTACAGAATCCATTATATAGAAACTCCTCGACACGCTGACTCATGCCATACAGCTTGATATAAAGCCATTCACTTCCCGGAAATTTTAGTCGTTGTTCATCCGGTATAAATTCCTTCTTTATCTGCATTTTATTTTTATGAAGGATGTTCTCGTTTGTTACATGGGTGTTTTTGATCAGCGGGAAAACAAATTCGGCAAAAAATGAATCCCCGTTCTTATTTTTCACAAATAGTTCGGCCGGATCTTTCATTCCCGTTTCGTTTATCCTGATGGTTTGTCCTTTACTAAGCCGCTTAAAGTCATATTTATAAATGCTACTCTAAGAATGTACAAAGTTGATTGTTTAATAATGTACAGCTTCGACCAATAACCGCATAATATTCTTGAGGTGAATATTATGT
>NZ_JAFBFH010000016.1 GCF_016909185.1 Siminovitchia thermophila | reverse complement strand
CTTGTTTCTCGACAATTCAAGTATAAAAGAATTGGATGTTTGCGTGTATTTTTTGGGGCAAATTGTGTGGAAACCCCAACATTTAGTATAGAGCCATTTTTTACATTCATAGAAAAAAGCGAGCCAGTGCTCGCTTCACATTACTCTTGCGGTTGTTCTTTATAGGTACAATTTGAACATTGCACCTGTTTGCCTTTTTTCAATTTTTTCTCTACAAGCAAGCCTTCACATTTAGGACAAGGTCTTTCAAGCGGCTTATCCCAAGACAAGAAATCACACTCGGGATAGCGGTCACACCCAAAAAATATTCTTTTTTTCTTGCTTTTTCTTTCGACAATACTGCCTTTATGGCATTTCGGGCATTGAACACCAATATGTTTTACAATCGGCTTTGTGTTTCTGCAATCAGGGAAGTTACTGCAAGCCATGAATTTTCCGTACCGGCCCATTTTTATGACCATCGGATTGCCGCATTTTTCACAATCCTCGCCTGCGTATTCATCTTTGATTTCTACTTCCTTCATTTCCTCTTCTGCTTTTTTCAGGTTTTTCTCAAAGCCTTTATAAAAGTCATCAATCAGTTTTACCCAGACAAGCTGGCCTTCTTCAATTTCATCCAAATTGGATTCCATTTTTGCCGTAAATTCCACGTCCAAAATTTCCGGGAAAAACTCCATAATCAGCTCCAAAACAATTTCACCGAGTTCTGTCGGTACAAAACGGCGGTTGTCAAGAGCGACATAGCCGCGTTTTTGGATCGTGTCCAGTGTAGGCGCATAAGTGGATGGCCTTCCGATTCCAAGCTCTTCAAGTGCTTTGACAAGCCTTGCTTCCGTATACCGTGGAGGTGGCTGCGTAAAATGCTGTTTCGGATCAAGTTTCTCAGCTTTTACATGCTCTCCTTCGGAAAAAGCCGGCAGGACATTTTCCTTTTCCTCAAGCTGATCATCGGTGCCTTCTACATAAACCTTCATGAAGCCCGGGAATTTGATCTGTGAGCCGGTTGCGCGAAATATGACTTCTCCATTTTTTAAATCGACTGCCACCGTGTCCATGACAGCCGGAGCCATTTGACTCGCTACAAATCTTTCCCAGATCAATTTATACAATCTAAGCTGATCCCGGCTCAAATAGGCCTTTACCGAGTTCGGTTCCCTCATCGTACTTGTCGGCCTGATCGCTTCATGGGCGTCTTGGGTGTTGACAGCCTTTTTCTCTTTCCGGCCGCCGGTTCCTTTATATTCTTGCCCGTAGCTGGCCGTAATGTATTCCGCCGCTTCGTTTTTGGCCAGATCTGAAATTCTCGTGGAATCTGTTCTCATATACGTAATCAGTCCGACTGTGCCTTCTTTTCCTAAGTCAATTCCTTCGTATAGTTGCTGGGCCAGCATCATCGTCTTTTTGGCCCGAAAGTTCAGCTTTCTCGCGGCTTCCTGTTGCAGTGAAGAAGTCGTAAACGGTTTTGCCGGATTCCGTCTTCTTTCTTTTTTAGTGACGGTATCTACTATAAATTGATCGCCTTTGACTTTTCCCAATATGTTTTTGACGTCCTCTTCGGACGTCAGTTTTACTTTCTTGCCGCCAACTCCGTAAAAAGCTGCTTGAAAAGGGTCCTTTCCTTTTTTAAAACTGCCTTCAATGGACCAGTACTCTTCAGGCACGAAATTTTTAATTTCATTTTCCCTGTCGATGATCAGTCTGACTGCCACTGATTGCACCCTTCCGGCGCTCAATCCCTTTTTCACTTTTTTCCAAAGAAGCGGGCTGATATTGTACCCTACCAGTCTGTCCAGAACCCGTCTTGCCTGTTGTGCGTCCACCAGGTCCATGTTGATGGGACGGGGATGTTTAAACGATTCTTTAATGGCATCTTTCGTAATTTCGTTAAAAATAACCCGGCAATTGGAAGTGATGTCAACATCCAAGCTGTGGGCGAGATGCCAGGCAATCGCTTCTCCCTCCCTGTCTGGGTCAGCTGCAAGATAAACCTTTTTCGCTTTTTTTGCCGCAGTCCTTAATTCTTTTAAAATGGGGCCTTTCCCACGGATGGTAATATACTTTGGTTCGTAATTATGTTCGATGTCTACACCCATTTGGCTTTTCGGCAAATCGCGGACATGCCCCATGGATGCTTTCACTTTATATTTTTTTCCTAAATATCGTTCAATGGTTTTCGCCTTTGCAGGCGATTCCACAATAACCAAATAATCGGACATACAAAAATCCTCCCTAGAGGTGTAGTTACTGAAATCAGAATAAATCTTATACATGTATCATTCTTTTGTCAATGAAATAAATAGAACAGGCGAAAGGTGACAGCCTGTTCAAAGCTTCTTTTGATGAATCTATCCCACTTTTGGCCAAAATGCAAGTTTTATTGTTTTACAAAATCCTCAAAACAGGAGTTCTTCTAAAATGTCTTCCCCGGATGATACGAGTTTGGCCCCTTGTTTAATCAGTCTATTCGTCCCTTCTGACAAAGGACTGTCGATGGGCCCGGGAACCGCAAAAACTTCTCTGCCTTCATCTAGAGCAAAGTCTGCTGTAATCAGAGAACCGCTCTTTATGTTCGCTTGAATTATAACGGTTCCTTTGGCAAGACCACTGATAATTCTGTTGCGCATCGGGAAAAACCACTTTTTCGGCTTCCAGATGGGGGGATATTCGGACAAGAGCAAATGATGTTTACTCATCTCTTCCGCAAGAGTTTTGTTTTCAGGCGGGTAAAGGTGAAAAAAACCGCCTCCCAACACCCCGATTGTTTTTCCACCCATCATCATTGTCTGTTGATGGGCTATGCTATCGGTTCCTCTTGCCAATCCGCTAATGATGATGAATCCTTTTTGAAGAAGCGGGGGAAGCAGCAATCGGATCGACCTTTTGGCATAATCGTCCGCCTTTCGGGCCCCCACAATCGCTAATGAAGGCCTTTTCAAAAGAGCGGTGTCTCCTCTGGCAAACAGAACGAGCGGCGGATCATAAACTTCCTTCAATTGTTCAGGATATTCTTCGTCACGGTAAGTGATAACGGCAATGTTGTTCGAATGGTATAAAGAAAGAAGTTTGTTCATGTCCATTGTATAAAATTGCTCCGAAAATCGCTTCTTGGAAGAAGGGTCTAAATGGAGTAAAGATTGAAGTGTTGAGAAGGAAATCGAATAGAGTTGTGATAAATCGGGGTCCAATTCCAGCAAGTGTCTAATGGAGCCATTCGGTAATTGACAATGGAGAAGATGTAACAATCTTTCCTTAAAAATGAATACCATCTCCTTTATAACAGCCCCTCAAAATGAGGGGCCATTTTTGAAAAACTGGGGGAAAAGCCTTCAACATGATGGTAACGGGCCAATCCCTTTTTCGTTCGTTTTTAATCATGCGTTTTGCATTTTTCGTACAGCCCTTTTTCCTTAAGGACGCCGATCAATGTTTCACCAATAACAGCTGGTGTTTCCGCTACTTTTATGCCGCATTCATTCATGACGCGGATTTTTTCATCAGCGGTTCCTTTTCCTCCGGAAATGATGGCTCCCGCATGACCCATCCGCTTTCCTGGAGGTGCTGTACGACCGCCAATAAATCCGACAACCGGCTTTGTCATGTTTTCTTTTACCCAGCGGGCCGCGTCTTCTTCAGCTGTTCCACCGATTTCCCCGATCATGATGACCGCCTCTGTTTCCGGGTCTTCATTGAATGCGGTTAAAACATCGATAAAGTCGGTGCCGTTAACAGGGTCTCCGCCAATTCCGACCGCAGTGGATTGGCCGACTCCCGCTTGGGAAAGCTGATGTACGGCTTCGTATGTCAATGTTCCCGAGCGGGAGACGACGCCTACGTGGCCTTTTTTATGAATATAGCCAGGCATAATGCCGATTTTACATTCTTCCGGAGTAATGACTCCCGGGCAGTTCGGGCCGACAAGGCGTGTTTTCTTGCCTTCCATAGCTCTTTTTACTTTTACCATATCAAGAACCGGAATATGTTCTGTAATGCAGATGACCAAGTCAAGCTCGGCATCGACAGCTTCCAAAATGGCGTCTGCCGCAAATGGAGCAGGAACATAAATGACGGAAGCATTTGCACCAGTTGCTTTTACAGCATCTTCGACTGTGTTAAAGACCGGAACTCCTTCGACCTCTTGACCGCCTTTGCCAGGTGTTACTCCCCCGACAATTTTTGTTCCATATTCAAGCATTTGTTTTGTGTGAAATAATGCGGTTGAACCGGTAATTCCCTGTACGATCACTTTTGTATCTTTATTTATATAAACACTCATGATTTTTTACCTTCCTTTCAGTTTTGTACAGCCGAAAAGAAAAACAAATCGTGTACATGTATTTTGTTTTTTTTAGCTGACAAGCTCAACAATTTTTTGGGCACCGTCAGACATGGATTCAGCAGCGATGATATTGAGTCCGGATTCGTTCAATATTTTTTTGCCCAAATCAACATTCGTGCCTTCGAGTCTTACAACGAGAGGGACACTCAAGCCGACTTGCTTGGCCGCTTCAACAACACCGGTTGCAATAATGTCACACTTCATAATTCCTCCGAAAATGTTGACAAATATCCCTTTCACATGTTCATCGGAAAGAATAATTTTAAACGCTTCTGTTACTTTCTCCGCGGTAGCCCCGCCTCCAACATCCAGGAAGTTTGCAGGATCTCCGCCGTAATGTTTGATAATGTCCATTGTAGCCATCGCCAGACCGGCACCGTTGACCATGCATCCGATGTTCCCATCAAGGGAGATATAGCTCAGGTCATATTTGGAAGCTTCAATTTCTTTCGGGTCTTCCTCATCCAAATCGCGGTATTCCAAAATATCCTTATGCCTGAATAGGGCGTTATCATCAAAGTTCAGCTTGGCATCAAGTGCGAGCACATTGCCGTCGCCTGTAACGACTAGCGGGTTGATTTCCGCAATGGAGCAATCATTATCAACAAAAGCATTGTAGAGAGTGATCATAAATTTGGCCGCTTTTCCCACAAGCTCTTTTGGCATGTTTATGTTAAATGCAATACGTCTTGCTTGGAAGCCAGTTAATCCAACAACCGGATCGACGACCTCTTTAAATATTTTTTCCGGCGTTTTAGCTGCCACTTCTTCGATGTCCATCCCGCCTTCTTCGGATGCCATTAAGACGACTCTATCTGTGGCGCGATCTACAACGAGACCGACATAATATTCTTTCTTGATATCGCAGCCTTCCTCAATCAATAACCGTTTTACTTCTTTTCCTTCCGGTCCTGTTTGATGAGTAACGAGGGTTTTTCCAAGTATTTCGTCAGCATATGTACGAACTTCATCTAGATTTTTCGCGACTTTCACACCACCGGCTTTCCCGCGTCCCCCGGCGTGGATTTGCGCCTTTACAACGCATATTTCCGTACCCAGTTCTTTTGCCGCATCGACCGCTTCATCAACGGTAAATGCCACTTTTCCATTTGGTACAGATACGCCGTATTTTCTCAGGATCTCTTTACCTTGATACTCATGGATATTCATTTTCCGTCCTCCCTCAGACTGTAAAAAAATAGATTACCGTGTTTATTGTATTAAAATGGCGAATGGAAGTCCACCCTTAAAGCCTTTTCATTTCGATTCTCCGGTTTTCTTGTCGATTTGATAGATAAAAGCCAGAACTTCGGCAACTGCGCCGTATAGTTCTTCCGGAATGGCTTCGTTGATATTTAGCTGTCCCAGCAATTCAGCAAGGGTGGGGTCTTGCTGCACCGGAATATTATTTTCTTCCGCCTTTTCCAGAATTTTCTCCGCCACTTTTCCCGTTCCTTTTGCCAATACGATAGGCGCCTGATCGCTTTCAGCATACCGTAAAGCAATGGCTTTCTTCTGTTCTACATTTTTCTCATTCATATCCGAATATCAACCCCAGTATACGGATTGCTCTCCAAGCCAGATAGCCGGTTTACGACAGGGCTTTTGTTTGCCGGCTTGCGAATATGCACCGTGGATAAAGTATAATCCAAATTTTTTAATTCCTCTTTTAGAAAGGGCATAAGCGTTTGCGCCAGGGGTTTGATTGCCTCTGATTCGTTAAAGAGCGTAACTGTGACGACCCGGTTTTGTATTTGCATGTCCACAACCGTTTCCTTTAAATGTTGCAGGTCAAGGTAAAATAAAATCCGACAATAATCAGCGTCTATTTTTCCATCCGGTTTGCGCTTTGCTGTCCATTGCATTGTTAATTCGGTGTATTGCTGAAAAACTGTTAAAGGAATGGTGAAAACGATTTGCTGAACAGATGTGTTATTGGCTGAAAATAGCTGCTGTCCGTTCATTTTTAAAATAATTTGCTCCGCGTAATTTCGCGAAGTGTTTCCAGCTTCATTGATCCCGACATATTTTACAAGAAGGGATTTTAATGCCAACTCCGGCTTGAGCTGTTCCATATTGGCTTCATAAAAGATCCCTGTATGCTTAATCGCTCTCATAAGATGTTGAAAAACGTCCTTGCCTGTCCCTGTATGAGCTTTTTCTTGATGGCTGCCATGATGGAGCAGCTCCTCAAGATGCTGGAGGATTTGTTGAACGAGAGGGGCATTTTTTGGTTCCTGCTGGAGGGATTCATATAATGAGGACATTAAATTGGTGAAGGATGTTTTGTTTACAGCCGCAAAAAGGGATTGAAACACCGAGTCAATAAAGGGTAAGTTTTGCCTGCTCATAAAACGGATGACATCCATAGCCAAACTTTGGTCATTCACTGTCTTCAGCCATCTTCCAGCAGTGAATATTTGCTCTTTCGTCAATGGAACGGGTTCCTTCATTAAGAAATTTGTAAGCTCTTGCAATCCCTTCTGCTCTGGAAATGGAGAGTGATTGAGCGAAATGGGACCAGGGGTGCGAGGGGCTTCTTTCGACAGTAATTTTAAAAGCAATTCTCCTTGTTGAAACGCTGCCTGAAACCAATATCCCTTTCCGCTTTCCAAAGGAACCTCCAGCTTTGCAATCAAGCGGTTGGATCCAATTTGAATTTCTGCCAGCTGATTGGGAAAAAAGCGGAGTGTTCTGGCAAATACTACTTGGCCATCCCGCAGTATGAACGGCTGGTCAGCAGGGACTTTATCGGTATTAAACATTATTCTCGAAATGGTATGTATATCCAATCAACTCACGTCCTTCTCACTGGCCGGCATGTTCTTTTATCGGGCCGAAAGATTTTCGGTGAATCGGACAAGGCCCGTAAGATTGCAATGCAGACAAGTGGCCTGCAGTTCCGTAGCCCTTATGGATGCGGAAACCGTACTGGGGAAACTGCTCGTCATATTGTATCATAAGCCGATCGCGGGTGACTTTGGCAATGATTGATGCAGCCGCTATTGAAACACTTGCTGTGTCGCCTTTTACAATCGACTTGTAGGAAAACGGCACATCTATTTCCATGGCGTCAAAAAGGATAAAATCCGGCTGGACACTTAATTCGCTGATGGCTGTCTGCATTGATTTTTTGACGGCATTATGTATGTTCAATATATCTATTTCCCGCGCCGAAATAATCCCAACTCCGACAGCGATTGCTTTTTCCGTAATTTCTTGATAAATGTCAAAGCGTTTTTTTTCGGAAAGTTGTTTTGAATCATTGATCCCCGCGATATAACAGTCGGCAGGCAATATGACAGCGGCCGAAACAACCGGCCCGGCCAGCGGCCCGCGCCCGGCTTCATCAACTCCCGCGATATGCTCATAACCCGCCGCTCTCGCTTCTTCTTCCAATTTGCTCATGTTCTCATATCGCTTCCGCTCAAGTAGCGCTTTTTGTTTTTCACGCCGCCATTTGGCTACAAGGGTTTGGACGCCCTTGCGTGAATCCAAGGCAAGCTGCTGAAATAATGGGTCCTGCTCGTCTGTTATCTCTGGCAGCAATTTTTTTACTTGTTCGACAGTCATCTTGTCCATCCATTGTCCCTCATTGTCTATCTGTTTTTTATATCGGCCAAGTGAAGAGGTTATGAATATGTTTACAAAAAATTAGTCGGATTGTTCTTTCGGAAAATCAAATGTCAATCGACCAAGCTTTTGTGTTCGCACATCCATCACGATGATGTCAGCCGTTTTATCATAATCAACTTCCCCTCCGGACATTAAACAGCCGCGGAGCTTCCCGATATGATCGAATAAATCAGCCATTTCTGTCGCTATATCCGCCATTTGGTACCTCTCCATTAAGCGTTGCGGATAATGGCTTTTCAGGAAATCCAGCGCATAGACGGCAATGTCTTGCATATTTAATAATGAATCCTTAATGGCTCCTGTTAAAGCCAACTTGTATCCAATTTCTTTATCTTCAAATTTCGGCCATAAAATTCCGGGTGTATCGAGAAGTTCCAGTTCTTTTCCGACTTTAATCCATGCTTGTCCGCGTGTTACTCCCGGTGTATTGGCAGTTTTGGCGATATTACGCTTTGCAAGCCGGTTAATCAAAGTTGATTTCCCCACATTCGGTATGCCAATAATCATCGCCCGCAAGGCTCTTGGCTTTAGACCTTTTTTTGCCCGCCGCTCGATTTGCTCCTTCAGCAATTCCTTCGATGCTGCGATGATTTCTTTCAATCCCTTCCCTTCCTGGGAATTAATGGCAAGCGCCTTATGGCCCTTTTCGCTGTAATAACGAATCCACTCCTTCGTATAATCAGGATCTGCCATGTCAGCCTTATTCAAAAGAATAAGGCGCTTTTTTTGCAGAATGATTTCATCAAGCATAGGGTTGGCGGATGAGATGGGAATCCGCGCATCAACAAGCTCGAACACAATATCTACGACTTTTAATTTTTCTGTCACTTCCCGGCGAGCCTTTGCCATATGCCCGGGAAACCATTGAATTGCCATGAATGTTCCTCCATTCAATCACTTTACAACTCTAACATCCTTTAAAGGCCAATATACAAATTTGGTGTCGCCAATCACTTTTTCCATTGGTATTGTTCCTATATGGCGACTGTCTTTACTTGAACGGCGGTTGTCCCCCATTACAAACAGTTCACCTTCCGGAACGGTTTTGTGGCCGGTAATTTCCTCCAAAGTAAAATCTTCCGTTAAAGGACCTTCCGGATTTTGCTTTTTGTAGACTTCCAAATATGGTTCCTTATAAGGCTTTCCATTCACATAAAGTGTGTCGTTTACATACTCAACGGTATCTCCGGGCAATCCGATCACACGTTTTATATAATCCTTTTGCTCAGGGGCATGAAAGACGATAATATCAAAACGGTCCGGTTTGCTCAGTTTGTTAACAATCATTCTGTCGCCGTTATGGAGTGTGGGCATCATGGAAAACCCGTCTACAACAATCGGAGCAAAAAGGAAGTAACGAATAATCGCAGCCAGCCCTACGGCAATGAGCAAGGCTTTTGTCCATTCCCAAATCTCATTTTTTTGTTTCGCCATTTTGTCACCATCCAATCATCACTGGGAAGTTTTCACATGTTTTCTCTCATATGTATACACCATTTTACACGAGTTTAAAACGCAAGGAAATAAATTGCAAAGTAAAAGGAGCTTGAATCCAAGCTCCTTTGACAAATTTCATTTACGGCCTCTTGTTGCAACGAAGCAGGCATGAGCCATAAATTAACGAATTTCTTTGATACGAGCCGCTTTACCACGCAGTTTGCGCAGATAGTAAAGTTTTGCACGGCGAACCTTACCGCGACGCACGACTTCAATTTTAGCAATTCGTGGTGTATGGACCGGAAATGTTCTTTCCACACCAACACCGTAGGAAATTTTGCGAACGGTAAAAGTCTCGCTGATTCCGGCACCTCGCCGGCGGATAACGACTCCTTCAAACAGCTGGATCCGCTCACGCGTTCCCTCTACGACTTTTACATGAATCCGAACTGTATCCCCCGGGCGGAATGCCGGCAGGTCAGTACGAAGCTGCTCTTTCGTGATTTCCTCTATTAATTTGTGCATCGTATTCATCTCCTTCCACCGATGCTCATGCAAACGTTCAATCTTGCAGCGGAACACCGTAGTCACCGACTGGAAACAACTTGCTACATTCCCAGCCACAAAAGTAATAATATCATAGCCAGCCGTCATTTACAATTGGAATTAGGACAGATTTTCCTCGTCAAGCCACTTTTTTTGTTCTTCCGTTAACGGATAGCTGTCAAGAAGGTCGGACCGGCGATTTTTTGTCCTTTTTAAAGATTGCTTGATACGCCATTCTTCGATCTTTTTATGGTTGCCGGATAGGAGCACGTCAGGCACCTTCATTCCCCGAAACTCGGCCGGCCTTGTATAATGCGGGTGTTCAAGCAATCCGGTTGAATAAGAATCCAAAACAGGTGATTTTTCATTTCCAAGAACGCCCGGCAATAGCCGGACAACCGAATCAATGACAACCATAGCGGCCAGTTCACCGCCTGTTAATATGTAATCCCCAATGGAAATTTCGTCAGTCACAATACTTCTGATCCGCTCATCATATCCTTCATAATGTCCGCAAATGAAAATAATTTGCTCCTCTTTTGACAACTGTTCCGCCTTCTTTTGGGTAAATGTCTCTCCCTGCGGGCATAAAAGAATAACGCGCGATGAATGTTTCTTTTTTACGCATTCTACCGCATCGAAGATCGGCTGCGGCTTTAATACCATTCCCGCGCCGCCGCCATAAGGGTAATCATCTACCGTCTTGTGCTTGTCATCGGAAAAATCACGGAAATTTGTTAGATGGTATGTGACGGCATTTTTTTCGGCAGCTTTTTTTAAAATGGAAGAACCGAGAACTCCTGAAAACATTTCGGGGAACAAAGTCAATACGTCAATCCTCACGGCAATAATCCCTCCAGCGGATCAATGACAATTTCTTTTGTATCAACAGAAACTTTAAGGACTACATCAGCGATATAGGGTATGAGCAAATCTTTTCCGTTCTCTCTTTGGACGACCCAAACATCGTTGGCCCCTGGGGTTAAAATTTCTTTTACAGTACCAAGCTCTTCTCCGTCAACAGTCAACACTTTGCAGCCAATGATTTGGTGAAAATAGTATTCGCCTTCTGGAAGATCCATCAATTCTTCTTCGGAGACTTTTAACATCCCGTTTTTCCATTGTTCTACTTCATTCACATTGTCATATCCTTCAAAGGTAAGCAAATCAAATTGTTTATGCTTGCGATGTGTTTTGACTACAAGTGGAATAGGTGCTGCTTCGTTGAGGAAGAGATGCAGGGTATTACCCGGGGCGTAGCGTTGTTCCGGAAAATCGGTTACGGAAATCACTCGGACTTCTCCGCGTATTCCGTGGGTATTGACAATTTTTCCAACATTAAACCAACAGCCCATGACAGTCACCTTTCTCGAATTTCAGATATGATTCCGTCTTTTATAATGACGGTTTTCCCTTTCATTATTTCTTCCCAATTATCACCAATTTCAATTTCTACAAGTGCCTGGACATCTTGATCCTTTAGCTCGCTCCCGTACGGAAGCATCCCAAGCTGCTCAATTTGAAAGTCGATTAATTTTATTTTTTCCTTTCTCAAATCAATTTCCTTATCAAATTGGGCTTTTAGGCCGACGGCTGAAAACTTTCTTGTTCTTTCCAATTTTTTCATCTCAAATAATAATTGATCGCATTCTTTTTGCAATTGCTGTTTTTGCTGGTTATATTTAGCGGAAAGCTTTTCACGGCTTTTTTCGGTTAAAATTTGTTTGACGGTGACAGTTTGGATAATTTTCACACGATCATCCTCCGTCTTTTATTTTCGGTGATATCGTTAAAAAAAAGGGAGGTTTTTCCTCCCTATTCGTCGATTTCCATGTATACCTTCTTATGTTGTTTGGATCCTGCAGCGGCATACACGACCGTTCTAATCGCTTTGGCTACGCGTCCATGCTTTCCAATCACCTTCCCGATATCCTTTTCGTGAACCGTAAGATGATAAACAATTCGTTTGTCATCTTCACTGACACGCACTTGAACATCGTCAGGATGATCAACAATCGGCTTGACGATCGACAAAATTAATTCTTGCATCGCTATCACGTTTACTTGCTATTCTTCGCGTTATGGTATTTCTCCATAATACCTTGTTTCGAGAACAGGTTGCGGACGGTATCAGAAGGTTTCGCCCCATCCTGAAGCCACTTTAACACACTTTCTTCATTAATTGTAACTTGTGCAGGCTCAGCGACTGGGTTATATGTGCCAACCTCCTCAATGATACGTCCGTCACGCGGTGAACGCGAGTCGGCAACAACGATCCGATAAAAAGGAGCTTTCTTTGCTCCCATACGTTTTAAACGAATTTTAACTGCCATGCTTTAAAGCACCTCCGAATAGTTTCACACAAGATAGTATAATATCAGTGTGTGTTTTGTTTGTAAAGTGTTTTTTCTTAACATGTTAAAATGACATGTATGCAACCCCAAGACGGGATAACTACGTGGCATACAGTTGCCTTTTGGTAATCGGCGGAAGCTTGATATTATCTTGCTCCCGCGCCGCTTATCGACTAGCTGACTTTACGCTAATATGCTCCTGCGCCCCGGCTTATTCGATAGAAGCCTTATTCAGCGCGTCACAAGATGCAGACGCTTTGCACAGCTTCTTGTCTCCTAAGACACAGTACACTTAATTGAAGTGGTTAAACCTCAGCGCATCACAAAGAAGCTTATTCTGATTGGAAACAGCTGAGGCGCCATGGTCCTATTAACTTGGCAAAAGCGCTCTAGATAAGCAGGCGCTTTTCGCTTTTCTTATTGTCCAGCTCTAGCGCCTATCGACTAGCCGACTTCGAGCCTACTCCTACGATAAGTCAACATCGGCTCGGTCCTCGCCGTGTTTCCTTTATCTCGTCGCAGGCACTCCAGTCTGTACGTCGATAAGCAGGCGCTTTTCGCTTTTCTTACATAAACGGAAATTTGAAGCCTTTCTTTCTCCCTTTTTGCTGCATGCCCGACATTTGTTTGAGCATTTTTTTCATTTCCTCAAACTGTTTCAGGAGCCGGTTTACTTCTTGAACGGGACGCCCGCTCCCTTTGGCGATTCTTCTGCGCCTGCTCGCATTAATGATTTCGGGATTTTCTTTCTCGGCTTTTGTCATGGACCGGATAATGGCCTCCACATGCCCAATCTGCTTTTCATCCACTTGCAAATTGTTGAGCCCTTTCATCTTGTTGGCGCCCGGCATCATTTTGATCAATTCATCGAGCGGCCCCATGCTCCTGACTTGGCCAAGTTGTTCAAGGAAATCGTCAAATGTAAAAGAGGCTGTCCGGAATTTATGTTCCATTTCCTTCGCTTTTTCTTCATCGACAGATTCCTGGGCTTTCTCAATCAAGGTAAGCACATCGCCCATACCCAAGATCCGGGAAGCCATTCGCTCGGGGTGGAACGGTTCGAGTGCATCCATCTTTTCTCCCATCCCCACAAATTTAATGGGTTTTTGGGCAACGGAGCGAATGGATAAAGCAGCCCCTCCGCGGGTATCCCCGTCCAGCTTTGTCAAGATGACCCCTGTAATGTCAAGCTGCTCATTAAAGCTTTGTGCCACATTGACAGCATCCTGCCCCGTCATCGCGTCCACTACAAGGAATATTTCATCCGGATCGGCTACTTCCTTGATTTGCCTTAATTCTTCCATCAGCTCGTCATCAATATGCAACCGTCCGGCAGTGTCGATTAGAACATAATCACAATTTTCTTCCTTTGCCTTTTCAATTCCTTTACGGACAATGTCCACGGGGTTCACTTGGTCGCCCAGCGAAAACACTGGCATATCGAGTTGCTTTCCGATCGTCTCGAGCTGTTTAATGGCCGCCGGCCTGTATATATCGGCTGCAATGAGCAAAGGCTTGCGGTTGTAGCTTTTGCGCAACAAATTGGCAAGCTTCCCCGTTGTCGTCGTTTTACCGGCTCCTTGCAGTCCGGACATCATGATCACCGTCGGTGGACGTTTCGCCGTGGCAATCTTGCTTTGTTCACCGCCCATCAGATCGGTAAGCTCTTCTTTCACCACTTTAATGACTTGCTGGCCAGGCGTGAGGCTTTTCATTACCTCCTGCCCGACTGCCCTTTCGCTCACCTTTTTAATAAATTGTTTGACAACCCGAAAGTTGACATCCGCCTCAAGCAAAGCAAGCCGGACTTCACGCATCATTTCTTTGACGTCCGCTTCTGTTACTTTTCCCTTGCCGCGGATTTTTTGAATTGTCGATTGCAACCGGTCGGCCAATCCTTCAAATGCCATTATTGCCGCCCCCTAATCCAATTCCTCTAATTTATCCAGATAGATGGATATTTTATCCTTCAAATCCGGGAAGTCGCTTAACTGTTCCCTCATCAAACTCGTCAAATGTGTTCGTTTTTGGAATTTTTCCAGCAGTAAAAGCTTGCTTTCATACTCTTCGAGCAATGCTTCAGTCCGTTTTAAATTATCGTATACAGCTTGCCGGCTCACGCCATAGTTTTCGGCAATTTCTCCGAGTGAAAGATCATCCCGGTAGTAAAGGGCCATATAATTACGCTGCTTTGGAGTCAACAACGTTTGATAAAAGTCATACAAGTAGTTCATGCGCGTTGTCTTCTCAAGCATCATCGGGATCTCCACCTTGTTAAGTTAAAAGCCTTTACACACCCTAAATCTTACACCATTACCAGTGAGGCGTCAACCCGTTTCCTTGAAAGCGACTATTCCTCCGTTTTCTCGATCGCATCAGAAAACAATCCGTAAATATATTTCTCAGGATCAAATGGCTGTAAATCATCTATTTTTTCACCAAGGCCGACAAATTTCACCGGAATATTGAGTTCTTTCCGAATCGCCAATACAATGCCGCCTTTGGCTGTTCCATCCAACTTGGATAACACAATGCCGCTGACATCGGTCGCTTCTTTAAAAGTTTTTGCCTGGAGCAAGGCATTTTGCCCGGTTGTGGCATCCAGAACGAGCAAAACTTCATGTGGTGCCCCAGGAATCTCCCTTTCTATGACACGCTTGATCTTTCCCAGCTCGTTCATCAAGTTTACTTTGTTCTGCAGGCGGCCTGCGGTATCACATAACAAAATATCCGCTTTTCTCGCTTTTGCGGCCTGTACCGCATCATACATGACAGCAGCCGGATCCGAACCCGCTGTTTGTTTAATAACTTCCACACCGACACGCTCACCCCATACTTCGAGCTGCTCAATGGCTCCGGCGCGGAACGTATCTCCTGCGGCAAGCAACACTTTGTTTCCCTCCGCTTTAAAATGGTGGGCCAGTTTGCCGATCGTCGTCGTTTTGCCGACTCCGTTAACCCCGACAAATAAAATGACGGTTAGGCCATCCTTCTGGATGTTCAAATCACCCAGATGATCCTCCCCCGACTCGTAAATCTCAATCAACTTTTCGGATATAACGGATTGGACTTCTAGTGGATCTTTCATGTTTCTTCTTTTCACTTCCGTCTTTAACTCATCGACAAGTTCCATAACCGTGTCAAAACCGACATCGGCCTGAATCAATATTTCTTCAAGCTCTTCAAAGAAGTCTTCGTCCACCGTACGATAGCGGGCGACGAGGTCGTTGATTTTATTAGAAAAATTATCACGGGTTTTTACAAGGCCTTCTTTAAATTTTTCAGAGATGGAATCAGTTGATGTTGTAAATTTATCTTTTAATTTTTTAAAAAAACTCATTTGCTTCACCCCCAAGGTTATTTGGCCAGCGCTTCGGCTTCCTCCAGTTTTACAGAAACAAGTTTGGATACGCCGGACTCCTGCATCGTGACGCCGTATAATACGTCTGCTCCGGACATAGTGCCTTGTCTGTGTGTAATGACGATAAACTGGGTGCTTTGGCTGAATTCTTTTAAATAATTGCTAAATCGAAGGACATTCGCTTCGTCCAGCGCCGCTTCCACTTCGTCCAGCACACAAAACGGGACTGGTCTGACTGTTAAAATGGAAAATAATAGGGCGATGGCTGTCATCGATCGTTCTCCGCCCGATAAAAGGCTCAAATTTTGCAGTTTTTTTCCGGGCGGCTGGGCTACTATTTCAACTCCGGTCGTTAATAAATCATCCGGTGCTGTCAACTCCAGCTTCGCTCGTCCTCCGCCAAATAAGGATCGAAAAACTCCTTCAAATGCTTGTTGGATGGATTCAAACGTTTGACCAAACCGTTTAATCATTTCTCCATCCATCTCCTCCATAATTTGTATAAGCGTATCCTTCGCTTCCATTAAGTCTTGCTGCTGGGCTTGTAAAAATTCAAATCGGCTGTTTACCCTGTCATATTCTTCTATTGCACCAATGTTGACAGTACCCATATCCTCAATTTCATTCTTAAGCACTTCCAACCTGTTTTTTGCTTCTTCAGGTGTTTCTTCTAATGGATAATCTGCTTTCGCCCGCTCATAAGACATCCTATATTCATTTTTTAATATATGGGCATAGTTTTCCAATTCAACTTCGAGCCGGTTTTTCTTTAATTCGCTTTCTTTTGCCAGATTCATCATTTTCCGATGTTTTCTTTTTAACGCTCGCAGTTCGATTTCGATTTCCGCAATGGCTTGCTGGACAGCGTTTCTTTCTTTACGCCTGAGTGCAGCTTCTTCGATCGTTTCTTCCTTTTTTTTCCGCATAATGTGTATTTGTTGGTGATTATCGACGATATTTTTCTCGATTTTTTCGCTTTCTTTTTGGAGTGCGGCGAGTCTTTCCTCTGCGTCCACCATGTCGTTTTGCAATTCTTTCAACGTTAACATAAGCCTGTCCCGATTGGCTATTTCTGCGTTTTTCTGTTCATGCAAAGTCGCATAACGCGTATTTAATTCGTTTATGTCCCCTGAAAGCAACTCTTTATGTTGACGCTGCTCATTCCGTTTTGTTGTGAGCTCTTCAATCTCCTTATCAAGCTTGGCAATTTCTTGTTGACTATTTTCCAACACGGATGCAACTTGCTTCATTTGGTCTTGGATCGAGATACATTCGGCTGTGATTTCCTTTTTTTCCATTTCAAAAAGAGCCATGTAGTCTTGCGCATTTTTTTCATTGATTTCAAGCTGGGAAATTTGTTTCTCTAATTCCTGGCGCTCTCGCAGCCACTTTTTCTTTTGTTTTCCCGCTTCATCCAGCACATTATTATATTTGGCAAGTTGCTCCTTCAGTCTGCTTCCTTCAAGTTCATAGTTTGAAATGGTTGTCTCCACAGCATATAGCTCTTTTTTTAACCGGGCAATCTCATTCTTGCGTCCCACAAGGGAGTTCCGTTTTTGTTTTGAATTTCCCCCCGTCATGGAACCGCCGGGATTCATCACTTCGCCGTCGACGGTTACGATGCGAAAACGATATTGAAGCAGCTTTGCCAGCTCCGTTGCTCCTTGCAAGTCTTTGGCAATAATGACATTTCCCAGCAAGTTGCCAATTGCCGCCTCATGCTTTTTGTCAAAGCGGATCAGTTGCGAGGCAATGCCGACAAATCGGCTGTGACGCTGAAGGAACGCTAGTTGCTCGCTTTGCAGCTGTTTCGGCCTGACAATATTAAGCGGCAAAAAAGTCGCCCGTCCCAATCTGTTTTTCTTTAAAAATTCGATCGCTTTCCGGGCGTCTTCGTCTGTTTGGACAATGATGTGTTGAACGGCGCTGCCAAGCGCGATTTCAATGGCTGTCTCCAGCTCTTTCGGAACATCAATCAATTCTGCGACGGCTCCTTCTATGCCAGACAAAATGGATTTTTTGGCTTTCAACACTTGACGTACACCATGAAAATATCCGGCATAATCCTCAGCCAATGATTCTAGACTTTCCTTTTGGGCTTTCAGTTTATCGGCGGTTCTGTAGGATTCCATCAGCATGGATTGCTGTTGATCCAATTTACCCTTCAACCCATTCATATGTTCCACAAGTTCTTTTTCCTGCAACACTATGTCTTCCAGGGCTTTTAACACTTGAACGATTTTTTCCTTTTTCTCCAAAAGCTTGCTTTTTATATCTTGATAGTCTCCTGAATATTTGTCATAATTTTCATTCGCCTTTTGCAGCTTTATTTCCTGCTGGCTTAACTGGCTTTCTAAATATTGAAGCCTGTTTTTCTCGGATGCCCGCTGATTCAAAACCTCGACATAATCACTTTTTAGCGAATCAATCGTCGCCTCAATTTGGTCATCAAAAAAGCCCAGCTCATTTTTCTTTTTTTGAAGCTCATCCTGGACATGGTCAATTTCCTGATCTTTTTTTTGTAAGAGATTTCTCGTGGCCTCGAGTTGTTTTTTTAACTCTTCTATTTTACTGCCGGCCTCTTGAATCGAAACTTGGAGCTGTTCCATTTGTTCGTTCGTATGCTTCTTTCTTTCCTGAAGAACCTGGCTCGTCCCTTCCAGTTTCTCTAGTTGTCCAGACACATCGAGAAGAACATTTTGAAGTGAGGTGATCGCCTCGTCAAGCCCATTCCCGGTCTCCCTTTTCCCATCAAGAGCCATTTCAGCTTGCTGGACGGCATTTGCCACTGATTGCTCATTGTCGGTATGCTCTTCCCACTTGTTGTTCAACGACTCCCATTCTTTATAAAGCGTTTCGATTTGGTATACTGTTAACGCTATTTCACTTTTTTCTTTCAACCTTTTTTTATCCAGATATGTTTTGGCCTTTTCTGCTTGTTCCATTAACGTTTCCAATTGTCCATCCAATTCATGGATAATATCGTTTACCCGGTTTAAGTTGTCCTCTGTTTCCGCCAATTTTCCTTCTGCTTTCATTTTTCTCTGCTTATATTTCAGGACTCCGGCGGCCTCTTCAAAAATGGTCCGCCTTTCTTCCGGTTTACTGTTTAAAATTTGATCCACTTTTCCTTGGCTAATGATGGAAAAGGCCTCTCTTCCAAGCCCTGAATCAGTAAACAGATCGACAATATCCCTGAGCCTGCATCGGCTCCCATTGATATAAAATTCACTTTCTCCGGTCCGATGAACGCATCTTTTCACACTGACTTCATTATAATCAATCGGAAGCAACCCGGATGTATTATCCAAGATCATGGTCACTTCCGCAATATTAAGCGGCTTCCTTGAATCGCTTCCCGCAAAGATGACGTCTTCCATCGTTCCCCCGCGCAAGCTTTTGGCGGATTGTTCGCCGAGCACCCAGCGAAGAGCGTCTGTAATATTGCTCTTGCCGCTTCCGTTTGGCCCGACAACCGCGGTAACGCCGGGTACAAAATCGACCGTTACCTTCTCGGCGAAAGACTTAAATCCAAATATGCTTAATTGTTTCAAGAACAATCTGTTTCTTCCCTTCACTATTGAGTTAAAGCTCGTTTAGTTTTCCTAAAGCCATTTGGGCGGCATGCTGCTCCGCTTCTTTTTTGGAGCGGCCCATGCCTTCGCCGAGTACTTGGCCATTGAGGATTACTTGCGCTTCAAACACACGATTGTGGGCCGGACCGTGTTCTTTGAGTATATTGTATTCAATCGCTCCGGAACCGTCTCTTTGAACGAATTCCTGAAGCTGGCTTTTAAAATCCATCACATGAGAAAAAGCACCTTTGTCCACTTTTGGAAACACGATTTTTTCAAGGAATGCTTTCGTTATTTCCAAGCCCTGATCCAAGTATAAAGCTCCGATAAATGCTTCAAAGGCATCCGCAAGCAATGCGGGCCGTTTTCTTCCGCCAGTCATTTCTTCTCCCTTGCCAAGTAAAACGGCATCACCAAAATGCAGTTCATTGGCAAAAACAACTAATGACGGCTCACACACGATGGCAGCTCGGAGCTTCGTCAGCTCTCCTTCGCTCATCATCGGATATTTTTCGTATAAGTAGTGGGAAACTGTCAGTTCCAGAACCGCATCTCCCAAAAATTCCAGACGTTCATTATCTTCATAGGGCTTTTTTCGATGCTCATTCACATAGGATGAATGTGTAAAAGCTTTCATCAGGAGTGTTTCATTGGAAAATTGAATTCCAATTTTTTCTTGGATCTGTTTAAATAACAAACGCTCCCGTTCTCCTGCTTGTTGACTTTTTTTTGGTTTGCGCATATCTTCTTCCACCTTATCGGTATTTATAAGTAGAAAAAGCCCCGTCGGCAATCAACGGGACATTTTACTTCCAACGATTAACTGTTGCTTTTTATGTAATTGACCGCATCACCGACTGTCGCGATTTTTTCAGCATCCTCATCGGAAATTTCCATATCAAACTCGTCTTCAAATTCCATGACCAGTTCAACTACATCAAGCGAATCTGCTCCTAGATCATCTCTGAACGAAGCTTCAAGCGTTACTTTAGACTCTTCCACTCCAAGACGGTCAACAATAATTTTCGTTACTCTTTCCATAACATCTGCCATCCGATTCACCTCCCCTCAAGTCATTATAATCGATATACATGAAAAATAAAATATCGCCTTTATTTTCTTCAGGCGCATTTACATCGCCATTCCGCCATCTACGCAAATCGTTTGTCCTGTTATGTACTCGGCATCATCGGAAGCCAAAAACAGCGCTGTTTTGGCGATATGCTTTGCTTCACCGAATCTCGCAAGCGGAATTTGTTGTAACATCGCTTCTTTCATGTCTTCCGATAATTCGTCAGTCATATCCGTGGTAATAAATCCAGGCGCAATCGCATTGACTGTAATATTGCGTGATGCAAGCTCCCTTGCCGTAGATTTCGTTAAGCCGATGACTCCGGCTTTTGCTGCAACGTAATTGGCTTGACCCGGGTTTCCGATCACACCGACGATCGAAGAGATGTTGATGATTCTTCCAGATCTTTGCTTCATCATTTGCCTCGTTACAGCTTTTGTGCAAAGGAAGACTCCTTTTAAGTTGGTGTCGATCACTTCATCCCACTCATCTTCCTTCATTCTCATCAGCAGATTATCTCTCGTAATACCGGCGTTGTTGACAAGAATATCTATACGCCCAAAGTGGCTAATTGTATCTTTCACCATTTTTTGTACCGCATCCCCAGACGCCACATTGCATTGATAGGCGACCGCTTCGCGGCCCATGTCGGTAATCAGGCGTACTACTTCTTCCGCTTTTTCCTTGCTGCCGGAATAATTGACGATGATATTGGCTCCTTCATTGGCAAGTGTCAAAGCCATTTCCCGGCCTATTCCCCTTGAGGCTCCTGTCACGATAGCCGTTTTTCCTTCCAAACGCAATTTAATTCCCCCTTAATGCCGCCACTGCAGCTTGTAAGCTTTCCGTATCTTGGACAGATACTGTCTTGACGTTGCGGTCTACTTTTCTGATAAGTCCGGATAACACTTTTCCCGGGCCGACTTCTACGAAAGTGCCGACACCAAGCTTGATGAGCTTTTCGACCGTATCTTCCCACAAAACTGGTGAATATAATTGTTCAATCAATTTTTTCCGAATCATTGCAGAATCGGTTTCGGGAGCCGCCGTCACATTGACTACGACCGGGATCTCGGCATCTTTTACATTGATTTCGTCCAATACGGCTTGGAATTTTTCTGCTGCGGGTTTCATGAGCATGGAATGAAAAGGACCGCTCACCTGCAATGGAAGGACGCGTTTCGCCCCCGCTTCTTTAGCCCGATCTCCAGCTTTTTGCACTCCCGCAACCGTACCGGAAATCACAATCTGTCCGGGACAATTGAGATTGGCCAATTGCACGGGATCTCCTGCTCCCGTTACATGTTGGCAAATATCGTGAAGGATGCTTCGGTCCAACCCCAATACAGCCGCCATTGTGCCTTCTCCGCTTGGAACAGCTTCTTCCATATATTCGCCCCGCTTCCTGACTGTATAAACAGCGTCTTTAAAGTCGAGCGCTCCGCTCGCTACCAGTGCGGAATATTCTCCCAAGCTGTGTCCGGCCGTATAATCCGGGCGAATGCCGGCTTCTTCCAGCCCTTTCAGCAAAGCGACGCTTGTCGTCAAAAGGGCGGGCTGGGCGTTGGTTGTAAGCGTCAGCGTTTCCTGAGGTCCCTCAAAAATGACCTTGGACAAGGAAAAACCCAATGTTTCATCCGCCAAGTCAAAAATGCGGTTTGCCTGTTTATTTTGCGTGGCCATTTCCTTTCCCATGCCTACCGTTTGCGAGCCTTGCCCCGGAAAAACAAAGGCAATTTTCTCCATGTATTCCACTCCCTTTATATTAACCATTTTGTTCAGTAATATTGGCTTTGATCGTTCCGGTCACATCGTTCTTGACAATGTCGAACGCTTGGCGGATCGCATGGTAGACGGCATTCGCATTAGAGGAGCCATGAGCCTTGATGACCGGCGACTCCAATCCGAACAGACAGGCGCCTCCATACTCCGTATAGTCCATTTGATCTTTCAGTTCAAGCAAATCCCCTTTGATGATCCCGGCTGCCAATTTGTTTTTAACACTTTTTGTCATCGTTTTTTTCAGCATGGAAAAAAGCGAAGCGGCTGTTCCTTCAATGGCTTTTAAAACCACATTTCCGGTAAATCCATCCGTTACGACAACGTCCGCATGACCCTCAAGAAGTTCCCGGGCCTCGATATTTCCGGTAAAGTTCACGTTTGCTTTTTTCAATAAGTCGTATGTCTTTTTCGTCAGATCGTTACCTTTATTCTGTTCAGAGCCAATATTTAATAAAGCCACTCGCGGATTTTCTATCTTTCTAACATTTTCAGCATATATTTTTCCCATATAAGCATATTGCAGCAAATGCTCGGGCTTGGCATCCACATTAGCCCCTAAATCTAGCATCACAAATCCTTTTCCATCAATGGTCGGAAGTGTCGGGGCAAGAGCGGGCCGCTCCACACCTTTAATTCTCCCGACAATAAATAAACCTGATGCCATCAAGGCCCCTGTATTGCCGGCTGATATACAGGCATCCGCCTGTCCATCGGCCACAGCTTGGGCCATTTTCACCATGGATGCCTCTTTCTTGCGGCGCACGGCTCTGACCGGTTCGTCGTCCGCCCCGATTACTTCTGTTGTATGGACGATTTCAATCCGTTCATGACTAGTCAGGTATTGCTGTATGTCCTTTTCGTTTCCATACAACGTGAATGCTGCATCAGTAAAATCTTTGGCTGCTTTTTCTACACCACGGACAATTTCTCTTGGTGCATGATCGCCGCCCATCGCATCTATCGCAATCTTCATGTTAAAACTCCCTTACTCATAACTGAAACGATACATTTCAAAATTTCCTTTAAAGCACATTTCGCCGCCTACAAAACTTTCAACCTTCACAAACGTTCTTTTGTCACCTTTTGTATGGCCGAGGACTTTTGCTTTGGCGACTACTCTTTCACCTGCTTTAACCGACCTTGTAAAATGAATGTCCGCTGTGACCGTAAGAGCAACTTCATCATCAATGACTGCAACAGCCAATGAGTTTGCCTGGGCAAACAGATGGTGCCCCCGCGCAATAGAATTTCTTGTAAATGTGTGTTCGCTTTTCACATCAAAAATGGATATCGCACTTTTATCAAGCTCAATATCGATGATATCACCGATGACATCATCTGCAGGCAATGACTTTACTTCATTATCGACATGTTGTTCGGCCACATGCTTAATACGTTCACGCAGCTCCGGTATACCGAGTTCCATCCGATCAAGTCTGATCGTTTGAACACTGACCAAAAAACGTTCCGCCAATTCCTCATCCGTGATGAACGGGTTCGTGTCAATCGTTTGGACGAGAAGCTGCTGGCGTTCTTTTTTCGTTGGCTTCATGCATGCATCACACCATTTCACGTTATTAAGACTTGGTATTAATAGTAGTATATAAAAAGGTGGATTGTCATGCAACATTATTGGAATATCTTAATCTAATTTCTCTCCGGACATAGCTCCCGATTCTTCAAGATAACATCTAAGCGACGCATATTCATCATCCTGCCAAAATTCGTCCAGTTCAATGAAACGGATCGCGTCGGCGCGGGCAATTTCCAAAATTCGGTAATCATGGACCATGTCCGCCACTCGAAACTCAGGCAGCCCGCTTTGTTTTTTTCCGAAGAAATCCCCTGGCCCACGCAATTCTAGGTCACGTTCACTCAATACAAATCCGTCATTCGTTTCTGTCATAATTTTCATTCGTTCTTTCCCGGTTTCATTTTTCGGATCGGCAAGCAAAATGCAATACGATTGTCCGGAGCCGCGTCCAACTCGGCCGCGCAGTTGGTGCAACTGGGATAACCCGAATCTTTCCGCATCATAAATCAGCATGAATGTCGCATTTGGAACATTGACTCCTACTTCCACAACAGTTGTCGAAACAAGGACTTGGATTTTATTGGCGCTGAATGCTTTCATGACTTCCTCTTTTTCTGAAGAGGGGAGGCGTCCGTGCATCAAGCCTGTATGAAACCTGCCGTGAAAATGATTGGCCAGCAAATTATACACGTCAATCGCATTTTGGACATCCAAGTTCTCCGACTCTTCAATTAAGGGGCATATGACATAGGCCTGCCTGCCTTTATTCAACTCTTTTTCCATTAATGAAAGTACCCGATCCAGCATTTCATGCTTTGCCCAAAACGTTTCAACAGGCTTTCTGCCGGCAGGCATTTCGTCAATAACAGACACATCCATCTCGCCAAAAACAGTAATAGCGAGCGTTCGGGGAATTGGGGTGGCAGTCATAAATAAAACGTCCGGATTTTCCCCTTTTTCTTTTAAAACTCTCCGCTGTTCTACACCGAAGCGGTGCTGTTCATCTGTAATGACGAGCCCCAGATTTGAAAAATGCACCTCATCTTGAATCAAGGCATGCGTTCCCACTAATATATCAATCTCTCCATTTTGAAGCCGTTCCAATATTTCTTGGCGGGCCTTCCCTTTTACTGAGCTGGTTAACAAGCCTATTGTCAAGTCCGTATTGGCGAACAGCTTGCTTAACGATTCGGCATGCTGTTCGGCCAATATTTCCGTTGGAACCATTAAAGCCCCCTGGAAACCCGCCGTATAACTTGCGTACAACGCAATCGCGGCCACAACCGTTTTCCCCGAACCGACGTCCCCCTGAAGCAGCCTGTTCATTTTGTAAGGCGATTTTAAATCTGCACAAATGTCATTGACTGCTTTTTTCTGTGCATTCGTCAAAGAAAAAGGGAGGGTCGAGATAAACTGCTTCAATTGCTTCAAATGATAGTCTTGGCCGACTCCCCGTGTTCGTTCCCTTCTCATTTTCCTGAACACTTGAAGCTTTAATTGGAACAATAAAAATTCCTCGTAGACAAACCGTCTGCGCGCCTGCTTCATCTCCTCCTCCGTTTTCGGAAAATGGATGAATGCTAGAGCATCCTGTATAGGAGCCAATTTGTAGCGGTCTCTTACTGCTTTTGGAAGAATATCTCCCACGGAGCAGCCGTATTTTTTCAGGGCATGTTCTATATAGCGACGCAGCGCTGGAACCGTAACATTCCCTTTTACCGGATAAACAGGAAGGAATGGCGTGACTTGCTGGTGTGGACCAAAAACGATGTGGCTGCATGTAATGGTTTGCCGATGTTTGTCCCACTTTCCGGACACAGTAATCACATCATTCGGCGCCAACTTGCCCTTTAAATACGATCGATTGAAAAATACTGCCTTAATCAAGTATTTATCAACCAAAAGATGGATCGTCAGCCTGTTCTTTTTTCTTCCATAAAATACAAGAGAAGGTTCACTATGAACCTTCCCTTCAACCGTTATCCGCTCATCGTGTTGAACGTCGGCCAAATCACGCACTCTCATGTCATCGTAACGGTAAGGCAAGTAGTACATTAAATCTTGAATGGAGTGAATCCCCATATCGGCAAGCTGGACGGCCGTTTCCTTCCCAATTCCTTTTACTACTGTTACGTCTATATTTTGTAAATCGGTCATGGGCTGCTTGCCTCCCTCCTTCCTTATTTCAGGAGCATATCACTCAACTGAAAAAATAAAGTCGTATACAGGCTGGCCCCCGTCATGGAGTTCAACCTCTATATCAGGAAACTGCTCTTCGGCAAACCGGCCCAATTGTTCCGCAACCGCCGGTTCGGTGCCTTCTCCATAAATGATCGTCAAAATTTCCGAGTCATCCTCAATCATTTTTATCAACAAATTTTTGGCCGCTTCCAACAAGTTTTTGTTTGTTGTTACGATTTTACCGTTGGCAATGCCCATATAGTCATCTTTTTTGATTTCCATTCCATCGATGGACGTATCCCTGACAGCATACGTAATTTGTCCTGTTTTTACCAATTGCATCGCATTTTTCATTGCCTGTACGTTGCTTTCTAGGTCCCGATCCGGATGGAATGCCAGCATAGCGGCGATCCCCTCAGGAATTGTCTTTGATGGAACAACAAAGATGTTTCCCTTGGCAACTTCGGCTGCCTGTTCCGCTGCCATGACAATATTCTTATTATTAGGAAGAATAATGATGTTTTCAGCATTTACCCGATTGACGGCGTTAAGCAAGTCTTCGGTACTCGGGTTCATCGTTTGGCCGCCTTCGATAATGGCGGAAACGCCGGTGCTTTTTAACAATTTAGCGACGCCTTCTCCAGTGGCAACAGCAACTATTCCCCATTTCTCCTGTTTCTTTTTCTCAACAACCGGAGTGGATGGGGCTAAAGCCGGGCGCTCTTTTACAAGGGCGCTGTGCTGCTCCCGCATATTTTCAATCTTTATATGAATAAGTGGACCGTACTGCTGGCCGTATGATAAGACCTCTCCGGGCTGCTCGGAGTGAATGTGGACTTTTGCCACCTCTTCATCGGAAATAACAAGCAGGGAATCACCGTATTCACTCAAGTCTTTCCGGAAGGTTTCTTCATAAAAAGGTTTGTGATCTTTTTCCAAACGGACCATGAATTCTGTGCAATATCCAAATTCAATATCTTCCGTACTCATAAATCCGTGAACATTTTGGTGATGCTGCGCGTTTACCAGTTCTTCCATCGAGCGGACGTCCGTTCGGGGAGCGCGCGAAAGAACTTGTCCTTTCAAAACTGCCAGAAAGGCTTCATATATAAAAACAAGTCCCTGCCCACCGCTGTCTACAACACCTACTTCCTTTAAAACGGGTAGCAGATCGGGGGTCCGGGAGAGCGACTTTTTTGCAGCAGCCAGAGTATCATCCATTACTTCTGCAATATCCACCGTCGTTTTGGCGGTTTCCACCGCTTGTTTGGCGGCATCTTTTGCTACTGTCAAAATCGTTCCTTCCACTGGTTTCATGACTGCTTTATAAGCTGTTTGAACGCCTGCTTCCAATGCGCGGGCAAATTCTCTGCTCGATAAAGCGGATTTGGTTTCAATTTCTTTGGAAAATCCCCGAAAAAGCTGGGATAAAATGACGCCGGAATTCCCGCGGGCTCCCATTAACAAGCCTTTGGAAAAAGCGGCACCTACCTTGCCTATGTGATCTTGTACATTTTTTTGTACCTCTTTTGCTCCCGAATTTATTGATAATTTCATATTTGTACCTGTATCGCCGTCAGGCACAGGAAAAACATTTAAGGCATCAACCAACTCGGCATTGGCTGATAAGTAATCGGCTCCGTGAGTAACCATCTCAGCGAAGCGATTTCCATCCAATGATGTTATCGACACAAACTTTTCCTCCTCATTACGGGTTCGTAACCCGAACTCCATGAACAAATATATTGACTGTATCGGCTGATAGTCCGATCATTTTTTTCAATGTATACTTAACCTTTGATTGGACGTTGTAAGCCACTTCTGAAATTTTTGTTCCATAGCTGACAATTATGTACATATCGATGTGGAAGGCGCCTTCTTCCTGACGGATGACCACTCCGCGCGAAAAATTATCTCTGCGCAATATTTCAGTCAGCCCATCTCTAATTTGATTTCTGGAAGCCATACCGACGATACCATAGCAATCAATCGCCGCTCCACCGGCAATCGTTGCGATCGTTTCATTCGATATGTCGATTTGGCCGTACTTCGTTTTCATTTCAATGGACATGTTGCTCCCTCCTATTCTCTTTCCAAAAGGTTGAACGGTTCAAGTTTATGGCTATGCTTATCTTACTATAACAGAGGTAAATTTTAAAGCTGAATCATTTTTATTTGATTGCTCCGTAAAGAAAAAAAACTTAACAGCAGGGAGAAGATTTGTTGCATTCTGGCCCGTTGTATGATAAATTATTAAAGTATTATTTACGAATAAAGATTAATGTAACCATCAACTGGCGGTTTGAGCAAAAAAAGCAAGCAGTTCGCAAGAAAGCAACCGAGCGGCACCGGAGTGTAGTGTGTTAAAGAACACTGCCCGCAGCTTCAGCGCTGGCACATCCAGCACACCCGATGTGCGCGAGGGAAGCAATCAAGAAATGCGGCGCTTCTTTTGGTCAACAGTTGATTTATGGGGATTTATATGGATTGGAGGGAATCTTTATGGCGAAGCAATGCGTCATTACCGGGCGTAAAACAGCTACGGGCAATAAACGTTCTCATGCTATGAATGCAAACAGACGCACATGGGGTGCCAACTTGCAAAAAGTGCGGATTTTAGTGAACGGGAAACCAAAGCGGGTGTGGGTATCAGCACGCGCACTCAAATCAGGAAAAGTTCAAAGAGTATAATGGCAGTGAGAAAATTGCTCTTTCTTATGAAAGGCAATTCTCTCTATAAAAAAGGGCGCCTATTCGTATAGGTGCCTCTTTGCATTTTGATTCAACCTTTTTTAAATGTACTAAGCATCGCCCGTACTATGCCGCCTAAAAACCTCGGAAGCTTGATCGTGTAAAACTTCATACAGGTCCCCTCCTCACCGCTTTAAAGAGAAATAGCTGTTTTCACTCTTATCTTATTCAACATGTATTCATTAGTACACGAAGCAAACAAACATGTTAGAAACATTAATCCATGCTCCTTATCATCATTAATATGCCTTTTTCAAAAGAAAAATGACCGGTTTGCCGAATAAGTTCATTGCTGACGCATAGTGAAGAGCCGAGCGGAACCGTATGATTGCGTAATGGATATTTGAAACCCGACAATGTAAGCCCTATAACCTCGTTAAACACGGGAATAAAAGAGACATATTTTTTTGCGGTGTCCTGCTCAATGGTGTGCATGCCGGGCAACCAGACTGAAATGGTATTATTTGTATCAATTAATTCAAACATAATGTCAGGGTATTTCTGTTTATAGGCCGCCACCAAAAAGGCGTTTGCCATAAAATGATCGAGTCTGCCACCGGTTGCCCCAAAAATAACGATTTTTTCCGGTGTTTGCCCGACGGCCCACAATAAAGCCAGTTCCATGTCTGTTTCATCTTTTTCCGGGCGAAACTTGTGAATCGCGGGTACTTTCTTTTCAATTTGCTGCCACTCTTCCTTACTGATCGAATCAAAATCCCCAACAGCGACATGGGGGGCGATACCTGCCTGGAAGATTGTGCGAACCCCGTGATCGACCCCTGCCCAAAGTACGGGATGATCGATAAACAAAGACAGATCCGGGATTAAATTCCTCGGACCTCCAGCAACGATATGGATGATTGGTTTTGTCATTCCCAACGTTTATTCCTTTCTAAACGATTTCTTTACGGATTTCCAGCAAGGCTTTTTTTCTGTCTTTTTGTTGAAAAATAGAGGAACCGGCTACCAAGACAGTCGCGCCGGCTTCTTTGCATAGCTTCGCCGTTTCGGGATTAATGCCGCCATCCACTTCAATATCAAATTGAACACCATGTTTCAGCCCCATATTCCTTACTTCGGTAATTTTGGGGAGCACGGAATGAATAAATGATTGCCCGCCAAATCCCGGATTTACTGTCATCAACAAGACCATATCAATGTTGTCGAGCACATATTTTATCGATTCTGCCGGTGTTGCCGGGTTAAGAACAACACCTGATTTTATCCCTTGCTTTTTGATCTCATCCAGTGTTCGATGCAAGTGGGGCGAAGCCTCGACATGAACGGTCATATAATCCGCCCCCGCTTTGGCGAATGCCTCAATATATTGATCCGGATTTTCAATCATAAGATGAACATCAAGAGGGAGCTCTGTAATAGACCGGATCGCTTCTACTACTGCGGGGCCCATCGTGATGTTGGGGACAAAATGACCGTCCATGACGTCAATATGGATCAAATCTGCTCCTGCGGCTTCAACTTCTTTAATTTCCTCCCCCAGCTTTGTAAAGTCCGCAGCCAATATGGATGGCGCTATTTTCATAACCTAATACCTCGGCTTTCTCTCTTTAATTTCTTCCAAAAATTTCTTGTAATGTTCATATCTGTATAAACAAATATCGCCTTCTTCGACGGATTTTATCACCGCGCACCCCGGTTCATTTACATGAAGGCAACGACGAAACTTGCAACTTGCACTCGCTGCAAAAATTTCCGGAAATGCTCGTCCTAATTCGGCCTCCTCCATCTCGGGAAATTCTAGGGAACTAAATCCCGGCGTATCCGCAACAAGTCCTTCACCAATTTGCAGCAATTCAACATGGCGGGTTGTATGCTTGCCTCGTCCAAGATGTGATGAAATATGTCCTGTTTTTAAATCAAGCTCTGGTCGCAACGCATTCAAAAGAGAAGATTTTCCGACACCTGACTGTCCGGCTAGAACACTCACTTTTGAATCAATATGCGGCAAAAGCTGGTCTATCCCTTCACCGGTCAAAGCAGACACCAAAATAACATCATAGCCGATCGTCCGATAGTCTTCCACATAACGATCAAGTTGCTTCCTCTCCTCTTCCAAAAGCAAATCAATCTTCGTCATGCAAATAATAGGATGAATATTGTTTGCCTCCACAACGGATAGAAAGCGATCTAGAAGAAGTGTGTTAAAGTCCGGTTCTTTGGCGGAAAAGACCAGGATGCCCTGGTCAATATTCGCTATTGGCGGACGTGTCAGTTCATTTTTTCTCGGCTCAATCGCCATAATATAACCTTCTTGCTCATTTTCAGCCTGAAATGTAACATAATCGCCAACGAGCGGATGTATATTCTTTTTGCGGAAAACGCCTCTTCCCCTGCATTGGACTATTTGATCTCCCGCCAATACATAGTAAAAACCGCTTAACGCTTTAATAATCTTTCCTTTGGTCATGGCATCCTTCCTTTCAAATATTAATCATTTGGATAAGGCACTTCCTCTTCCAGTATGACTGTATTGTCCCTCACCACTTTATAACCGGCTTTTTTGTCTTTTTCAACCTTTAATTGGATCTCCCTCTTAACATTGGAGTTGATTAAAAAAATTTCTGCAGGAACCGTCATACTATGATTCATATCCTCTATAAAGATTCTTACTTCTTGAGATTTCCCCTTTTCTGCGGGTTCATATGGAATCGTAATTTCTTTTGTCACGGTTTTGGGGGGGATTTCTTTTTCCCCTTTGGAAATGACCACCTTGACTGTATCGCCCTTTTTTAGTTCGGTCCCTGCGGCAGGCTCCTGTGATATGACGAGACCTGCATCAACTTCGTTCGAATATTCTTCCGCAGAGGAGTCAATCGTTAAACCAGTAGATTCCTCGTAGCTTTCCAAACCTTTTTTATTGTACCCTCTCAAATCTCTTAGCGTAATTCTCTCTGCCCCTTGGCTAACGGTGAAAGTAACCGTCGTTTCGGAAGGAACTACTTCCGATCCAGGTGAAGGATCCTGCTCAATGATCGTCCCCGGTTCTTCGTCTGAAGTCACCATTTCTTTTTTAATTTCCTTAAAGTCTTCATCATTCAACAATGTAAGAATGTCTTCGTACGGTCGTCCCGTGTAATCTGACATGACGAATTTTTCTTCTCCCGTACTTAAATAAATGTCGATGACACTGCCCTTTTTAACTTCCCGACCCGCTTTGGGGCTTGTTTTAATGACTTCGCCTTCTTTAAACTCTTCATCCGGGGTTTCTATTGTTTCACCGACCTCCAAGCCGGCATCAACCAGCGCCAGAACTGCATCGTCGTATTCTTTTCCGCTTACATCAGGTACGTTGACAATTTTCGCCCCAAGGACTGCTGGCAAAATAATGGTAAACAACAATACCAATAAAAGTGCAAGGGTTATGATCGATCCAATAATCCAAAGCAACTTTTTTCTCGGCTTTTTCTTCTTCTTTTCTTTTTTCTCGGGGTTATTGTCCGAACTGTTAGGATGAATAACCGTTTCGTCCCCTGAGGAATTGATGTCATGATCCGTAATAACCGGAATGGCTTTTGTCGCCTCTTCATCTTCGGGAATCAAAAATTTAGGCTCTTGCAGCCGATCCGGGTCAAGGGCCGTTTCTAAGTCTTTTTCCATCTCATCTACATTATTGTAGCGTAAAAAAGGATCCTTTGCTGTTGCTTTTAAAACAATATTTTCAACACTTTGCGGGATATCTGGATTCCACCGTCTTGGAGATGGGGTTTCTGACTGCAAATGTTTCAGTGCAATGGATACCGCCGATTCCCCGAAGAATGGGAGCCTTCCCGTAAGAAGTTCAAACATGACAATCCCGAGTGAATATATATCTGACTTTTTAGTGGCCATGCCTCCGCGCGCTTGTTCAGGAGACAAGTAATGAACGGAACCCAAAACGGCATTCGTATGGGTAATCGAGGTTGCGCTTAAAGCCATGGCAATGCCAAAATCCGTAATTTTGACGGTTCCTTCATGATCAATCAATATATTTTGCGGCTTTATGTCGCGATGGATAATGTGATTGTAATGCGCATGGGAAAGTCCGGATGTTAGCTGTTTCATAATGTCAAGCGTTTTTTCCACCGATATGGGATGATTTTGTTGTATGTATTGTTTTAACGTCATTCCATCGACATATTCCATTACAATATAGTATATATTTCCTTCCTCACCCACGTCATATATATTGACAATATTGGAATGAGCAAGGCTCGTAGCGGACTGGGCTTCTCTTTGAAAACGGCGGATAAATTCGTCTTCATCTGCGAAGTCAAGTCTCAATACTTTTACAGCCACATCCCGGTCCAAGATCATGTCGTGGGCCAGATAAACGTTCGCCATTCCTCCTCCGCCAATTACTTTTATGATCTTATAGCGCCCGCTTATCCTTTTTCCGATCAGCATCCATTACACCTGCTTTCACCGCGGGCTTCATATTCAATAATGGCGAGTGAAATATTGTCCTCACCGCCGTATTGATTAGCCATCTGTATCAATTTTCCGGCTTTTTCTTCTACATCGCCCTGTTCATTTAAAATTGATTCCATCTCGTCCTTCGTTACCTTGTCCGACAAACCATCGGAACAGAGCAATATTTTATCCCCTTCTTCAAAGGTGATTGTTTTCGTGTCCATTTCGATGTCCGGCTCGGTTCCAACCGCTTTTAACACGATATTTTTACGTGGGTGATGGGCCGCATCTTCAGGCGTAATTTGCCCTGTTTTCACCAATTCGTTGACAAATGAATGATCTTCCGTTAATTGTTTATACCCTTGTTCATTCATCACATAACAGCGGCTGTCCCCGATATTGGCCACCGTCGCAAATTTATCGGTAACAATGACCGCCACAATCGTTGTGCCCATGCCCTCATACTCTTTGTTTTCCCGGGAATATTTTAAAATTTGCTTGTTGACCGCCGTTATATTCGTTCGAAACCAATTTTCTGCCTGAGCAGGGGTCTCCATCGTATCCACTTGCTGCCACTGATCTTTCAAATGGCTTACAGCACATTGGCTTGCCACTTCCCCTGCCTTGTGCCCGCCCATCCCGTCTGCAACAATGGCAAGATAATCGCCGCGATGATTTACAAAAACACCACCGTTATCTTCATTATGCGGCCGGACTTTTCCCGTATCTGTTTTAAATATTGCTTTCAATTGCGATCCACCTCATCCCATAAGTCAATTTGGAACGACTTTTTATTCTTCCTTTTTTCTAAATGATGAAATGAAAAAGCCGTCACTGTCAAAATCTTGGGGCATGATTTGCACGTAATATCCATTTGCCAAGGCGGATATCGCCTCCGGCAATTGTAATGGATACGGTTCAAAGTCAGGGTGATCAATCAGAAAGTTCTCAGCAACTTTTACGTTTTCTTCCTGATCAACCGTACATGTACTGTAAACGAGCACCCCGCCTGTTTTCACAAGCTTTGCTGTTGCATTCAATATATCGGCTTGAACAGTTTTCAGGGAATAAATATCTGCCGCCGTCTTGGCATACTTGATGTCCGGCTTCCGACGCAGAACACCTAAACCCGAACAAGGCGCATCTACGAGCACCCTGTCAAAGGATTTCTCAGGAAATATCTCGTTTACCTTCCGGCTGTCAAGTATTTGGACTGTTATGTTTTGAAGGCTTAACCGGTTCGCCTGCTCGGTAATCAATTTTGCTTTATGGGCGTGAAGATCGAGCGCAATGACTTCCCCTGTATTTTCCAGCATCTCGGCAATATGAGCCGCTTTGCCCCCGGGAGCCGCGCAAGCATCAAGCACCTTTTGACGGGGAGAAAGGTTGAGCGCGTAGGCGGCCAGCATGGAGCTTTCATCCTGAATGGTAAAATATCCCTTCTCATAATATTTCGAATGCGCCAAGTTGCCCTTGACAGCTCGAACAGAAATGGGAATAATGGGGCTCGGCTCTGCAATAAGGCCTTCTTCTTCCAGTAATTCAAGCAAGTGTTCCCTTGACGTTTTTAACACGTTTACCCTCGCTGTTTGAACAGGAGCCTGCAAATTCTTTTCACACATGTCTTGCGTTTTTTCAAGTCCATACTGAGTGATCCACCGCTCGACCAGCCACTGTGGGTGGCTAGTCGCAATCGCCAGGCGTTGTGCGGGATCTGAGATAGAATCCAGGGATGGTATACCGTTTCTCTGAATGGACCTTAATACACCGTTCACAAGCCCGGCAATACCTCGATGGCCACGTTTTTTGGCTATTTCTACTGCTTCGTGAATAACAGCCCGATCAGGAATTTTATCCAAATAAACCATTTGATATACGGAAAGCCGCAACAAATTGCGAACCCAGTTCTCCAATTTCTTTTTAATAAACGGCTCCAAATAATAATCAAGGGTCATCTTTCTTTGGATTGTTCCGTAGACCATTTCTGTCAGCAAAGCCGTATCAGGCCCTTTTAATTGATATTTTTTAATGAAGCTGTTCAGCAGAAGATTGCTGTATGACCTTTGTTTTTCCACTGCTTCTAATATGTCCAATGCAACTTCGCGAACGTTTTTCGGTGGCTTTTTCATGTTTTATTCTCCTAAAAGATCGCCTTCTTTGATGGAAGCCCCTGCTCCTCTTAAATATTGGGACGCTGACATTTTTTTCTTCCCCGCAGGCTGCAATTCCAATATTTTGATGCCTGTATTGTTTCCCGTGGATACTAGAAAACCGTCTTTTTCAACCTGGACAATCGTTCCCGGCTTCTTTTTTGCTTCGATATGCTTTTTTTGCGCTTGCCAAATTTTTAAAATGTCACCGTCGAAAGTTGTATAGGCAACCGGCCAAGGGCATAAACCGCGAATATGATTGTATATGTCTTCTCCGGAAGAAGACCAGTCAATTTGTTCTTGTTCACGGGTGATGTTGAAAGCATAAGTTGCTTGTGATTCTTCCTGGGGACGGGGATTTAGTTCACCGGCGAGAAGCTTCGGAAGTGTTGTCGACAAAAGGGTTGCCCCTGCTTCACTCAGCTTGTCATGCAAGGAACCGACGTCATCTTGTTCGGTAATGGGAACTTCCACTTGACTGATAATATCTCCGGCATCGAGTTTTTCAACCATATACATGATCGTGATCCCTGTTTTGGCCATCCCGCGCATGATGGCGTGGTGAATCGGCGCCCCGCCCCGAAGCTCAGGCAACAAGGAAGCATGGACATTTATGCAGCCGTGTTTAGGAGCATCCAAAATGGGGCTTGGCAACAGTTGCCCAAAAGCAGCCGTGACGATCAAGTCCGGGGAAAGCTCCAGGATTTTGTCCGTTTCTGCTGCTTCACTGATTTTCTCAGGCTGGTAGACGGGAATATTCCACTTTTCCGCTTCTTTTTTTACAGGCGGCGGCGTCAATATCCTTTTCCTGCCAACCGGCCTGTCCGGCTGGGTAACGACTGCGGCCACATCATACCCATCCTCGATCAACGTTCTTAAAATGGGGACGGCAAAATCGGGCGTTCCCATAAATATCACCTTAGTCATTCAGTTCGCTCCCTTCCAATGTCGCCAATTCAGATTCCGTTACATATTCAGTGACTTTTGTTGTAAACAAAATGCCTTGCAAATGATCAATTTCATGCTGCAGAGCCCTGGCTAAAAAGCCTTCGGCTTTTATGGAAAATACTTGTCCATGCCGATCCATTGCTTTTACAACGACAATGCGATGGCGTGGGACCTTTCCATATAAACCGGGCATGCTCAAACAGCCCTCTATATCAGTTTCTGAACCACTTGCCTGTACGATGACAGGATTAATCAGTTCAATATACTCATCACCATATTCCTCACCAATGTCCACGATTGCAATTTGTTGACCAACGCCTATTTGCGGAGCGGCTAGCCCAACTCCATCAGCGGCGATCATTGTTTCATACATATCATTCAACAGTGATCCAAGAGCTTCGTCAAAAAGAGTGACACGTTCACAGCTCTTCTCCAACATTTCGTTTGGATGACATACGATGGGTAGAATAGCCACTATGAGTTCCTCATTTCTGTCAGTTATATCATCATATAAGGATTAACATCGATGGAGATGGATAATCCCTCTTTTGAAAGTTTCGTTTGATAATGTTCAAGCACTTTCTTCAATGCTGGAAAAAGGTTCGGTTCCCGCTTGTATTTTATCAAACATTGATAACGATATCTATCATTGATTCTGGGGATGGGGGATGCGACAGGCCCCAATAAAATGGCATCTTGCGATATTCTTGCTTTCATATAGTTGGATATTTTTTCGGTAACGGAAATGACTTTCATTAAGTCTTCGTGTTGAACCGTGATTAATGCCAGATAGTAAAAAGGAGGATATGAGCCAAGTTTTCTCATGGCCATTTCCTGCCTGTAAAAACGATCGTAATCCTGCTTCCCCGCAAGCTGGATGCTGTAATGTTCAGGTGAATATGTTTGAATGACCACTTCTCCAGATAATTCATGTCTTCCTGCTCTCCCGCTCACTTGCGTCAGAAGCTGGAACGTTTTTTCGGCAGCGCGAAAATCCGGCAAATGAAGCATCGTATCGGCACTTAATACGCCAACAAGGGTAATATTGGGAAAATCTAGCCCTTTGGCAATCATTTGTGTTCCAAGCAAAATATCCGCTCGTCCCGCCTGAAAATGGTCTAATAGCCGTTCGTGGGCACCTTTTCGTCCAGTTGTGTCCACGTCCATCCTGATCACCCTGGCCTCTGGAAGCAATTTAGAAAGCTCTTCTTCCACTTTTTGTGTTCCGGTACCAAAATAACGGATATGCGAACTTGCGCAGTCCGGGCAGGTTTGCGGCGCCTCCGTTTGAAACCCGCAATAATGGCACTTCATTTCATTGGAATAGCGGTGAAATGTCAGCGTAATGTCGCAGTGCGGGCATTGCATGACAAATCCGCAATCGCGGCACATTAAAAACGTAGAATGACCGCGGCGATTCAAAAATAAAACCGTTTGTTCCCGTTTGGCAAGCCTGTCTTTGAGTTTTTCAAAAAGCTCTTTGGAAAACATCGACCGGTTGCCGCTTCTCATTTCCTCCCGCATATCCACAATTGCTACCGAAGGTAACTGTTTTTCATTCATCCTTTTAGACAATGTCAACAGTTGGTAAACTCCTTTTTGAGCCCTGGCAAACGACTCGAGTGAAGGTGTGGCGCTGCCAAGAACGACTGGGCACTGATGATATTTTGCCCTTTCAATGGCAACGTCCCGGGCATGATAGCGCGGTGTTTCTTCCTGCTTATAGCTCGTTTCATGTTCTTCATCTATAATAATGATTCCCAAGTTTTCGAAAGGGGCAAACACGGCTGAACGCGCTCCGACAACGACTTTGACTTCCTTTTTTTGGATTTTGCGCCACTCGTCATACTGTTCGCCAATGGAAAGCCGACTGTGCAGGACAGCCACATCACTTCCAAATCGTCCTTTAAATCTTTCTACCATTTGCGGGGTAAGTGCAATTTCTGGTACAAGGACAATCGCCTCTTCCCCTTTTTTGATCACTTCATGAATGGACTGTAAATAGACTTCTGTCTTGCCGCTGCCTGTTACACCGAAAAGCATGAACGTTTGGTGGATATTTGTTTCAATCGTTTCCAATATCGGGCGAATGGCCTCTTGCTGTTGGGCAGTGAGCGGCAACGGGGTCGTCCGCTGAAAATGTTTGTGCTTATATGGGTCCCGATATACGTCTTCTTCTGTTTCAGATAAAATTCCCTTTTTGACAAGTGCCGCAATCGTTTGCCGGGGCACTTCCGCGCGGGCGGCCAAATCCCCCGCCTCAAATGATTCCTCTTGTGCAGCATGAATATATTGCAGCAGCTTTATTTGGTTCACTGCATTCTTTGGAAGCTCATCGGCAGCCACTCTCAGCTCATGATGTGGCACTGCCGGCTGCACTATTTTCATTTTTTTCGTTTTCGCCCGGTCCTTTACAAGATAAATGACTTCGGCATTGCCTTTATTGATCTCTTTGTGAAGATCAGGGAGCAGATTTCGTTTTTCTGCCTCCTTCCAGTCTATTTCCTGCTTTCCGCCAAATAAGTCGTCTAAAGAAATCAGTTTCATATGATCCGTTTTCCGGATGACTTTTTTATACTTTGCTTTCATGGCGGCTGGAAGCATTGCATGGAAGGAAGTGATCTTAAAAGACAACGTTTGTTCGGCAATCCACTCTCCTAATCTCAGAAGCTCCTTATTTAAAACGGGCGTCATATCCAATGGCTTACTGATGGATTTTAAACGTGGAACATCTGTCGTATCTTTCAACCCAATGACAAACCCTTGAATAATCCGGGGGCCAAATGGCACGGCAACACGCATTCCCGGCTGAATCATTTCCCGCCATTTTTCAGGTATGGCGTAATCAAACTCTTTATCTGTTCCAATTGCGGGAACATCAACAATGACCCGGGCAATTGTCATGTTTGCCATTCCCCCATTTGTGAAGCGATCTCCATTAGAATTTCTTTGGCAATATCCGCTTTGCTCATTATTGGTAACTCCTTCGCGGAACCATCCTTATGATAGATCGTTACGATGTTGGTATTCCCTTCAAATCCGGCTCCTTCAAGGGTGACATTGTTGGCAACAATCATATCGGCGTTTTTTCTTGTAAGCTTTTCTCTCGCATATTCTTCAACATGATTTGTTTCAGCAGCAAAACCTACCAAAAATTGATCCTTCTTTCTTTTTCCGAGTTCATAAAGGATATCTGTCGTTTTTTCCATCTCGATCATGATTCGGTCTGCTGATTTCTTTATTTTGGAGTCAAACATCTGCTTCGGCCGGTAATCAGCCACGGCGGCGCTCTTTATGATGATATCGGCTCCAACGGAATGTTTCATCACTTCTTTATACATGTCCTCTGCACTTTCAACATGTATCCACGTAACATCTTGCGGGATCGGAAGACGATCCGTTCCAGATATTAAAATGACGTTTGCCCCGAGCAAAGCAGCCTGCTCCGCCAATGCATAACCCATTTTTCCGCTTGATCTGTTTGTAAAGTAACGGACTGGATCAAGCTTTTCTTTTGTGGGTCCTGCCGTGACAAGGACAGTTTGATTTTGTAATACCGCTTGCTTGGGCGCAAAAAACTCCTCCACTTTTTCCAAAATAACGGCCGGGCTTTCCAATCTGCCCTTCCCCACATATCCGCATGCCAAATACCCCGATCCCGGCTCAATCATACGGACACCATATTCCAAAAGGGTTTCGATATTTTTTTTCACGGATGGGTGGTTATACATATGGACATTCATGGCGGGAGCAATCCATACGGGCGCAGTCGTGGCCAAAAGAGTCGTGGAGATCATGTCATCTGCGATGCCGTTCGCCAATTTCCCGATCATATTGGCCGTAGCCGGAACGACCAACACCAAATCTGCCCAACCCGCCAGATCAATGTGGGCAATAACAGATGGGTCATTTTCGGCAAAGGTATCTATATGGACTTCATTTCTCGAAAGAGCCTGAAATGTCAGCGGTGTAACAAACTTTACTGCGGAGGCGGTCATGATCACTTTCACTTCAAAGCCTGATTGAACAAGCTTGCTCGTTAAATCCGCCGCTTTGTATACTGCGATTCCCCCAGAAATACAAAGCAAGATTTTTTTTTTATTCACGACATATATCTCCTTTATTGTACACTTTTCTTATTTTCTTCTATTATGAATGATAATCGTGTTATAGAAAAGAAAAAACAACCTATCCTGGCGGACAGGTTGATTATTTTCCCTATTCGGCTAGCGCGTTGTCTTCGACCTTGACTTTGAGGACACCTTCATTTATTTCTTCCAATGCCTTGCCGACATATTTATGGGAAACGTATTTTTCCAAAAGAGGCTTGTTATGATCCTTCAGATCACGGGCTCTTTTTGCGGCAATGGAAACGAGTGAATATTTGGAGTCAATCACTTCCATTAACTTATCAATAGAAGGATATAGCATGTTATTCCACCTCCAGCATTTTTATGTATTTGTCGATGACACGTTCGCTGCGGCAATGTTCCGCCTGCACAATGGCATTAATTTTATCAACTGCGCGTTCGACATCGTCATTTTCCACAATATAATCGTACATGCTTGTTAATTCAATTTCTTTCTTGGCCGCTTCCATCCGATTATGAATGAGCTCAATGGACTCAGTGCCCCGGCCGACAATTCTTTTTTTCAGCTCGTCAAGGCTGGGTGGCATGAGAAAAATAAAAAGTCCATCTGGAAACTTTTCCCGAACCTGCTTTGCTCCTTGTACCTCAATCTCTAAAAAAACATCTTTTCCGGAAGCAAGTGTTTCTTTTACATAATCAATGGGAGTTCCGTAATAATGACCGACGTATTCGGCATACTCGAGAAGTTTCCCTTCCTTGATCAGCCGCTCGAACTCTTCCCTTGACTTGAAAAAATAATCGACCCCATCAACTTCCCCTTCGCGCGGCTTGCGTGTTGTCATGGAAATTGAATATGCAAATGTTGCGTCCGGACGGGAAAATACAGCCTTTCTCACCGTTCCTTTGCCCACTCCGGATGGGCCTGATAATACAATCAGAATGCCTTTCTCTTTCATATGTCCGTTTCCTACCCCTCTTCCTGGCCATTCGATACTAACCGTTGCGCAACCGTTTCAGGCTGCACCGCTGACAGAATAATATGATCACTGTCCATTATGATGACGGCCCGCGTTCTTCTCCCATAAGTGGCATCAATGAGCGTGGCACGTTCCCGTGCATCCTGAATCATCCTTTTGATAGGGGCAGATTCAGGACTGACAATGGAAATAATTCGATTGGCGGAAACAATATTTCCAAACCCTATGTTTAATAACTGTACCGGCATGCTGCTCCTCCCAGTATTGACGGTTGTTTGCTTTTACAACCGTTATTTACTCCAAATTTTGCACTTGCTCCCGTAGCTTTTCGATCAACACTTTCATTTCCACTACGAGCGACGAAATGTCAGAATCGCTTCCTTTTGAACCAATTGTATTCGCTTCCCTGTTCATTTCTTGGATAATGAAATCGAGTTTCCGACCGACGGGTCCCTTGGAGTTCATTGTTTCTGTAAACTGTGCGATATGGCTTGCAAGCCTGGCCAGCTCTTCACTTATATCGGATTTATCGGCAAAAACAGCCGCCTCCGTTGCGATTCTTGTGTCATCTAACATGTCGCCAGCCACATCTTTCAATTTCTTTTCAAGTTTTTTCCGATAAGCCATTTCTGCTTTTGGAGCCTGCATCTTTGCCTTTTCTACGAGGAGATGTAACGAAGAAATGTGGTTTGCCAGATCGGAAAGCAAGTTTTCTCCTTCCCTTATCCGCATTTCCAGAAGTTTATCTGCGGCTTCTTCAACAGCCTCCATCAGGACAGTAACAAGATCGTCGACATCTCGCCTGCCTTCGCTGACAACTACTGCTTCATCAATATGTAATACATCCGTAACCGACAGGTCTGAAGGCAATTGATACCTTTCGCTGGCCTGCTGTATAAACTGATAATAACTGTCTAAAAGATTCCAGTCAATATGCAATTCCTTTGCCGCATTCCATGTGCCAGAAAACGTTGCATGAACCTCTACCCGGCCCCGCTTTATGTATTTGTTCAAGCATTTTCTTATTTCCATATCAGCATAGGCGAAAGCTTGGGGTAATTTGATGCTATATTCCAAAAAACGGTGGTTAACCGTTTTTATTTCTACTTGAATGCTCAAATTTTCCGTTTGTTTTATGCTTCGTCCAAATCCCGTCATGCTTGCAGCCATTCACAGTCACTCCCGGTCGCTTCATACACAATAAGAAAGGTAATAGCTTCATCCTATTACCTTCATCGATTATATCATAACATTATTTGTTTTTTCTTGAAAACAATGAACCTGCCAATAAGAAAGTCGGGAAACAACTGAGACCCAATACCAACAACCAGTCCAAAGGTAAAATGGGGACAGTATGAAAAATCGGCTGGAGTACCGGGATATAAATAACCGCCACAGTCAGCAATGCCGAGGAAATGACAGCCCAAACCAAGTACTTGTTTTCAAACGGATTTCTTGAAAAAACGGATATTTCGCTTCGGCAATCAAAAACATGTATAAGCTGGGACAGTACAAGGGTAGTAAAAGCAATCGTCTGGGCATAGGAAAGATCAGAAGGATCCCGTCTGTAGACGATGATAAAAGCAATTAACGAAACGATGCCGATCAAAAATCCGCGGGAAACAATTTTCCACCCTAGCTTGCGGGCAAAGACACCTTCCTTTGGATGCCGCGGTTTTCTGTGCATCACATTTTCTTCAGGCTGGTCCAACCCAAGAGCCATGGCCGGCAATCCATCAGTTACAAGATTGACCCATAAAATTTGAATGGGGACCAACGGAAGCGGCAGGTACAAGAGCATCGCGAATAACATCACAAGAATTTCCCCTACATTTGAAGCCAGTAAATAACGGATGAATTTACGAATGTTTTCATAAATGTTCCGCCCTTCCTTGATGGCGGCCTTGATGGTGGCAAAGTTATCGTCAAGTAAAATTAAAGAAGATGCTTCTTTTGACACGTCTGTTCCAGTAATTCCCATGGCAATTCCGATATCAGCCGCTTTGATCGCGGGCGCGTCGTTTACCCCGTCACCGGTCATGGCGACAACATGGCCTCTGTTTTGCAATGCCTTGACAATCTTCAATTTATGTTCTGGAGATACCCGGGCAAACACCCCAACATCCTCAACGGTTCCTTCCAGCTCCTGAACGGACATATCGTCCAGCATTTGTCCGTCCATCACGTTTCTGCTTTCCTTTCCTGTTTCCAGTATCCCCAATTGTTTGGCAATGGCCCGGGCGGTAACGACGTGATCACCGGTAATCATAATGGTTTTAATTCCGGCCTGGCGACACTCTTCAACGGCGGCTTTCACTTCGGGACGCGGCGGATCGATCATTCCGAATAACCCGATAAACGTCAGGCCGCTTTCGGCCTCTTGAGCCGTTTGCGGAATGTCTGGGGAGTGGAGTTCTTTGCAACCGACGGCAATCGTCCTCAATGCTTGGACAGCAAGCTCCTCGACCGCCCCGTCTACCTCTTTTCGAATGAAATCATTAATCGGTTTTACGGTTTCGCCCCATAAAGCCCTTTGGCATTTCGTAATGAGCACATCCGGTGCCCCTTTGGAAATAATCAAACGGCGGCCGGAGCGATCCTTGACAAGCACACTCATCATTTTTCGTTCAGAATCAAACGGATATTCTTTTTCAACTGTAAATTCATTTAATAGCGTCTGTTTTTCATATCCCGCTTTCAAGGCAGCAATCAATAAGGCGCCTTCCGTCGGGTCTCCATCCAACTCGACTTCATTACCAGTAACAGAAACGGAGGCGTTATTGCATAAGGCTCCAAAAATGAGCAATTGTTGAAGTGTTTTTTCCTTCAGCACGTCCACCTTATGATCCTGATAAAAAAATTCGCCCTCAAGATGATATCCGGTTCCCGTTACATCCCAGTCTTTTCCACCATTCCAAATTTTTGTCACAGTCATTTTGTTTTGGGTCATCGTTCCGGTCTTGTCCGAACAAATAATAGATGCGCACCCAAGTGTTTCAACAGCCGGCAGCTTGCGAACAATCGCATTTTTTCGTATCATCCGCTGCACGCCAAGAGATAATGCGATCGTAACGATGGCCGGCAAACCTTCGGGAATAGCCGCCACAGCCAAGGAAACTCCCGCCAAGAACATCGTATAAACATCGTGGCCATGGATGATTCCCGTAATGACGACAAGTACTGTCAAAACAAGTGCCACGGAAATCAATATTTTTCCGAGTTGATCCAACCTTCTTTGCAAAGGCGTCATAACGGATTCGGCTGTCTGGATCATTCCGGCTATATTGCCCATCACTGTGGACATTCCAATAGCGGTCACAACCCCTACCCCATTTCCGCGAGTAACCAACGTTCCCTTAAATGCCATGTTCGCCAAATCCCCTAGCGGCGGATTCGTTTCAGCAATGGGTTCTGTAAATTTCGGAGCAGGGATGGATTCACCAGTTAAAGCAGATTCCTCAATCTCCAAATTATTCGCGGCAATAATCCGCATATCAGCGCCAATCCGGTCACCGCTTGCAAATTTGATAATATCCCCGGGAACAACTTCTTTCGAATTGATCTTTTGCCATTCGCCATCCCGCAACACAGTAACTTGCGGAGCCGATAAATTTTTTAACGCCTGCAGGGACTTTTCTGCTTTATTTTCCTGTAAAAAGCCTAAGAAACCGTTTATTAAAACAATGACCATGATGGCCACCGCATCCAGGTATTCACCGAGGAGTCCGGAAATAAGCGTAGCTGCCAGAAGAACAAGCACCATAAAATCTTTAAATTGGTTAAAAAAGAGCAGGATAGCCGACGGCCGCTCCCCCTCGGACAATTCATTCCAGCCGAACTTCTCCCGTTTTTTATGAACAGCTTTACGAGTCAAACCATTCGTTATATTCGTATGAAGTGTTTGTTCCACTTCTTCTAGTTTCATTTGATGGAATTTCAACAAGCAACACCCGCCTTCCCTTCAAAAGAAGTAGTAGTTGTCCTTATCACTCCATGCTTATTCAGAAAGAAAGGCTTTCATGATATAATTTTTCCTACGGGAAATTTATTTTAAGCAAAGGAATGTTTTATATGGCTTTTGACGGCTTATTTACACGTGCAATGGCAAAAGAACTGGATGAAGCACTTACGGGTGGAAGAGTCCACAAAATTTACCAACCTTACAAAAATGAAGTTATGATCATTATCCGCAATAAGGGAAAAAATGTAAAGCTACTCGTTTCCGCGCATCCCAATTATTCCCGGGTTCAAATAACGGAAGAAACAACGGTCAACCCGGAAGAACCCCCGATGTTTTGCATGATACTCAGAAAACATTTGGAACGCGCCACCGTCCAAAGTGTTTACCAGCCGGGCCTTGAGAGGATCATTGTCATAGAAATGAAAGGAAGAAACGATCTTGGGGATGAGACGATCAAGCAGTTGAAGATCGAAATCATGGGCAGGCACAGCAATATCATTCTTGTAAACAAGGACACTCAAAAAATAATTGACAGCATCAAACACATCCCTTCATCATTGAACAGCTATCGAACGATATTGCCCGGCTCAACTTATGTTTATCCGCCTCCCCAGGAAAAAGAAGACCCATTTAAAGCGGACAAATTGGATATATTGAAGCATATTGACTTTAACGCCGGCAAAATCGACAAACAAATTGTCCAGCGGTTTGCGGGCATTTCACCTGTTGCCGCAAAGGAAATTGTATTCCGAGCGGGATTGGTGAACCCCAAAACGCTGCCTCCGGTGTTCCTAAACATAATGGAAAAACTAAAGCTGCATCAATATGATTATTCGTTGACAGTAACTGAACATAAAAGCGACTTTTATTTGTTTCCCCTCAAACATATTGGGGATAAGCATAAGTCTTTTACCAGTTTAAGTGAAATGCTTGACCATTTTTACTTTGGAAAAGCAGAACGGGATCGTGTCAGACAGCAAACGCTTGATTTGGAACGACTGATGAAAAACGAGAAAGAAAAAAATGAAAAAAAGCTTATTAAGCTTGAGGCCACTTTGGAAAAAGCCGAGAAAGCCGACGAGCTTCAACTGTTGGGAGAATTGCTGACAGCAAACATGCATGCTGTAAAAAAAGGCATGAAAGAGATTGAAGTGATCAATTATTATGATGAAAACGGTGGAAAATTAACCATCCCATTGGACCCCAGAAAAAGCCCGGCCGAAAACGCCCAGAACTATTTCAAAAAATATCAAAAAGCGAAAAATTCCATTCAGGCGGTCAAAGAGCAGATGGAACTGGCCATGGAAGAAATACGATATTTCGACGTTCTGCTCCAACAACTCGAATCAGCATCCGTAAAAGATATTGAAGAAATCAGGGAAGAGCTCATTGAAGGCGGCTATATCAGACGAAAAGCCAAACGCGGCTTCAAGAAAAAAAGCGATGCTAAACCGCTTATTGAGAAATATAGATCAAGTGACCAAACGGACATACTTGTCGGAAAGAACAATAAGCAAAACGATTATTTGACGAATAAACTGGCCCGCCGTGATGACATATGGCTGCATACGAAAGATATTCCCGGTTCACATGTAGTCATAAGAAGCAAAGAGCCTTCTGAACAAACGCTGCTTGAAGCTGCCATGCTAGCCGCGTATTTCAGCAAAGCAAAACATTCGTCTTCCGTACCGGTTGACTATACAAAGGTCCGCCATGTTCACAAACCAAAAGGAGCCAAACCGGGATTTGTCATTTACGATCATCAAGAAACGCTCTATGTCACTCCTGACGAGGAACAAGTCAAAGCAATGCGAATCTAAATGAAAAGTCCAACACCATCCGAATCTCTAAAAGGGTGAACTGTTCCATTTTCATTAAGTGAAACTTCATTCAGGAGGCGTTTTCTTCCCTCGCCTACTGAATGTTAGTTGAACGAACCAGGCATGTAGGTGCCGTTTTCTCCACTTAGACCTTTTGTATCTACTCAGGTCTTGAAGTAGTGTATTGGCACCTTACATGCGGGATAAAAAAGTTTGATCGTTTTCCACCTTTGTTATTCAAGAATAGCGCCCGATTCTGAAACAATGCTTCACTAAAAATTTTAAAGAAAAAAGGTATTATTAACACAAGAAATACCCCTGCAACAAACCCAGATATAACCTGAAATCTTTTTTCACTTTCCTTTCCAAAAAGACATCCCCTTAAAGTGATTTTCATTTATTTAATGTCTATTTTGGATTCCCAAACGAGTAATCAATATAGCAAAGAACGCTAATACAGAAAGGGAAAATGTAGTCCCGGTTACTACCCAATTTATTTCTCCGTTCCGAAGCATACTCACAACTATAATTCCTGTGAGGACACCCGCAATAAGTCCGAAGTATGCCTTTGATATTTTAGCCATAATGTCGCCCCCTAAACAAAATTGATCTAATTGAATCATATCACTTAATCAAGATAATGGGTCGATTGTTAAATAAGGAAAATCCTGGATTAAAAATGGATTTTTAATCAATCTTTATTATCAATTCTCAATCTTTATTTTAAACAATCGAATTTTGTTCCAAGTGATCAATCTGTTTTATAAAAACTACATTAGTCCGCTAATAGGATGGAGAACAAAGGCTAAGATCGCGCCGTACATCCTGTACTTCACAATGCCTTGGGATCGGCATCTTGAAAAAGAAGAGGGCTTTTTTGTGCGGGAGATGTCTCGTTGCCGAAGTTTTTACTTGATCCGAACCAATCAGGCGTTTACTGGCAGTTGACCCCTGTTACCATTCTCGTTTTACCTCGATTGCTTGAAATAGGACTTACTGGAAGTTTATATTGCCACGGAGGAGCCAAGCGGTTTGTTTCAATGCGGATGGGAAAATGAAATGGACGGTGAAAAACATTATATCAGGAGTAAGAGCAGGCCTGAGGATGGGAGGAAAAAGGTATTCGAATGATCCATTTCAGATAAAAAAATTCAAGGTTGAATATTCAAGGAGAATTGGACACCAAATGTAGCAAGCGGTATTGTGTCTAACAAAAGTTAAATAATGGCAACACTTTTTTTATGGGTTATCCAGTCTTCTCCTTTTTTCCATCTTCATTTTCTTTGTGTGATATCCATTTCAACACTCCATAAAGGGTTGCCGTTTCTATTAACATGGCCGAAACAAGCGATATGGCAGCTATCATTGCGCCAGGAAGGGAGGAGCCCATATTAAGAAAAAGCAGCACCAGTGTCATGACAATGATATTAATATACATTGAACGTTCCACATACTTTTCTTTTTCTAAGCAAATTAATCTTCCGCGCAAGTTACTTTGAATCGAGAAAAAAATAGGAGTGATCAACATAATGGCTGTTGAGACGTTAGCCAGATAAAAATACTCCTCCTGTAATCCCATCAATTTTATATAATAAAGTTCACCTAGTGGGGTAACGACGACAGTTAATAAAATAGCACTTAAGCTGATCCCTAATAGTAAGCTGAAGTTCCGCAAATGGATGATAGACTGAACGTTATTACTTAGATTAATGGTTATGTTCTGCAACTCAAGAGCAACTCCACCGATCATATAAATAAAACTAAGAACAATTTGCCATACCACTAAAGACTCCTCCGCAAGATTTGGCGCGTTGCTTATCCCTATCAAAAAAATAGGTGTATCCAAAGTAAGTAAAAACCCTGTAATAGCAAGGGGGGAATGTGACTTCCATATCATTGAAATACTGACGATATCTCCAGTAGCAGGGATATTTCTCTTCGTTTGCTTTCTCCAGACTGTCACTACAATCGCTTCAACAAATGCGCTAATGACCAAAGCATAAGCGCCAACCATTACACCATCAACTGAATGGAATAGATAAAAAAAAGCAGCAATCGTTATTCCTGAAAAAAGCCGAAATAAAGTACTCAAAGTAATGACTTCAGTAGCTTCCCGTTTAATCCAGCGGCCTTGATATACCCTTCTCCACGCAACTGCTAAAGGAGAAAAGCTTAAGACTAAACATCCTTGTTTAATAAGTTCCATTGTATGAGAGTCATTTATAGAGAGAACCTTTTCAAAAAACCAATCGAAAATAGGAGTAGTCAGGAATAACCATCCACACACTACTAAACAAGTACTGTAAATGAGAGAGAACCTTAAAAGACGAAAAAATGAAGGTTGGTTACTAGACAATTTTGCGCTGACAGATGTCAAGTACTGCACAGTGCTATTCAAAATAAATATAAAACCCAGCCCCATACTAAAAGCGATGATGTTTTTACTGGGATCTTCCATTCTTGATATAAAAAATAACATGATAGGAACTTCAATAAAAAGAATACTTGTACTAAGTGCCAATGGAAACCACTGGCGAAATATTTCTTTTTTTGAGTAAACCTTATTCAGTTTTTCCTTCATCAGATACCACCCTTAAGCATGCTCATAAGTGATAAGAGAATGACAGATACAATCAGGTTTAATGGCATGTTCAATATAATCAAATGCCATTTTTTCAGTATTAATATGAAGCGTTTTGCCTAAAACAGAAGGAGTTGCAAATCCTGTTAATAATTTAATCATTTCATGAACAGCAATGGATGCAACCATTAATACATTTGCACCCATGATAGCAGCGTCGTATTTATGTTCATAAAAAAACTTATCGATAGGCAATAAACCTAAACATTCATAACAAGGTGTTTTTCCTGGAATGACCATAGGGCCTACACGAGAAGCTTTATCACTAGAACCAATGCTTACATATGGAATATTTGCTTTTAAACAAGCTCTTGTTACCCAAAGTGCAGAATAGTATAGAGGTTCGTCGATGGCATCAAAAACAAAATCTGCACCTTTTATAATTTCATATACATCTTCTGTTGACTCAACACGCTTATTATAAAATTCACAATTAACACTCGAGTTAAAGGAGGTTATATGCTTTTTAATTGCTTTCACTTTAAGATCGCCAATATCGCTTTCTTTAAAAAATATTTGTGATGGAAGATTAACTTCTTCTACTGTATCGAAATCCACCCCAACTATGTTTCCAATTCCTGCGGCGGATAAAAGGCTGATAAGCGAGGAACCACCTGCTCCAATTCCTACTACAGCTACAGTTGAATTTTTAAGTTTTTCCTGTGCCTTTCTAGCGTTAAAACCTTCCCTTTCGAACAATGCAAAATAATTAATTTGGCGATCCCACCTCTTAAGCAAATACGGATCAATAGGTGTTTTAGGTACATCAAAATCTCTTAACAAATCAAACTCATCTAATTGTTGTAGCCATTTTTTCCCAGCGGAAATTTATTACAAATATCTTCGTATGTATGTTCTCCGTCTAACATTTCAATAAAATTAATGATTTCATCATTTACATCTTCAATTTTAAATTTATCTGTTCCACGACCTATACTAAGAATGTTCCCCTGTAGTATACAGATGTACTCACTTTTAATGCCGGGCTTTTTCATCATTTCAGCCTCCTAAAAGGTTAATACTTAAAAGGGTGGCGATATTTCTAGAAATATCGCCATTGAAAAGTCAAACAACACTAGATTTTTTTCACGTACCAGATGCGATCTTCGGTAGCATTTTTTTCATGTTTAATCTTTAGCACAAGCTCACCTCCCAAAAGTCAAATCGGGATTCAGCGAAATACCAATTTGACATGTAGAGACCATAGTAACTTGAGTGAAGAAAGATGTCAATATTTTAACATAATTTTCTGTAAAATGATTAACTCAAAATTCGACAAATTTATCCCAGACTTTCACCAGAGGGAAGTGTATGATTTTAAAAATATTCAGCCGCATAGAGCGGTCTCTTTTGGGTTAACGCTTCAAAAAGATTGGAAGCGGCAAGCCGAATTCAACAAAAGGTGTTTTTCTTTGAAGCTGGTTGGTTGGAAACTACAGCCTCTGCTGACTTCTTTCTGTTTAGCTGCCACATCACCGAACAGATGGACTAACCATCTCTTTACTTCAAGCCAAACGCGCAGTCTTTTCTTCTACTTTACTTATAAAACTATCGATTTGGTAATCTCAGCCAATTATACCTAGCCTATATGTAGTCGGGTTCCTATTCCGCCTCGAAACGCACATTATTGATCTAAAGTTAAACGAACTGCGACTTTTGCTTCACATCCCGGAAACTTTCCCCTCTGAGCACAAAAAAAGGAGGGCATCCAAATTGGACAGCCCCTTTGCTTTACATTCTTTTTGCCCATTCCTCGGGATTTTCCCTCCATTTTTTTAAGGCATTCAAGTCTTCTTCGGAAATCCTTTTTTGCTCAAAAGCAGTTTGAATCAAGTCCGAATAGCCTGCAAGCGATACCGCTTTTACCCCAGCCTCTTCTAATTGACGCTTCCCTTTTTCAAGCTCGTATGAAAAAATGCTGACCGTTCCGAGAACAGTGCATCCGGCTTCCCGCAGGGCCTCTACAGCAGTTAGAACACTGCCGCCTGTGGAAATCAGATCTTCGACAACAACGACATGTTGGCCCTTTTCCACTTTTCCTTCAATTTGATTGCCTTTTCCGTGCGCTTTTGCCTTGGAACGCACATAACACATCGGCAGATCCAGCAAATCGCTCACCCATGCGGCATGTGGTATACCGGCCGTTGCCGTGCCGGCGATCATCTCCACCTGCGGAAAATGGGTTCTGATTAACGCGGCCAGTCCTGCCGCTATTTCTTTTCTTACCTCCGGGTAGGACATCGTCATCCTGTTATCGCAATAAATGGGTGATTTCAACCCCGACGACCACGTAAATGGATCATTCGGACGTAAAAATACCGCCCCGATATTCAGCAAGTGCTCGGCTATAGAGCTGTTCATCTTCCCATCTCCCATTCTTTCAAGACTTTTTGATAGGCCGACCGGGGTTGATCGGCACGGGTAATCGGCCTGCCAACAACAATCAAGGATGCCCCTATTTTTCTTGCTTCTTTAGGGGTTACAACCCTTTTTTGATCGTCAGTTGCATGTCCCTCAGGGCGTATACCCGGTGTTACCCGCAAAAATGAAGATCCCGCTTCATCGGCAATGAGGCCTGCCTCATGGGCAGAACAGACAACTCCGTCAAGACCCGCTCTTTTGGCGAGTAGCGCATAATGCAAGACCGATTTCTGCAAAGGCCGGTCAACTAATTGCTCGGTTTTCATTTGTTCTTCGCTCGTACTCGTTAATTGTGTCACAGCAATGATTGCCGGGCGGGAGCGCCCGGTGCCGCTCCCATCTTCCAGACCGTGCACTGCTGCTTCCATCATTTTGCTCCCGCCGGCAGCATGTACGTTCACCATGTCAATATCCAGCTTCGCCAATACTTTCATGGCACGGTACACCGTATTGGGAATATCATGAAGCTTCAAATCAAGAAAAACGGAATGTCCGGCTCTTTTTAATTCTTTGATAAAATCTGCTCCCGTTTGATAATACAGCTCCATGCCCACTTTTACGAAAAGTTCTTCCCCGGGAAAAAGGCGTAAAAAGTCTACCGCCTCATCTTTTCCCGGAAAATCAAGGGCAATAATTGGCCTGTTTTCTTTACTAAGCACGTTTGCCATTAGTTAACCACCTTTTTGCCGCCAGTCATCGGTTCTGAAGAAAATACCATTGATTCCAATACATCAAGGATCGCTTTTGCCGTATCAAGGGACGTTAAGCAAGGTATTTCATTTTCCACTGATTCCCTGCGGATTCTAAATCCATCACGGCGGGGCTGCTTTCCTCTTGTCATTGTATTAATGACAAGTTGGGCATTGCCTTGGCGGATGACATCCAGCAGGTTGGGACCTTCTGAACCAATTTTATCAACCGGCTGCACTTTTACTCCGAAATTCGTCAAAAACTGTGCTGTTCCTCTTGTAGCCAATATTTGATAGCCGATCGCTGCAAACCTCTTAGCGAGCTCCGCTGCTTCCTCTTTATCTTTGTCCGCAACAGTGATCAGTACGGCTCCGTGCGTTTTAATTTGAATACCGGAAGCGACAAGACCTTTATAAAGCGCCTTTTCCATTGTCCTATCTATCCCCATGACTTCACCGGTGGACTTCATTTCAGGTCCAAGGTTGATATCCACTCTTCGTAGTTTGGCGAATGAAAAGACCGGAACCTTTACATACACCCCATCTATCTCTTCATGCAGTCCTGTTCCATAACCAAGAGAAGCCAGGCTTTCGCCAAGAATCACTTTGGAAGCAATATTCGCCATTGGCACACCTGTTATTTTACTCAAAAACGGAACCGTACGGCTGGAGCGCGGATTCACTTCGATAACATAAAGCTCATTATTCGATACAACGTATTGAATATTCAACAGCCCTACAATTCCAAGGCCTTTGCCCAATCGAATCGTATAATCGACAATTTTATCCATCATCTCCCGGCTGATATGCTGCGGTGGGTAGACAGCGATTGAGTCTCCCGAGTGGACTCCGGCCCGCTCTATATGCTCCATGATTCCGGGGATAAATACATTTTCGCCATCGGAAATGGCATCTACTTCAATTTCTTTTCCCGTTAAATATCTGTCAACAAGCACCGGATGTTCCGGATTAATTTTCACTGCGTGTTCCATGTAGTGAAGCAGTTCTTTTTCTTCATACACAATTTCCATTGCCCGGCCGCCGAGTACATACGAGGGGCGGACAAGGACCGGATAGCCGATATCTGTTGCAATTTTTACCGCTTCCTCCACGGAAAATGCTGTTTTTCCTTTAGGCTGCGGGATATTTAATTCAGCAAGCGCATGCTCAAATTTATCCCTGTCTTCCGCCCGATCAAGGCTTTCAAGTGACGTTCCGAGAATGTTTACGCCACGTTCGGCAAGACTGCCGGCGAGGTTGATCGCTGTTTGGCCACCGAACTGCACAACAACTCCGATTGGCTGCTCCAAATCAATAATGTGCATCACATCTTCGATTGTCAGCGGTTCAAAATACAGTTTGTCAGAAATGCTAAAGTCGGTTGAAACTGTTTCGGGATTGTTGTTGATAATGATAGCTTCGTATCCGGCTTCCTGAATCGCCCAAACGCTGTGTACTGTCGCATAGTCAAACTCGATTCCCTGCCCGATCCGGATCGGACCAGATCCTAGGACAATGACACTTTCTTTTGTCGATTGAACTGATTCATTTTCTTCCTCGTATGTGCCATAAAAATAAGGCGTCTCTGATTCAAATTCCCCTGCACACGTGTCCACTTTCTTATAGACTGGTATAATGCCGTTCTCTTTCCGCCACTCATAAACCTCTTTTTCAGTGCAGTTCCATCGTTTTCCTATTGTAAAATCCGAAAATCCCATCTCTTTGGCACGTCTGGCCCATTCAACAGAAAATGCTTCCTTTTGCAGTTCTCCTTCAAGTTGGATGATGTTGTTCAGTTTATGAAGGAAAAAGAAGTCAATCCGGCTCCATTCATGAATGGTTTCAATGGAAATGCCTCTTCTTAAAGCTTCAGCTATGATAAACAAGCGCTCGTCCGTGGCGTTTTGTATTTCTGACTTAAATGTATCCTCTTCGTAACCGCCTGCCTCCTCGTGTTCCAAGTGGTAGAGGCTGATTTCCAGCGAACGAACAGCTTTTAACAGTGATTCCTCAAATGTCCGACCGATCGCCATCACTTCGCCCGTCGCTTTCATTTGCGTACCAAGCAACCGATTGGCTGACTCGAATTTATCAAATGGCCATCTCGGTATTTTTGTCACGACATAATCAATGGCAGGCTCAAAACAGGCATACGTTTTCCCCGTTACCGGATTCATCAGCTCATCGAGCGTATAGCCCGCAGCTATTTTTGCCGCGAGTTTCGCAATCGGAAATCCGGTTGCTTTTGAGGCTAAAGCAGAAGAACGGCTGACACGCGGATTCACCTCAATAATATAATATTCGTAGCTATTTGGATCCAGGGCGAGTTGGACGTTACAGCCGCCCTCAATTTCCAAGGCGCGGATCAGCTTTAATGAAGTGTTCCTTAACAACTGTACTTCCCTGTCGCTTAATGTTTGACAGGGGGCAACGACAATGGAATCACCGGTATGGATGCCGACCGGATCAACATTTTCCATATGGCAGACAACAATCGCCTGATCATTAGAGTCCCGCATTACTTCAAATTCGATTTCTTTAAAACCAGCAATGCTTTTTTCCAGGAGACATTGGTTGACGGGGCTGTTTTTTAAACCGCTCGATACGATGGAAATAAGCTCTTCTCTATTATGGCAAATCCCCCCGCCGGTTCCCCCCAATGTATAAGCCGGGCGAACAATGACTGGAAATCCTACTTCCTCTGTAAAAGTCTCAGCTTCCTCGAGGGAATGGACGATGTCACTTTCAGGAACCGGTTCATTCAAGTCATTCATTAGTTTCTTAAAAAGCTCTCTGTCTTCAGCTTGTTCGATGGCTGACAACTTTGTGCCAAGAATCTCAACACCGCATTCTTCCAACACACCTGCTTCCGCTAACTGCTTTGCGATATTCAATCCTGTTTGGCCGCCAAGTGTCGGCAAGATGGCGTCTGGTCTTTCTTTTCTAATAATCCGGCTGACAAATTCGATTGTCAGCGGTTCAATATAAACGGCATCTGCGATTTCAGAGTCTGTCATGATTGTGGCCGGATTTGAGTTAATCAGGATGACTCTATAGCCTTCTTCTTTCAAAGCAAGACAAGCTTGGGTCCCGGCGTAGTCAAATTCTGCCGCCTGCCCGATGACAATTGGTCCTGACCCAACCACCAAGATGCTTTCAATATCAGTTCGTTTTGGCATGCCCATCAACCTTTCGTTTGTTGGTCTCCATAATGGCTAAAAATTGATCGAAAACATATTTCGCATCTTCTGACCCCGGGGATGCTTCCGGATTAAATTGAACGGAAAATGCCGGAAACTGTTTATGGGCCAGTCCTTCCACAGACTCGCTGTTGATTTCTTCATGAGTCACAGAAAGGGTATTTTCATCAACCGTTTCTTTCACAACTTCGTAACCGTGGTTTTGCGAAGTAAAAAGGACATTGCCCGTTTCCATATCTTTTACTGGATAGCTGGAACCCCGATGGCCGATGGTCATTTTTTTCGTTTGGCAGCCGTTTGCCAGAGCAAAAAGCTGATGTCCCAAACCGACGCCTAATATCGGAATCTCCTGTTGGATCACCCGGACTGTATCCGCCAATTTTTGAACATGAAGCGGATCACCAGGACCATTGGAGAGCAGTACTCCGTCAGGGTGCAATGAAAGAATATCACTGGCATTCGTGTGATATGGAACAACGGTTACATCGCAGCCTCTTTTCGTCAACTCACGCAAAATTCCATGTTTGAGACCAAGATCCATGACAACGACTTTATGTCCCCGTCCCGGTACTGGATACGGTTTAACGGTTGATACTTGCTTCACTTGGTCAACCAATGTTTCCATCGCTTGCAGCCTCGACAAGTGAGTTTCGACTTTTTCTCCGAAACCGCAAATGATGCCTTTCATCGGTCCGTTTGCCCGGATTTTGCGAATGAGTTTCCTTGTGTCGATTCCGGAGATCCCCGGGATATCTTTTAATTTCAAAAATTCGTGGATCGACATGCCGCTTCTCCAATTTGACGGCTGTTCGGCGGCTTCCTTTACGATAACCGCTTTGACGACCGGCTGTATCGTCTCAAAATCGTCGCGGTTGATGCCATAGTTTCCAATAAGAGGAAAGCTGAAAGCAACGATTTGCCCGTAGTTGGAAGGGTCTGTAATGATTTCTTGGTATCCCGTCATACTCGTATTGAATATGACTTCTCCGGATGTCTCTTTTTCACTTCCGAACGCCTTGCCAATAAATGTTGTCCCATCTTCTAAAATAAGCTGCCGTTTCATTCACAATCACGTCCTTTCGCCCATGTGAGCTTTCCACTTACAAATGTTGCAACAGGCCAGCCCTGGCAGCTCCAACCTGCAAATGGAGTGTTTTTTCCTTTTGAAGCAAACGTTGCCGGATCAATTTTCTGTTCTTTTTCCAAGTCGATCAGCGTGATGTCGGCCGGTTTGCCCGTTTCCAGCGTTCCACTTTTCAAATTGAAAGTTTTCGAAGGGGCGACGCTCATCCAATCGATCAACTGTTTTAATGTGCATAGTCCTTGTTTGACAAAGTGCGTGTAGAGCAATGGAAATGCGGTTTCCAAACCGACGATTCCAAACGGAGCCGCCTTCATCCCTCTCGCTTTCTCTGACGCAGTATGGGGAGCATGATCCGTTGCGATGAAATCAATTGTCCCATCAAGCAAGCCCTCTATTAAAGCTTCTCGATCCTCTTTGCTCCTAAGCGGCGGATTCATTTTATAATGGGCATCATCGCCTTTTATGTCTTCATCACATAAAAGCAGATGGTGCGGAGATACCTCAGCTGTCACCTTTATGCCAGCGCGCTTGGCATCCCGGACAGTACGGACAGATTCTTTCGTGCTAATATGGCAAACGTGGTAGTGACAGTTAGCCGCTTCCGCCAGCAACACATCTCTGGCAATCTGGACAGATTCGCAGATGGAAGGAATCCCGGGAATCCCTGATTGCTTTGAAAAGGTTCCTTCGTGAACCGCTCCCCCGTAAATAAGTGAATTATCTTCACAATGGGCTACGATTGGCATCTCTATAGCGGCAGCTTTTTTCATGGCTTCATACATCATTCCAGCCGATTGAATACCCACTCCATCATCGGTAAAGGCAAATGCGCCCGCCTGTTTTAGCGCCTCGAAATCATTCAGTTCCTCTCCCTTTAAACCAGCCGTGATGGCGCCATAGGGTAAAACATTCACATGCGCCTTTTCTTCAATGCGTTGCATGAGCCATCTCATTTGCTCTTCATTGTCAGGTACTGGATTCGTATTCGGCATGGAAGCTACCGTTGTAAATCCGCCTTTGGCTGCTGCTTTTGTTCCAGTCTCAATTGTTTCCTTTTCTTCGCCACCGGGCTCCCGAAGATGGATGTGGAGATCCACAAATCCTGGCGATATAAGCAGCCCTTCCGCGGCAAACTCTTCTTCTCCGTCACTTTCCAAATCAGAACCCACTTCGGCAATCATGCCATCCTGAATGCGGACGTCCACATCCTTCAATTCTCCCAAATCATTAAGCATTTTTACGTCTTTTATCAGCCAGTTCATGCCCATCCTCCTTTTATTGTTCCAATACAGTCCGCAGTACGGCCATTCGTGTATACACACCGTTTTGCATCTGTTTAAAAATTCTTGACCTGTTGCATTCGACAAGACCGTCCGCTATTTCAACCCCTCTGTTAACAGGACCTGGGTGCATAATAATGCTACCCTTCTTCATCCGCCTTTCCCTTTTAAGGGTTAAGCCATACAACTCGTGATATTCTTCAGCGCTCAAATGGGACATGTTTTCATGACGCTCATGCTGAATTCTTAACAGCATGACTACATCACATATTTCCATTGCATCGTCTATATCGATATACCGCTCTGCATTGCCATAAAACCATTCGCGCGGTCCTGAGAAAAATACATTTGCACCGAGGGCGGACAATGCTTCACTGTTTGATTTCGCGACTCTGGAATGGCTTAAATCCCCAATGATCGCCACATTCAATCCGGAAAAGCCCCCAAATTCCTGACGGATTGTATGAAGATCAAGCAAAGATTGCGTCGGATGCTGGCCGCAGCCATCTCCTGCATTGACAAGTCTTGTGCCAACTTTGTTTTTCAGCGCTTCATAATACTTTTCTTCTTTGTGCCGGATCACCACAACGTCCACACCGATCGCTTCCAGTGTTTTTATTGTATCCTCTAATGTTTCTCCTTTTAAAATACTTGATTGGGCCGTTTCAAACGGGATGACATCCAGTCCAAGTTTTCTTTCTGCCATTTCAAAGCTCGTTTTGGTTCGAGTGCTTGGTTCAAAAAACAAATTGACGGCAAAAAGCTCTTTAGGCGGGCTCCAGGTTTTTCCTTGTTGGAAGGAGTCTGCCATATCCAATATTCCGCATATGTCCTCCTTCGAAAGCTCACACATTGAAAGTAAATGTTTCATGACAATTCACCTGTCTTTCTGTCAAAATAAAAAACCCTTTTTGCCCAACACGGCAAAGAGGGTTCGCGAAAAGAAGCCTGTTACATTCAGCTTCCATAAAACCTCCCTTTGCCAGCCTCACGGGACTGTATTTAAAAGGGATTATTCAATTGAATGGATTGTAACTTTGTCCTCGCCATCTGTTTCCGAAAGTTCCACAACGATTTTTTCCTGGCGGGAAGTAGGGATATTTTTTCCGATAAAATCAGCACGTATTGGCAATTCCCTGTGTCCCCTGTCCACGAGGACGGCGAGCTGGATTTGCGAGGGCCGCCCCATATCAATCAATGCATCCATTGCTGCCCTCACCGTTCTTCCGGTATATAACACATCATCTACTAAAATGACTTTTTGATTGGCAATATCAATCGGCAAACTGGATCCTCTTACTTCAGGCTCCGCATTTTCTGTTTCAACCGTCAAATCATCTCTGTATAACGTAATATCGAGATCCCCGACAGGTACTTGCACGCCTTCAATCTGGTTGATTCTTTCCGCCAGGCGCTGTGCCAAGTAAATGCCCCGCGTTTTTATCCCGATCAGCACACAATCTTCAATTCCTTTATTTCTTTCAATGATCTCATGGGCAATTCTTGTCAATGCCCTTTGAATGGCCTTTTCATCAAGAACAATCGCCTTTGGAGCCATAAACAACACCTCTTTCAAAAGTCTTTTTCAACAAGAAGGAGTACTTCGACGGCGAACGACGTCATGCCTTGCTGCAACGGAGAAATGGGATATTCGAAACTATGCTGTTTGAACATGCTCTATAAACATAGAAAAACCCTCTTGCCAATGCGGCGAGAGGGTGCATTTCTCCTTAAACGGGCACGACAAACGAGCTGCCCATTATATACACGTTCCTTCTCAGCCTCACGGGACCGAATTTAAAGGCATTTATTAAGCTATACCAACTATATACTTGTTGCTTGGATATGTCAATCATTCTGACGCAATTTATTTAGAAGCGCAACAAAATATTGTGGCAATGGGGCGTTGAACTCCAAATACTCTCCCGTTCTCGGATGTTGAAAACCCAATACTCCTGCATGCAGCACTTGTCCGTCCGCGGAAATCGTCTGTTTCGGTCCGTATTTCGGATCGCCTGCAAGCGGGTAGCCGATATACTTCATATGGACCCTAATTTGGTGGGTTCTTCCTGTTTCCAGTTCGCATTCTGCCAATGTAAATTGTTCAAATCTTTCTTTTACGGAAAAATGAGTGACAGCATGCTTGCCTTTTTCGGTGACCGCCATACTTTGCCGATCGGCCGGATTTCGCCCGATCGGAGCATCGACCGTTCCATGATCATGGGGAATGATCCCGTGAACAAGCGCTACATATTTCCGGACGACGGTTTTTTTGACAAGCTGATCGACAAGCCGTTCGTGGGCAAGATCATTTTTGGCGACCATCAGCAATCCCGATGTGTCCTTATCGATTCGATGAACAATGCCGGGGCGTAACACACCATTAATACCCGATAAATCTTTGCAATGAGCCATCAGTCCATTTACAAGTGTGCCGGAAGGGTGGCCCGGCGCAGGGTGCACGACCATGCCTTTAGGCTTATTGACTACGATCACATCCTGATCCTCGTAATAAATATCAAGATCCATTTCCTCCGGTTCCACATTAAGCAGTTCTGGTTCGGGAATAGAAATGGCGATCTCATCATCTGTCTGACATTTATAATTTGCCTTCACTTGTTCCGCATTTACTTCAACGAATCCAGCTTTTATCCATTGCTGGACTTGTGAACGGGACCATTGTTCATCAAGGGAAGCAATCAACTTGTCAATCCGTTCCCCGTTTTCCTCACTTGAAACAAGATGCTCAACCTTTTTCATTCGCGTTCACCTTTTCTTTTCTGTCTTCACGAAAGATTTGAATCATCAATAGGACAACACCGATCGTCAGAGCGGAATCGGCTATATTAAAAATCGGAAAATCGTAGCCAAAAATATATGTATCAAGAAAGTCAACGACTTCCTTCCTAAACAAGCGGTCAATAAAATTCCCGATCGCTCCGCCGAGAATAAAAGCGAGGCTTATCTGAAAGAATGGCTTTCCTTTCACTTGGGTTTGCATATAATATATGATTCCCGCTACCACAATGACGGTTATAATATAAAACAGCCACATTTGCCCCTCTAATATTCCCCAGGCCGCTCCCCTGTTGCGGTGTGAAGTAATATGAAACAGATTGGGAAGAATCGGAATGCTTTCCCCGATCTCCATATGACGAACGATCAGCCACTTTGTAATTTGGTCCAATACAACTACAAATAAGGCAATCAAATAATAGCCCACGCGCAAACCCCCGTATCGTAATTCATTCCAATTACATTTTAGCTATAATCACTTATTTTTAAAAGTAACAAGCCCTCCGAAAAAGAAGGGCTTGCCATCAATCATGTTAACTGCTTAACGACATTGGCACAACGCGGGCAAATATCCGGATAATCCGCATCTTCTCCGACGGTTGGTGTCACGACCCAGCAGCGGGCACATGTTTCGCCTTCAGCCTTCTCAACAACAACAGCAGCACGTTCCAGCTTCAAGGCGCTGTCCGGCGCATCATCGTACGCGCCACCCACTTCAAACGCTGAAACAATAAACAACTGTTTAATGTCTTCAGAAATACTTTCCAGCAGCGTCTTTACTTCATCATTAACGTAAAGGGTCACTTTTGCGGTAAGCGATTTGCCGATCACTTTATCGTTTCTGGCTTCTTCCAGCGCTTTTAATACGTCATCGCGCACACGCAAAAATTCGTTCCATTTATGTTCAAGATTTTCGCTATCGGCAATTTCTTCTGGTTGGGGCATATCCGTTAATTGAACGCTGATTTCCTCTACACCAGGGATGTATGACCACACTTCATCCGTAGTATGCGGCAGAAGCGGCGACAATAATTTTGCCAGAGTCACAACACATTTGTACATGACCGTTTGCATGGCTCTTCTTTCAAAGTGATTTGCCGCTTCAATGTACAGCACATCTTTGGCAAAGTCCATGTAAAAAGAACTTAAGTCGTTTGTACAGAAATTGTTCACCGCGTGATAAATATCGGCAAACTCAAAATCTTCATATGCCGCCAATGATTCTTTTATCAAGTTGTTTAGCCTGACAAGCAGAAATTGGTCGACTTCCCTCAGCTTGGCTGTTGGAACCGAATGTGTTTTGGGATCAAAATCTGCCAGATTTCCAAGCATGAAGCGGAAGGTATTCCTGATTTTCCGATATACTTCACTTACTTGTTTTAAAATAGCGTCGGAAATTCTGACATCTGATTGATAATCAACCGAAGCAACCCAAAGACGGAATATTTCTGCTCCAAATTGGCTCGTAATTTTGGCTGGTACAATAACATTGCCCAGAGATTTACTCATTTTATGGCCTTCGCCATCAAGAGCAAATCCATGGCTCAGCACTCCTTTATATGGTGCTTTTCCCGTGACGGCGACCGAAGTTGTTAAAGAAGAGTTAAACCAGCCGCGGTATTGGTCCGAACCTTCCAGATATAAATCCGCAGGCCTTCTTAGGTCTTCGCGGACGTTCAAGACGCTCTGATGGGAAGAACCGGAATCAAACCAAACATCCATAATATCCGTTTCTTTTGTGAAAATGCCGTTGGGGCTTCCCGGATGTGTAAAGCCTTCAGGCAACAGCTCAGACGCTTCTTTTTCAAACCAAATGTTGGAGCCGTGCTTGCGGAACAGTTCGGAAACATGGGTAATCGTTTCATCCGTAATAATCGGCTCCCCGTTTTCCGCATAAAATACGGGAATGGGCACTCCCCATACCCTTTGCCTTGAAATACACCAGTCGCCACGATCGCGTACCATATTGTACAGCCGTGTCTCTCCCCATTTCGGAGTCCATTTTACTTCTTTGATCGCCTCAAGAAGTTCGGACCGGAAATCTTTAATGGAAGTAAACCATTGGGGGGTCGCGCGGTAAATAACCGGCTTTTTCGTCCGCCAATCATGCGGATACGAGTGTGTAATGAATTCAAGCTTTAAAAGCGCTCCTGCTTCATCCAGCTTTTCGGTGATCGGTTTGTTCGCCTTATCATAAAACAACCCTTCAAAACCGGGCGCCTCATCTGTCATATAACCTTTATCATCAACAGGGCAAAGCACATCAAGTCTATATTTTTGGCCAATATAAAAGTCGTCTTCTCCGTGCCCGGGAGCAGTATGGACACATCCCGTACCGGCATCAACCGTGACATGCTCACCAAGGACTACAAGCGAATCCCTTTCATAAAGCGGATGTGTGGCTGTTACATGCTCCAGCTCATTTCCTTTCAAGGTTTTCACCGTTTCATATCGATCCCATTCAAGTAAAGAAGCTACTTTTTCCAACAGATCTTTGGCCAGAACATATTGTTTGCCTTCATGCTCAACGACTGCATATTGTAAGTCAGGATGCACGGCAATCGCGAGATTGGCCGGGATGGTCCACGGCGTTGTGGTCCAAACAATCAAATAAGTTCCTTCTTTCAGTACTTGTTTGCCGTCTTTTACAGGAAAGGCAACATAAATGGACGGAGAACGTTTGTCTTTATATTCAATTTCCGCTTCCGCCAGTGCAGATTCACTCGAAGGCGACCAGTATACGGGTTTTTTCCCTTTGTAAATATAGCCCTTTTTGGCCATTTCACCGAACACTTTTATCTGTTCCGCCTCATACTCGGGCTCTAGCGTAATATAAGGATTTTCCCAATCCCCCCGTACACCGAGCCGTTTAAACTCCTTGCGCTGGTTGTCAATTTGCTCAAGCGCGTACTGGGCACATTTTTCCCTGAACTCGGCAACCGACATCTCCTTTCGCTTTACACCTTTATTGGTCAAAACCTGTTCAATCGGAAGGCCGTGAGTGTCCCAGCCCGGAACATAAGGGGCGCAAAAACCAGCCATCGATTTGTAGCGGACGATAAAATCCTTTAACGTTTTATTGAGCGCATGCCCCATATGAAGACTGCCATTGGCGAATGGGGGGCCGTCATGAAGAATATAAAGCGGCCTGCCCGCCGTCCTTTCCTGGACTTTCCGATAAATATCTTGTTCCTCCCACCATGCCTGGATTTCCGGCTCTCTTTTCGGCAAGTTCCCTCGCATTGGGAAATCCGTTTTCGGCATAAGCAACGTATCTTTATAATCCATTTTTTTTCCTCCTTCAACTTTTATCTTGCAGCCATCCGGCCTTGTACAACGCATTTTTCAACATTTCTTCTTACAATGCAAAAAACCTTCACATCCCCACAAGGGACGAGAAGGTTATATTCCCGCGGTACCACCCAATTAGACATGCATAAAAGTGTTACTCAAAAAGTTCGTTAAAAATGACACATCGAATTTCTTCACTGGCAACTATGCTGCGCAAACTGCGATGCCTCGAAATTCTTGGTCCTTTTATACTCCTTTTTGAACACACTTTAAAGTGCATTTGTCCACTCTGAATCAGTATCGTTGATCAGCCGCTCTCATCTACTTACCAAAGGCTTTCGTTTCGAGTACTCAAGGGTGATTTTCCATTTCTCTTCCATCCCGGGCTTCCACCATCCCCGGATCGCTTGAATGGCTTTTTTAAAAATGTACTTTCCCTATCATCGCTTTATTCCCTGTAAAATTACTATTATTATATGTGAGCACTCAAAATGATGTCAAGTTCTACTCTACTTCTTCCGCCTCTTCTAAAGAAGTGAGTTCGGTAGCATCAAGTTCAAACTCCATCAGTTTATCCCAATCATCGCTTTGCAACAGGTCAAGCTGAGCCTCGATCAACATGCGGAAACGTGTGCGGAATACTTTTGACTGCTTCTTTAGTTCTTCAATTTCCAAGGCGATCTTTCGCGCTTTTGATAAAGCTTCATTTACAATTCTATCTGCATTTTTTTCAGCTTCACGTATGATCAGCTTTGCTTCTTTCAATGCATTGCCTTTTACTTCTTCAGCAGCCTCCTGAGCCACAACAATCGACTTATTAAGCGTTTCCTCTATATTGTTGAAGTGGCCCAGACGCTCATTCATAGCAGCCAATTGGTCTTCTAATTCTTTTTTTTCGCGTATTAAAAGCTCATAGTCTTTTATAACCTGATCAAGAAACTCATTGACTTCATCTCTATCATAACCGCTCATTCTTTTGCTGAATTCTTTATTATGTATGTCTACCGGCGTTAACGGCATCATGCCACCTCCTAGTGCTTTTCCTCATCATAAGATACATATATTATAACGAATTTTGTCTAAGTCTGGGGAGATTCTTTTCAAATTTAAGATTTTACCATCCCGAATTGTATCCTAAGCTTCTGTTTTTTCGTTTCTCCCAAAATGCGGATAATCTTACACCTTCCAAGCCTGCGCGCAGAGATCATATCACCTTCAAAACAGTCCGTTGCCGGTTGTTCGGTTATTTTCCAGTTTAATTTTACCAACTTTTGACCGATGATTGATTGGGCTTTTTGCCTTGAAACGGAAAAAGCGGCAGAAATAATAGCATCCAGCCGCATCGAGGAAGCAGTCTTTTCCATCTGGACCCACTCTTCTTCCCGTTCAATCACTTCATCCAGCCCAAGCTTTTGAATTGTCACATTGGCCTTGCCGACCTCTTTAAATTGAGAGATGATATAATCTTCAATTTCCGTACTGGAAAAAAACTGAATGCGATCCCCGTTTACAATGATGTCGCCAAACTTCTCTCGCTTGATCCCCAGGGACATTAACGACCCGAGCACCATGCGATGTTCCAGCTTCACAAACTTCCGGGGATAATCAATCTCGTACAAGCCGATTTGAAAGTGATCTTCTTGCGGTTTTAAATAATCCGGAAAAATGAGTGCCCTTTTACGCTCACAAGAAGGACCTCCTCCAAAAAAAGCATAGCGGACATCAGGTCCATCACCGACAACCGACTGTAATATGAACTGTTGTCTTGGATCAAGAAAGTCTGTCAATTTCTCTGCATAGGTTCTTTCCACAAACTCTTTCCAGTCCATCGCCAAATCAATAAATTGTTTTTCTTCCTTGCGAAAATGTTGATATATATCATCCAAAACGGTCAACCCCATTTGCAAAAAACACTCGGATCATGAGTCAAGGAGCTCAGCGGCCCCAAACCCTTATCCCACCCATTTGGCAATTTCAAGTAATCCCATTGTCGCAAGCTTGAGAACAATAAAAGCGACAATCGGAGAAATATCAATCATGCCAAGGGGCGGCACAATTCTGCGGAATGGTTCCAAATAAGGTTCGCAAATCCGCCCCAGAAACTGCCCGATTCCAGATTCTCTGGCGTTCGGAAACCACGACATTAATATGTATATAATTAATGCCCAAGAATATAGTTGAATCAATTGTACAATTATAGCAGTTATTAATGTCATCCCGTTATGACCACCTCGTATCATCATAATGATCGGTGTCTATCATTTCTGTAATATTTCCTGATACTTCCACGTTATCAGGCGTACAGAGAAAAATATCCTTGCCGATTCTTTGTATGTCGCCTCCTATAGCGTAAACAGTACCGCTTAAAAAGTCGACGATTCTGACTGCCTGGTCGTGCTGAATACGTTGTAAATTAACGACAACCGCTCGGCGGTTGACCAAATGATCCGCTACTTCCTGTGCTTCGGCATATACTCTCGGTTCAATCAATATTACCTTGGAAGACTGTTGTACGCTTTGCAGACTGACGACATTTTGCTTCCGTGTAGCCGGTGTGCTTGGTTTTTTTGTTTCCTCAGGTTCGTTAGCCACTTTTTCTTCTTCAGCGTATTCATACTCATCTTCCAGCAAAAAAAAGTTTTTAAATTTTGATTTAATACCCAATTTCGTGCCTCCTTCGCATCATTCACCAACAAGAGCGGACCCGATGCGGACGAAAGTTGCCCCCTCTTCTATGGCAATTTTGAAATCATTGGACATGCCCATCGACAGATCTTCACATGGCGCATGCGGCAAATCCAACTGTTTGATTTCTGTTTGCAAATGCTTCAGTTTTCGAAAACAGGTGCGTAACATATCCTCGTCATCTGTTAATGGCGCCATCGTCATTAATCCGGCAACAATTATTTTATCAAATTGGGCCAATTGTTCAATAAACTCTTTCACCTGACCAGGATCCAACCCGTGTTTTGACTCTTCACCGGAAACGTTTACTTGGACAAAGCACTTAACAGATTGTTCGGCTCTTTTGTTAATTTCTTTTGCCAACGATAGCCGGTCAAGCGAGTGAATATACGTTACCTTGTCAATAATATTTTTAACTTTTCGGGATTGGAGTGTTCCGATGAAATGCCATGTGGGCTTGTCTTTTAAAACTTCCCATTTTTTCTGCAGACCGTCATCTCGGTTTTCACCAAAATGCTGAATGCCCGCTTCAAGTGCTTCCACAGCCCTGTCTATTGTCACATATTTCGTTACCGCCACGATGGTGATGTCTTCAGGATTCCGGTTGGACCGGGCGCATGCTTCTGCGATTTCCTGTTGAATCAAATGCAGCTTTTCAATAACTTTCACGATTCATTACCCCTATATTCTTGTTGTATATATTCGCGTAAAATGACATTTTCTTTAGTGTACCACAAAAGCATGCGAACAGCATGGATAATCTTAATCTTTTGGCATGTTAAGCTGCTGTTGTTCAAATTTGGCACTGCTGTGCCTCACAAGAATGACATCCGTTCCGATTTTGATAATTTGATTCCAGGGAATAATGATTTCATCTTCTTTTCCAAAAAAACCAAGCAGTTTGCCTGTTTGGCTAATAATGATCGACTCTATTTTACCCGTATCAAGATTTATATCGATATCGCCTATATTTCCAAGCTTGCGGCCATCTGTCACATTCACCACATCTTTTAATTGAAATTCCGATATTCTTACCATTATGATCCCCGCTTCCCGCCATGCTTTTTATATACTATAAGTATATGCAACACCCTTAGCCTTTCATGATAAGCGAAAGCCGGATTTCGTATAGTGAAATCCGGCTCATTGAATGTTGATGTTTTTATTCATTTGTTTAATAGCGGCTTTTTCCAATCTTGATACTTGTGCTTGGGATATGCCAATTTCCTCTGCCACTTCCATTTGGGTCTTTCCTTGAAAAAACCGTTTGCGGATGATCATCTTTTCCCTATCATTCAGCCGCTGCAGGCCATCATGCAAAGCGATTTCTTCAATCCACTGGCTATCCCTGCTCTTTTCGTCGCTCAATTGATCCATGACAAAAATGGGGTCCCCACCGTCGTTATATATCGGCTCAAACAAAGAGACAGGGTCTTGAATGGCATCAAGGGCAAAAACAACTTCTTCATGAGGGATTTCCAGTTCACGGGCAATTTCCGCTGCTGTTGGCTCCTTAGACGTTTTTGCCATTAACCGTTCACGTACATGGAGTGCTTTATAAGCGATGTCCCGCAATGAACGCGATACCCGGATAGGGTTGTTATCCCGTAAATATCGGCGGATTTCCCCAATGATCATCGGGACGGCATACGTTGAAAAGCGGACATTTTGGCTGAGGTCGAAATTATCTATTGATTTCATTAATCCGATACACCCGACCTGAAATAAGTCGTCCACATACTCTCCCCGGTTGTTAAAACGTTGAATGACGCTTAACACAAGGCGCAGATTGCCGTTGATCAGTTTTTCTCTGGCTGTTACATCCCCTTGTTGCATTTGCTTCAACAGTTCCCGCATTTCCTCATTTTTCAAAACAGGGAGCTTTGAAGTATCCACACCGCAAATTTCCACCTTATTTCGCTTCAACAGTTTTTCCCTCCTAGCAGGAGCTTGCTTACAGTGTAAGTATCTCCCTGGGAGGAAAATATATGCATTCCCATTTCTTCCTGCCGCTTATAAATCCATGTGAGCCTCTGCCGTCCTTTGCTTTTCGTTCAAAATAATTTTTTAGTTCTTAAATCATTTTATTGAATTCTTTTCTGAGGCGTTTGATAATTCTTTTCTCTAGTCGCGAAATATACGATTGGGAAATGCCCAGAATTTCCGCAACGTCTTTTTGTGTTTTTTCCTCCCCACCCGCCAGGCCAAAACGAAGCTCCATAATCTGTTTTTCCCGATGGTTTAATTTTTCCAACGCATTGAATAACAGTTTCTTGTCCACATTCGCCTCGAGATCCCTTGTGATAATATCATTTTCCGTCCCCAATACATCAGACAACAACAGCTCGTTGCCATCCCAATCAATGTTAAGCGGCTCATCAAAGGAGACTTCGGATCTTGTTTTGTTATTTCGGCGCAAATACATGAGAATTTCATTTTCAATACACCGTGAAGCATAGGTCGCCAGTTTTATCTTTTTCTCGGGATTAAACGTATTGACCGCTTTAATGAGTCCGATCGTTCCAATGCTGATTAAGTCCTCAATATTGATCCCGGTATTTTCAAATTTTCTGGCAATATAAACTACCAACCTTAAATTCCTTTCAATCAGCATGGACCTTGCGGTCTTGTCCCCTTTGGGAAGCTTTTCAAGAAGAACCGCTTCCTCTTCCTTGGAAAGCGGGGGAGGAAGAGCCTCACTTCCCCCTATGTAATAAACTTCATCTGTTTTCCATCCCAATTTCATGAGGAACTTATACCAATAATATGTGATGCGAAACCGAAACTTTTTCACGATATGTCCTCCCTGAATTTTTTTGTTGTGCGGCACTTATGATGCTGACTCGGAGATTGCTTGCTCGATAATGAGAGGATGTACAATACACTCAAATGTGCCATCGCTGGACAGATGTTGGTCTGTAAAAGCAATCAAAGCTTTTCTAGCAACCTTCTCCTGGTCATTCATTTTGATCTTGATTGATTCTGGCTTAAAAGCGAATAAAAGCTGGTGATTCATTCCCAGCGTTTTTGCGGGAATAAGCCTCATCTTTTCCCTCCACTGATCAGGCAATTCCGAAGCAACCTCAAGTGAGTGGTTCGACTCATTGGATAGGTTCACGATTTCTTCCGGCAAGACCTCTTTTAAAGAATGAGTCGAAATGATCATAACCGGAGTTTTGGAGATGGGATCATACAATTGATTGCCGCTGTCAATCAAACCCTTTACATGAATATGGAGTCCGTTCAAGTGGATGGAAACATCTGCCAATACACTATATTCAACAGACGAAATCGTCATATCGTCCACTCTTTTCCTTGAAAAATACCACGCGAGCGGAAATGCAAAGATTACAAACAGCCAGCTGATCGGATCGCCAAACCCTTTTATGCTCTCAAGAAAATAAGCTGTTTCAAGATCCATGTCGAATGAGAGAAAATAGTGAACACCTATAAGAGTTCCTCCCATGAGAAATGTAGCGAAATAAAATGTCAGCAGGGAGGAGATGAACGTTTTAAATCTTTTATACCCGAAGGTGATCATCACCATAAAAACGGATAAACCAAACTTTGCAAGCGGGTGGCCGGACATCTCGGCTACCGGAGTAACAGCCAAAAGAACGACAATGGATCCTGCAATCCCCCCGAGTAAGAGACGCCAGAGTTTGACATGCCTTTTTAAAAAAATAGCTGTTATCCATAAAAGCAAGCTGTCTACCAAGACATTTAAAAGCCATATGATATCCAAATAAACAACCAATGACCCTCCCTCCCCAAGTGGATCATAGCGCAAGGGCAGTCCTTTTATTCATTATCGTTTAGTATAAAGGAAGAGGGCTATAGAATGTGTCAATTCCTGTAAGGGAAAATAGAGAAGTTTTCACAATTAACATCGAAGATTGGCTAATGCGGAAGGGTAGAAGATAAATAAAAAAACCAGATTCATGATCAGGCCAGGTAACTAGATGCTTGACAACCTGTCTACAGGACCGGCTATCTGTTTTAAAAAATAATATTACGTGTTTGCTAAGACAGTAATGGGATGACTCCGGAAAGAAACATTCCAATTGCCCAAGCCTGGATTCATTTAAAAAAGGCTTGAAGGGCAGCCATGCTTTTACATTTCCTCCATTCCTGGTTGGGCTAAAAAGGATGATCGTCAAAACATCCTGGCGGGCAAAAAGGATGATCGTCAAAACATCCTGGTGGGCTAAGGGGATGATTGTCAAGACGGACATCAAGGGGGAACGCATGTCAGGTCCCAATGTAAAAACGGGCATCATGCAGAAATAGGGATGTCTCATTTGTAAAACCGATCAACATCCACCCGAAAAGCGCAAGATGGAACAGTGATCAAACATATGACTAATCGGCCGCATTCATAATGAATAGAAGATCCGCGATCTGTTTTTTCGCTTCTATAATACCTTACAAAATAAAAAAGCTTGTAGAGAAAAACAACTGCTTTTTCTACAAGCCGACCAGATTCATCATCTGGCTTATCTTCTTCTATTTCGATTTCTTAAAAATGTAGGAATATCCAGTGTATCCTCCACCGGAGGCTGGTTTGTCCTTGCAGGCTCCTGTACCTCTTCCCTTTTTTGCTCTCGGCTTGTCACGGGGTTATGGTTATGCTGGTGTTGCGGCCTCATTTGCCGGAGCAAAGGATTTTGTTGCTTTTCCTGTCCAGCTGTTTCGTTAAAGCCCGTTGCGATTACAGTCACAACAATTTCATCCTTTAAACTTTCATTAATGACAGATCCGAAAATCATGTTTACTTCCTGGTCTGAGGCACTGGCCACTACATCTGCCGCTTCTTGAACTTCATACAGGCTCAAATTTGTTCCGCCGGAGATATTCATCAATACCCCTTGGGCGCCATCGATGGAAGTTTCCAGGAGTGGGGAAGAAATAGCCTTTTTGGCAGCTTCTACCGCCCGATTTTCACCGGTTGCGACACCAATCCCCATTAAAGCGGAACCTTTATTCGTCATGATGGTTTTGACATCCGCGAAATCCAAGTTAATTAAACCAGGGACGGCAATCAACTCGGAGATTCCCTGAACACCTTGCCGCAAAACATTATCGGCTTCCCGAAATGCTTCCAGCATCGGCGTGCTTTTATCCACAATCTCTAAAAGTCTGTCGTTTGGAATGACGATTAAAGTATCGACAGACTCTTTCATCGCGTCAATTCCACCGCTTGCTTGGTTCGCCCGCTTCCGGCCTTCAAAAGTAAATGGCCTCGTGACGATTCCGACAGTCAATGCCCCCAAATCTTTGGCAATCTGGGCGATGACCGGTGCAGCTCCCGTTCCGGTGCCGCCGCCCATTCCCGCGGTGACAAAAACCATGTCTGCCCCTTTTAATGCTTCTTCTATCTGTTCTTTACTCTCTTCGGCAGCTTTTTTCCCGACTTCGGGATTGGCACCCGCACCAAGACCTCTTGTTAACTTCGCGCCAATTTGCATTTTAATCTCGGCTTTTGACAAGTTAAGTGCTTGTGCGTCCGTATTGACTGCGATAAATTCGACGCCCTGAACGTCATGCTCTATCATCCGGTTTACGGCATTGTTACCGCCGCCGCCGACACCAATAACTTTAATGGTTGCTAAAGAATCAATATTTGTATCGAAATCCAACATGACATGTCCTCCTGTTCTTTTATTCCCAACGGATGTCTCTATTCAAAAAAGTACCCAAAGAATTTTTTTACTTTAGTAGATATTTTCGCATCGGGATCCTTCGTATCTTTTGTATTCGGCTGATGACCCGCAGGAATTCGGGCTTCATCTGCGTCACTTGGCAATTGCACAGGAGAGGCACTGATATTTCTGCCTTGTAATTTTGCCTCGTGGTAGGCATACTTGATGAGCCCTACAGCTGTTGTATATTGCGGCTCTCTGACACCGATGTAATCCGGAAGGGCGATCCTCACCCTGTTTTGGAAAATGATTTGAGCCAATTCCATTACCCCGGGCATATTGGCGACGCCTCCTGTCAAAACAAAACCTCCCGGTAAATCGGCAGCTCCCATTTGCTTTAATTCAAGCTGCACAAGCTCGAATATTTCTTCCATTCTAGCTTCAATGATATCAGATAGCTCCAGCTGGTTAAATTGTTGATGTTGGTCGCTGCCAATAATTGGCACGCTGAATACTACTTCTTCTGACGCATGGTCGTAAAATGCATGTCCATATGCGAGCTTGATGTTTTCCGCGTCATCAGTAGCCGTCCTTAAACCAATTGACAAATCCTTTGTAATATGATCCCCGCCAACCGGGATAACGCTTGTACCCGCAATGCCTCCATTGGCAAATACGGCAACTGTCGTGGAACCTCCCCCGATATCGATTAAGGCACTTCCCATTTGGCGTTCATCTTTTGACAATGCAATAGAAGCAGCTGCCAGCGGTTGCAGAACGATATCGGTGATTTCCAGACCGGCTCGTTCGACGCAGCGCAAAGTATTATGTAATATGGTCTTTGCCCCGGTGACAATCGTCCCTTCCATTTCCAGGCGGACTCCAATCATTCCTCTCGGATCTGTAATTTCATCCAATCCGTCCACAATAAATTGTCCGGGAATGACATTGATAATTTCCCTCTCAGGAGGAATGGACACAACTTGAGCCGCATCCATCACCCTTGCAACATCATCATTCGTAATTTCCCTGTTTTGGCTGGAAACGGCGACTACTCCGTGACATGGCATAAGAGAAACATGATTTCCGGCAATGCCGACAATGCAATTATTAATTTGCATGCCTATCATTCTCTCGGCCTGCTCTACTGCCTTCTTTATCGAATGAACGGTTTCATCTATATCAACAATTGAACCTTTCTTGATCCCTTCAGCCTTGGCGTTGCCAACTCCGATAATATTTAAAGAATCACCGGTCATCGAGCCAATTATGACTTTTATTGTGGAAGTTCCCATATCAAGACTGACATACAATTCATTGGTGTTCACTCCGCGGCACCTCCTTCAACTCTCCCATTCTCTTTTTCTCTTAAAGTTGCCATTTAATGATCATCCTTAATTTTTTAACTACTTTTACTTATTCGGCAAATGAACGTTATTTCCTGTTTGTCAACTAAATTTATTAGACTTTTCATTCGTTGTTTTTTGTACAACTTATCATGATTACAACAGCTTTCGACGAATTCCGGCAAAAGCATGATGAAATTTGACGGTTATGTACCATGATAACTTATTATAAGTCTACAACAAGATTAGCACCTAGAAAAGTCAAACTTGAGTCATACATTATATATTCGCCCCTTTGGGTTTGTCCCTAATGACAGGACATGCTCGAAATCTCTCGAAAAAACGGTCCAAATAAGCGGACCTGTTCCCAAACATTTCCAGCATTCCTGGTGCGAAAAAAAGCTTTACTGGAAGACAAGGTTTTTTCAGTTTTCATTTACAGAAAAGAAAAAGGAGTGGGGCACGTCCATGTGTAGAAAAAAATCATCCTGTTTATTGCCCCTCCTCTTTTTCTTCTTTGTTATCTGATTCGTATGCTTTAAAAAAAGACCCGACTTCCAGATCAATTATACCTTTCTTCTGTGGGTCCAATTCACTGACAAAGGAAGGATAATGAATCATTTTTTCCGCAAAAGTTAGGATTGTGGCACTTACTTCAAACCCGTCATTCATATACAAACTAATGTGGTATTGATCTGTTTTTTTGGGGCTGTAATGTATTTCGGAAATGGCATTTACAATTTCCGGCGGTAGCTCCATTAATTGTTTTGCCATTTCTTCCAATATATGGTTTTCTTCAAAACCATTAAGAATAGGCGCATTGCCTGGAATCTCCATCTTTGGATTATCTGTTAATATTTTCCCATTTTCTAATATGGGGAAAAATTCGGTTCCCGTCGATACGAATGCAATCTTCGCGTATTCTTTCACATTTATATGTACGGTATTCGGAAAACCGATCCGTACGGCAGCGCTTTTGATTTCAGGATGGCTTTTTAAATCTTTCACCGCTTGTTTTCTGTCAATCTCCCATATACTCAAACCACGTTTTAGTTTGCTCATTTTAATGGCTTCTTCAGAAGTGACTGCTTCATTTCCATGCACTTGAATCTGTTTAACGTGGCTAAGGGGGGATTGAAAATAAATGACACAGACAATTAAAAGGAAGAATAGGGAAATAAGGAAAATGAGCCGGCGATTTGCCTTTCGTCTCCGATGCTCTTTTATTTTTGGAATGCGCTCTTCCAAAGATAATATTTTTCCTTTATCCATGCTCCTTACTCCCCGTCAAGATCATTTGTTTGTTATAAAGGATGCCGCTTTGCTGAACAAACATGAAAAACTCCATCCTTTCGCCTGCTTAATCTATTTCCCTTTGCACGATTTCAACCTCTGTATGCAAGTGAATTCCCGTGCTTTCAAAAATTGTTTTTTTAATATGATCGATTAGCTTGATGACGTCTTCGGCCTTGGCATTTCCCGTATTGATAATGAAGTTGCCGTGAAGTTCGGAGATTTGGGCACCTCCGATCTGGAACCCTTTCAAGTTTGCGTCCTGAATCAACTTGCCGGCATGATGAGGTAAAGGATTGCGAAATACACTGCCACAGCATGGTTTTACCGGTTGTGTTTCACGACGATAATGTTTATGCTTCTTCATTTCAACAGTTATCAGTTCCCGATCGCCCTCACGCAACTCAAAAACAGCTTCCAACACGATGCCCGGGCGTTTTTTCTGTAAAACGGATGTCCTGTATGAATATTCCATTTCTTCATTGGAAAGCCATTCTACCGTCCCGTCCGGAAAAAGGATGTGCGCCTTCCGTAAAATCTTTGAGACGTCAGATCCGTGTGCTCCGGCATTCATATAGACGGCTCCCCCGACGGAACCCGGAATTCCTCCGGCAAATTCCAGCCCGCTTAAACCTCTCCTGGCCATGGCATTGGCCAAAACGATAAATGAATAGCCAGCACCGACCCTTACTTCTGTCCCATTTACCTCAAGATGGTCCAGCCCTTTTCCGAGCTTGATAACGACCCCTTCTATTCCCTCATCAGATACGAGCAGATTGGACCCGCGTCCTATGACTCTCCAAGGCATATGATGTTTTTGCACAATTTCCATCGTTTTTAGCAAAAGATCAATTGAATCTGGTTCGACAAATATATCTGCGGGTCCTCCCACCTTAATCGTCGTATGATTGGCAAGAGGCTCATATTCCTTTATCTTTCCAACTTGGTTGGCATGAAGTTCTTCTAAAAAATCCATTGCATTAACCCCCTCACAAGTTAGCGGCGTTTATTGACAACACTTAAAAGCACATTATATAAGCGCTTGGTCGCATCCGGCATACCAAGGTTTTTCGATGCTTCAGACATTGAATCTAATATTTCGTGATCTAGTAAAATCTCATCTATGGCTGCAACAAGCCGTTGGCTTGTTAACTCTTTTTCAGGAAGCATAATCGCTGCCCCGGCCGAAGTTAAAACCGATGCATTTTTTTCCTGATGGTTATTCGTAACATATGGACTTGGGATTAATATGGCGGGAAGTCCGAGTGCGGTAATTTCGGCAAGGGATGTTGCCCCCGCCCGGCCGACGACAACGGCTACATCGGCCAACACCTCTTCCATATTATGAATAAACGGTACGATCGCCACATTTGGAGAGCGGCCGATTAAAGCAACTTCTTCTTCCACATCTCCATAATGAGTCTCACCGGTTATGTACAATACTTGATAAGGTTTATTGGCAAACTGCGCCAGCGATTTGATCACCGCTTCATTAATCGGCCTTGCGCCTCTGCTTCCGCCAAAAATTAAAGCTGTCGGTATATGTTCCTTTAGACCAAATTGATTCAGCCTTCCACTTCCTTTTTTGCCAATTACTTCAGATGCCCGGGGGTTCCCCGTAAGAACCACTTTCTGTCCCGGAAAAAACTGCCTTGAAGATTCAAAACAAATGGCAACCTTTTGTACATAACGGCTTAAAAACTTGTTCGTTAATCCCGGCACACTATTTTGCTCGTGAATGACAGCAGGAATTTTTAATTTTGCTGCCGCATATACAACAGGAGCGGAAACATAGCCTCCCGTACCGATGACAACATCAGGCTGGAAGGCCTTTAGCATTTTTTTACATTCCCTTACGCCTTTAAAAAAGCGCATAATTGTTTTTATATTTTCCAAGGACAACGAGCGTTTAAAACCGGTTATATGTATTTTTTTAAAAGGTATGTTTTCTCTTTGCACAATATTGGCTTCAAGCCCTTTTTCTGTGCCGATATACAAAAACTGCGTATCAGGATGCTTTTCTTTAATTGTTCGGATCAGGGCAAGCGCCGGATACACATGGCCGCCTGTTCCCCCTCCGCTGACAACAATTTTCATCGTGTCACCTCAAGTCAGTGAGATCATCATATTCATTTAACTCTTCAATTATCTTATTTTACTATATTTTACACAAGAAAAATGTGAAACATAACGATTGTTGTCTATTTGTAAAATGAAGAAACATTTGGAGAACAACCGTAATAAAAAAAGAAACCCATTATTTGGAGTTTCTCTCAAATACGTGCATAACGGCTAATATTGAGCAATACGCCAACGGCCATCAGCATAATCGTGAGTGAAGATCCGCCATAACTCAGAAAAGGCAAGGTGATGCCTGTTACTGGCATAAGGCCCGTTACAACCCCAATATTGATCATTACTTGTATGGCAATCATCGAAATGATGCCCACGGCGAGAAAACTGCCATATAAATCAGGGGCGCCAAGCGCTATTTTAATTCCCCGCCATAACAACAAAGCGAATAACAAAATGACAAAGCTTCCCCCGATAAAACCAAGTTCTTCCGATAAAATAGCAAAAATAAAATCTGTTTGCGGCTCAGGCAGATAAAAAAATTTTTGCCTGCTTTGGCCCAGCCCCAATCCGAACAATCCGCCCGGGCCGATCGCATATAGCGACTGGATGATTTGAAATCCGCTGTTCAACGGGTCTTGCCACGGGTCCAAAAATGAAGTAATTCGGGCCATTCTATATGGAGCGGATACAATGAGGGCGACAAAGCCGGCAAGTCCCACCAAACCTAGAAAAACAAAATGAGAAATTCTCGCACCCGCGATGAATAACATGACGACACACGTTCCTGCCATGACCGTTCCCGTTCCGAGGTCAGGCTGAAGCATAATGAGTCCAAACGCAAAGAAGACAAGAGACAAAGAAGGCAAAAGACCTTTTTTAACCGTTGTAATATACCTTTGGTTTTCTGAAAGAAACTTAGCTAAAAAAGCGATAAGGGCAAGCTTGATAAATTCAGACGGCTGAATGGAAAAAGCCCCGACCCCGATCCAGCTTCGGGAACCGTTTCTCTCCATGCCGATGCCGGGGATTAAAACAATCAACAGTAAAAGAAAGCAGATGAGCAAAAGCGGCTTGGCCCATTTCCGCCATGACCAATAATCAATCTTCATCATGAAAAACATCGCTGCAAAACCAAGCCCGGCAAATAACAACTGTCTTTTGGCGAAGAAAAAAGAGTCGTTAAATTTATAATTTGCCCAAACCGCACTGGCACTGTATACCATAATTAAACCGAAAGCCAGCAATGTACAGGTAACTATAATTAAAATAAAATCAGGAGTGGATTTTTTAAAAGGCAACGAAACAGCACCTCTGTCTCCTTTTTATTGAGCCTGCTCCTTCAGTTTGGGATGCGAAGATTCCTTATTCGCGGCATGTCCTCATTATAGGCTCTCTTTCAGTTTATGCACGGCCTCTGTGAAAATATGACCACGAACCTCAAAAGTCTTGTATTGATCCCAGCTCGCACACGCGGGCGACAATAAGATAATATCTCCCGGCTCAGACAAGCTGTACGAAACCGGAACAGCTTCCTCCACATTATCGACATGATGTATGGATCGTATTCCCGCCTCTTTTCCCGCTTTGGCCAATTTATCCGCTGATTGTCCAAATACGACTAAAGCCTTCACTCCCTTTAAATATGGGACAAGTTCATCAAAATCGTTACCTCTGTCCAGTCCGCCCGCCAGCAAAATAACGGGGCTTTGAAAAGCTTCCAATGCACTTTTTGTCGCCAATATATTGGTTGCCTTTGAATCGTTATAAAAGGTGCGGCCGTTCATTTCCGTGACGAGCTGTGTCCTATGCTCCACCCCTTTAAAGCTGCCAAGAACACGGACTATCGCTTCATTTTCAACACCCATCAGCTTGACTGCCGCAATCGCCGAAAGAATATTTTCCAGATTATGTTTTCCCGGCAAAATGATTTCATCAAGTGAAATAATTTCCTCATCAAACCATACAATCTTGCGATTTTGTATGGATATGCCCTCTGCAAGCGGCTGTTTGGTAGAAAAGAAGATTTTCTGGGCCTTTGAATCTTTTACGAGTTCCAATAAATGCTCCTGATCCCCATTGACGATCAAATGGTCGCCTTCCGATTGGTTCAGTGTAATATTCACTTTCGCCTGACTGTATTCATCCATCGTTCCATGGTAATCAAGGTGGGCTTCATATATGTTTGTTATGATGGCAATTCGGGGTTTGAATGTGCGGACTCCCATTAATTGGAAGGAGGAAAGCTCCATGACGATCGTATTGTCGGAAGATGCTTCCCTGGCTACTTCAGAAGCCACCGTACCAATATTTCCTGCTATCAATGGATTTTTATCCGCTGCTTCTAACATTTCAAAGATCAGTGTAGTCGTGGTCGTTTTCCCATTTGTCCCCGTTATGCCAATAATATCCGCTTCTGACACTTGGTAAGCAAGTTCTACTTCCGTAATGATCGGAATATGATGATCCACAGCCTTCCTGACAAGAGGATTCCCGTATGGAATCCCGGGGTTTTTTACGATCAGTTCAAACCCGTCGTCAAGGAGTTCGGGAGGATGGCTTCCACAAATCACCTTTATTCCTTTTTCCAGCAAGCCTTGAGCCGCCGGATTCTCCTCAAAAGGCTTTTTATCATTGACCGTAACAAAGGCGCCAAGTTCGTGTAAAAGAGATGCAGCGGCAACCCCGCTTTTTGCCAGGCCAAGCACAAGTATTTTTTTATGACGATATATTTCAATGTTTTTCAATTTATACCCACACCTCTATGTAAATTCCCAAGATGGCAAAAAGCAAGCCGACTGCCCAAAATGTTACCACGACCCGCCACTCGGACCAGCCGGACAACTCATAATGATGATGGAGCGGACTCATTTTAAAGACTCTTTTTCCTGTAAGTTTAAAGGAGGTTACCTGAATAATAACAGAAAGTGTTTCAATAACAAAGATACCTCCGACGAGGAGAAGCATGAGTTCCATTTTTGTCATGATCGCAATCGCGGCAATAGCTCCCCCAAGCGCAAGCGATCCCGTGTCGCCCATAAAGACTTTGGCCGGATGGGCGTTGAAGACGAGAAAGCCCAACAGGGCGCCAACAACAGCTACGCTAAATACGGCAATGTCGTATTGAGATTGGCTCCAGGCAAGAATAGCGAAAGCGCCAAATGCAATGGCGGCCGTTCCGGACAGAAGACCGTCCAGCCCATCGGTCAAGTTAACCGCGTTCGAAAAGCCGACAAGCCAAAACACAAGGAATAGGGCATAAAAAGGCCCTAAATCAAGTTCCCAATTTGTTAATGGAATCTCCACTGCCGTATCAAATCCAAATCGCTTTAAGACGAAATAGAAAATAAGCGCAATGACAATTTGGCCCAATAGTTTTTGCTTCGATGTTAAGCCAAGATTTCTCTTTAGGGCGATTTTGATAAAATCATCCAAAAAGCCGAGCAAACCATAACCAAATGTAACAAGCAGCAGTAAATATGTATCCAAACCGGGCTGAGAATATTTTCCCGTCATCGTCAATGTTGTCACGATGATTGACAGCAAAATAATAATGCCGCCCATCGTAGGCGTACCTTTTTTCTTATGATGGGATTTGGGTCCTTCATCCCTAATGCTTTGCCCAAACTTTAACTTTCTTAAAAAAGGAATAAAAAGAGGGGATAACAAAACAGTGACTAAAAAAGACATCAAGATCGTAAAAAGAATGACACGTTCCATCATCACTGTTCCCCCTCCCTGTTGCTGTTATTTTGAAGCAAGTGACAAATTTGTGTAAATATATCTCTATATCGTTCATTGTTTATTTTTGGCATAATCAACTCTGTTTTTCCTCTTTTTTTTCCAATACTGATCTTATGCTTATATTGATCAACTATCTGAACAACCGCTTCTGCTGGTTCATCCGCAAAAAATATGGGGAAATGATTAGGTGCGTAAAATGGAACCTCCACATCCTTCTTCCACACCGCCGCAACCGCCCCCTGATGAATGGCTTGTTGAAGATCATCATCATCCGCGGTAAAAACAAACAACCCTTTTTCCTGATCATGTTCACTTGAAAAGGTAATTTTTTTAAAAGAAATCGGGACTTGCACACCCCGGAACTCTGGAAGGATCCGTAAAACATCATTATATTCAAGCATCATTATAGCTCCTCAATTGCTTTCATGGCCACAAGACGATCATCAAAATCAATCACTTTCTCGCCGATAATCTGATACGTTTCATGCCCTTTTCCGGCAATTAACACAACGTCCCCTTGTTTGGCTTCCCTAATGGCTGTCTGGATCGCTTCTTTGCGATCGGGAATCACTTTGTAGCGTTGGTCCTGTACCCCAGCCTCCATATCAGCCAAAATGGCCGACGGGTCTTCGGTGCGCGGATTATCTGATGTGAATATGGGATTTGTCGAGTAAACGCAAGCTACTTTCGCCATGAGGGGCCGTTTCGTCCGATCCCTGTCCCCGCCACAGCCAACGACGGTAAAAATTCGTTTTTTCGCAAACTGCTGAATGGTTTTCAGGACATTCTCCAAACTGTCAGGCGTATGAGCATAATCGACGATCACTGTAAAATCCTGTCCCGCGTTCACTGCTTCAAAGCGGCCGGGAATCCCCTCCAATTGTTCAAGGGAATGAATTGCCGATTGGAGCGGAATATTCGCGACATATGCAGTCGTAATGGCAGCCAAGGCGTTATACACACTGAATTTACCCATTAATCTCAGTTTTACTTCTTGCTTGCCTTCAGGGGAATGAAGGGTAAATGAGGCCCCGTCGACACTCATTTGTATATTTCCCGCCGAAAATTCGGCCGGCTGATCGATTCCATAGGTGACAACATGGGCTGACGTCTCTTTTACAAAATATGGTCCCGCCGGATCATCGGCGTTGATCACGGCAAACTTCGGCTTATTCCTGTCGTAAATATTGCCCAGACGGGAGAACAAAAGACCTTTCGCCCTTTTGTATTCCTCCATCGTTTCGTGGTAGTCCAAATGATCTTGGGACAAGTTTGTAAACACAGCCACATCAAAGTCGCAGCCATTTACCCTTCCTTGGATAAGGGCATGGGAAGATACTTCCATGGCGACTGTATGGACTCCTTCTTCAACCATATGCGCAAATGTTTGCTGGAGTACAATATTATCAGGGGTGGTATTTTTTGTTTCTAATTTTTCATCCCCTATTTTTATATGAAGCGTTCCAATCAAGCCTGTTTTTTTGCCGGCATCTCTAAAAATGTTTTCAATCATCATACTCGTTGTCGTTTTTCCATTTGTACCGGTAATTCCGATTAAATTCAGTCGCTGCGTAGGGTGGCCATAGAACTCATCAGCCAACACTGCCATCGCCCGTTTCGTATCAGGGACAAGGATTACCGGCGCCTCCACTGCCACTTTCTTTTCCGCTAATACGGCAACAGCGCCCTTTGCCACGGCCGCATTCGCAAATTGATGTCCATCTGTTTGATGGCCTTTTATACAAATAAATAACGCACCTGGTTCAATTTTTCGAGTGTCGTTTGTTATGCTGTTGATATCGGGATTTTCCCGGGGAGCTTTTGTTAACGGCAATACCTTTAATAGACTATGTAACTTCATGGATCCGATCCTTTCTATTATGAAACATTATCGTCCTTTTATGAAAGCTTGCGCATTCTTTAATTGGCATCATTTTACCATAAGACCGTATGATAATATACTATTATATGAATATACAGGAACATGCATTCCTTAGTACAAATGATGTTATTTTCCTTGGTGACATCTGCCATCCATTATATTATCCACAGATTCATTTTTTCGCAATAGAAAAAACCCTCTTATCTAGATTACATATTTTACCATCAGCAAACAGTTTCCATAAAATCTACTCATGCCAAGCAAAATCTGCCCCGAAGGAAGCGGGGCAGATCTCTGCATACCTGATTACTTCATGTATATTCTGACCACTGATCCTTCCTCCACCTTGACTCCGGGATCGGGCGCCTGCTGGATAACAGTCGTTCCATCCCCGCTCACCTCAAGCTTTAAATTCAGCATTTGCTGCAATAGCTCTTTTTTCGTCATTCCTTTCAAATCAGGAACGGTAACCATTTTGGGATCAAGCCATGTTGTCTTCTTTTCAATTTGTTTTTTGCGGGGCTTCACATCAAGTGAACGCAATGAATCTTCCATAATTTTTCCAACGATCGGAGCGGCTACAGTACCTCCAAATTGAATGGTCCCCTTTGGGTTATCCACTGCGAGATAAACGACAATTTGCGGGTCATCCGCCGGCGCAAATCCAATAAACGAAACAATATGGTTGTTTTCAAGATAACGTCCGTCTTTTGCTTTTTGGGCGGTTCCCGTTTTTCCGCCAACCCGAAAAGATTCTATAAAAGCATTTCTGCCTGTACCTTGGGCAACAACGCTTTCCAAAGCGTGGCGGACTTGCTTGGAAGTGTTTTCGGAAATAACGCGCCGTTTAGCGACAGGGCTCTTTCTCATTACGACTTCATCTGTTGCCGGATCGACTAGTTCTTTTGCTATATAAGGCTGATAAAGAGTGCCTCCATTGACTGCGGCAGCTACAGCGGCTACTTGCTGTATGGGCGTGACTGACACTCCTTGCCCAAAAGCGGTCGTTGCCTGTTCCACTGGTCCCACTTGATCCATATGAAAGAGTATGCCAGTACCTTCGCCAGCCAAATCGATGCCCGTTTTTGCGCCAAAACCGAAATCTCTTATATATTTAAACAATTTTTCTTTCCCAAGCCGATCCCCAAGCTCCACAAATCCGGGGTTACACGAGTTTTGAACTACTTCCAAAAACGTTTGGCTCCCATGCCCCCCTTTTTTCCAACATCTTAATTTTGCTCCTCCTACTTTGACGGAACCAGAATCAAAAAACTGCCCGTGTTCCAAATCAACTTTTTTTTCTTCCAAAGCAGCGGCAAGTGTAATAATTTTGAACGTTGACCCCGGCTCATACGTACTCCAAATCGGAAGATTTCGGTTATATATTTCCTGCGGGACGTCGCGGTATTCTGAAGGATTAAAAGTGGGCCTGCTTGACATGGCCAGAATTTCCCCGTTGTTCGGATCCATCGCAAGGGCCACAATCCCATCCGGCTTATACTGTACTTCAGCGTTATCCAATTCCCGCTCCATGATCGTCTGTATTTTTGTGTCTATCGTCAGCCGCAGATTAAAGCCGTCAACCGGAGGATCAAAGTCATCCGACATGTCCGGCATCCTTCTTCCTTTCGCATCCGAAAAGAACTGGACCGATCCTTTTTTTCCCTGCAATTCTTCATCATAATACAGTTCCAGCCCCATCAATCCCTGATTATCAATTCCCGTAAAGCCAAGCACGTGGGATAAGTAGCGGCCGAACGGATAGTGGCGTTTCGAATCCTCCGCGATATACACACCTTTAATATTCAGGGCTCTCACATCTCGTGCCTTCTCATATGAAATTTTTCTTCCTTCCGGCAGACGCTCTATGGAAGAATTGGCCGTCATGCGCTTATACACTTTATCTACCGGCACATCCAGCACATTGGCCAGCATTTCTGCCGAACGGGCCGGGTCCTCGATTTGCCTTGGAACAATGTAAACCGTCGGCGCACTCTTATTTTCGGCTATGGGAACATTGTTTCGGTCCAAAATCAGTCCCCTTTCAGGCTCAAACGGGATATTTCGGCTCCACGAGTCGCGGGCCTTGTCTGTTAACGAATTCCCTAGCACAAATTGAACATATCCCAGCCTGATGTCAATGATCAAAAATACAATGATACCTATAAAGAGAAAAAAAGATAGTCTTTTCCTTACGGTTACAGCAGAAACCCGCTTCACTAAAATGAACCCCCTCATTATTCGGCTCCTTACAACATATGCCTTGTCCTTTTTACATAGAACAGGCATAGTTGCTTGCGGGGGTTCAGCTGATCAGTTTAACGGACGTTCATCTTGATCGGCGGTTTCATTCGCTTTCTTCTTTTCAATCATTTGAAGCTGTGTTTCAAAATTGACGACAAGGCTGTCCCCTTCCCTCACTTTTGTTCCTGGCTTCAAGTTTTGTTTTACGGCAAATCCGGTTCCAACTATATTTATTTTTAATTTGCCCACTTGCGCCACTTTCAGCACATCGCGTTTCGACCAGTTCCTCATATCTGGAATTAAGAGGTCGCCATCTGTCCTTAAAACAACTTTTTCGCCTTCCAACACTTTTTCACCTTGACTTGGCGAATGACTTACAACTGTATCCCCATTGCCCAGCACGATGGGTTGCAAGCCGCTTTCCTTCATGGAATTGACTGCTTCTTCCGCTTTCATCTTCGTTAAATCCGGAACTTTGGACAGTTTTGTCTTTCTTTTTTGTTCCGGCTGGATATTCAAGTATTTCAAGCTGTTTTGCATGACTGGTTTAAAGATTTTTGATACCGGGAGCGCACCATTTTCCGTTTCTTTCAGCTTCGGTTTTTCCACCATCACGTACATGATAAGCTTCGGGTCTTCCTTGGGGGCGATTCCGATAAAGGAAAATATATAGTTTTCCCTTCCTTGCAAATAGCCGCCTGTTGGTGAAGGTATTTGTGATGTCCCGGTTTTTCCGGCTACTGAATAACCTTCCAGCTGATAAAATTGATGCCCGGTCCCTTTTTTTTCGGTAATTACTGTTTCCAGGTAATCCCGGACCTTTTTGGCACTTTCGGCACTGATTGGCTGTCCACTTGATTCGGGATTTGTTTTCTTTTCTTCCCCGCTTTGAGGATCAACGATTTTTTCAACCACGTAAGGTTTCATCATTTTTCCGTCATTTGCAATGGCTGACATGGCCTGGACCATTTGCAGCGATGTTACAGTTGTCCCTTGGCCAAATACGCTCGTTACCTTTTCGACCGGATAGTTGTATAAAATTTTTCCGGTAGCTTCATTCGGAAGTTCAATCCCTGTCTTTACGCCAAACTTGAACTTCTCCATGTATTGTTTCCACGTATCTGTCCCCATTTTTTCCAGCAGGTTTGCAAAAGCAACATTCGAAGAGCGTTGAACACCTTCTAAATAGGGAATAGTTCCCCAGCCTCTTCCATAGTTATGATCTTTAATGGGCGGCTGTTTTTTGTCAACATAATACACGCCCGACTTAAATTGTTCATTGGGATTAAAAACACCTTCTTCAACCGCGGCTGCCAAAGAAAAAACCTTCATGGTCGATCCGGGTTCAAAGGACGCTTCAACAACCTCATTATGCCACGTTTTATCGATTCCTTCTCTTGTTGTCGGATGGAAGGTGGGACGCTGGCCCATCCCTAATATAGCTCCTGTTTTCGGATCGGCGACAATCGCCATCATCCGGCTTGGGGAGTGTTCCTTTTCTACTTGATTCATGGCGTCTTCTAAAAACGTTTGAATCTTTTTATCAATTGTTAAATATAAATCGTTGCCATCTTTCGGCTCCACGACTTGTTTTTCGGAATTTGGCAATATGTAATCCCACACATCCCCAGAATATTTCAGTGAACCATCCGTTCCCTTCAGCAATTTATCATAGCTTTTTTCAATCCCGGTACTTCCGGTAATGTCCTCCCCCTTTTCATCCTCCTCTCCCTTTTGGGCATAACCGATCAGGTGAGAAGCAAAAATGCCGTTGGGATAAAACCTTTTCGTATCTTTTATAAAGGTGATACCGGGTAATTTTAACGCTTCGATCTTCTTTTTAATATGATGCGGCAAGTCACGTCCCGCCTGTCCAAACTCAACTTGGTAGCGGTTTTTTTTTGTAAGCAGCTTATATATTTCTTCTTCGCTCAGGGAAATATGCTTTGCCAATTCACGCGCTGTGCCTTCGGGATCGGTCACATGGTTCGGGCGTTTTGGATTTGTGGTTGCTTTTTTATTCAAAATAGCCACAAGCGTATAAGAGGCGGAATCTTCGGCAATGACTTCTCCTTGCCTGTCGTAAATCGTTCCCCGGCTTGCTTTCAGCACTTCTGTGCGCATATATTTTTGGGCCGCTTTTGCCGCCAGAGCTTTTCCCTCGACCTCGCCCGTGTATTGTATCGTGAAGATCCTAACCGCTAAGACAAAAAAAAGCAGCCCGAATAATGAAAACAACAGCGCTGCTCCTATGTTCCTATTTTTTTTTTGAACATTCATCGTTTTTCAACAACCTTGACATTATTTTCATTCAAGTCAAATCCGCGCTCCTTCGCTTTCTCCCAAATACGGTCGTATTTACTTAAATCATCCACTTGCATGGATAAATCAGCATTTATTTTTGCTTGTTCCTGGACCGAAGTGCGGACATCCTGAATATCTTTGTTCACTTCATAAATAGTAGACTGCACACTGACAATTTTAACAGCCATAAAGGCAACAAACAACACAAAAATGATAAATAGAATTTTTTCCCCGGGGCTGATGCGGGCAAGGCGTTGAACCTTTTGAACGGGAACTTCTTTTGGCCCCAAAGACTTGTGAATTGTTTCATGTTGCTTTCGGGCAAGATTGCTCACAGATTTTCCCCCATTCTTTTCATGTATATTTATCGTTTTTCTGCGATTCTTAATTTAGCAGATCTGGATCGGTTATTTACGGCAAGTTCCTCTTCTGTCGGAACAATCGGCTTCCTCGTTATCAACTTCATTTCCGGCTTCAGCTCGTCCGGAATAACGGGCAGGCCGGGAGGAAGATCTGGTACGGAACTGGCTTCCTTGAGCAGTTGTTTACAAATTCTGTCTTCCAGGGAATGGAAAGTGATCACACAAATCCTTCCGCCTGGATTTAGCAACTGAATAGCCTGTTTCAGCGAACTTTCGAAGGCCTTTAACTCATCGTTTACCGCGATGCGAATCGCCTGAAAGATCCGCTTGGCCGGGTGGCCGCCTTTTCTTCTTGCCGGTGCCGGAATACTTTGTTTAATGATCTCTACAAGTTCGCCTGTTGTTTCTATCGGCCTTTTTTCCCTTGTCTTTTCAATGTTCCTCGCCACTTGTTTGGAAAACTTTTCTTCCCCGTAACGGAAAAAAATCCTCACCAGCTCTTCATAAGTCCAGTTATTGACTACTTCATAAGCTGTTAAGTCGCCTTCCAAATCCATTCTCATGTCAAGAGGAGCGTCATGATGATAACTAAAGCCGCGCTCTGGTGTGTCCAATTGTGGTGATGATACACCTAAATCATACAAAACACCGTCGACACGATTTATCCCAAGATGTTGGAGTTCCTCTTGGAGATATTTAAAATTGCTTTTAATGGCCGTAAATTGTTCCGCATAACCTTTCAGCTTTTCTCGCGCATACCGCAGAGCAGTTTCATCTTGGTCAAACGCAAACAATTTTCCGCCATTCGTAAGTTTGGATAAAATATATGAACTATGCCCGGCTCCGCCAAGTGTACAATCCACATATATACCATCAGGACGAATATTCAGGCCGTCCACAGACTCCTTCAATAATACAGTTTCATGATTAAACAAAGCTTTCACCATCCAATTCACTTTGAGGCCTTGGAGCATGTTATATGTTAAAGTCAATCATGTTTTCAGCGATTTCCGCAAATGATTCTTCTGAAGTTGAAAAATAGTCTTCCCATATATCCTTGCTCCAAATCTCAAAACGGTTGGACACACCCAAAATGACACATTCCTTTTCCAACTTTGCATAGTCGAGAAGGGAAGAAGGCAAATTGACCCTTCCTTGTTTATCAAGTTCACACTCTACTGCTCCAGAGAAAAAAAACCTCGTAAAAGCCCGGGCATCTTTTTTCGTTAAGGGGAGAGCTTTTAATTTTTCTTCAATGGACTTCCACTCGGAAAATGGGTAGCCAAACAAACATCGGTCAAGTCCCCTTGTAATGACAAAAGATTCTCCAAGATGTTCCCGGTATTTGGCAGGAACGATCAAACGGCCTTTTGTATCAATGTTGTGGCGATATTCCCCCATGAACATGACCCGTGCCCCCACTTTCTATAATTAATGTACCACAATCCCCCACCTTCCTCCACCATTTTTTCAAAAAAATTTATCGCAAATTCATCCGATTGTTCGATAAAAAAACCGAATCCGCAGCGGATTCGGTTTTTTATCGACTATATTCTTACAACTTTATGCTTCCCGTCAAATTCGTATGGTTTGTTTGCAAGAGAATGAATGAAATGACGGCCGTATTCGTTTAGGAAGTAAAAAATATTCCAAGCTCTTTCCTGCGGATGTCCTGCCGGGCGGAGCATTAATTCCACATTTAGATACTTGTTTAATATCGCTTCATGCCGTTTTATGACACTTTCTTCTACTTTCCTCTGTAGAAAATCAAGCTGTTGAAGGTGGAACGCCAGATTTGTATCAGCAAGGCGTGTATGTCCACGGTCAACTTCATATATATGGGTCCGGATTTTTTGATAGTGCTCCTGGAGGCTCTCCTTTGTTTGCTGCACAAGGACAGCCAACTGTTTATCTTGAATATGCTTTAAAAATTGTTCCCTTTCTTCCTTGCAGCCGTGCTGAAGCACCTTTTCCAATGATAATTCAAGGTCTTCCAAGTCTTTTTCAACGGCACGGTTCAGCAATGTAACATGTAATCGGGGAACAATCGGCGGCATTTCCATACCGACTGTTTCAAAAGCTGTTTGCAACTCGCCCCAATAGGCGATTTCACCAGGACCGGCTATAAAGGCCAAAGTGGGAAACAACCATTCCTGCATCAGCGGCCGCGTTACAACATTATTGCTAAAGCTTTCAGGGTGATCGTGAAGATGTTGCCGCAATTGCTCCTCCGTCATCACAATACTTCCACCCTTGCTGATAAATACTTGATCAGCCGGGTCATATAAAAGCAATTCCCGCCCGACATCTGTATTCATGAACAGATTGGCCGCGTTTTCGTCCATATCAATCGCCTTCTCAAAGCCTTTTTGTTCCATGATCGTCTGACGAGATAAAACAGCTTCGGTAATGGCTTGGTTTCGCTCAATCAACTTTGAAAAATAAGGCTTTTCAAGTTCACGAAGTGAAGGGTCTGCAGAATCAATGACGAGCAGTCCATAATCTTTAAACAACGAAAGAATGATATATGTGAAGAAATCAACTACTGTATCAGAATGATGAACGGCTTCATCTAAAAAAGGGAGAATTTCATTTGTGTGGGGTTTTTCACCCATCATGGAAAATACTTGGCGGATCCAACTTTTCATGACCCCTTTATCAAATTCGATGTGGGAAGCCATTTTCTTGCTTGTCATTTGTTGGGGATACGTTATTTTTTTCAACGTTTGCTTTTCTCTTACATAGAGATGGTTGATCTCTTGATAATCATGATCCTCCCCGGCTGCCCAAAATACGGGTACAACGGGAATTCCCAGTTCTTTTTCTTGTTGTTCAGCAAGTTTTATAATGGAAATAATTTTATGGATCGTGTATAAAGGACCTGTCAACAAGCCGGCTTGCTGGCCCCCGATCACGACTACCGACCGTTGGTCACGGAGCTTTTCCAGTGCCAGCCCCGTTGCATCCGACTTTGGAAACCGGCTCATATATTTTTCAATACAGGCAGCCAAACTGGCCCTGTCAAAATGACGCTCGAGCACATCCCGATACCGTTGCCTGAATATGCCATTCTTCGTTATGTCATAATGAAAAAATTCTTGGATGTTCTCTCTATTTTCTATATATAAAGAGGCAAACCGATTCGTTGCAGGAACAACGGTACTTTGCAATTCCATATAAGGTACTCCCCTTCTCCTACTGTTTCAGTCACAAAGAGTATAGCAAACAAAATCGTTAAAAGACATTTTCCTGCTTGATTTATACAGTCAACGCTTCCTTTGCGCGAGATATAACGCCAAAAAGAATTAAACTGACATAAAGGAGTGAGAATACCAGAAAATTAAATCTCCAAAAGCCGATAAACACTTTTCGATAATGAATTTCTTCTTTCGTCTTCCAATGATAAAAAGTAAACATAATGGCAAGCACGAGCATGACTAGTATAATCAACGCGAGAAAGGAGCGGTCCCAAATCGTCAAAATGATCAAATGAACGGATATAATCAAAACAAATGTAGTGGCATTAATCGCACTGTTCAACGCCAACCGGTGATTTTTCGTTATTTGTTTTATAATCGTAAAAAGCAGTATGTAAAAAAGAAACGGGATTGTAATAAAAAGTCCTGCCGCAGATGAAAAAATTGCTGTCAATTTCTCTCCTCAACTCCTTTCCTGTTCAATCCCTTTTACCATGAGATAAACCGTCTGTAACGTCTTAGGATTCAGGCCTTTTTGGGAGGCTGAACGAAGTGCGTATCCCAATATAGCCTCAATTTCGGTCTTTCTTCCCCCTTGAATATCCTTTAGCATGGATGAAGTATTGTCTTTCGTATTTTGACATATATTAACAACTTTTTGAAATGTTTTTTCCTTATCATCATCCGGGAATATTTCATAAATCTCTTCAAACAACAGCCTGAAGAGTTGAAAATAATAAGGGTTTTCCACAAGGGCACCGTTTTTTTCCTGAAAAATAACTGTCAATGGATTGATCAGTGCATTAGCCATTAATTTTTCTACCAACATTCCTTCATAATCATGATGAAACTGAAACGGAAAATTTGGGTGCTTGCAGCCGAATAATGTTTGAAAGCTGCTGCTGTCGCCACGGTATAATCCGATGTTGATTTTACCTATTCCATTATGGGCAACCGTTCTGCTATCTTCCCGTTTGGCGCCATGCTCCACCGTAGCCAGGAAAATCGTTTTGTTCGGAAGACTCGGCAGCCATTCAAGATGACCCATGCCATTTTGCAAAAAGCAAAGCGGAATATCGCTGGCGATTTCACGGACAATCGGAACAAGATCGTCCAAATGATATTGCTTCACCGCCACAAAAATAAAATCCTGGCGATTCAAGTCGCCAAATTCTTTGCGGGCCTTTACCTTCGTGAAGAAATCCTCCTTATGAGTGACCAATCGAATACCTTTTTCAGCCAATTCTCCGGCTTGCTCTTCCGTACGGGTGTAAACCGTTATGTCAACACATTTTCCTAGATAAGCCGCCAGTAACAAACCAATGGAGCCTCCTCCAATAATGCCCACTTTCATATTTCATTCACCCGCTCCCAGTATTCCTCAGTTTCTATTTTAGCAAAAATACCATAACTCCCCTTCCTGCAAAGGAAGAAAGAGCATCACGAGACGGAACATCAGGCGGAAGAAAAGCGATGCCGAACATTCCATAATACAGCATTGTGCAACAAGCCACCTTGGAAACTTGTATCATTCCAATACAATTAAAACATCCTCTTCATTGACAAAATCCCCTTCCGCCACTTTTAATGTAGCGACATTTCCGGCACTCGGACTATCCACCGGGATTTCCATCTTCATTGACTCTAACACAACAACCGTTTGGCCCTTCAAGACATCCTGGCCCTCTTTTACCATTATTTTAAAAACTGTTCCAGCCATGGCCGCTTTGATTTCCTCCACATCCAACTCCTCCATTACCGTTAATTGTACGATGCTCTTTGGCCTCCCCCAAAAGGTGTAACCGTTTCCTACCATTATATCTGAATTTTTTTGGGGTTTGTTATATAATGAAACTAAAATAGATAATTTCTAACAAATAGGATTTATAAGGGGATGAAAATATGCCGACGGAAGTACAAAAGTTAAAAATTAATTATAAGACGATGGAAGATTTCAAACATTTTAAGGAATATGGTGCCCAAGAACTGTCCATGCTTGAAGACTTACAAACAAACTTTGTGGAAGATGAAATCGACTCTCCTTTTTATGGAATTTATTATGGCGATAAACTGGTGGCAAGGATGAGCCTTTACAAGCGAGATGCCAAGTATGACCAATATTTTGACCCGCCACAGGATTATTTAGAATTATGGAAATTGGAAGTGCTCCCAGATTATCAGGAAAAAGGGTTGGGAACAAAACTGGTAAACTACGCTAAGAGTTTTAAAATGCCCATAAAAACAAATCCCCGAATGAATTCTCGGCCTTTTTTTGAGAAAATGGGTTTTGAGCCGGTTACATACAGTGTTGAAAGGGATTTAGGGGAAAACCCTCTCGTTTGGTACCCAGAGGGAGTTTCGGAGCAAAAAAGAGGAATTGAATAACGCCTAAAAGGCTGGTGAACACCGGCCATAACGCCATTTCAGCAGTTTCGGCGGCCTGATGCGGCCTCGAAAAACCTTTTTTGTTTTAAAAAAATCGAAACTATTTTCCTTCCTCTCCGTACTATATACAGACACCGTTACACTTAAAGAGGAGGAATCTTGATGAAAAGAACAGGTGAAGTTGTACTGGGAGTCATTGGCATCATATTAAATGCTTTACTTTCCTTAATAGGAGGCTTTTTTGCATGGGCGGCTACTTCAGATACCACAACTGAACAAATGGCCAACGACCCAACGTTTAGTGCTAATCCCGATGATGCAGATGCAATACTCGGGCTCATGAGCACATTTGGCTGGGCCGTGGTTGCGGCGGCCATCCTTGGATTTATTTTTGGTATCATTGCCGTCGTCAACATCTCTAAAAATAAAAGCCCAAAACTGGCCGGATGGATGTTTATTGTTGGTGCAGTTTTGACCGGAGTTGTTTCAGTAGGATTTGGCTTTTTACCCGCTCTTCTCTATTTAATTGCCGGTATCATGTCATTTGTCCGGAAAGAACCAGCAGAAGCTAGCTTTTAGAGAAACGGAAGGGGCTGTCTAAAAAGTCCAACTTAGCGTAAAGACACTAAAACTTAAAACCCAAGAATGTTGATTTTACAGCATTCTTGGGTTTTATTTTTGGATTTTCAAGCTCCAATATTACTTTTCGGACAGCTTCTTTTTTTATGTTTGTGCTTCGGCTTTTTGTCTCGTTTTTTTCTCCCGGTCAATTGCCGCTACTTCCCTCGCCTTTTCCAGAATTCCCAAAAGTGATGCATAATCGTTTTTGATGGTTTGCAATTGATGTTTCGTTTCTGCCAATTCCTGTTTTAGTCTTTCATTTTCCCTTTTTAACGCTTCTTGTATCTCTGACTCAGATTGGATGTTGGACTGTGCTTCTTCCATATCCATTAGAAACTGAATAATGTCTTTTGTAGAAAAGGTTTTTGCTTTTTCTTTTGGCTCATCCTGTATATCTGGCTCTTTCCCTTTTCTCCCCTGTTTCGGATACGCTTTTCTTGCTTTTTTCGCTTCGGATATTTCATTTTTATATTTTTTTCTGACATAGGAGTTCCACCGGAATCCACATGCTGCTGCTGTTCTCGACAGTTTCGCCCCCACTTCTTCAAAAGCTTTTAATTGGGTGCTTCCTGCCCGGATATGTTCCAATACAATCTCCGCAAGCAGTCTATCTTCTTCCATCGTCCATGCATCTTGGCGTCCTGTCGCCATATTCATCACTCCCGGCTTTTTAACACATACATATGCATGTAATAGAAGAGATAGAATAGCGGAATGGTATATTTATTAATTTAGAAATTCGGAAACTGCATCATGATGGGCATCAAGCGCCCAAAGTTCTGCACATCGCTTTATTTCATTTTCCATGCGTTCTTTTAAATGGACAGCATGAAATTTCTCAATCATTGCCTTTTTATAAGCTTCTATTACTCCTGTATCTTTTTGCAAGATGATTTCCATAAAATCGAATGCTGTTTGGTCCTTTAGTGAATCATATACTTTCTGCAAAAAACCGATAGCTTCCATTTCTTCCGCAGTATGTAATTTTGCTTCAGACAATAATGCAAAAGCGGTGGAAGGGGCCAAACGCTCATACAACAAGCTTGCCCCTCCCCATCCAGTTGTAATGGCAAGATTCGCTTGAATAAAACCTAGTTTTGCCCCGCTGCGTGCGATTCTAAAGTCGCAGGCCGCCGCTATCTCACATCCGCCGCCCACTGCCGTGCCATTTAGGGAAGCAAGCGTCGGTTTTGGAAGCGTGGCAAGCCGGTATAACAACTTTCCCATTCGCGACAACATGGAAATGGCTTCCTCTTCGGTTTTCAGATCATGAAATTCGGCAATGTCCCCTCCGGCACAAAAAGCGCGACAGCCTTCCCCGGTAATAACTACAGCTTTAACAGAACGGTCAATCTCGGCGCGATCAAGCAACTCCTGAAACCCATCCATGACTTGATAATTTACGGCATTTCGCTTTTCGGGTCTTGTAATCTTCCCAAAAAGAATGCCTTCTTCTGATTTATATTGTATAAAATCCCCCATCGTTTTCCTCCATTAGTGCTTTTCATCTATTATAATGAAAAGAGGACAAAACTGTAAGCTTGGCCTATCGCCTTTCCAATAGGATATAATGTAGAATTAACTTTACATCGTACTTTTGAAAGGAGCATATACCATGCATTATGATGACCTGTTAAAAAATAGAGTAAAGAGAATAGAAGGACAATTACGCGGAATCTTACGAATGATGGAAGAAGGTAAAGACTGCAAAGATGTGATTACACAGATGTCGGCAGCGAGAACAGCCATTGACCGTTCGATCGGCGTAATCGTCAGCCAAAACCTTGTGGAATGCGTAAAGCAAGCAGAAGCGGAAGGAACACAGAAGACAGAAGAGCTCGTTCAAGAGGCGGTTAATTTGCTTGTCCGAAGTAAGTAAGCAATACAATACTTTTTATAGGCAAATTAGTGAAGCGGCCTAACGAACAGTCTAGTGCCAAGCTTTTGGACGCCGTGGCCTTGTTCATATAAACTTCCATTGGAAGGTCAGCAAGTGCCTTGGTTGTTCGGAAAAAATATAGAGCCACTCAACCGCCGTTTAAGCTATTTACGAAACGAGTTTGATGACCTGATTTCTGAACGCTATCGTTGTTTAGGCAACATCAACTTGGGATCTCCCCTGAAGCAAGCGGAAAAAACATCGCCTTAAGCGGCCAAGATGCTGAACATGAGCACTTTCGGAGCTCCTCCCTTAATCGCCCGGGCAACACTAGCCGCTCTCCATAAGCGTCATATCGAGTTCACCGATGTTCGGGCGGCACATTTGATATAATGCTTTGAACATCCGTCAAACCGAAGTTGACTTATAGGGTTTTTTACAAACCGAATGTTTTTGAAAAAAATGATTTACCCCATTATCACTCAGCTTTCCAAAAAAAGAAAAAACGTGAAGAGGCTTTCCTCATCACGTTTTTTCATGCAGCAAAAATTAATCGTTTACTACCGATTTACCTTTATAAGTTCCGCATTCTTTACAAACGCGGTGGGCAAGCTTTAATTCACCGCAATTTGGGCATTCAACCATTCCTGGTACACGCAACTTAAAATGAGTCCGGCGTTGTCTTTTTGCAGTTTTAGAAGTTCTTCTTTTAGGTACAGCCATTCTTCCCACCTCCTTACAGTGCAGTCATCGTATTATTTTTGAGTATCTTTGTTTTTTTCAAGCAATTTGGCAAGCCCTGCCAGCCGAGGGTCCACCTTTTCCTTCTCTTGTTCCCTGGCTTTAGCCAGCTGCTCCTCGGTAAGAACTTCCCATCCTTTTCCCGCAGGCAATTCCGTATTTGTTTGCGCCTCTTCAGAAAAAACCTGCATCGGTACTTCCAGCAGAAGCAGTTCATAAATTACGGGCATTAAGTCTACGACGCCGCCTTCGACTACATGAGCCATCTCCGCTTCATCATTGTAAAGCGCGGGATTTAACAAAAAAGTTTCCGCCGAAGAAATACGAAAAGGATAGCGGGCGTCTGCCAATGTTCTCGAACAAGGCAAGATAAATGTACCGGTAATGACCAGATGAAAAGTAACCTTGCGAGCGTCAATATCTGCTGTTCCTTTTACATGAACCGGTGATATATCCCTAATGTCGGGATTTTCCTTTTGCAGGACCTTATTCACGTTGATTGTCTCATCAAGCTCCATTACATCATGTTGATATTTATGTAATTCAGCTACCGTCCACTTCATTATCATCACCTCTGGGCAACAAAAGTTATTATATCTTTCACGACTCCTTTTGTCAATATAATCCTCTTTACACCTTTCCCCACCTTCTCTTATTTTACCCTTACCCATTATGAAAGAAACTGAACATAAAAATCTCGGTACATAAAAAGGACAATCGCCTTCACAGCTTGGTTATTTATACATACACTAATTCGAAATGATCACCTGGAGGTGAAACAATGGACAATAAAGAACGGCAATTTTACGGGCCCTCTCCTATTATGGGCGGATATCCTGGTTATGGCGGCTTCCCGGGACCTGGCGGATTTGGCGGTTATGGTGGACCGGCAGGCATGGGCGGCTTTCAAGGATACCCTGGGTATACCGGATATGGACCAATGGGACAATATCCTTCTTATGGCGGCTTCCCGGGCTACGGCGGCTTCCCGGGCTATCGGAATGAATCGAAATAATTTCGAGGGGATATTCCCCTCCTTATTTATCCCGCATGTAAGGTGCCATAACACTCCCAATTCAAAATCTCGAGTGAATACAAAAGGTCTAAGTGGGAGTAAACGGCACCTAAATGCCCGATTGGTTCAACTAACATTCAGTAGGAGATGGAAGAAAACGCCTACTTATAAATGTCAACGATGATATGTACACTTTTGACTGTTTTAATATGTACAATTTTGATAAAAGACAATGGCTACAGGAACCCTAACTATATACAG
>NZ_JAFBFH010000015.1 GCF_016909185.1 Siminovitchia thermophila | reverse complement strand
TCTCCTACTGAATGTTAGTTGAACCAATCGGGCATTTAGGTGCCGTTTTCTCACACTTAGACCTTTTGTATTCACTCAAGATTTTGATGTGGGAGTCTACGGCACCTTACATGCGGGATAAAAGCGAGTCCCGGCATTACTTTTTATATCGTTTATGAATATTGTTCTTTTTATATGTTGGTCTTGTGAATTCGGCTACTTCCATCGATAGAGCAAAGTATCTTTTTTCAAATAAAGCGGCGAAATGATCTTCGATAACAGCAAATAGTTTGTCACAGGCAGCAACAAGCCGCTCTTCGGAGCGGCCTCCGCCAATTTTAAGTGTGACATGTACGAAAGCATCGTTTTCGGTTCCATCCGCAACGACATAATCCTTCAGCTCGACAGCCCTTGTTCGAATCCCCCCGATCGGGAATAAACCGTCATTTTTGAGAAGAGACTGATTGATTTTTTCCAGAAGTTCGCCAATATGCCCTTCTCCTTTTATATTGTCCGTATACTCCACTATGACGTGAGGCATGAAACCCTCCTCCTTTACAGTAAAGAAAACTTGCCTAGTTGCACTTATACTTAAAGCGAGTTACGCTTTCATTCCGTCGAATAAACTTCCAGCCAATTAACGTTTTGAAAAAACTTCATCACCAACAATGTTATTGACGAGCCTGCCCAGCCCCTCAATCTCGGTTGCGACTTCATCTCCCGGAACAACATCGACGGTTCCTTTAGGCGTACCTGTCAGGATCAGATCATTTTCATCAAGTGTCATAAAGCTGCTCAAGTATTCAATTAGAAACGGAATGTCAAAAACCATGTCCTTCGTTGATCCTTCCTGTTTGAGTTCTCCGTTTACATATGTACGGAGCGCAAGGTTCATCGGGTCTGGAATGGCCGAAGCTTCGACAAACCACGGGCCAATAGGCGTGCACGTATCACGGTTTTTCACCCGTAAATTGGGACGATAATAGTTTTCCAGGTAATCACGCAAGGCATAGTCGTTCGCAATCGTATAGCCTTTGACGTATTGATAGGCATCTTCACGCTTTACATGCTTTGCTTTTTTCCCGATAATAACGACCAACTCGCACTCATAGTGCATAAACGTAACATCTTGTGGACGGCGTGTTTGAGCGTTATGGCCAACAAATGTATTCGGTCCCTTTAAAAAGACGAGCGGTTCTTCCGGAGCTTTAAAATCAAGCTCGCTGGCATGGTCGGAATAGTTCAGGCCAAGGGCAAATACAGTTCGCGGTTCAACCGGGGGCAGCCAAACAACCTCATTATGGGAAACAAGGCGGCCGTCCAATAATTCTAGCTCGCCATTTTTTTCAGCCGCTTCATGGACAGCGCCAAAGCACGCCACTCTAGCTTTCCTCATTTCGACTCTCCCCTCTGTTCCGGAGCAATGGTATTTTCCAAGGCGCCGATTCTCGAAATCTCAATGCGGACATGGTCGCCTTTTCCGACAAGTGGTGCTCCTTCCGGAACTCCGGCAAGCAATACATCTCCCCGATTCAGCGTCATAAAGTCCGTAACATCTTCGATTAATGTTGGAATCGATCTGATCATGTTTCTCGTGTTATTTTCTTGCTTTAACTCGCCATTTATATAAACACGAATGTTGAGCTGCCCGGGGTCAACAATATCATCCTTGGAAACAATCCATGGACCAATCGGGCAAAATCCATCCCGTGCTTTTTGCTTAATCGCCGGGCGATATACACTTTCATGCGGAATGCTGACATCATTAGCGATCGTGTAGCCTTCAATATAGTCCCATGCATGCTCCGCCTTGACGTGGGTCGCCGTTTTTCCGATTACAACAGCAAGCGCTGCACCCATTTCAAGGCGTTCTTCTCCGGCAGGAAGCGGAATCGGGCAGTTACATCCCGTTAATGTATTGGCAGGTTTGATATAAAGGATCGGTGCTTTTGGTGGCTGTTTGTAAGGCGGTTGATGAAATTGTTCCCGAAATTTATCGTACTGGCCTTGATAGTTTAACAAAACGCCATAAACTGTACCACTGACAGGCGGGTTCCAGGTAATGTCTGAAATCGGCTGCTGGTCACCATGTAGTTCTACCACAAATTCGTCCAAATTAGCCCGCACATCATCCCAAGCACCAAGCCCCCGAAGGCTGGCTTTTACAAGACTCATGTTCTCACTCCTCTTTTCTGGCCTTGATTATTTCCCTTAACGTTATGCCGCGCACTTTAGCGAAGTACTCATACATTAGGTAAAATACGAATCGGATTTGAAGAATACTCGCGAGAATTTACAAATACTCGCCACATCCGCAGACTACTATCCAGTTCAAACAAAATACTCGCTACTAAGAAATATCCCGTCCGTTTCCGGAACGGGCGGGATTTCCGTTATATGACTTTTTTATACTTTCCTTCAAAGAATCCGAGCGGCTCTCCGTCCTGGACGCGCAAATCCGTCACCTCGCCGATATAGAGTGTATGGTCTCCGGCGATCATCGATTGATGGACGTCGCATGTCAGATTCACCAATGCGTCCGGAATGACCGGCATATCGTTAAATGTGTCAAATGAGATCTTCCGTTCTTCTTTGATTTGGCCTGCGAAGTAGGCAGACATGTCTTGCTGACGCTCATTCAGAACACTTACGGCGAACGTTCCGGACTCTTTAATGAGGCGGTTCATGTTTGCTTTTTCGCCAATGGAAATAAGGACAAGCTTTGGATTTAGCGAAACAGACATGAAGGCATTCGCTGTCATTCCATGAACCGCTTCGCCTACCTTTGTCGTAATAACGGTCACCCCTGTCGCAAATTTCCCCATCGCTGTTCTAAACAGACGATCATCCACGTTCACTCCCCCTTTTTCTTTACTCCCATATACATCTTTTTTATATGATAAATTCAGGCTTGCGCTTTTCAAGTTTCGGCTCTTTTGTCGGCACTTCTGCTCCACTTATTACGTCCAGAACAGTTGATGCTTCGTTGAACCAACAGTCAGGCGCCGCATGTCCCCAAAATGTTTGACGCATCGGATCGTCAACATCCCAGCGAATCGGCTTGAAGTCAGGGTCACTCGTCAAATAGTCGCCGCTGTATAACTCAATGCGATGGCCATCCGGATCCCTCAAATAGAGAAAGAAGGCATTGGATAAACCGTGGCGGCCCGGGCCCCTTTCAATGCTTTTGCTATAGCCGGAAGCGGCGAGGACGTCGCAAGCATGGATGAGCGCCAACGGATCGGGAAGCCAGAAGCCGATATGATGAACACGTGGGCCAACTCCGTTCATAAATGCTTGATCGTGAACCGTTTGCTTTCTGTGAAGCCAAGTCGCCCATACTTCCCCTTTTTTCGTATCTGTATATTCGGAGCAAGCAAATCCTAGTTCGTTCATATAGAAATGTTGGGCTTTTTCGACATCTTCGACCATGCAGTTAAAATGATCAATTCGTTGAATACGAGCCCCCCTGTACAGGTCGTACCGTTGCAACAGGCGCTCGACATGATCCATCTTGGCAAAAAACTCAAGCGGAAGTCCCGATAAGTCTTGGACCCGGAGGGTGCGGCCAAGCCCAAGCTGTTTTCCTTCCGCGATCCACTTTGTTTTATATCCCTTCTCTGTAAAAAATTCGGCAATGACATCCAGTTCAGCATCTGATGCCACTTTGTAGCTTAGTGCCTCTACCGCGGGCTTCACGGCTTTTTTCAAATGGATACTGTGGTGATTATGTTCTTCAAGTCCTCGTAAATAAAGATTCTCGGAATCTGCTTCCGTTTCAATAAATCCCAATGTATCCACATAAAATTTTCTTGATGCCTCCAGATTCGTAACGTGTAAAACAACTCTTGCACAGCGAACGATATTAAAGTTCACGATGGTTCCCCCTTATGCATTTATAAAATGAGGTTTGGCCGATTTCTCTTTTTTTAGGAAGTCCGTTACAAATTCTTTATATGGTTCTTTTTCATATCCGCTAAAATAAGTCATGCCCATTCGGATGGGATCTCCAAAGAAGTAGTATTCATAGTGTGTTTGCCTTGCACCGAACGCACTCAAAGTCAAGTCCCAGGCCAGCCTGAACAATTGTACACGCTCATAGCCATTCAAGTGCTTGCCTTGAAGTCCACGATCAAGTATGGGACCAATTTCTTCATGATTGAAGTCATCTTGCGTTGGAATGCCCATCAAGCCGGAAGCCCCCAAGATACGGACAATTTCCACAAGACGCGGGTAAATGCGCGGATACCAGTTGCGTGCCGCGTCAAGAGCTGCAAAATCTGGTGTCATGACTCCCCATTTATCAATTTTGGCATTATGTTCTGCTTTGTACATATGAGAGCGCATCGTTTCAAGAACGAGCATGATTTCTGTGCCTTTATCCTGGACATGCTGGAATTGATCAATCCCGATTGCATCCATGATGCTCAATGCGACACCGAGAATGAATTCTGTTTTGACAATATTTTTAGAAACAACCTGGTGTGACATGTGAACAACGGCATTTGTTTCTTTAAATGTCCGATTGCAGATCGCGGAATTGCCGCAAACGAAGACACGATCCCAAGGTACAAATACATGTTCAAACGATACAACCGCATCTCCTTCTTCAAAACGGGATGAAAGCGGATGATCCCAAGTGCTTTTACCATAATCAAATGCTTCACGGCTAAGGAATTTCAGGCCGGGCGTATTATTCGGGATGGCGAAAGCCAGTGAGTACGGATCATCTTGGGCTCCGGATTTGTTGACTGTAGAGGGGAAGACGATAATTTCATCTGTAATGGCGCCCTGTGTCGCGAGCAATCGTATACCATCAACGATAATGCCGTCACTCTTTTTCTCCACAAGATGCAATGCGACATTTGCGTCTTTTTGCTCAGCCTGGGCTTTGGCGCGGTTCACTTGCGGATGAATGAGCGTATGCGTCAGGCTAAGGTCGTTTTCGCGGGCGTATTCATAATATTTTCTCGCATTATCGGCAAAGGCCGGGTCCCCTTCCGCAAAAAACTCGCTCGCCGCACCGGCCGCCATAACTTCGGCATTCATATAATCCGGAGAGCGGCCCATCATGCCGCCGGAAGTACGCGCCCATTCCTGGATCGCTTCCCGGCGTGCGATGATATCATCAATTGTTTCCGGCACTTTAAACGTCATGCCCACTTGATTTCCCGTTGTCGGAGATGTATAAAGCATTTTTTCAGGCTTTTCATATTGAAGATCGTACAAATAAGCCATCGATTGCACTACATTTTTAAATGCTGGATGCTCCGTCACATCATCCACTCTCTCCCCGTGAATGTATACGTTGTTGTTTGCCTTCTTCAGTCGTTCGATATATTCTTTGCCTGTTTTAGCTGGCATAGGACTTCACGCTCCTTCATTCTATTTTCCAAATTGGGGAATACGATGGTCGCCGATGGCAACATGTATTACTTTTGGTTCTGTGTAAAATTCCAGAATGGCGTAATGTCCGCCTTCACGGCCAATTCCGCTTGCTTTCATGCCGCCGAACGGAATTCTGAGATCCCGGACGTTTTGCGCATTAATCCAAAGCATTCCGGCTTCTACTGCCTGGGCGACACGGTGGCCGCGTTTTATGTCATTTGTCCACACATAACCGGCAAGTCCGTATTTAACATCGTTGGCATAGGCAATGACTTCTTCTTCTGTTTCAAACTCTATAACCGCCATAACCGGCCCGAAAATTTCTTCTTGGGCAATTTTCATGTCGTTCGTGGCATTGAGCAGTAGTGTAGCAGGCACATAATTTCCTGTTTTCAGCTCCTCTGGAACCGTTCCTTGAAAGACCTCGCAGCCTTCTTCCTTGGCAATTTCAATATAGCCTGTTACCTTTTCAAAATGGCCTTTGTCGATAAGCGGCCCCAACTGCGTGGCAGGATCCATCGGATCACCAATCTTAATATTTTGAACCCTTTCTTTTAGCGCTTTGACGAATGTATCTTTAATGTTCTTATGAAGGAACACTCTCGAATTCGCCGTACAGCGCTCACCGTTAAAGGAGAAAATGCCCCAGACGGCCGCATCCAGAGCACGGTCAACGTCAGCATCGTCAAAAACGATGAGCGGAGACTTTCCACCCAGTTCCATGGAAGTCTTTTTCAATGTATCCGCAGCGTTTTTAATAATCGCTGAGCCAGTTACCGTTTCCCCCGTAAAAGAAATCGCTTCCACATCAGGATGTGCTACGAGCGTGGCTCCCGCTGTTTCCCCGAACCCATGCACGATGTTAAAAACACCTTCCGGAAGCTCCGCCTTATGAATGATTTCTGCCAGTTTATTCGCTGTAAGCGGTGACAATTCCGCCGGTTTTAAAATAACGGTATTACCTGTTGCGAGTGCCGGCGCCACTTTCCACGTTGTGAGCATGAACGGAGCATTCCACGGAGTAATTAATCCGACTGGACCGAGCGGACTGTAAACGGTATAGTTGACAAATTCGTTGTCTTGCATATAGGCTTCGCCGTGCATTCTCGTTTGCACCATGCGCGAGTAGAATCTAAAGTTCTCTGCCGCACGCGCCGCCATATTCCTCGTCTGCGCAATGGGCAGTCCCGTATCAAGTGATTCGAGGTATGAAAGCTCTTCTGCTTCTTCGTCGATCAGGTCGGCGATTCGTTCAATATATTTCATGCGCTCGGAAACTTTCATTTTTCCCCAAGGCCCTTCTTTAAATGCTTTTTTTGCCGCAGCCACCGCCTTGTCGATCTCCATCTTGCTTCCTTTGGAAACATGGTTGATCACTTCATTCGTGAATGGACTGTGATTGACAAACCGGGCACCGCTCTCAGACTCAACAAATCTTCCATTGATATATTGTTGAATATCAGGCTGTTTTGTATGTTTTCGGATAGCTGATTGTTCCGCTGTTTTTTGTTCCAACATGTTCACCTTCCTTAATGATGATTTAAGCTTGAGGGAACTTCCCTCCCAACTTAGGCATTGATTTCGTCTTTTAGGGAAATCCCGTAGTTTTTCAACACTTGGCGAATTTCTTTTTGCAACTCTTCAGAAGGAAGGGCCATTGGCTTGCGCAACACCGGCTTGATTTTACCCATCATGCCAAGTGCCGCTTTCGCCGGAGCCGGATTCGTATCTTTGAACAGAACGTCATTTAGCTCCATCATTTCAAAGTGCATGTCTTGCGCGCGTTGAACATCGCCTGCTGTCCACGCGTTGTAAATTTCAGCGACCTGCTTCGGTGCTACGTTGGATGTGGCGCTAATGTGGCCCGCACCGCCGATGGCCAGCATTGGATAGCAAAGCAGTTCAATTCCCGAATATAAGTTAAAATGACGTCCCGCTCTTAATAAAACACGGTTAACGTGTTCAAAGTCTTTGTTTGATTCTTTAATGCCGATAATATTCGGGCAATCTTCCGCGAGGCGCGCAATTGTTTGCACTTCAAGGTTGACTGCCGTTCTGCCCGGAATGTTGTACAAAATAATTGGAATATCCACGGAATCGGCGATTGTTTTGAAATGATTATAAAGCGCCTGCTGATTCGGACGGTTGTAATATGGCACAATGACAAGCGCTCCGTCCGCCCCCATTTCCTGTGCCGCTTTTGTCAGTTTCAATGCCTCATTATGATTGACGGAACCCGTCCCCGGAACGAATGGAACCCTCCCTGCAACCGCTTTTTTTGCGGTCTCCATAACGGTCAGGCGTTCTTCCACCGTCAATGAGCTGGGCTCCCCGCTCGTTCCCGTCACGGAAATGCCGTGGCTGCCATTTTCAATCTGCCAATCAATCAAACTTTTAAACGTTTCCAAATCAAGACTTTCATCTTCATTAAACGGAGTTACGACCGGAGCCATGGAACCTCTTAATCTTAACCTCGCTTCTTCAAACGACATTTTGTCACCCTCCTGTTATGTTAATCCCTTTAAAATTTTCTGAACAATTAAATCATATATGATTTCATATATTTTGTCAATCCCCTGATCCTTCGTGTTGTTGTTAGCGCTTTCACATTCGTGCCGACAAGCTTCATTAAACCCTTTAGACGCAACCGGCTGCTTAGTTGCGCTTGTTCCTGAAACACGAGCATTTCACGACTCAAGACGAACGTGGAAAAAAAGAGCATTCCATGCTCTTTAGTTCTCACCAGTCGATTCCATCCTCAGCGAACGTCGTCTTTCGAAATCGTCCGCTGTCTTAAATTTATGTTCACGGACAAACATTTCCAATTCCTTTAAATCGGATTTTTTCTCTAATAAAAAGATGATTCTTTCATGTTCCTCGATTGACTCTTTTACCCGAACCGAATACAGTGTTGAACCAATTCCCCTAATGGAGTCGAGCTTTTTCCAAATCCCGGCAATCGTATCGTATAATATTTTGCTTTGGCATTCCCGGGTGATCAACTGGTGAAACTCTGCATTCAGCTTGGCAAATAAGTGGATATCGAAATATTCAAGCGCCTCCTTCATTCGCTCATTTAATTCTTTTAACTTCATGATTTTGGCAGCTGAAATATAGGGGGCACTTAATGCCGCAGCGTACCCTTCAAGCACGCCAAGAATCTTTAGGTTATCGTAATATTCAGACTCATTTATTGGCGCAACGACTGGACCCACATTGTGTTTGTACTCGATCAGCCCTTCCGCTTCCAGTTGACGGATCGCCTCCCTAATTGGTATGGAGCTTGTCGCAAGTTCTCTTGACAGTTGATCAATGACAATCCTTTGACCCGGCGCATACACCTTTTCCACAATTCTCGCTTTAATGATTCGATAGGCTCTTTGTTGTTTATTTTCTTTTTTCATCATACTTTTATCATATTTAAAATCATATATGATGTCAATTAGAAAGTGGAAGCACTTTGAAAACTTCCCTTTCATGTATCATGCCCTGACTATGAATTTTTACTTGAAACGTTGTGTTTATCGGAATTTCGGAATAAACAATTGATTCTCTTCCAAGTGTTACCCTTTCTCCAAGCCCCAAGGCGTCACTATTTGCGTCTTGCAAACTATCCAGCGCGTTTTTTGCCAATTCATTGAGTTCTTTTTCCCTTTTAAAGATGTGGGATGTTGTAATGATACTGTTAAAAGACGCACTTCAAATTGTAAAAGGTTCAAATATCGGACAACCATCCACGCTGACAAGGATGGCATTATCAACACTGGAAATGGGTCAAGACCCGTAAGTATCACACAGTATTTTAAAGCATGTCCCGCAAAGGATACCGCATAGGCAATTCGCCAATGGAAAACTTTCTTCGCTATTGAAACAGGAGATGTATGCAGGGGAAGCAGCCCGCACATACGAAGACTTAAAAGAGAACATTGAGACATACATCATTACCGCTATACTAAACGCCTCAAACAGAAATGGGCTGGCATGAGTCCGGCTTAGTACCGTCTTCATTCCAGCCAATAGACTGCTTACCATATCACTTTAACTTTTAGGGGTCACCTCAGTGTGACAGGCGTTTTCCCTCCGAAATCGATTAACCTTCATTCTGGTATTGCAACGTCTCCAGTTTCGGGGCATTTTCTTTCAGAACCTCGACAATTTGGATTTGATGCCCATCCAACTCTTTTACTTTAAAGCTGAATCCGTCAAAATGAAGCACTTCCCCCTCTTGCGCATCGAATTTTTGCGATAAAATCCAACCACCGAGTGTATCCACTTCTTCATCTGACAGATTTGTTCCAAGTAAGTCATTCACCTCATGAATGAGTACTTTACCATTGAATGAATAGTGGTCGTCCGCAATTTTTGTCACATCTGGAACCTCGTCTGCGTCAAATTCATCCCGGATTTCGCCGACGATCTCCTCAACGATGTCTTCGACGGTGACCAGGCCGGAAGTTCCACCATATTCATCCAGCAGAATTGCCATATGTGTGCGTTCCCGCTGCATCTTTAAGAGCAGCTCACTGATCGGGATCGTCTCAATCACAACGATTACAGGCTTTATGAACTGTGTAATATCCGCTTTCATATCTACCTTGGGATCCTTGATCTGTGCGAGCAGCATATCTTTTATGTTTATAATTCCAATAATGTTATCCTTGTCGCCTTCATAAACGGGATAACGAGTAAATTTGGCATCCTTGATGACCCCGAGCAAATCTTCCATTTGATCTTCCGTTGAAAACGAAATCATTTCCGTTCGGGGAATCATAATTTCCTTTGCAATCCGATTATCAAATTTAAATATATTGTTCACATACGTCAGTTCCGTCTGATTGATCTCACCGCTTTTAAAACTTTCAGAAAGAATGATTCGAAGCTCTTCTTCGGAGTGGGACACTTCGTGTTCAGCCACCGGCTCCAGACCAAACATCCTCACCAGCAGTCGGGCCGAGCCATTTAACGCCCAGATAAATGGAAACATGATTTTATAAAACCATTTAATCGGTTTGGCAACAAGCAGCGTGACCATCTCGGATTTTTGGATCGCAACGGTTTTGGGCGCCAGCTCCCCCACAACGACATGCAAAAAGGTAATGATGAAAAACGCAAGCGTAACCGATAAAATATGGGAGACGGAAGCTCCGACCGCCATTTTTTGAAACAACGGATCCAATAATGATTTTACAGCCGGTTCACCAAGCCAACCTATTCCCAAAGCCGTGACCGTAATGCCGAGCTGGCATGCGGATAGATATTCATCTATGTGCGTAGTAACATGCTTGGCCACCTTCGCCCCCGGTTTGCCTTCTTCGACGAGCTGATCAACTCGTGAACTCCTAATTTTAACGATGGCAAACTCCGTCGCAACGAAAAACGCGGTTAATCCAATTAAAATGACAATCAACAATAAACTGACAACGTCCAAATGGATCACCTTTCAAAGAAAGGTGTACACCTCCTGATTAAGAAATTTTTTGTCCGGCGCGTACCCGGACATTCTTTATACATATATTATACTATTAATATGAAAAACATCTGCTTTTTTAGTGATTTATTTTGTAAAATTCTTTTTCAATTATGAAACCGCAAGCGGTCAAGGCACGTGACAACAAACGTTTCACCATCCATCGGAAAGCCATTTGTTTGTATCATCCAAAAGACGGGTACCCTACGCATTTTCGACAAAGCTCTGCCATGGCAACGCCACCATTTTCTATTTTTTTAATCAATATACCACTTTTTCTTCTTTTTACATAAAGAAACCTTTGTGAACGCAGTTTTCAGAGCAGGAAGTTGCTTTATTATACGTAGAATATTCATATTTTACTACAATTGACTGTGTACGTTCCCATTTGAAAATAAAAGGGGAAACCATAAAACGGTTTCACCCTTCTTTTTGGAAAGTGATGATGACAACTCCCAGCACAATACATGCACCACCAATAAAAAAATTGGCGTTTAATTGTTCGTTTAAAAGCAGCCAGCCGAGGAAAGACCCGACAATCGGCTGGAAAAAGAAAAACAATGAGCCGACTCCCGCATCCATCAGCTCCAAGCCTTTATTCCAAAGAAAGAAGGCCCCGGCAGTCGAAACAATGCCTAAGTACAGGATGCCGAAAATAACGAGCGGGCTTTCATAAAAAATGTCATTGGCTTGAAGCTCCCACAGCATGGCCGGCGTCGTAAAGACGAGCGCAAATAAAATGGCATAGGTTGTGGTGGTCAATGACGACAGCCGTTTTGACGCAACTTTTACGTAAACCGACAATAACGCCCACGTAACGGCCGCTCCAACAAGGATCAAACTACCCCAGAAATAGTCGCCGACATGAAAATCCCATCCGATCACAATCGTGACGCCCAATGTCGCCAGCACCATGGAAATGAGTTTTCGCGGCGTAATTTTTTCCTTTAACACCCACCTCGCAAAAATGACGATAAACGCCGGCGTAGCCGAAGTAATTAAAGATCCCGTATGGGCATCGGATAATTTTGTCCCAATAAATTGGAATGAGATGGACACAAAGTAACCGATAAATCCAATCCAGACAAGCAAAAGCCAATCTGTTTTTGCCATCATCTGGCGTTGACCACTTTTTTTCTGAACGGCAAATAAAATGGCATACAAAAAAATAAACGCAATCATGTAACGCAGCCAGACAAGTGTAAACGGCGGAATAAAATCGAGTACATATTTACTGACGACATACATACCGCCCCACATACTTGCCGCCAATGATAAACAGATCGCTCCGATGATACTTTTCTTCATAGATTGCATACCTCCGTCTTTTAATAGGAAAATGTTGTAAAAGTATTTTCCCAAGACGAGGAGGCTTAAGTTGGAAAGCGCCTATTCACCCCTCGACTCAGGATGAATAGTTGCAGGCTGGTCGTTTTCAAAAAGATCAAAATATAATCTCATCTTCTTGACACCTCCCAAACATATTGTTTCCTTCATATTACTCTGTTCATCGCGAGTTTAGCAACCTTATGGACAATTTCTCATTTTACCATCATATATTTAAATATAGAATGCTATAATGAGAGAATCCGTACAGAAAGTGAGGATTTATTTCGTGAACATTTGGGATTTAATCGTTGCATTGATACTCGGCCTTGTGGAGGGGCTGACAGAGTTTGCTCCTGTTTCATCTACGGGGCATATGATTATTGTGGATGATATGTTATTAAAATCTGCTGAATTGCTGGAATCCCAAGAAGTGGCTAATACGTTTAAAGTTGTCATCCAGTTCGGTTCGGTCATGGCGGCCGTGATCGTATTTTGGGAACGGCTATTAAGTTTGATCGGTATTAACAAGCGCAGCTCATCAAAAGTTCCGATGGAAGGGAGTCGGCTCCGTTTAACACATGTGATTGTCGGGTTGATTCCCGCAATGATTTTGGGGCTGTTGTTCGAGGATTTCATCGATACATATTTGTTTTCGGTCGAAACGGTTCTGATTGGGCTTGTCGGAGGAGCGATATTAATGATTCTTGCTGACTGGAAAGTACAGCGGGAAGTCCGGACCAAAGGCTCCCATGAAGGCGTTCCGCTAGATGGCATCAATTACAAGCAAGCTTTGCTCATTGGTTTATTTCAGTGCATCGCCTTGTGGCCCGGCTTTTCTCGTTCCGGTTCAACCATTTCGGGCGGAGTGCTACTTGGCCTACAATACAGGGCAGCCGCCGATTTTACTTTTATTATGGCCGTTCCGATCATGGCCGGAGCCAGCGCCGTTTCTTTGTTAAAGAAAATGGACGTGCTGACGGCGGATGTTATTCCTTTTTTTGCGGTCGGATTTATTAGTGCGTTCATTTTTGCCTGGATTTCTATCCGCTTCTTTTTGGCGCTCATCAACCGGATCAAACTAATTCCATTTGCGATTTACCGGATCTTGCTTGCCACCGTTATCATGGTCATATATATAAGTATCAGATAAGCTATAACATACGCGCGGCTTGAAGCCGGGCGTTTCTTTCGTTATACGCGGGTATTTTTCTCTATGCGCGGGGATTTCACTCTATACGCGGGTATTTTCCTCTATACGCGGGGATTTCACTCTATACGCGGGTATTCTCCTCTATGCGCGGGTATTTCACTCTATACGCGGGGATTTCACTCTATGCGCGGGTATTCTCCCTTATACGCGGGTATTTTCCTCTATACGCGGGGATTTCACTCTATACGCGGGTATTTTCCTCTATACGCGGATATTTCACTCTATACGCGGGTATTTTCCTCTATGCGCGGGTATTTTCCTCTATACGCGGATATTTCACTCTATACGCGGGTATTTTCCTCTATGCGCGGGGATTTCACTCTATACGCGGGTATTTTCCTCTATGCGCGGGTATTTTCCTCTATACGCGGGTATTTTCCTCTATACGCGGATATTTCACTCTATACGCGGGTATTTTCCTCTATACGCGGGTATTTCACTCTATGCGCGGGTATTTTCCTCTATGCGCGGGTATGCCCACTCATTCGCAGACATTCCCACTCACCCACGAGTATTTTCGTTTTGTACTATACAGTTTTAAGCAGCCATGGTATTCTCCCTAATTGCAACGGTTCTTTTTATTCTTGCTGAGGTTTTTTCCGCATACATTATTCATATGAACTTGTTTAGGAGTGGATATGTATGATGATTCATGTCGTTGCACGAGGAGAGACGTTAAATGAGATCGCCCGCCGCTATAGGAGCACGATTTCACAAATTGCTTCGGTGAATGAGTTGCCGGACCCGAATCGGCTTGTTGTTGGCCAGGCGCTTGTAATACCAGTTGGGGCCATCCAACACATCGTCCGGCGGGGTGAGACACTTTGGCAAATCGCTCAACGGTATCTCGTTCCGCTGGATGCGATCGTACGTGCGAATCAATTGGCCGATCCTTCTGTCATCCAAGTAGGGGATGTGCTAGTGATCCCGGCGCGGGTACACACGGTACAGACCGGTGAAACGTTATGGCAGATCGCCCAGCGGTACGGTACGACGGTGCAGCAAATTGTCACGCAAAATCAAATTGAAGATCCGAACTTGATTACTGCCGGCACAGTACTGACGATCCCTTTTCCCAAACCTGTCATTGATGTGAATGCCTATATCATTAATATGGGAGAAACGGGTGCCCGGGAGGTACGGGAAGTAGGGGAACATCTTACTTATATGTGTCCTTTTGCCTATATTATGAAGGCTGACGGGGGACTTGAACCCATTAACGATGTGCCGGCCATTCAAGCTGCTGTTGAAGAACGTGTCGTCCCGATGATGTGTGTTACAAACTTTACTTTCCGTGATCCCGGAACGACATTGGCACATACGATCTTGTCAAGCACGGAACTCCAGGACCGCCTATTAACCAATATCATTCAAATCATGAATGATAAGGGATATCGCCTCCTGAACATCGACTTTGAAAATGTAAGGCAGACAGACAGGGAGTCATACAATCAATTTTTACAAAAAGCTGTAAATCGCCTGCATCCACTCGGTTATTTCGTTTCGACTGCTCTCGCTCCCAAAACGAGCGGAACGCAAAAGGGGCTTTTGTATGAAGCACACGACTATCCAGCACACGGAAGAATTGTCGACTTTGTCATCCTCATGACCTATGAATGGGGTTATCGACTGGGACCGCCGATGGCCATATCACCTCTCAATGAAATTCGCCGTGTCATAGATTATGCCGTTACGGTCATACCAAGAAATAAAATAATGATGGGCTTCCAGCTTTATGCCAGAGACTGGCTGCTCCCCCACGTTCAAGGGCAGGAAGCAGAAACGTTTGATATGCAGGAAGCCATACGCCGCGCGGTTGCACACGGAGCCTCCATTCAATACGATGAAAGGGCTCAAAGTCCGTTTTTCCGATACACAGACCAACAAGGGCGTCGGCATGAAGTTTGGTTTGAGGACGCGAGAAGTGCCCAAGCCAAATTTAACTTGGTAAAAGAATATGGTTTGCGGGGCATTAGTTACTGGGTTCTCGGCTACCCGTTTCCGCAAAACTGGCTTCTGCTTGAAGATAACTTTATCGTAAGAAAAACGTAGGTCTTTTACACATTTCTTTCCAATCTCCGCATCAGCCAACTAATGAAGTATGCGGGGGTACGAAAGCTTCTCTCGTGCGCTTTATGGATGGAGTTGGCCTTCGCATATATTTGTTAATCCTCGGGGAAAATCTGGACGTTCGGAAAGCCAGCTAGTTAACGGTTTCGCTGAACCACTTAAACGCATTCGGCTGAGAGGGCTTTATTGACTTTACGTATGAAACAGGAAACGGAGAAGCGAAAGCTTTTTGATGCCATCGCAGTAAATTTCATGCTATATCATCTGAAAAAATCACAAAAAATGATCGCCATTGATCCTAACTTGCGCCCCTTTGCGCTTATTACATCTGGAAACTGACCGTAACCTTTTTCGCCAGCTTGTAGAGAAAAAATGGGTGTTTTTTTCTACAAGCTTTTTATTGCTGTATAGGACGCCCGTCTTACCCGTCATTATATTTGAATGCCGCCGCATTGAACTAACTCAAGCACATCCTGATACAGGGCCTCTCCTACCCAAATTCATTGGCAAGAATGAATCTTGGATTGACAATAACATAAACGGAATTTATAATTTATTTATTGACTGATAAATAAAAATCGCAAAGGATGATTCTTAGTGGCTGTTCGTGAAGATAAAAAAGAGGTCATTATTGAAAATGCCGTTGGTGTTTTCTCTGAAAGGGGGTATTATAAGGCGACCACTGCGCTTGTTGCCAAGGAAGCAGGAGTCACTCAGCCGTATGTATTTCACTTTTTTAAAAACAAGGAAGAGTTATTCAAAGCTGTCATTGACCGTGCTTTTAACCGGATTTATGATTTGTTTGCTAAAGTCGAGGCCCCAGCCGATCAACTGCTCGAAGCGATGGGTTGCGCATTTGCGGAGGTGGTCGAAACTCACCGGAAAGAAGTTTTATTGGTCATGCAGGCTTATGCTATTCCGGAAAAAGGAATCCGGGAACATGTCCGCCATTTGTTTTTGAAGATGTGGGAGTCTCTTACAGTAAAGTTTAACCAGGCAGGAATTCCCGATGCCAAAAATATAGCCTCCCATTTTATCAGTACTGGGCTGTTGATCACGGTAACGGAAGTATTGAATTTACCACAAATTGTCGCGGAATTGGAGCAATAAAAATAAACATTTGCTCTTTTTTTACCAAATCATTTATTTATTGATAAATAAAACGAGAAAAGAGGGTGTTTTCATGTCCAATCATCGGCTGTTTGAAGGTGAGAAATGGCTTATTGTCACAAGTATGATCGGCTTTTTGCTGGCAGCAACCATAGCGGTTGTCATTTTGGCAAGAGGGCCAATCGTTTGGCCTGAAGGAAACTTACAGGATGCCTTTTCCTTTCATGCGGCTATTGGTATTTTTTTCTTGTCGGTCGCCGCTATTTTGCCGTTTACAGAATATAAAGAGCGCAAAAGAAAGATTGTACGCTGGATGTTTATCGCAGGGGCTTTATATGCATATGGAGTTGAAACAGTGCAGCATTTTCGTGGAATCAACCCCCGGTTTTCACGAGAAGGCTCGGTGATTGATCTCGTCGCCGGAGCACTATTTGGCGTTGTTTCTTTATTGCTGATCCTATTAGGCCTGATACTTACAGTACGGTTTTTTCGCATCAAATCAAATTCGTTTATCTTGGCAATCCGTTATGCTTTTCTCTCCGTTTTAATAGCCAATATGGCCGGATTAGTGATGAGTTTGCTTCAAGGCAGGCACATAGGTGATACTGGAAATCTCATTGTCCTACATGGGATTGGATATCATGCGTTACAGACATTGCTTATACCCGGTTGGCTCCTGCAACAATCTCAAGCAAGCAGCCGTTTTAAAAAAGGATGGACTCATATCGGCGGTATCGCCTGGATGTCGGCCATTGTGCTGATCGGATTACAAACCGGGATGGGACGATCGGTATTCGAGTTGACAATCTTGCCCGTTCTGGCTGCGGTTATGCTGCTCGTTTGGTTTGGTATGACAGTTCTTTCATTTGTTGTCTTTTTAGGTAAAATGAAAGAGCGGATGGATCGCAAACATCTTTTTTATTAACAAAACACAAGAGGAGGCAGTCTCCCCTTTGACTTATAGATTCCATGTTTCAGAATACACTCAGCAAAACTTGTTACAATAACACCTACACCGTTTTACATAGGAGGAATTTCAGTGACATTGTTTATTCTCATGAGAATACTGCATATCGTGGGAGGTTTTACGGCTTTATTTACTTTTTGGGTTCCGGTAGTGACGAAAAAAGGTGGAAAAGTTCACGTTGTTTCCGGATGGATTTATGTGATCGGCATGAGCATCGTATCTGTTTCCGCCTTTTATATGGGGGTCTTCCGCATTTTGGATCCAAGCAGTTCACCAGAACTTATTTCCTTTTCCTTGTTTTTAATTTTTATAGGGATTTTAAGCTCTTCAACAGCCTATTACGGAATTCGGGTGCTTCGTTTTAAAAGGAGGACAGAGAGGCATCGGCATTGGCTTGATGTAGGGTTTTCTGTTACGCTGTTCGTATCGGCAATCGGAATCAGCATTTACGGTTTCGTGCATGATTTTTCCTTGCTGGCTTGGTTTCCGCTGCTCGGGATTTTTCTGGCATCCATCCAATTGAGGTATTGGCTCTCTAAACCGACCCGAAAAATGCATTGGTGGTTTGAACATCTTAGCGGTATGCTCGGCTGCTCCATTGCCACCATCACGGCATTTACCGTTTTTGGAGCACCGCGCTTGTTGAATATTGAATCTGTCAGCATATTGCTGTGGTTTTTGCCTACCATTCTATTAACGCCTGTCATTATTGGCCTTTCCGCCTATTACACTAAAAAATTTAATCAACCAAAAGCAAACGTGACTGGATAGAAAAAACATACTAAGATTAGTATGTTTTTCATTTTATCAAAATCTCCCCCTTGCTTGTTCATAACAACAATCCAGCCGAATATACATGGTGTATGAGCGATTACCGATTGCAAGGAAATGGGGTGCCGTATGTTTATTTATGTCGTAAAAATAGGAGATTCTTTGTTCTCTATCGCGGCAAAGTTCCGGATTACCATGGAGAGTTTGCGAATAACGAACGGCTTGAGGACGGACCGGCTTGTTCCCGGACAGGATTTATTGATTCCCTCCAATTTGTATATCGTCCAGCCGGGGGACAGCCTCTTCTCAATTGCTCAACTGGCATTCGTCCCGGCGGAAACGATACGGCTATATAACGGATTGCCATCTGGTCAACTAACGATAGGCATGGAGCTCTACTTGCCTCCACGGGAAAAGTATTCTGAAGAAGGGCTAAGTTATTTAACGCCTTCCACCCCTGAAAGAAACCGGAGGAATGTACAAACCTTCGCGCCGCTTATCTCCAACTTCGGCATTTTTGAATATCATATTTTACCAAATGGCAATTTAAGCACCTTGAACGATGAGCAGCTTATTAGTCTTATTTGGGAAAATAAGTCAAGGCCGATCGTCGTCATCACTAATTTGACAGAAGCCGGGTTCAGCCCCGAACTGACGAGAAGAGTGTTAAACGATCCCCAAATAAGACAGCGCGTCATCGACAATATATACAACCTCGTGAAAAGCAAAAGATATGCCGGGGTCAATGTAGATTTTGAAAGAATCCTTGAGAGTGAACGGGATTTATATACAGGCTTTTTGGCAGCACTCCGAAATCGCTTAAAACCGGAAGGATACCAGCTTTCTGTCGCCGTACCCGCCAAAACATCGGATGATATTCCATGGCTGCGTGGCTTTGACTATGGAGGGATCGGCGCCGCGGTGGATTTTGTCTTTATCATGGCCTATGACTTTCATGAAGCGAGCAGCCTTCCTGGTCCGGTTGCTCCCATAACAGAGGTGCGAAAAACGCTGGATTATGCACTGACCAAAATGGGACGAGATAAAATTGTGCTCGGAGTCCCACGGTACGGATATAACTGGACCATGGCCAACGGGGATGTGATAAGTGCAAGGGCTTTTTCCGTATCCAATGCCATTGCGACGGCGATGAGATACCAAGTCCCTATCCAATACTCCGCGGAATTTGAACAGCCGCACTACACCTACTGGGATGAATCAGGCAGAAGGCATGTCGTTTGGTTTGAAGATGTAAGGGCGCGCGCCGCCAAGTTTCAACTGGCAGTCCAATACCGAATCAGAGGTGTCGGCTCATGGCAGCTTGGGCTTCACTTTCCACAATCCGGGTATCTTGTACGAGAATTTTTTAAAAAGAGATAAGAGCATTACCCCAAATGGCGGACGTGTTTGTCAGTTTGCTAAATGATCATCATGACAGTCAAAACCGGAGCCACAATGGAGATTCACACATAAAAAAACACTTCAGGCGAATGAAAGGCCTGAAGTGCTTTTTGTATGAGTGGAGGTGTTACTTGGCTACAAAATATATTCACGCTTCTTTCACTCTTTAAACGTCATTTTTGCGTTTTTGGCTTCACTTTCTTCCTTCGGAAAAAAGCGATCATCAGCAAGAGCGCCGGAATAATCACCTGAACAAATATGGAATAAAACGGAAATCCGACAAGTATGTAACGGGTTATATCCATCATGCTCTCCTCTGCCCAAAAGGAAGATTGTACCACAAAGATCCCCACAGGCCATATAATCGGCCGATAATCAGAAAGATCCAGCCATTGAGCTGTTCCCAATACTCCCGCATAATAAAACACGGATATTTTAACAAATGCGCCTACAATCCAAACAGCCATCACAACAGCTTCCATATTTTCGAAAAAACCTGCTAACTTTGCATAGCGGACAACATTCATCAGAGGATATAACTTGTTTGCAGTCGTGACTCCCAGTACAAAAAGAACAATCAGATTGACAATTACGATCGAAACTGTGACGCCTAACACCGTCATCATTCCGTATTTCATTCCTTTTTTCTTATCTGATAAAAAAGGAAGCAAGAAGGCAATTAAGAAAAATTCCGCAAACCATCCAGCCGGCGCAACTGAGCCCTTAAGAGGTGGCACTATCCCTTTTTCAAGAATCGGTAATATATTTCCAAAATCAAAATCCTTGGCCAAAAACAAAATGGCAACAAAAATGGGCAGTACCAAGAGTGGGAAAAGCAGCTGGGCAGTCCTGCCCAGCACTTCCAAGCCCCCATGTATACAAAAAGCGCAAAGCAGCACCATTAATGAAATCACAACGATCTGAGGTGTTTTGAATAAAAAAGACGAGACAATGAATTCGCTGTAAGTTCTCGTAATCGTCCCCGTAGTTTCGATATAAAAGAACAGAATGATAAAGCCGATTATTTTGCCCGGTATTCGCCCGGTGATGTCTTCACAAACCTGAATGGCTGTTTTTCCGGGATACATATGATGGAGCCGGACTGCAATATACACAGTCAAAAAACCGATAACAGATGAAATGATGGGGGATATCCATAAATCATTCCCTGCATATTTGGCTGAAATTGCAGGCATCGAAAGGATCGCTGTGGCAATAATGGTAGGATACAGCAGCATGGCCATTTGTAAAGCTGAAATTTTTCCCTTTTCCATTACGTCCACTTCCCTCACAAAAATGATGAAACAGCATGCATTTTATAAAAACTTGCCAAGCGGTTGAAATATAACATCCACTAGTGTGACGGGACCTTTCATATGCTGAAGATCAAACATGGATAATAGGAGGCCAATCACGAGAAGAACAATAAAAGCCGCTTTATCTCTCGTGGGGTTTTGTTTGATTTTTGGCCATTGGAGGAACATGATCACCAAAACGATCATCATTGTTCCAAAAAAACTTCCCCATGCCATTATGCTTTCACCTTTCCTCTGTTTTTATCGGTTTATGAATGTATCCCGGCCTGCGAATGTGTGCTTCAATGACCAGTTCCGTTTTTACATTCGGGAACATTTCTTGCCAGCGATTTTCAACTTTTTTCCACTGTTCGGGATATTTCCGGTGGAATTCCTTCCCAAAATGAACGATATCCGCTTCTAGCTTTTGTGATTCGTTTATGGCTGCTGTCACTCTCTGTTTGATCATTTTCCGATAGGCTTGTTGGATCTTTTTTTCCGAGCTTTTATGAGCCATGTCCAAACTTGTACTATTTTGAACGACTGTACCTTCTGTTTTGATGTTTACAATCATTTTCCATTCCCCGCCTTGAATTTTTGGTGATAAATTCACTCTAGTCAATACCGGAACGATGGATACTACTCCTTGTTCATGTTTCGGTTTGACATTAACGGTGTACTCTTCAATCTCTCCTCTCAGCCATAGTAATCCCCTTGTTGTCGATTCAGATATTATTCCAGTCAAATGCTCTTTTTTAAACACGGCCATTCCATGTATATTCGGTAACTTTGAGACTTTCCCCGCACTTGTTTGTTCATTTTTTAATTTTAAATAAGGAAGAGCGGCTCCTTGATCTTCATCCGTAATCATTTTCTCCAAATCCTGAAGTGTGATGGTCAAGCCATGACCGGCATCGGCCTTCTTATGAATCGTTTGCGCCGAATAGCGTTCTATGACCGCTTTTTGTTCGATTATTTTCTTTGCTTTTCCTTCACTGACAAACACAAAAGCCCGTTCTCTTGGCTGCGGATGCCGAAGAAGGAAATCCAGATAATGTTGTATCCCATCTTTTGCGGCAGCTGTGCCAAAAATAAATACTTTACAGCTGCCCCAAAAGATCCTGCGCGGCAGCTCTGCTTCCAGCTTCGACAGAGCATCGGCCATATTCTTCCCTTTGTGAGATATAACCATCGTTGTCTGCCCGCCACCGCTCTCTGCTCCGCCGCCTCCTTGATTGCTTCCACTCATTGACTTTGGAATAAAGATCTCTAGGGAAATTTCCACCTGCCCGTCATCATGTTTATCAATCGCCGTTGCAGTCACAATAGAAAGTTCGTCAATTTCTATCTTGTCCCAGCAACCACCCAATAAAACAATCATGGACATTAAAATGATACAAACAAATGCCTTCGTTATATATGGGCTCCTCATGCTATTTTCCTCACTTCATTCCTTAATGTTCGGTTTCCCCTCCCCTTAGCGGACCCGGCTTTTGGTTTGGTGCTTGCCGATATTCGTTCATGTCTTTTTCGAAATGTGGGCGCTTATCCATCTCCCATATGGGTGCCCGCCACAGGACGTCTTTCAATTCGTGCTTTTTCAATGGCGCCAGCGGCGCCAAGTAAGGTTCTCCAAAAGACCTTAATGTACATAAATGAATGACGAGAGCCAATATACCCATCATAATACCGAGCAAACCCAGAGTCGCCGCCAGAACCATCATTGGAAAGCGAAGAAGACGAATAGAATATCCTAGAATATAGTGGGGGGACATAAAGGATGCGATTCCCGTCGTCGCCACAACGATCACCATCGGAGCCGATACCAATCCTGCCTGAACTGCGGCTTGCCCAATGACGAGGGCCCCGACTATACTGACTGCGGCGCCAATCTGATTAGGTAGCCTAACACCCGCTTCACGCAATGCTTCCAGCATCAATTCCATGATCACCACTTCTACTAATGCAGGAAAGGGAACGTTTTCTCTCGCGGCCGCAATACTGAGCAGCAATGGGTCCGGTATCATTTCCTGATGAAAACTTGTAATGGCCACATACAGGGACGGAAGCACAAGTGAAATAAACAGAAATATATAACGGAGCCAGCGGATAACCGTGCCGACAATGTAACGTTCATAATAATCGTCAGGCGCCTGCAGCAACGAAAAAAAAGTAGTCGGGGCAACCAATGCAAAAGGGGTCCCTTCTGCCAAAATGGCTACCCGTCCTTCCAGTATATTGGAACTGACCACATCCGGACGTTCGGTTGCCATTAGTTGAGGAAAAGGGGAGAATGGGTTGTCTTCAATCATCTCCTCGATATAGTTAGTATCAATAAAGCCATCGATATCAATCCGTTTTAACCGATTTTCAACTTCTTGAATTAATGTCGGGTTAGCAATCCCGTTCATATAAGCCAACACAACGCTTGTTTTTGAATATTTCCCCAATTTGATGGATTGTATTTTAAGGGCGGGACTTTTAATTGTGCGCCTCAGCATGGCCGTATTTACCTGAAGAGATTCAATAAATCCCTCACGCGGTCCCCTTAACACTTTTTCAGCCTCAGGCTCCTCTATCGCCCGGGCTTCAAACTTGGTTAAGCCTAAAGAGAGGGCTTGATTCTCCCCTTCCATCAGTAAAATGGAGCTGCCTGTTGAAATGGATTCGATGCAATCCGCCCATAGGCTCAGTTTCTTTGTCTTAGATACGGATACGTTGCTTTCAATAAACTCAATGCTTGGCTGCCGGGGCTCTGAGTCCTTTTTTTGCATCAATGGAGAAAGAACATGATTATCAATTTTTTCCGTATCGGCAAGCCCCTCAATATAGATAATGATCGCTTGCACATTGCCAAATAAACAGAACTCCCGAAATACGACATCGGAACAATGGTTGTAAACCGAACGGAATAATTCAACGTTTTTGTTAAAATCTTTAAACAGAACCTCTTGAGGCTTGGGAATTTGCACATTATTCGCCTGTTGTTTTTTGCGTTTTTTCCTTAACAACTTCTGCACATTCCGAATCAAGCCAATTCCCTCCATTCAAGCTTTCTTTTATCTTTTTACAAATGGGATTTTTTATACAGTGATAGCAGAAACTGTCATGAAGAATTTTGAAAAATGAAAGAAGGCTAGTCCACCTTTAATTTTTTTCCATTCCACATTAGCGAATCCACTCCTTGCGAAAAATGAGCGATGGGAGGATCGTTGGAAACATGAATATTGAATGGGGAAAAGAGAGTATGTTGATTGATATGAACATCTACCTTTTTCAAAGGCCATGGAAGATGATGTATGTCGCCATGATAAATATCTTTTCCGTTCCGGGTTGTATAAAAGCAATATCTTTCGGTAAGCCAATGATCAAGTGTTCCACTCTCGGAAAAATAAGTATCGTTGGTTGGGATGCAGCTTCCCTCAAACGCCAACGGATTGCCCGCTTTACGGACACTTTTATATTGGATGGCGCCGTTTTCGCCAGTCCGCACTTCTATGTTTGCCGGATTGTACGGCAAGCGATACCATCTTTTCGCTATGTTGAGGGAAGCCCAGTCGTCTACATCAAGAGAGAGAAAAAACACACCAGGTTTCCCTTTATAAACGACATATGTACGGACATTCACTTCGGGAAAAAACGGAACAACCGAGAAAGGCAGTCCCCGAAAATAAATCCCCTTCATTGTAAACGCCACGATCCCCATCCAGGCAAAACCTTCAAAAGTATCAATCTCCAGCTCAGACGGAAGATGCGGCCTTATCAATCGGGGCTTGATGGGCCAATGGAGAAACAATACATTCCTCCAGACTTGGCGCATAATCCATTTATTGGAAGGTAGTGGCCAAGGCCGGTGTTCGACCTTTTTACCGATGTGCATTGTATCGTTTTGCTGTATGTTGGACTTTGTAGCTGTTGCAAGTGTGCCTTTTTTATATATGCCCATTTTTCGTTTCCTTCCCATCTTGATTGACATTAATTTGCTCGAATGACCAAGCTTCTATGCCAAGCTTTCTTATAGACATAGATTTTCGGTTCTGAGTCATAATAAAAGGACACATCTCCTAAAACTTGCTGGAGGACCAGAACATGCCGATTATGTTGTCCTATATAACATTTGGAATCGTCGCCTTTTTATTGATGGCATTTTTATTGTTGATCATTGGCTGGCGTTGGATGATGAAACAAATCGTAAAACAGGTCGGAAAAATCATTTTCACAGACAGCTACCAAGAAAATATTATTGAATTATTGCCTGGTCTAAAACATATGGGTATTCAAAATACGCTCGAGAATAATTTGCGGGCGGAGACGGGAGATCTTCTGAACAGGCCGCTGGGATCTTCAAAAAGCTGGCCGCATTTTGATCCCATTACTTTTATTCCCGCGCAAACGACACCTTTTCCGGTATCCACCGAAGAAGAAGTCGATGTAAGTGTCACAATCGGACCAAAGGCAAAAAAGCCAATGAAGATCAAAATACCCCTTATGATCGGCGGAATGGCTTATGGAGTGGCACTTAGCGAAAAAGCAAGAGTCGCTTTGGCGACAGCCGCCAATAATATTGGAACAGCAATCAATTCAGGTGAAGGCGGCATTTTATCAGAGGAATTAAACGAAGCCGGAAAATTCATTTTACAGTTTTCCAAAACCGAATGGGGAAAAGATGAGCAGATTATTAAGCGTGCAGACATGATTGAAATTAAGCTCGGGCAAGGTGCAAAATTGGGAATGGGTTCTAAAATATCACCGAAAAATCTGACGGGAAAAGCCCGCAAAATAATGGAATTGCAAGAAGATGAAGACGCCATTATCCATGAACATTTTTTCGATGACCAAACAATAAAAGACCTCAAGGAGCTTGTTGATGAACTTCGAAGTTTAACTGACGGTGTTCCCATAGGGGTAAAAATAGGAGCCGGCGGAAAAATTGAAGAAGATATTGATCACTTGCTGGAAATGGGTGTTGATGTTATCGCGATAGACGGGGCGCAAGCAGCCACACATTCCAGCCCGCCCATCCTGGCCGATGACTTTGGCATCCCGACACTGCACGCGGTTGTCCGGGCATCCAATCATTTAAAAAGAAGAAAAATGCAGAAGCGGGTAAGTTTAATTATCTCGGGTGGACTTTTGGTCCCCGGCCACTTTTTAAAAGTGCTTGCCCTCGGAGCCGACGCCGTTTACTTGGGATCGGCCATCCTTTTCGCGCTTTCACATACGCAAGTAACCCGTGCCATGCCTTTTGAACCGCCAACTCAAGTTGTTTGGCACGAGGGCAAGTTCAAAAACCAATTTAATATGGAGGAAGGCGCTAAAACGACCGAGAAATTTTTGTCAGCCAGCACCGAAGAAATTAAAATCGCTTTAAGAGCGATGGGAAAGCGATCCTTGAGCGAACTTTCCAGAAATGATTTGACTTCATATGATGAGTTAACCGCGAAGATGATCGGGATTCCGTATACGTTTCGGCCATGGAACGGGGGATGAGGCTGGAAGGCTGTTAAGTGTGTGTCATTGCCGACCGGACACCCGGAAAGAAGCTGATCATGGTAAGTGACCGTCCAGTAGCGTACCTTTTTGTTCCGCAAAAAGACCTCCCTGACTCAAAGCGGGAGGCCTAATCTTTACACCATTACTTTACACATATTGTTCGTAAATTCTACCGGATCTTCAATCGGCAAGCCTTCAATCAGAAGTGCCTGATTATATAACAGGTTTGTGTATAATCTTGCCTTTTCACGGTCTTGGTCAAACGCCGATTTTAACGCTTGAAATACATCGTGATCTCCGTTGATTTCCAGAATTTTGTCTGCTTTTACTTGTTCATTGTTCGGCATGGCGCTGAGGATTTTTTCCATTTCGATGGATACTTCACCATCCGCCGCCAAACAAACAGGATGGGATTTCAACCGTTTTGATATTTTCACGTCTTTCACTTTTCCGGAAAGCACTTCTTTCATATAATCAAGCAGCTCTTTGTTTTCTTTTTCTTCCGATTCCGTCTGCTTTTTATCCTGCTCCTCTTCTATGCCCAAATCGCCGCTCGCTACATTTTTAAACTCTTTCTCTTTATAGCTCATGAGCATTTTAATCGCAAATTCATCGACATCATCAGTGAAATACAGAATTTCATATCCTTTATCTGCAACAAGCTCCGTTTGCGGCAATTTGGCAATTCTTTCGATCGATTCACCTGTCGCATAATAAATATATTTCTGATCTTCCGCCATTCTAGATACATACTCGTCTAATGTAACAAGTTTCTTTTCCTTCGACGAGTAGAACAATAACAGGTCTTGCAGCACTTCTTTATCTTGCCCAAAGTTGTTATATACGCCAAACTTAAGCTGTCTGCCGAACTCCTCGAAAAATTTTTCATAATGCTCCCGATCGTCCTTCAGAAGACTTTCAAGTTCCCTTTTGATTTTATTTTTAATATTTTTCGCGATAAACTTCAATTGCCGGTCCTGCTGTAACATTTCCCTTGAAATGTTGAGCGATAAGTCTTCGGAATCGACCATCCCTTTTACAAAGCTGAAGTAGTCAGGAAGCAAATCTCCGCATTTTTCCATAATGAGGACGCCATTGGAATATAACTCCAACCCTTTTTCAAATTCTTTCGTATAGTAATCGAACGGAATTTTTTCAGGGATAAATAAAATGGCATTGTACCGGACGGTTCCATCGACTTTAATATGAATATGCTTGATCGGTTTATCAAAACCGTAGTGTTTTTCATGATAAAAATTCTCGTAATCCTCCGTGGTCAGCTCGTTTTTGTTTTTTCTCCAAATGGGGACCATGCTGTTAATCGTTTGTTCTTCGATGTAGTCTTCGTATTCGTCCTCGCTGCCCTCTTTCAGCCTGCGTTCGGTCACGTCCATTTTAATTGGGTAGCGAATGAAATCAGAGTGCTTTTTAATGATCGCTCTTAAACGATACTCTTCAAGATACTCGTCATAGTTTTCATCTTCCGTATTCTCTTTGATTTTTAAAATAATCTCCGTTCCGACCGATTCTTTTTCCACCGGTTCAATCGTAAATCCATCAGCCCCGGAAGATTCCCATTTGTACGCCTGGTCGCTCTCCAGCGCTTTCGTAATGACCGTCACATGATCCGCCACCATAAACGCGGAATAAAAACCGACGCCAAATTGGCCGATAATATCATGGCCGTCTCGGATTTCATTTTCGTTTTTAAACGCCAACGAACCGCTCTTCGCAATCGTTCCCAAGTTTGATTCCAGCTCATCTTTCGTCATCCCGATGCCGGTATCCGTAATCGTTAATGTGCGCTGATCTTTGTCTGCCTTCACTTTGATATAATAACTGTCCTTATCAAACACCAAAGAATCATCCGTCAACGCTTTATAATAAATCTTATCAATTGCATCACTCGCGTTCGAAATCAGCTCCCGCAGAAAAATCTCCTTGTTGGAATAAACCGAATGAATCATCATTTCCAACAGCCGCTTCGACTCCGCCTTAAACGCCTGCTTCGCCATATGTATACCCCTTTCATCGAATTGATCAGTGGTTAGCACTCTTATCAGGAAAGTGCTAATCATTTATGAAATACCATAGAGAGCGAAAAGTGTCAACTGGAAAGGGGGCTTCTAGTTTGGAGCAGTGTCAAAACAAGACGGACTTACATCCATGGTCATCGCCTTTGCTTTAGCACCAGCTTTCACGATCAAGCCATCATTTCCTTGCCTGCCAACCGCTATTTCATCTATCTATGGCGGCATCATCTTTGCCGTTTTAGGCTTATGTCTGAGCGTCTATTGTATTGGATAGAGCCTTCGCTTTAGTTGCCGTGAGACCTGCGACTGCGGACACTTGGACTGTGGGCGCTTTCAAGCTTATTTGATAGGCAGATGTTCAACATGTTCCTCACATTCATGGTCGGGACGCTTTTGACTTGCGATTTGGATGAGATCGGCCGGCTCTTTGAGAACTTTGGCAATAATAAGGCCAAGCAAAAATCCAATTAAACCGGTTACAATCCATCCGGCGCCATTTGTAAATAATGGAATGAAACCAAATACTTGATTGATCGCTTCAGACGCGATGTTTGCTTCTTGTAAAGCATCGAGAAAAGCGACAAAACCGACACCGGTTATGGTGGCAACGTAAACCGACTTATATCCGCCAAATAAATTGTTTGTAAAGATTAATACAATCAAAGCAATCGCAATCGGATATAACAATAAAAGAATAGGCGAAGCAAGCGTCAAGATTTTATTTAATCCAAAGTTCGTAATGATCAAACCAACAAGCGAAAAAGGGATGAGCCACTTTTTATAAGAAACGGACGGAATGATCCTTTCGAAATATTCGGAAACAGACGCTAAGCAAGCAACATTCGTTGTGATCCCAGTTAAGAAAATGACTGCCCCAATCATATATACCCCGCCTTGCCCAAACAGCACTTTGGAGCCTTGAGCCAATATTTCTCCTCCATTTTCTTTCAAGCCGATGGAATCCACACTGGAGGCGCCAATCCAGGCCATTGAGAGTTGTAATGCCACAAGTCCAATCATCGTGATCATCCCAGCCTGAATAAAAACCCGTGACACTTCCTTTTCCGATTGGATTCCTAAAGAGCTGATCGATTTAATGAAGATTCCTCCAAATACAAAGGCGGCGAGAACATCCATTGTATAATATCCTTCTGTAAACCCTTTGATAAAAACGCCGCTCAAATATTCCTCTTGAGGCTCGCCAATCTTTCCCATTGGTGTAATCAGCGACTTGGCAATTAAAGTGATTAATAATATTGAAAAGACAGGAGTGATTATTTTTCCTAAACGATCGACAAATTTGGTCGTATTCCACGAGAGCAAAATCGTCAAGACAATGAATATTGTAGAAAAAATGAACAAGTAAAGACTGGCATTTTCCTTACTGTGCACATGTGGATTGATCGCAATTTCATAGACAACAGATGTTGTCCGGGGAATGACGTAAATGGGGCCAAGCGTTAAGAACAGCAATACTGAAAATATAACAGCAAAACGGGGACCCACTCTGCCCGCAAGCCTTTCCACTGTTCCTCCGCCGCGTGTCAACGCAATAATCGCCAATAACACCAAACCGACACCAGTAATTAAAAACCCGCCCATAGCGGTCCAGACATTTCCACCTGCCTGCTGTCCTACCATTGGCGCGAATATCACGTTTCCAGCACCTAGAAACATCGAAAAAAGCATCAAACCTATTGCGAGTATTTGTAGAAAGGGCAGTTTTTTTTGCACCTCAAGTTCCTCCTCTAATGAGAAGGGGAAGAATATCCAGGAGATTCCCCTTCTATTTTTTTCGTGAACATGTTATCCTTCAAATCTATTTTTCCTTTCCGGTCTTGCGTGTGTTGCCCGCCGGAAATGTGCCTAACATGAAATGGCCGCAACGCTCCCCAAATGAAATGATGGCAGAAAACGCAATGTTCTATCCATAATTCCCGCCACATCCTTGAAATTGCGGACCGAGTATCGGCTCCATCATTTCGCCCGATTGTTCGAGAAAGGATGAATAGATTTATCGTAAAAGAAAGCCTTCCTTGAATGGATCGCTCACATCCAATGAGAATTTATGAATGCCGGTCACCCAAGCAGACCCCGTTATTTTAGGGATAATCGCTTTATAGTTTCCGACCTCTGTAAAACCGACTACCTCGCCTTTAAATTGTGATCTAATAATACTTTCCTGGATAATATATTCACCAGGCCTAAGGTTCAATGTAGACAGCTTTGCACATGTACCTGTTCCACACGGTGACCGATCAATTTGTCCATCGCCAAAAACCACGGTATTCCGATAATAATGTTCATCTAATTGTAAACTAAATTCTACGAGATCAATCGTATTGATCTCGGGAATGTACGGGTGGCTGACCGTCAACTGTTCGTTTGCCGCCTTTCTGATCTTCATGCCCAATGAGGTAATTTTTTCCTGTTCTTCAGTGGTTAGTTGTAGTTGAAATGGTTCTGCATCGACAATGGCAAAAAAACTGCCGCCAAAAGCGATATCCATTTCCACATGCCCCACATTTTCAACAAAAACGCTTACACCGCGTTCATATAAAAAGGCCGGAACATTGATAAATGACACTTCCTTCACTTTATCCTGCTCATAAACAAGATGACATTCGACAATTCCGGAAGGCGTATCCAAAAATACCTTGTCTTTTCTTTCTATCAGGCCACTATGGACAGCCACTGTGACAGCTGCTATCGTTCCATGACCACACATGTTTAAATAACCGCCGCTATCCATAAATAAAACCCCAATGTCGCATGATGATTGGCAAGGCCTCGTCAATATGGCGCCAAACATATTCAGGTGCCCTCTTGGCTCATGCATTAACAGCTTTCGTATATCGTCCATATTTTTCTGCACATAACGTTTTTTGTCCATCATGGATTCACCAAGAATCTCCGGAATCCCTCCGATGACAATTCTGGCCGCTTCTCCCATCACATGCGCATCAATGGTTTCTATGTAACTTTCTATCTCAATCATTTCACCATTTCACCTCGTAAATATGTTTCTATATAATAGAGATAGCAAAAATTGTGCCAACACATTTTAATAGGTATACTTGCTACAATTGCTGTTCTGTTGATCATCTATTACAATAGAAGTGTCCAAAAATGTTACACATTTGTTTAATACAAATGGCAGATGTTACACTATTTTAACGAAGGTGTTGGTTATGAAAGAACAATACTTTAAACATTCACACTATTTTTTACAGACGTTAATACAAACAAGTGCGGATGCCATTACCATTATTAACGCATCGGGCGAAGTACAATATTGGAATCCCCAAGCAGAAAAGATCTACGGCATACCGCTTAAAGACATTGAACATAGAAAAATAAGCAATTTTTTTAAAAGAAAAGATTTGAAATTACTGGAAATCTTAAAAACGAAACGACCTGTCCATAACGTCTACCACCAACCCCGGCCGGATAAGCACGTAGTCATCAGCTCGGCGCCTATTTTTGATGAAAATGGAGAGTTAATCGGAGCCATTTCCATCGACCATGATATTACCAACATCGTAAAGTTAAACGAAAAGCTGACCTTGCAAACAACCCAGCTCCAAAACATAAAAAGGCAATATAAAGTACAGGAACAAAATGGTCCTTTTTCGGAAATTAAAGGGGATAGCGAAGCGATTCAACTCGTAAAAGGGTTGGCGCTAAAAGTGGCTAAAACTGATGCGACAGTCCTCATTCATGGAGAAAGCGGCGTTGGGAAAGAACTGTTTGCCCAAGGCATTCATGAAGCGAGCTTCAGAAATCAGGAGCCATTCATTGCCATTAATTGCGGTGCCATTCCCGAAGCCCTATTTGAAAGCGAATTTTTCGGTTACGAAAAAGGCGCTTTTACAGGCGCGCACCGGGATGGCAGGCCGGGGAAAGTGGAAATGGCCGAAGGAGGCACTTTATTTTTGGACGAAATTGGTCTATTACCCCTTGACATGCAAGTCAAATTACTAAGAGTACTCCAAGAAAGAGAAGTATATCGCATTGGGGGCAACACCTCTATTAAAGTAAACATTCGCGTTGTGGCCGCCACCAACAGCGATTTAGAAGAGATGGTGAAACAAGGCACCTTTCGGGAAGATCTGTACTACCGTCTCAATGTGGTTACATTACCCATCCCTCCCCTGCGGGAAAGATTGGAAGACATCCCGCTCTTAGCCAATAACTTTATACAAGAATTTGCAATAAAATACTATAAAGAAATCCCCTCCCTTTCTGACAGCGCCTTGGAATGCTTCATGAACTATCATTGGCCCGGAAATATTCGAGAACTGAGAAATGTGGTCGAAAGAATGATCATCTTTTCAGAAAAACCGATCATCCATGCCGAAGACATCACCCAAATCTTTCCGGCCAACACCAAAAAAGCAGAAGAAAAGGCGGGACTCGCAAAAGAAAAAGCACTGTTAGAAAAAGAGCGCATCCAAGAAGCCCTAAACAAAACCTTCGGCAACAAAAGCGCAGCCGCCACATTACTCGGAATGTCCCGAGCAAACCTATATAGAAAAATAAAGCAATACGATATCAAAACATAAAGCCATAAAGACCACGGAAACCTCATTCATGGATCGCTTAATTCAGTGCAGATATCAAAAACGGAAAGCCATGAAGACGCCCCCCAAAAGGCGGACGCTCCGATGGCTGAGACTTCTTTGACAGGACATCAGCTATTGGAGCAATAAACAAAGAAAAGCTATAGGGAAGATATAAAGTGAAACTTCATTCAGAGGAGTTTTCTTCCCGCTCCTACTGAATGTTAGTTGAACCAATCGGGCTTTTAGGAGCCGTTTGCTCACACTTATACTTTTTGTATTCGCTCAAGATTTTGATGTGGGAGCCTTACGGCACCTTACATGCGGGATAAAGTGAAACTTCATTCAGTAGGGCTCCTACTGAATGTTAGTTGAACCAATCGGGCATTTAGATGCCGTTTGCTCACACTTATACTTTTTGTATTCGCTCAAGATTTTGATGTGGGAGCCTTACGGCACCTTACATGCGGGATAAACGAGAAAGAGATTCGGAGAGGCAAAGCGAAAATCAAAGCACGGAGAAAAGTTCATAGGGAAGATGTTAACGCAAGGTGAATTTTACAAAGACCGCGGCGTTTGCCAAATTTCAATTGCTCATGGGTAAGATGTTAACGTTTTCGATTACCGGGAAGCCTGCCGCAGCTACACGATTTCAATTCCTCATAGGTAAGATGTTAACGGACAGAAAAACTCCAGAGGAGAAAAAAACATTACAAATTTCAATTCCTCATAGGTAAGATGTTAACGCCATGCCATCTTCATCGATTTCATCGGATTGATCGAATTTCAATTCCTCATAGGTAAGATGTTAACTATGGTGGGGAAATGCGGAAAACGCCTGCGAACGTGATTTCAATTCCTCATAGGTAAGATGTTAACGACACCCCTACGTCTGGTATGTCTGACAGCCCAACTGGATTTCAATTCCTCATAGGTAAGATGTTAACATAGACTCATGAACGGATATCCATTTATCTATGTCACCATTTCAATTCCTCATAGGTAAGATGTTAACGGATAGCCCTGTTGGCAAGCGTTGGCTGGGTTTAGCACAATTTCAATTCCTCATAGGTAAGATGTTAACGGCTCACAGCTTTGACAAAAAAGCGCTCATACTTGATTTCAATTCCTCATAGGTAAGATGTTAACTATTTCCTCTATATCAAGTATGTTTATAGTGTCATCATTTCAATTCCTCATAGGTAAGATGTTAACATTGATCACTTGTGAAGTCTTGCTATGGATAAGTGAATTTCAATTCCTCATAGGTAAGATGTTAACTTTAAAATAATCAAACCGATTGGCATGCGCATCTTTATTTCAATTCCTCATAGGTAAGATGTTAACCTCTGACCACTTAGTGATGATGCGTTGGTTTTCCTATTTCAATTCCTCATAGGTAAGATGTTAACCTTTCTAAGTTCAATTTTTGCTCATCTTGATCTTTATTTCAATTCCTCATAGGTAAGATGTTAACCTACGCTGTCTCAAAGTCCGAAATTCGGCCAATCTATTTCAATTCCTCATAGGTAAGATGTTAACAGGCATACTGACACCAGCTGACATGGTGCATCACATATTTCAATTCCTCATAGGTAAGATGTTAACGGAGATCGGTGAACTCATTTGGAGTTAGTACAAAAAATTTCAATTCCTCATAGGTAAGATGTTAACGACGATCGGGTATGTGTCGGCAGAACCTTCGTTGTTATTTCAATTCCTCATAGGTAAGATGTTAACATGGAATTGAAATTCAACTTCGATAATGCCGTGCAAATTTCAATTCCTCATAGGTAAGATGTTAACGTGTACGGGGGTTGTACCAGTTTTCCCACGATATTCATTTCAATTCCTCATAGGTAAGATGTTAACGGAAGGAGAAGTTTTAAAAGTTAAGCAATTGTCCTAATTTCAATTCCTCATAGGTAAGATGTTAACATAGTTGGGGAGCTGACATTCTCATTTCTGTTCACCAATTTCAATTCCTCATAGGTAAGATGTTAACGAAAGGTGTAGAATGTTTATACATAGAAATACATTATTTCAATTCCTCATAGGTAAGATGTTAACGAATTTGGCTTATCGGCTTCGGGAGCGACAATTTTAATTTCAATTCCTCATAGGTAAGATGTTAACCATACAAGCCTGGTCTGTACGGCGATTATTTTTCCAATTTCAATTCCTCATAGGTAAGATGTTAACTCTAAGAAACTAGACAACCACTGAATCATGTCCATCATTTCAATTCCTCATAGGTAAGATGTTAACTTGGCGGCCCCATTTCCCAGCCAAAAGCAGGGACGATTTCAATTCCTCATAGGTAAGATGTTAACGGATTTTCCCGCGCCAGTCACGCATGACCTTTTTGTATTTCAATTCCTCATAGGTAAGATGTTAACGGCAGCCGACGGAGGATAACGGCGCAAAGCAGGCGAATTTCAATTCCTCATAGGTAAGATGTTAACGATACCGAGCTGTCCCGCCGCCTCTGCTACTCCATATTTCAATTCCTCATAGGTAAGATGTTAACAAGTCTATTGCGCAAATGGCAACGGAAGTGATCCAGGGATTTCAATTCCTCATAGGTAAGATGTTAACAGCCAAGCAGAATACGAAAAAGTTCGGGCTGAAGTATTTCAATTCCTCATAGGTAAGATGTTAACGTTTGTTAAGAACACCCTCCTGTACCGTCCTATCCTCATTTCAATTCCTCATAGGTAAGATGTTAACTATGGGTGGGTACGGGATCCAAAGAAGTATGTATAATTTCAATTCCTCATAGGTAAGATGTTAACACGACGGCGCGTGGATACTCGATAGCGATGACGACAATTTCAATTCCTCATAGGTAAGATGTTAACAATGTGGACGCTGGTTGATGAAGATGAAACGAGTTAATTTCAATTCCTCATAGGTAAGATGTTAACGACGAGTCCATCGTCGCCGTGCCGCTTGATTACGTACTATTTCAATTCCTCATAGGTAAGATGTTAACCTAGGGCGCGCATTAATTCGAACGTCGAGATGTTATTATTTCAATTCCTCATAGGTAAGATGTTAACCTCGTATTCGTCATACTGCCGTTCAACTTGCGCGCTCATATTTCAATTCCTCATAGGTAAGATGTTAACTGTTATTTTCGAAGTCCATTAGATAGATAGGATCGACATTTCAATTCCTCATAGGTAAGATGTTAACTTGGAGGCTCCCATGTCTCATTTCTGTATGCATCGGATTTCAATTCCTCATAGGTAAGATGTTAACCCAAAAGACGTAGCGCTATATATATTTGAAAACCGAATTTCAATTCCTCATAGGTAAGATGTTAACCAATTTAGTCAAAGCGTATGGTCTGCGGGATAGAGGTCATTTCAATTCCTCATAGGTAAGATGTTAACGAAAGATTACTGAAACGGTTAGCTTTGAGGGGCTGGATTTCAATTCCTCATAGGTAAGATGTTAACGGACAGGTGGCTCGGCACCTACGCCGATCATAGCCGCATTTCAATTCCTCATAGGTAAGATGTTAACTGCAAGCGCTGGACCGTGCCATTCCATGCCGTTCTGGATTTCAATTCCTCATAGGTAAGATGTTAACTGCCCCGAAACCGGACGCCAATGCCGGAAAAGACCCAAATTTCAATTCCTCATAGGTAAGATGTTAACGGCTCCTGATTGATGGGGAGGAGGGCTTGACAAGTCTATTTCAATTCCTCATAGGTAAGATGTTAACACTATTAGGCGTTGCCGGGACACCATTTTGACCAATATTTCAATTCCTCATAGGTAAGATGTTAACCCCAAAAAACATTGATTCTATCACATTATTGTATATCACATATTTTATAAAAATGAAAGTTATTTTTTCCCAAACAGGGCTCATACTGGTTGCATTTTCCGCTTTTTGGATGATTTTGATTTGTCGTCGATCTCCCGGGGGGTGATGTCACGAGATAGATCGACGACAAATGTTACAGGATAAAATCTATGTTTCCTTTTTCTAAGCCCATGATTTCTCTTTTAGAAAATTTTTGTGATCTGAATGTGTATAAGATGATCGAGTCTTCCTCTGGATCCATGAGTAGCTCCAGCTCTTTTTTTAATTTTACAAAATTTGCTTTTGAAATTTCTCCTTCAAAAACGGAATTTTGAACCCAGTGTAAATACTTTCGGCAAATTTTCAATGCTTTTCCGACTCTTTTTTCTCCAAAGTCATATACAAGGATTAAGAACATTCTCTGAAATCCTCCTCTACCAAAGCGATTCGAACGGTTCGTATTCTTTTTCACCTAATATATGCTTTTGAATTTTGTAAAGCTCTAGTCGGTATAAGCGTCGATATGAAACACGCCTGCCAAGGTGACGGTGATTTACAGTAGTTCTCATTCGCAACTCAGTTTGCTCTAAAAAAATTCTTCTCCCTTTATCATTCAACAAAATGCCTCCTGTATGCTGCTGTTCAAAATGCTTTTTTGTAATCATTTTCTTATTAATGAGCTGAAAAATTAACCGATCCACCATAATCGGCTTAAAAATCTCCGCTACATCCAAGTTCAACGAAAACCTTCTAAAGTTTGTCGAATGCAAGAATCCTATTCTCGGATCTAAATAGGTTTTATATATTTCACTTAAAATCATTGTATAACAAATAGAATTACCAAAACTAATCAAGGCATTGAGGGCATTTAAAGGAGGCTGTTTTGTTCTTTTATCAAACACGAAATCTTTGTTTTGGATAATATCATCAAAGCAAGAGTAATATACTTCTCTTGCATGGCCTTCTGAAGCCATTAATTCCTCTATTGTTTGCGCTTGAATGAGATTTTCCTTTATCTCCGCCATCTTTTCCGCAGAATCTTTTAAATGGATATTATTATCCTTCCGACGATTTACATAGTATTTTAGAACTTGTTGCATTTGGTGAATAGACCCACTCACAAAACGACTGGCCAAATCAAGCCTACGTTCGAAATTCAAATATACTTCACTTTGCTTTAATAATACGTGTCCTGCATTTAAATGTTCTCTTGGATAATAAGTGCCGGAATAATAACCATAATAATTGAAAAAATGAACGCAAATATGCTTCTGGGACAAAAAATCAAGCAGCTTCGTATTGAAGCTTACTTCTGAAAAGATAAAAATATCGTTGATGTCTTCTATCGGAATAAACGTTCTCTTTCCTTCATCATTTATAAAATATAACGTGTTGTCTTTTCTCCTGAACTCACCGCTATTTGTTATATACAATGTTTTTTTCACTCATTCTTCACCCGCCCAGCAATATTCACGATATGCACATTTCGTACAAAACTTAATTTTCTTAGGTGAAGGGGGAACCGGCATTCGTGCATATCTCTGTATCTCTTTTATTACCTTTTTCAACTGTTCCTCATTCTTTTCCGTTAATGCAACCACTTCCTTCTTCTTTTCTTCTACAAACAGCAATTCTCCCTTTGCTTCCATTCCCATTTTCTTTAGTTCGTATAAGTAAAATAACAACTGAAAATAACTGGACTCCCTATAACGAGAGGTTTTCTTTATTTCCTGTACAACAAGCTGATTTCCCACCTTCTTGATTCTGTCAATTTTACCGCTGCCTATATCTACTTCTTTCTTCCCTCTTTTACTGTAGTATTCGTGAAGAAAACGGCCAATATCCACATTTTCATCTTCTTGGTCAGGGGCAATTTTACGAATCATGAGCCAAAGCTCTCTTTTGCAGATGAAATAGTACCAAATGTCCGTACCGGTCACGTTCGGAATGTACTCATTCGGCAATTCACATTCTCCTCTTATATAAAATGATGATCGATCTCATCTTCCATAAAGGCCAATCCTTTTTCTGGGCTGTAGACTCCGTCATCTTTTAATATCGGAATTCTATCAGTAAGGAAATCCTCTTTGGAAACTATTTTTAATGCCTTCTTTGCTGGTATATTTAAAACGAATTGATGAAAAAGGATGTTGAATCTCTTCTTTTCTCCGTATGGACGATTCAGCATTTTTTTCTCTTTAAAAATAGAATAAATATCTTCCGGCGACGAAGCCCCAAACTCCTCCATCAATTGCTTTAAATCTTCAGAGATGAATGGTTCATATTCCTCCCACTTAAAGGGAATAAAAACGGGCAAGCGATGGTATTCGTTACCTCCGAATACTTCATGTCTGGATAAGGCTTCCCAATTCCCTTCCATTGCCTTCTTGATATCTTGCAAAACCGATTGATAATTATTTTCATGAAACATGTTTTGGTAAAACTGTTTAATAAGATTCCCTGTTTCCTCCTCCAACCATATATCTTTCTGAAAAAGCAAATCATCTGAAATGCGCCTCAAATGATGAGCATAAATAAAGCGGGTATCTTGGTCATTTCTCATCAACTTTCCTGTCTCTATAATTCCCATGTCCTTTTCGCCGTGTCTGTTCACCCTGCCAGCGGCTTGAATTAGTGAAGGAAGAATCGGTAAGGCGCGATACATATAATGGAAACTTAAATCCGCTCCTGCTTCTATCACTTGCGTCGAGATGACAAGAATGCGTTGTGAATGTTCTTTTTTACGCTGACTGTTGAGTGCATTAAAAATTTGTTTGATTTGTATGCTTTTATGAATCGGAACCATGAGTCCATGCACCAAGAATGTATTCGTATCTTTTTGTTGATCAAGTTGTTGATAAACATCAATTGCATCATGAATCGTATTCAGGATAGCTGCTCCGCTTGGCTCCCGTAATCTTGATAGTTTTTCAGCACATTCAGCAGCGTCTATTGGCTCTATCAGTTTCAACTTATATCTGTTAAGTGAGCCTTTCGACGATACGGTAAGCCTTTTGGGTTCCTCATTGAGCCCATGGTGAAAAGGAGGCATTGTCGCAGAACAAAAGATCGTAACTTGATGGTAGAGTTTGGACATTGCGTTTGTTCCTTTTAAAAATAAGTTCCAAACTGCAGCATCTATAATTTGGGGTTCGTCAATCACAACAATGGCGTCTTGAAGAAAAATTCGGCGCAACGTTTCCTGGGCACGGCTTGGAAAAATAGCTTTCATCCACTGTACTAAGCTTGTACAAATAATTGGATTGGCCCAAGCCTGTACATGTATGTCACTCATTTCATCCGTTTTTTCATTTTCATCCAACAGATGTTCATTATCAATTCGGCCACGATTTTTTAAAATAGCCATTGAATGAAATTGCAGAGGCGTAAATCCTGTTATTTTCTCAATGACATCCGCATTTTGTTCGAGGATGGACAAATAAGGAGCAATATAAATAATTTTAGAAAAACCTTTTTCTTTTGCAATTTCAGAGGCCAATTTTAAAGCTGTAATCGTTTTACCATATCCCGTTGGCATCTCCAGTACATAATAAGAGCTGTTTTTTTCTGCATTCCATTGTTTAATGATAGACTTTTGGGCATTCGAACGAATGGAGGCAAGAGGATGCTCCTTTCCCTGCAGACAAAATAGATTGATACGGTCGCCAATCTTGTTCCAATCACTCTTTTTAATTCGACGATCAGTAGCCTCTTGAATATCAAACCGATCGGCAGCAATAAAAATCGAAGTGAAAAATCGCCATTGTTGGAGTACAGCCATCATTTCATCTACGTTTTTTTCATGTTGTCTGAGGTCATCATATATCGATTCAAATACTTCGTCTAAAATATCCATATATTCACCGTCCTGCCATAGATTGATATCCTCTTCATTGATCGATATATTCATGGATTCGATCTCAGGATATAAGGAATAAATCCACCTTTCAATCCCAAGCATATCCATTTTTTCAAAAGAGCCAGTATCAATCTCCTCATTCTTTGCATACCCCTTCAAAACTCCGTGGTGATCAGCAATATCCCGTGTTAAAAAAAGCCAAGTCATTTGATAGCGTTCGTTCCATACATTGCTTTCTTTCAGAAAATGATAGGATAAATAAGAAAAGAAGATAGCACCGTAATGGGAATGATTCGGCCCGCGTCTGCTTTCTCCTTTAATATACCGTTGCCATTCAAAATTAGCTTTCCCGATATCATGGCTGATAGCAGCGAATTCGATTAGCTTTTTCACAGTTGGATCAATATCTGTTGTAAAAAAGGAGCGCGCTTTATTACGCACTCCTTCCAAGTGTTCCGTTAATAGATATTGCTTGCCATGATCATCTGGGCGAGCGATGCTCATCGCAAATGGAATTATACTAGACATACAAGGTCACCCTCTATTTCAACCAACTGATATTCTTCTTGATTCAACTTCGGTTTCACCAACAGTTTTTTTCCGCTTTGCTCAAAAATAAAGTCGATGGATTGACTAAATGTCCGATTTCCCTCATACCTTTTCATAAAACCGCTGGCTCGTTGATAATAATGGCCATCCTTGGGAATGAGCTCTTTAATGGCTGTAACAGGGATGATTGATCTCACACGATACGTTTTGCCTGTATCCAGCACTTCACTCATTTCCCATGTCCCTGCATAAACAGGTGTGGTGATGGCAAAAGCCGAGCCGAGATACGTTGTATAGACAAATTGCTTTTCTTTCAGGGCGATTTCCAACTCGTTGAAAAATTGCTCCCCAGCATAGTATATTCTATAGGCAGGTTCCACCAGTAACTGGATAGTTGTTGGCCGATTAAAGGACGAACCTCCATTATGGAGCAACGATAACTGCTGGCTTACCAATCGGACATTTGAACGTAATTCAATACCAACTTTATCGTTCGTGGTAAAGTCTTCTATTCCCAATATTGCACCAACCAGCCCCTTCGCTGCAGTTGGGGGAATGAAGGGATATGTCAGTTGGGTAGCTGTTGTATCCGGCCTACGAAAGTGAGCGACTGAACTTTTCACATCAAAGGCTAAAACTTTCAACGTTTTCCCCTCCTTTACCAGGAGATCTCTTGAATATATTCCTCTAATTTTCCATCTACTTGTAAAAGAGGGTGTTTCCAGATCCGGCAACGTTCAATTTTATCTTTATACATTTCCAAAACCTTTTCTAATTCTGTCACATCTATGGAAATCTCATGAATAGAAGAAGGCCTGCTACTGTCATCCCTCCATGTTTCCTTATCTGGAACCAATTTGATCATTTCTTCTAAGTAACCAATACGGAAAAAAGGGTCGTTATACTCAATATGAACGAGAAATAGAGGCTCCTGCTGCCCTCTTCCCCTAGCATGACGATGCTGGGTTCCTTGCCATAGTCCTCTAAGTAGCAGCTCCTGGTCGTCAATTGTCATTTTCGTATGCTCAGCACTTTTGGCATTCATAACACCTGTCATGGAAAAAACGGCAAATGGAACGGTGTAGCTTGTCCATATGGTCCCTTGGGTTTTCCCTTCTCCAGTACTTGGCATTGTAACCGTTCCTTGAACATACTGCGTGTCAACGGGATGCATCGAATGAGCCCATGAGAATTGCACAGGGCCTGTTAAATGAAATTTTGGTTTTTCGGAATAAACGATCCCAAACGTACGGACATCAAAAGCATGATCAACTAAGACAGACTCCATATCCTCCTTTGCCTCATTTTCCTTTCCGACATTTTTAGCAATTTTTAAAGCGAGGAATTTTCTGCTTAACAAATTCCCTTTATCATTAATAATCGGTTGAACAAAAATATGATTTTTTTCTCCGCCATCTGGATATAATGCAATAACAAAGTCACGGACGTCACGCTTTATACTCACATCGGATAGAGAAATCCGGCCGTCTTCTTCCGGAAAAATTCTTCTCGCATCACTATCATTGAGAGGATCTCTATTTGGAATCCCGTCCTTGACTGATTTGACAAACAGTAATTCACTATTGGATATCGACACCATTTTTTTCCTCCTTCTTTGGCAACATTAAATAGCCAGACCAAAACATGGTCATAAACTCATCTTTTTCTTTTGTTAGAAGATTATTTTTCTTCAAGCGAATCATGGCAGGCAAAATAATAGCAAGCGCTTTTCTATAATTATCCGAAATTCCAAGATCTCTTCTCTTACTCAGTCCTTCCATTTCAATCAGCCCATTTTTCCAAACCATCTCGGGTGTCAATTTGCTTCCAAAACGCATCACGCGGGTATCCAGATAGCTTTTTCCCAGTTTTCTGCGATAGGAACGCTCAAATTGTTGAACTAAACAACCTGCAATAAATCCAACTTTTTCAGTTGAATTAACATCGTCTTCAGTCAAAATTCCATTTGTATATCGATCAATCATTTCCTTCCATTCTTTCACATCGGTGTCCCCCTTTCCTTCATGTAAAATTTCAGAATAATACATTTGATAAAATGCTAAAAACAAGTGATAGAACAGAAGCTCAAAACGGATATTCCAAAAATCTCTTTTGTTTGCAAGCTCTGTCATTCGCCTAGTTGCTTGTTTTGTTACTCTTTCAATGCCAATCGGCCTACCGTGCAACACCTTTTCCATGCTCGTCCACAAATAGCCCGGCCCATATGCATTGCTTAACAAAGTGGGAAGATGCTTAACTTTAAAATGAGTGTAAGCTGTTTGCTCTTCCGGAATATGTAATAAATGAGCGATATATCTCAACTGGCGCCTTTCGATATCTTGGACAATTTTCTGTACCTTTTGGGCAATACTTGGGACTACATCTTCAATCTGCGCGCGAAGGTGGATATCGCCCCGATTCAATATGCCCGAATAGTAGATGATGGTGATTCGATAATCATCACTTACATTGCGCATTATTTTACTCTGCAAACCGCTAATAATTTCTAGTTGCAGATCATTTGGATGGGCATCTTTACTTTCATATCTCGTCTTGAGGTTTTGGAATTTCGTATATAATTCCGTGGGCTCCAGATTTGTTAAAGGCAAAAAGTAAGGGATGCCAAAAATAGTTTCAAAACTCGTTGGCCGCATATTTTGTTTGGCCTCTACACTGAAAGTCGGGGCAAACATTTCTTTTAACACACCAGCACGTATAGGTGTTTGAACTTGCTTTAAAAATTGGGCTCCATAGAAGTAGGCTTCGTACTCTTTTCGATTTAAACGTATCCCCTTCGTCCATTCTTTTTTCTCCCAATAGATGGATCTAGGTGCTTCCCATGTAGGGCTTAGCCATAGCCAGGATTTATTATAAGCGGAAACAACTTCTTCAGAAGACATGTTTGAAATCGTGGATATCGCATTTTTTTCCGAACCCAATTCTTTTGCTTCTTGAAAACGAGCTTCTATAATATTAGCAGTCAACTTTTGGGGATTCATAAAATGATTCTCGGCTGACGAATTGTGTACCTTTATCTCCAAGTAACCTTGCTCTTGCGCTGGCTCAAAAAGTTCAAGCGAACAATCCAATATAAATAGCACACCAAGCTGTTTTTCTTCTCTCACAAATTTTGTCGCTTCTTCAACTAAGCAATCAGCAATGATCTTTGACTTCTTTGCCAACTCCTCTTGATCCGTGTCAAAATAAGGAACTGTTTTAACTAATCTATCATGGACAAGCTTAAAGGTTTTTTTGTCATCGGATATTTGCTTAATATGCTTGTCGTACAAAGGATAACATGGAATCGGGTAGATCCCTTGGGCATTTAACGGGTTTCCACCTGACGGTATCGTTATCGGCATGGCAATAGCTGCATCCAATTGGACCGGCCCGTTTTCTTCGTCTTGAAAAGTCCGATAATGTAAATTGGCGCCCTGCCCATCCAACACAACAACAAACACATTGCCATAAAAATTTTTAGCCTCTTCTTTTCCGACATCTGACAGCAGTTGAATTCTTTCTTGTAACGACATATCACTGTCAATCAATGGCTTTCCAATCCGGATAATATCCGAGAGTAACACATCTAACCCCTCCCCTCTATATCATTAATGAAATGGTGAGATGAATCCAAATCCACTTGAATTCCGGCTGCCAAGACCGGCATTTAAAAGGAAAGACAAATATTCAGGCTTCGCTTTTAGTTCATAAGTCCCAGTCCACCCGGTAATCCAAATGTTTTTATACTTAGTCACTACCTTATCTCTATTAATAACGCGCACCGGACGGATGGACAACAGCTCCTTCTCATGTTCAAGTGATTCGTTAGTAAAAGCTTCATACTTTCGTGCAAAGTTCTCCTGAATCAAATGCTCGAATACTTGATCATGTGGTGAAAAATAATGAGTAATTTTTGAACCATCCCTTTTTTCATAAGTAGAATAAACAGTTATTGGTGAATTTGCTTTTACTTGCAGAGAATTCGTTGTCACACTGTTTTGGCTAAATTGGATTGAATCTATTTTTAGTTTTTCACCGTTTAAAAGTAAATTTTCTGTCGTTAGCAATTGATTCGTCGTTTTTTCTATTAATTCTGGTAAAATAGAACTAATGGATATTGATATTCGGTCATGAAACGTAATTTTTTTAGAACTATTATCATAGATAGCCTTTTTAGCTTTTATTTTTGAAAAACAAAATAGTTTATACGCACGGTTATTGTAATGGTACCCTTGATCATGGAGATATGAAGCTTCTTGTTGAGGGAAAATCGAATAGACGAGCGCCTGAAGCGAATGATGATAGTTCACAGGGAGTACAAGAGGTTGGTCTAGTTTGAATTTGATATGTATAGCAGGAATGTGAATTCCTCCTTTACTTCTTTACTTAAAAAAATTATAACAAATGCAAAATAAGGAATCAAGGGTAAATTTATCCTCGATTCCTTATTTGTTCCTTATAGGTAAGATAAGTGTCCTTTACTTATTTACTATTTCAAACTTCTAACGAAGTAAGGTGTTAACAGCATAATATATTGGTCAGATGAAAGTCAAATAAACCAAAGGGGCTCAACCTAATCTCAATTTCTTAAGGCACGATACAATAGGCCTTCTTTATTACAGACCCTTCTCAGCTTCAGTTCCTGAATGGATCTGAATTTCAAGCTTATGCTTTACCTTCAGCACCTATTGTCATTTAAGTTGTCATAAGGAATGTTAAATGGATAAGAAAGAGGTAGGAAAACAAATTTCCAAGTAGATCAGCGAGCAGCACAAAGAGGAACAACTGAAAGCAATAAATATGCTTCAGCGATAACTTATGAAACTAAGTATGCAGGATAAAAAACGGGGAATAAAAGATGCTTTACCAAAGTGGATAAACGAGACTAAAATTTGCATAAAACTTTAATCGCAAAAATAAAAGCTCATTTCCAGTTACCAGATTACGAGCCCTTTCTGCCATAACTGCATATGATAAATATGGTGAAATATATCTTGGAAAGTGGAAAAACAAGCTGTTTGATTATTGTTAAGATGTTTCAATTCCTCATAGGTAAGATTCAAACGCTGTTGATCCCGATTCACTGATTCCTACTTATACTCAGTTTCAATTCCTCATAGGTAAGATTCAAACCACCACTGCATACCACTCATAGTTTGGTTTTGTGGAAGTTTCAATTCCTCATAGGTAAGATTCAAACGGAAATCGGATTTATTAGTAGGGTGGACTATCCTCAGTTTCAATTCCTCATAGGTAAGATTCAAACACCTTTTTCATTTTAATTCCTCCCCGTTCTTTATCTGTTTCAATTCCTCATAGGTAAGATTCAAACATGAATATAAGTCCGCGATTGCAGAGACGCTTACGGGTTTCAATTCCTCATAGGTAAGATTCAAACAAGTTCCGTGTTTTGGGTAGCAGTTCCTTTATAACCCGGTTTCAATTCCTCATAGGTAAGATTCAAACTTATAAATCTCTTTGATAACTTCCCAGATTCCACTGTTTCAATTCCTCATAGGTAAGATTCAAACAAAGATTACAAATGGGGTATTAAGCAATGGCAGCGAAGTTTCAATTCCTCATAGGTAAGATTCAAACGGGAGACCTCAATCAGATATACAGGTTCGATTTTACAAGTTTCAATTCCTCATAGGTAAGATTCAAACATCGACGGTTTTAAACCAAAGATCACCTTCATTGAGTTTCAATTCCTCATAGGTAAGATTCAAACATAACACGGGCTTGCCCGGTATTAAGGATGCTATTGAGTTTCAATTCCTCATAGGTAAGATTCAAACTTTGATTTTAGAGCGTTAAAAAAGTTCGACATACTTGTTTCAATTCCTCATAGGTAAGATTCAAACCGGGGATGACGTCCGATGAATTCGTAAAGGCTTTTGGTTTCAATTCCTCATAGGTAAGATTCAAACGACGATTACAACGAGGACAACGGCCGACAAAGTATGTTTCAATTCCTCATAGGTAAGATTCAAACATTTAGGGCTGTCAACGTAACAGATGTACGACCATGTTTCAATTCCTCATAGGTAAGATTCAAACGATTAGCACGTAATACAGTCCGAGGGTTGTATTACGAGTTTCAATTCCTCATAGGTAAGATTCAAACCGCCGCTGTCAATCCTGCTACAACAGTTGTAACTCCGTTTCAATTCCTCATAGGTAAGATTCAAACTTTTCCTCCTTGCGTCGGTCGTGTTTGGCAATTTCCTAGTTTCAATTCCTCATAGGTAAGATTCAAACGTCTAGCAGTACTCGTGGAAAACGAAGAAGCTCTAGTTTCAATTCCTCATAGGTAAGATTCAAACTATACGCAAATTCCAAATCATAGATAGGCTCGTCCGGGTTTCAATTCCTCATAGGTAAGATTCAAACGGTTTAGGGTGGGTTACACTACAATCGCTTGGCTGAGTTTCAATTCCTCATAGGTAAGATTCAAACCTTTAGCCGAACAGCTCAACGTCTTAATCGAAAAAGTTTCAATTCCTCATAGGTAAGATTCAAACTAACGACCAGGTTAGGGTTGTCAGGATCCCGGGCAAGTTTCAATTCCTCATAGGTAAGATTCAAACTCGTCTACTCCTTCCGGATAATATTCTCCCTCTCCGGTTTCAATTCCTCATAGGTAAGATTCAAACCACCGAACCACCTCTCGTAGCGACTTCTCGGCATTAGTTTCAATTCCTCATAGGTAAGATTCAAACAACGTACCCGTTTCCTTGTTAACGGCTCCCGTAGCAAGTTTCAATTCCTCATAGGTAAGATTCAAACGGCCATGATAACCGCAGAAAATCCCTGGGCATCAGCGTTTCAATTCCTCATAGGTAAGATTCAAACTTATCGTCGATACTGGAAACCATACGATTATCACCGGTTTCAATTCCTCATAGGTAAGATTCAAACGCCTCTAGCCGCTGCCAATCACGTCCTCGATACGTCGTTTCAATTCCTCATAGGTAAGATTCAAACGTGGGCGAAGGCGAAGTGCCGCGCGTCTACATGTTCGTTTCAATTCCTCATAGGTAAGATTCAAACTCGCGCGGTGTTTTCGATAATACCTGCGCAGAGTCGTTTCAATTCCTCATAGGTAAGATTCAAACCCGTTCCGATAAGTCCGAAAAGGACGGGCGCTTTCTGGTTTCAATTCCTCATAGGTAAGATTCAAACTTTGGTTACGTTGGCAACCTCGCTGGCTAACGCATTGTTTCAATTCCTCATAGGTAAGATTCAAACGTCGTACTTGCAGGTGATTGTAACGTTGTATTGCCCTGTTTCAATTCCTCATAGGTAAGATTCAAACGAAGGCGGAGGCTTTAAGACTTTGGCGGGTCTTGGCCGAGTTTCAATTCCTCATAGGTAAGATTCAAACTATTGCGGTGGTGCATCAAAAACGGAAAATTACGGGTTTCAATTCCTCATAGGTAAGATTCAAACAAGGATTTGGCGGCGGTGACACTCGGCTTGGTATGTTGTTTCAATTCCTCATAGGTAAGATTCAAACATTTTTGTGTCGGAAGCATAGAGCTCAACTAGTCGATGTTTCAATTCCTCATAGGTAAGATTCAAACACTTTTCGGAATAGAAGAGACGCTGGAATTACTCGACAGTTTCAATTCCTCATAGGTAAGATTCAAACCGATTTCACGGATTGCATACGCCTGCTGTTTTTTATGTTTCAATTCCTCATAGGTAAGATTCAAACATACATGACCTTTTTGTTTATGCTGTACTACTAGACAGTTTCAATTCCTCATAGGTAAGATTCAAACACAGATATACGAGGGGGATGTTTTGAAATGTAGTTCATGTTTCAATTCCTCATAGGTAAGATTCAAACCTGCTCCAAATTCCGCAAGTAAAATTCTACCTTCTTGTTTCAATTCCTCATAGGTAAGATTCAAACAAATAATACTGGCCGCTGCCATCGTAAAGCTTTTTAAGTTTCAATTCCTCATAGGTAAGATTCAAACTCTATTGCGCAAATGGCAACGGAAGTAATAGCCGGGTTTCAATTCCTCATAGGTAAGATTCAAACTCGTCCGTATCATCGTCACCTACACCGATATATTCGAGTTTCAATTCCTCATAGGTAAGATTCAAACGGAGTTACCTTATGCCCGCCGCCAAGAATACGAACAGTTTCAATTCCTCATAGGTAAGATTCAAACGTTTAGGGAAATGGTCAATCTGGTCTGGGAGTTTATGTTTCAATTCCTCATAGGTAAGATTCAAACCTCAAAAAACATTGATTCTATCACAATTACTATATATCACATATTTTATAAAAATGAAAGGTGTTTTCCCCAAATAGACTCATAATAATGGTGCTTTCTAGCTTTTGTACCGTTTTGATTTGTCGTCGATCTCCTGGGGTTGATGTCACGAGATAGATCGACGACAACTGTTTACAGGATAAAATCTAAGTTTTTTTAAAATCCATAATTTATCTTTCATGGTATGTCAACACTAACCTCAAAAAATGAAGGGTGTATTAACTTGTATTCATTTGTTGTAAGAGAGTTTAACGATCCCTGTATACGAAATTTGTTGCCCCATAGATATTGATATTTGGTCATGAAACGTAATTTCTTTAGTGCTATTGTCAAAAGTCGCCTTTTTGGCTTTTATTTTTGAAAAACAAAATAGTTTATACGTTCGGTTATGGTAGCGGTACCCTTGATCGTGAAGATATGAAGCTTCTTGTTGAGGGAGAGTCGAATAAACGAGCGACTGAAGTAAATGTTGGTAATTTACCGGGAGTGTGAGAGTGTGGTCTAAGTTCCATTGAATATGTATCGTTGGTATTTTTCTCACTCCTTAGCATTGAACTCAAGAAAGAGTAACAAATGTAAAATAAGGAATCAAGGTAAGTATCCTCGATTCCTTGTTTTTCCTTATAGAAAAGATTACTGGCGTTGTAATGGTAACGTTTCTGCAGTTGGTTGCTCCACCCTCATGAAGGGTTCGGAAAAACGGGGCTGATGGGTGGTGACACATTAGGTGGATGTCCAAACTTCACATCAGGTGAGTTGACTTGTTCGATGTTTTCGGGACAAGTTTAAAAATATCGTGGTTTTCGAAGGCCTCGACGAGGCGATGCAGCCACTGGTAATAATCATAAGCATACTCCAACTTTTCAATATCTATTTTTGCCAGTTTTTTTATTTCCTCATGGGTGTTTCCATCTTCAACGAGTTCCCTCAGGTCTGCCAATGATTTTTTCAAGACGGTGAGGTGCATGGTAATCGCATTCCTCCACTTGATCGAAAACAAATCGATGAAACTTTGGTACCAATCTTCCTCTATTTGATATAAATCTTTCCGGACTCCTTTTTTCCAGACTTTTTCAACTTGCTTAATGTCAGACAGAGCCCTGACAGTTGTACTCATGCTTGTCTTGCTCATGCCGAGTTCTTCCTTCATTTCATCAAGTGTCAACGGCTTGTTATGAAAAAACATTGTGCCATACAATCTTCCAGCTGAATGGGTCAACCCGTAAAGGTCGATATTTTGTGCAATAGCTTCGATGATTCTTTCCCGAGCTTGCTCAAGCTGTTTTTTGCCCTCCAAAGTATTCACCCCTCCAGATTTCTCAAGCTTGTTCATACCTACATTAATCTACCGTCATACCAAAGTAAAGTGTTCATTTCCGTACCATTCTGAAGGAAACGGGAGGATTTATAAGCATAGGTCAAATAAAATGCATACAGTTTATTCTGTATGCGCTTTATACATGTTAAACGTACGAGACAGCATTTGAGGTGTCGACCTGTTTCCCATACACTTGTAATGTAACCGAAGGGGTGAAGAAATGGAAGATCAAAAGCAAACAAAAAAAATAGAGATCAAAAATGTGACGAAAGTTTTTGGAAAACACACAAAAAAAGCTCTCCAACTGTTAAAAGACGGAAAAACAAAAAGAGAAGTTTTAGAGTTGAACGGCGCGACAGTTGGTGTCAATAACGCAACGTTTGATGTGTATGACGGGGAAATATTCGTCATCATGGGCCTTTCCGGAAGTGGAAAATCGACTTTGGTTAGGATGCTGAATCGGTTGATTGAGCCGACAGCCGGCCATATTTTACTGGATGGGGAGGATATCGTTTCCCTAACAAAGGACGAACTTCGAAAGGTGAGAAGAAAGAAGATTGGCATGGTTTTTCAGAATTTTGCGTTGTTTCCCCATAAAACGATTCTCCAAAATACGGAATATGGGTTGGAAATTCAAGGGATCAACAAAGCGATCAGACAAGAAAAGGCGAAAGAGTCATTAAAGCTCGTTGGCCTGTCAGGATATGAAAATCAATATCCAGATCAGTTAAGCGGGGGAATGCAGCAAAGAGTCGGGCTTGCCAGAGCACTCACGAACGATCCCGATATCCTGTTGATGGATGAGGCTTTTAGCGCGCTTGACCCGCTCATTCGAAAAGATATGCAAAATGAATTACTGCAGTTGCATGATGAAATGGGAAAAACGATTATTTTTATTACCCATGACTTGAATGAGGCGCTCCGCATTGGTGATAGAATTGCCTTGATGCGGGATGGCCAAATTGTCCAGGTCGGCACGCCGGAAGAAATATTAATGAATCCTTCCAATAAATATGTAGAACGTTTTGTAGAAGATGTGGATTTATCCCGCGTTCTTACTGCCAGCCATATCATGAAGCAAGCTGAAAGCGTTCAACTTGATAGGGGGCCAAGGGTGGCTTTAAGGCTGATGAAAAACCAAGGCATCTCTTCCATTTATATTGTTGATAAACAAAATCGATTGTTAGGAGCAGTGACGGCTCAAGATGCGAATAAGGCATTTGAACAAGGCAAGCCGTTGAAAGATGTCCTCATTGAAAACATCCCTGCCGTTCAATCAGATACCCTTCTAACGGATCTCTTCAATCTTGTTTCAACTGCGACGATTCCAGTGGCTGTTGTAGATGAAGCCCACAGACTGCAAGGCATCATCATCAGGGGAGCCCTTATCGGTGCTATGTCGGGAAATAACGATTTCATTAATAATGATCAATCGGAATCGGAATTGGAAAATGACTTGCGGGAGGTGCATTAAATGAGTATGAGTGACTGGTTCCCGCAAATACCGCTCGCAGAGTGGATAGATGAGATTGTAGAGTGGCTTGTCACAACGTTTGATATCGTATTTGACGGTATCACAGTAGGGCTTGACGGCTTCGTGACCGCCTTAGTGAGTTTGTTTACGGTGGTTCCATCGGTTCTGTTCGCTCTTCTATTCGGCTTGTTTGCTTGGTGGATTGCCAACAAAAATATCGCCCTATTTTCGTTCATCGGTTTATTATTCATCGACTATTTAGGCTACTGGGAACCGATGCTTCAAATGCTCGCCCTTGTGCTGACATCTGTGATTATTTCGGTTCTGATCGGAATTCCGATCGGTATTTGGGCCTCCCAGAGTGATACAATCAGGAAAGTCATAACACCTTTACTTGATTTTATGCAAACCATGCCGGCGTTTGTCTACCTATTGCCAGCCATCTTCTTTTTTAATATTGGAGTGGTACCGGGTGTCATCGCGTCAGTCATTTTCTCTACACCACCTGCCATCAGACTGACGACACTTGGTATCCGTCAAGTACCGGCAGATCTGATTGAAGCGACAGAAGCCTTTGGATCAACAACAATGCAAAAATTGCTAAAAGTGCAAATTCCGCTCGCTATGCCTACGATAATGGCAGGAATAAACCAAAGCATTATGCTGGCGTTGTCAATGGTCGTCATTGCTTCCATGGTTGGCGCTCCAGGTCTTGGTGAAGATGTGTATCGCGCCGTAACTCAATTAAAGGTGGGTATTGGCTTTGAAGCGGGACTCGCCATTGTCGTGATTGCCATTATTTTAGATCGAGTGACACAACAAGCTGGAAAAGGAAAAGAAAGGGGAACGATTTCGTGAATTTAAAAAATAAGATAACAGGACTAGGGGCCGCTGCTATCTTGGCTTTTGGCCTTGCTGCATGTGGAAGCAGCGGAAGTGACAAAACATCAGGTGGAGAAGGAAAAGCATCAGGCGACTCGGTAGGGGAAAGTGTTAATTATAAAATTACGGGAATTGATCCAGGTGCCGGAATTATGGAAGCAACAGAAAGAGCGATTGAAGATTACGGCCTGGACGATTGGGAATTAGTCTCAGGCTCTGGGGCCGCTATGACGGCGGCTTTGAAAAAAGCTTATGATAAGGAAGAGCCGATCATTGTTACCGGCTGGAATCCTCACTGGAAGTTTTCCAAATATGATTTGAAATATCTTGAAGATCCGAAAGGTTCGTATGGTGGAGAAGAAGAAATTCATACATTTGGACGCCTTGGATTAAAAGAAGATAAACCCGAAGCATATAAGGCCCTTGAGCAGTTCAAGTGGACAGATGAAGATATGGGCGCTGTCATGGTGGATATCCAAGAGGGGGAAAAGCCTGAAGATGCCGCCAAAAAATGGGTCGAAGAGAACCGGGATAAAGTAGATGAGTGGACAAAAGGCGTCGAGAAAGTGGATGGCGACACATTTAAATTCGTTTACGTTGCATGGGATAGCACCATGGCGAGCACGAATGTCATGAAAGTAGTGCTGGAAGAGCTTGGATATGAAGTAGAGCTTGCACAGGTAGAAGCAGGTCCAATGTACACGGCAGTAGCGGATGGAAGTGCAGATGCCCTTCTAGCAGGATGGCTCCCTGTAACGCATAAAACATATTATGAAAAATATGGTGACAAACTGGATGATATCGGTGTCAGCATGGAAGGAGTCAAAATCGGATTGGTCGTCCCGACCTATATGGATATTGACTCTATCGAAGATTTGAAAGAATAACCTAAAGCCGAAAGAAAATGCACCCGGAACAATGATCTTTTCTCAATCAACCAGCAGAATGTAAAGAGGGGCTTCAGACAATCTTTATGCGTCTGAAAGCCCCTTCTTTTGCGATGATTAATGGGCATTTCCTTCACGTAGTAAATGTTTTTTCCGCAATGTAAAGGCCGCCTTTTGCTTTAAGTCTGAACAGCGGTAATGATGCCTTCATTCTCATCAAAGACGAGCCGCCCCCGGCCATGGGGTAACACTGTTTCAATTCCTCTTAGGTAAGATGCAAACGCGCCCTTAAATTGCATTTACAGCAACTCCTTCCAAAGTTTCAATTCCTCTTAGGTAAGATGCAAACCCCACAAAGATTTCTATAAATAAAGGATTCTAGATTTAATAAAAATATCCTTTTTATTTTCTGTTTTTTGTAGGAGATGTATAGAAGCGGATATAAGGCTGTCGACACTCTATTGCCAGAATACGTAGTGTCGTCAATCCCCGGGGTCTGCTGTGCTACTGGATCGACGACATTTTATAAGTGCGTTTTTTAATGCTCTCTTTGGTTTTAATAAAATATGAAAGGATTCTAACAGCTATCTGAATCGATCTATGATGTCAACTTATTTTAACTTGAATCCATAGATGAAAGGGAAGGCGATGATGCTAATGCTTTACCGACAATCTCGTGGTAGATTCCTTCGTATAAAATATATTTTAAAAACTCACAACCCAAGCTTCCCGTTTTGGACATCCAGAATGTAAACTGTTGACACCGTATATATTCTTTTAATCTCAAGTAGCGTTATTTTTCCACAACGGTTTAAGTAGGGCGAAATATTCTTTTGATTTTCATCATCTTACCTAAAATCTTTAATCTTTATACGGATCGAACTCGTTCGCACCTGCCATACATACCCCTATAGGTCTGAGTTCATGTAGTATTTCGATCGTTTCACTATGGGCGTTCAAAACGGTACGAAGCTTTTTGTATACAAATGGGCTTTCATCTGTACCCGCTCCCCGCAACTCCACTCCATAAGCTTCGATTGCTTCTTTCATTTGCTGAGGTGTAATTTTTCCCCCTCTGCGCCTTCGGGTTTTCCAATTCATTTTACCTGCCGCTTCCGTTCTGCTCATCATTCGACCGGCTCCATGAACAGTGCTATAATAGGCGTCTTTATTCTCTTGGCTATCTTTTCCTTTTACAATAACTGAAATATCGGCCATGCTGCCACCAATAAAGCCCAGTTGGCCGGGTGCCGAAGGTGTTGCTCCTTTTCTCACTACTATATACTCACGACCATTATGAGCTTCCTTCCAGGCGAAATTATGGTGATTGTGTACTTCAAATGTAGATACGGCTCCCAAAATATTTAAAACTTGTGTCATAACATAATCACGTCCGGCATAAGCATACCTTCCCGCTAATGTCATAGCCCTGAAATACATATCTCCGAGCTCACTATTTAAGTCGATCAATGTTGGTGGTTGGTCCATGCTTTCTCCCGGGGCTTTGTCTGAAAAATTTCTACCATTCGCCAAGTTTAAAAATCCACTCGCCGTTTTATGGCCGAAACCCCGGCTGCCAAAATGGTTGGCAACCCAAATGTCACCGGTCTTTTCCTCTACAAATATATCTACAAAATGATTACCGCTGCCTACAGTACCCAATTGTTTTCTTGCCAATGCCTTTAAGGAGTCATGTTCATGTATTCCGATTTGCTTGTAGACGTCCCAATCCGGATCGTCAAATAATTCGTGGTCTACTCTTTCGTTATTATTGCGCCCTAGACCAAACGATATGTTTTTTGCAATTTCATCCATAATGCCGGAAATATTATGTTGAACATCTTCATATTTTAAATTCGTTCTGACCGCTTTATTCCCGCAGGCAATATCATAGCCAACTCCAGAAGGTGAAACTTGTCCATCATACACAACTACTCCGCCGACTGGCTGCGAGTATCCTTTGTGATGATCGGCCATTAGCAACGTTTGCACCACATTTCCATGCTTAGAGCAAGTTATGGCTTGTGATACCGCACTTTCTAGAGGTTCTCCCCATACTCTTACATTATCTATTACTTGATACATTTTTTACTCCTTTTTGATCCATATTTTACGAATAAGTTTTTTGCCAGTGCTGCCAAACATCTGAAGCTCTCTTATTAGTTTAATATCGAACAACATCTTTTTAAAGATATGTAAGAGAAATTTGCTCATTTTTGAGATATCTACACTATTATCATACACCACCAACATCCCTCAGTTTCAACATGTCTAGGGCAAGATGACTCTCCCCCCTGCCCTATTTCGATTAAAAAACTCATGCACCGCACCCCTACGGCTTCCAATGCAAAAATAACAGGAGAGAGGCCTCCCCTCTAAATCTATTATTCTTTTCTACAAAATCAAATAGGCTATCGGCGTCACGATTAAGATTGTAAGAATAACCCGCTCAATCCAAATAATGATCAGTTGCGGAATCGTAATCGGAATTTCGGTTGCGACGATACATGGAACGACAGCGGAAAAGAAGATAATTCCGGAAACGGATACAACTGCAATGACGAATTTCACGATGAGCGCCGCCTCGGTGACAAACAGTCCCGGCAGGAACATTTCCGCGATGCCTAAAGAAGCGGCTTTTGCCACAAACAATGGATCGGGTAATTGTACGATAAAAGTAAAGGGGTAGAAGATATAGCCGAGCCAATCAAAGACAGGAGTATATTCGGCCAAAACGAGGCCAAGCAGTCCAATCGAAAGAATCGAAGGCAGGATAGCCATGGCCATTAGCAAGCCGTCTTTCAAATTCATCCATACGTTGTCCAGTAATTTTGGCGCCTCTTGGACTGTGTTTTTTGCTTCTTTCCAGGCAGCAGCAAAACGACTTTCTTGAATTTCCACTTCGGGCTGTGGAGTCGCACCCTCATGATATTCGTTTGCCATTTTTGAAAGCGGCCAGATTCTTACCGTAATTGCGGTAACCACAAATGTCACGATGAGCGTGATCCAGAAATACGTATTCCATATGTCCATTAAGTCGAGTGTTTTTGCAACAATAACCATAAATGTGGCTGAAACAGTTGAAAAACCTGTGGCAATAATAGACGCTTCTTTCGCGGTATATTTTCCTTCTTTATAGATTCGATTTGTAATTAAGAGACCCAGAGAGTAGCTTCCAACGAAAGACGCCACGGCGTCGATGGCAGAGCGTCCGGGTGTTTTCCAAACGGGTCGCATGATTGGCCGCATGATCACCCCAATGTATTCAAGTAGGCCGTACCCAACGAGCAAAGCCAAAAAGACGGCTCCGATCGGAACAAGCAGTCCTACAGGAATGACCAATTTCTCAAACAGGAATGGTCCCATGTCCGGATGGAACAGCCAAATTGGTCCGAATTGAAATACAAGCATGAGACCAACGAACAACCCCACTAATTTGAAAATTGAGAAAATAATATCTACGCTTGACTTTTTCCATGTTCCCGAAATAAAGGGATACATGGCTCCTGCAGCAATCACCATCAATCCATAGTACGGTGTAAACGTCCCAAGGTTTGTTTGAATGAAAGAGACAATATGATCCAACATGATTGAGTTTCGTTCCCCTATCGTAACAGGAATGAAAAACATAAAGACGCCGATAAAACTATAAACAAAAAATTTCCACATTTGTGTATTTGAGTCCGGTTTTATAGCTGTCTCTTCCTTTCTTCTTGCTGCATCCATGTTGATTTCCTCCTATTTGTTTTATGCTCACCAAGTTCATCTTGACCGCCGGCCCAGCCGGCGGCACAACAACTTGTGGTCTTATGTCTTCCTCGCCCCCAGCACTCTCCCCGTTACAAACTGAAGCCAGGCGTAAACACCCGCTTTCACGGTTTCAGCCACGGGAGAGTCTTTTGTCGGATCGAGGCAGACAAAATCGATATAGTGAACTTCCTTCCACTTGCCGATTTCAATGAGCGAGCCAAATAGTTCAATGGTCGTCATACCACCCGGGGTGGATGCGGGAACTCCAGGGGCTTGGGTGATATCCAGTACATCCATATCCACCGTGACGTAAATACGGTCCACTTTTTCAGCCAGGCGGCGCAGCGCTGCACCAACAGCGCTGGTAACGCCTTGTTCCCTCGCTTGTTTCAAAGTCACCATGTTGATCCCATGTTCTTTGGCATAGTCGATTAAAGGACGTGCGTTAAAATAGCCATGGAGGCCAATATTGTAGATATTCTCTCCTTTGACTGCACCGCCATCCACGAGTTGCCGAATAGGGGTTCCGTTTGCCGGACCCAATTCCGCCGGGTCACGGACATCCAAATGGGTATCGAGTTGAAGAATGCCGATTGTTTCATCAGGAAATGTTTCTTTTATTCCACGAACGGCACAGGCGGTTGTGGAATGATCCCCGCCGATCATAGAAAGGGTCGAATCAGGATAATGTCGTGAAAGATATGCCGCAGCCGTTTCAATCCGTTTGTGCGATGTTACAATATCGGTTGTGTGCATGGCGACATCCCCGGCATCCGCCACATGAAACCCTGATAAATCGACGTTTTCATCTAAATTGTATGTGGCGAAGCTTTTCCACATTTTGCGAAATTCCAGCGGATATAAAGACGCTCCCGAAACGCTGATCGAGGAGCGTGAAATGGGCGCTCCAAACAGGATCAGGCCGGGTGTCTCCCCTTCTTTAAGGGAGCGCACCCATTGGTGAACAATATCAGGTTCGCCATCAGCCTGATTCCAAAACCATTCGGGTTTTCTCAGCCAGTTATCTCCCATTTGCTACACCACCTGAATTCCTTTTTTCCAGACTGACTTGACGTGATTTACTCCGAATAAGTATTGCAGTTTCTGGTAGTTTTCAATATCCCACATGACAACATCCGCCTGCTTGCCTTGTTCCAGCGAGCCGACTTTGTCTTGGCGGTTGATGGCGCAGGCAGCGTTATACGTGGCGGCCGTCAATGCTTCTGCTGGTGTCATGCGCATTAAGATGCATGCCAAGTTCATGACGAGCGGCATTGATGTGGTCGGGGATGAACCGGGATTGCAATCAGTGGAGATGGCTACGGGGACGCCAGCGTCCACCATTTTTCGGCCGGCTGCCGCCTGTTCTCTTAAGTAAAGCGCCGTAGCGGGCAGCAGACAGGCGATAACACCAGCGTCGGCCATGGCCCTGATTCCCTGATCAGACGCTTTGAGCAAATGTTCCGCTGAAATGGCGCCAACTTTGGCAGCCAACTCTGCTCCGCCGTATGGTTCGATTTCATCGGCATGGATTTTTGGAATGAGGCCATAGTCTTTTCCCGCTTCCAGTATTCGTTCGGACTGCTCCGGAGTAAACACGCCTTTTTCACAAAAAACATCATTAAATTCAGCAAGCTTTTCCTCCGCTACTACTGGAAGCATTTCTTTGATCAAATGATCCACAAATTCATCTTCCCGTCCTTTATACTCGGGTGGAACAGCATGGGCGCCCATAAAAGTCGGAACGATATCAATCGCGTGGGCTTCCTGCAGCTTTTGCATGACCCGAAGCTGCTTTAACTCAGTCTCTATATTCATTCCGTAGCCACTTTTCCCTTCTGCGGTGGTGACTCCATGAGTCAAAAATGAATCCAGGCGCCGCATCGTTTGTTCCATCAATTCTTCTTCCGTCGCTTCCCGGGTCATCCGCGTTGTCGCGTGGATGCCGCCGCCCGCGTTCATGATCTCCATATATGTCGCGCCTTCCAACCTCATCTCAAACTCCCGTTCACGGCTACCGCCATACACAACATGTGTGTGCGGGTCGACAAGGCCAGGGGTGACGAGACAACCGGAAGCATCGACGACTTCCGCTTCATTTTCCCGCTCCCCATATTGTTCTTCCAGTTTTGCCGTCGTTCCAACCGCCTTAACCACGCCATCTTCAAGCCACAAGCTTCCGTCTTCAATGAGGCTGAGCTCCGACATTTCCTCTTTTACCCTTGGTCCTTTTCCATTCAAAGCAAGTGTCGCCAGTTGTGAAGCATGTTTGATCCAAACAGGTTTTGTCACTCTACCGTCCCCCCAAAAGCGATTTTTTCAAGTTTTGTTCGCAAGCATCGGTATTTGAACGCCTTTTTCACGCGCTGTTTTTTCCGCTAATTCGTATCCGGCATCTGCATGTCTTACGACGCCCATGCCAGGATCAGTCGTCAACACTCGCTCCAAACGGGATTCAGCTTCTTTCGTTCCATCCGCAACAATGACCATTCCGGCATGCAGGGAATAGCCCATGCCGACTCCTCCGCCATGGTGAACTGAAACCCATGTGGCTCCTCCGACCGCATTGATAAGCGCGTTTAATATCGGCCAGTCTGCCACAACATCTGAACCATCTTTCATTGCCTCAGTCTCCCTGTTTGGCGAAGCGACAGAGCCGGAATCCAAATGGTCACGGCCAATAACGATCGGCGCTTTCAACTTTCCGCTTGCCACCATGTCATTTATGATTTTTCCGAAGCGGGCGCGCTCTCCATATCCAAGCCAGCAAATACGTGAAGGTAGTCCCTGGAATTGGATTTTCTCCCGGGCCATGCGAATCCAGTTGCATAAATGTTTGTTATAGCTAAATTCACGTAAAATGACTTCATCCGTCTGATAAATATCTTCCGGGTCACCGGATAAGGCCGCCCAGCGGAAAGGCCCCTTTCCTTCGCAAAATTGCGGCCGGATATAAGCAGGGACGAAGCCAGGGAAATCGAAGGCGCTTTCGACCCCTTCGTCTTTTGCAACTTGGCGGATGTTGTTGCCGTAATCAAAGGTGACCGCGCCTTTATTCATCATCTCAAGCATTGCTCTCACGTGCGCCGCCATCGCTGCTTTTGAGCGTTTTACATAATCCTCAGGATTCGCTTTCCGAAGCTTAGCCGCCTCTTCCAGTGACATGCCCGAAGGAATATATCCATTTAGCGGATCATGGGCAGATGTTTGATCCGTCAAGACGTCCGGAATAAAACCGCGCTCAATCATTTCAGGCAGCAACTCCGATGCGTTACCTAATAACCCAATCGAAAGAGCCCTTCCTTCTTGTTTCGCTTCTTTGGCAAGCCTGATCGTTTCGTCTAAAGAAGTCGCCTTTACATCTGTGTAACGGGTTTCAATTCTCCGGTCGATCCGTTTTTCATCGACTTCAATTGCGATGCAAACTCCGCCATTCATCGTGACTGCAAGCGGCTGGGCACCTCCCATACCACCTAGTCCCGCCGTTACCGTAATCGTGCCTTTTAATGAACCGTTAAAATGCTGTTTGGCAAGTTCTGCAAAGGTTTCGTACGTTCCTTGAACGATTCCCTGGGAACCAATGTAAATCCAGCTTCCAGCCGTCATTTGACCATACATCATCAGCCCTTTTTGATCGAGCTCATGGAATGTTTCCCAGTTGGCATAAGCTGGAACGATGTTGGAGTTGGCAATTAGGACACGCGGCGCATTTTCATGGGTATGAAAAATGGCTACCGGTTTTCCTGATTGAACGAGTAATGTCTCATCGTTTTCCAATTTTTTTAATGATTTTACGATTGCGTCAAAACAATTCCAGCTGCGGGCAGCCTTTCCGATTCCCCCATACACGACGAGTTCATCGGGATTTTCCGCCACATCCGGATCCAAATTGTTCATAAGCATACGAAGTGCCGCCTCTTGGAGCCACCCTTTCGTATGAAGCTCTGTTCCCCGATATCGGATAACACGCTCATTTGTAATCGGTTTCAAAATAGTCAACCTCCTTTTCTATCATTATTGTAATTGTATACTGCTGTCTTTCTCTTTATAAATTAATAGTATTCTTATAAAATATTTCACTTTTATTTTATTCTGAGCACTTATTTTTAAATGGTTTCAAAACAAAGACATCATCTGTCAACTTAAATGACCCAGACCCATCCGATATTCTGTCGGTGTCTTCTTTTCCATTTGCTTAAATTTCGCGTTAAAATAGGTCCGGTACTGATAACCTACCAAACGAGCAATTTCATCAAGCGATAAATTTGTCTCTTTTAGAAGTCGCTTCGCTTCGCCCATTTTGATTTCATGTAATGTTTCGCGGAATGTTTTTCCCGACTCCGCCGCAAACCTCCGGCTTAATGTACTTTTATGAATCTGGAGTGTATTGGCACAGTCCTCCAAATTCCACTGCGGGTTCCAATAATTAGACTCCATCAAGCTTTTTACTCGGTCAACGAGTGTCTTAAAATCAGCATCAATACGCCCGTCCTGTTCTGTCAGCAAACGAATCGTAAATGATAAAAGATCTTGAACAATCCGATAAACAACCGGTTCCTGAATAATTTGCCGAAATACATCGTGGTAGTCCCTTTCCCAATTGGGGTGCTGTAGTTGTTGTGATTTCATATAGCGGCGAATTTGTGCCAATACGCTTGTAATCCGGATTCTAACCATTTCGGGAGGCGGATAGGGTTTTTCGTAATCGAGAAACGCATGCTCCATCCATTCGCGGATCGCTTGGATATCCCTCTTTTCAAGCATTTCTATCCATTGCCGCTGTTCCAGAGGCGTTAAAAAAGGGTCCATTGATGACCAGTGGATTTGTTCTGCCTTGGCTAAAATAATGTCATACCCTTCAAAAAAGATCATTTCGGTTAATTGTTTTGTACGTTCATACATTTCTTTTATCGATAACCCTTGCCAATGTGTATTCATGATCATGGCAAGCGGTTCATTTTGTTCCTCTTTCCATTGATCGAAAAACGCATAGTATTCCTCTTGATAACGGTTCTCTGCCGGTACTTCATCCACACATAAAACCAACTGTGAAAAGGCAAAAATGAGCTTTGATTTTGGAAAAGGAAATTCCTGTAACTTTGCATAAACGACAGGAAGCTTGTTTGGATCCTGCGTTAACAACGCTGTCATGGAATGTGGTTTCCTTATTTTTGGCCCTCCAAGGAAGATATCCGAATAATCAATGACTAATTTCTCTGGTGTTTCCCCCGGATTTATTGTTGCCTTTCGCTTATCATTCCTAATTTGAAATCGTTGCCGTTGGATGCATTTCATTAGTTCATCCGGAGCAATTGGTCTGAACAGTACATCCTGCGCCCGGAAACGCAGCCCCCTGTATGCCGTTTGAAAAATGCGTTCAGAAGAAATCCCGAGCCACCGTACCGACTGAAGCCAGCTACCGAAAGAATCGTCGTCGGGCTCCCATTTATCCATGTCAATAATGTAAAGCTCCGGTTGTTCCTTTGCGAACGCTTCCAACATGTTTTCAACACGATCAAAAGGAACAAGCTTAACGCCTGTTACATGAGATTCAACAAGCCACCTTATTCCTTTTGCTTCCAGCTCATCAGTTGTAAAAAGATGAATGATCATAAGTACCACCACCTTTCTTTATTATAACGAGATTCAAACATAGGAATAAATCATCTTCCGTTACAAATGATAAAAATATATTCATCGTGAAGAACGTGCTTTCAAAATGGAGGGATTGCCATGAGTTCAGTTATCCAGCAAGGCGGTTCAACAACAGGTAAAATACCGCGCGAAAAAGGATTGGATCAAACCCTTGCTTTGCTGCGGGAAGGATATGAATTTATTTCAAATAGATGCGGGCTGTTTCAGTCCGATATTTTCGAGACGCGTTTAATGGGCGAGAAAGTGATATGCATGAGTGGAGAAGAAGCGGCAAGAATATTTTACAATCCTCGGCTTTTTCAGCGAAAGGGAACTGCTCCAAAGAGAGTTCAAAAAACGCTGTTTGGAGAAAGTGCAATCCAGACGATGGACGGCGCTGCCCATGAGCATAGAAAGCAGTTGTTTATGTCGCTGATGACTCCGGAACGCATCGGTATGTTAAAAGACTTGACCCAACAATATTTTGCAATTGCCGGTTATGACTGGGAAGGAAAAAAAGCAGTCATTCTCTTTGACGAGATGCAGCAAATATTATGCAAAGCGGCTTGCAAGTGGGCAGGTGTCCCGTTGAACGAAGCGGAAGTGGAGAAAAGAGCGGGTGATTTCGGTAAGATGGTTGATGCTTTTGGTGCAGTGGGCCCACGGCATTGGCAGGGACGCCGGGCGCGGAAAAGAACCGAAAAATGGATCAGAAAAGTGATTGAGTACTTTCGCTCTGGCAAAATTCAAGCTCCTGAAGGCACGGCACTGCATGCCATGGCCACTTACCGGGATACGGAAGGGAAGCCGCTCAGTGTGCAGATGGCGGCGGTGGAACTGATAAACATATTAAGGCCCATTGTAGCAATCGCGACATATTTCACTTTTTGCGCCTTGGCACTTTACGAATTTCCCAAAACACGGGAGCAAATTGTGGCTGGAAATGAAGAGGATTTGTACATGTTTGTCCAGGAAGTACGCCGCTATTACCCGTTTGGCCCGTTTCTAGGAGCAAGGGTTCACAGTGGTTTTCAATGGAATGGAGTGCCCTTTAATAAGGGGCAACTTGTCCTGCTTGATGTGTATGGAACAAACCATGACCCAAGGCTTTGGGATGATCCATTTTTATTTTGGCCTGAACGGTTTCGCAATTGGAAAGGCGGTCTGTTTGATTTGATTCCCCAAGGAGGAGGCGATTTCCATACCGGACACAGGTGTGCCGGAGAGCTTGTCACCATTGAAGTGTTGAAGACGGGTTTGTCCTTTTTAACGAAGCAACTGGAATATAATGTACCAGATACACAAAATGTATCTGTCAGCTTAACAAGGATGCCGACTTTGCCGGAAAGCCGTTTTATAATTGACCAAATCAAATTAACGCCTTAAATATATACAGACCCATCCTATGGCGCATATAACCAACCATTTCACAAGCCTTCCTATCCGGATTTTTTTATGTATGACACAGCCTTCGCTGCTCTGTCTTTGATACGCCCCCTGAATCATTGCTCGTATTCTTTAAAGTATGAATGTAGCCCACACAAGTCACAGCTTTGAACAGCGCGAGCTATTGGAATAATGGTCACGATTAAAAAAAATGAAATGTCCATGCGCAATCGACATTTAAGCGAATTATCGTAACATTCACCCAAAGTATACAACCAGAGCGATATGGACAAAAAAGGAATAAAAACATTGGAAGGTAATTCTCATCATGTCCTCATTCTTCAAACGACTTAAGAAAAAACAAAACAGCATACATCATGATGCAGCAAAAGAGAAGAAAGCCATCTCCACATCATTGTCAGCCAACCTGGAGCTGGTTAAACAAAGAACAGGAAACAGTTCTGATATTTCGATACGGACTTTGAAAATAGGTGAAGTATCCCCCAAATGTCTGGCGATTATCTTTATTGAAGGAATGGTTGATACAAAGGCTATCAATGAGAAGATTGTTGAATCAATCATGAGAAAGTCCTTTGCTGATCATGATTCTTCCCAGCATTTAATTCAATCGCTGACAGATGAAGGGATAGCAATCGGAAGCATTAAAACGGTAAACACGCAAGAAGATCTTTTCCTTGCTTTAATGGACGGCAACACAATCATTCTTCTTGATGGGACAGATCAGGCTATCATTGCCAATACAGCAGGCGGAGAAACACGGTCGATTCAGGAACCGGAAAGTCAAGTCTCCGTTCGCGGGCCGAGAGATGGTTTTACTGAGTCAATCCAAACGAATATATCCCTTGTCAGACGCCGGATCAGAAACCCGGATTTATGGGTTGAATCAATGAAAATAGGCAAAAAGACAAAAACAAACGTAGCAATCATGTATTTAAATGGCAATGCCAATGAAAAAATCGTTGCTGAAGTCCGTCAGCGATTAAAAAAAATTGATATAGAAAGCATACTTGAGTCCGGATATATCGAACAATTGATTGAGGACCAGGCATTTACTACCTTTCCAACCCTGTATCATACGGAAAGGCCTGATGCAGTCGCAGGTAATATTCTGGAAGGAAGAATTGCCATCTTTGTGGATGGTACTCCCTTTGTTCTTCTGGCTCCCGCCGTCTTTATCCAGTTTTTTCAATCGGTTGAAGATTACTATACACGCTTTGATATTATAACAGCCCTCCGCTTTTTAAGGATATTGACTTTTTTTATATCCATTGTTGCGCCTTCAGTGTATATTGCAAGCACTACTTTTCACCAGGAAATGATACCGACACAGCTTGTGATTATTATTGCCGCACAGCGGGAAAATGTTCCTTTTCCGGCATTCGTCGAAGCGCTCATCATGGAAATTACATTTGAAATTTTACGAGAAGCAGGAATTCGGATGCCAAGAGCGGTAGGATCTGCCATTTCGATTGTCGGAGCGCTTGTCATAGGACAGGCAGCCGTTCAGGCAGGCATTGTTTCCCCGGCGATGGTCATTATTGTATCTATTACTGCGATCGCCAATTTTGCAACCCCTTCGTTTACCATGGCGATTTCAGCAAGATTAATTCGATTCTTATTTATGTTCTCTGCCGCCGTATTCGGACTATATGGAGTGATCTTAGGCGTGATTTTGCTTGCGGTACATTTATGCGCTTTAAGATCGTTTGGAGTTCCTTATATGACCCCCCTGGCTCCAATATCTCCTGACAATGTTGGAGGCGATACACTCGTTCGCGCACCACTATGGAAAACAAGAGAAAAGGCAAACTTGATTATGAAGCAAGGTGAAAATTTATATTCAGAAGACATGGACAAGCCAAAGCCTCCCCTCGGCCGGGGAATCATCACACAGAAAAAGAAAAAAGGTGACACAGATGAAAACTAAAGGGATGATTTGCCTGTATCTTGTGATCTATGTGCTTCTTTCAGGTTGTTGGAACCAAAGGGAATTGACAGACATGGCCATCGTTTCCGCAATTGGTATTGATATAAACGAAAACGGTTTATATGTCGGGACATTTCAAATCGTGAATCCCACCGGTGTACCAGGAACACTTCAAGGAGGAGCTACAAAAGGTTCATCTGTCGTAACGTATACTGCAACAGGGAAAAATATGGTGGAGTTGAGCAGGCGTGTGTCAAACAAAGTTTCCAGAGTCATCTTTTACTCCCATGCCAACTTGGTGGTGATAGGGGAAAAGCTGGCTAGGGAAAAGGACATTTCCAATATATTGGAAGCATTGGACAGGGATATTGAATTTCGCAAAACATCAAAGGTTGTCATTGCCCATCGTTCAACAGCAGCAGAACTATTAAAAGTAACCACTCCTCTTGATAAAGTGCCGGCAAATAAACTGACTAAGACACTGGAATTCTCGGAAGAAAGTTGGGGAGACACTTTTTCGTTGAATGTCCAGGAATTAATCGAATCCTTGACGACTGAAGGAAAAGAACCAGTTATACCAGGTTTTAAAATCACCGGAAATATAGAAGCAGGAAAAAAGGATGAGAATATCCAAATGATTGATCCCGATACAGTTCTCAAGGCTGTGGGAGTAGCTGTTTTTAAAGATGGAAGACTCGTGAGTTGGCAATATGATCAAGAAGCAAGGGGCCTCGTATGGGTCTTAGATAAAATCAAGCAAACGAATATCTCTGTTGATTGGGAAAACGAAAAGAACGCGATTGCCTATCAACTACTTAGGGCCAACACAAAAGTGAATGCTGAGATGGAGAATGGAAAGCCTGTAATATCCATTAAAATTAGCGCACAGGGAGATGTAGGAGAAGTCACTGTTCCCATTAACATAAAAGATCTGCATGTACGGACTGAAATAGAAAACAAGGTAGAAAAGGACATTAAGAATCTGATACAGCACTCCATTAAGCGTATACAGTCGGAACAAACAGATGTTTTTGGCTTTGGGGAAAAAATCTACCGATCATACCCAAAAAAATGGAAGAAACTTGAACATGACTGGAATGACAAACATTTCCCGACTTTAAAGATAAACGTAAAAGTGGATGCATCTATCATTAGATCTGGTTTAAGGAATAATCCTTTTATATTGCAAATGAAAAGCAATGAGGAATAATGTCTATCGAAATGATTCCAGTAAAATTTCTGCCGTCTATCCTTTCCAGTTTTTAAAAATTGCGATCACAAGCAGTATGAAAGGAATGATCACCTGAAAAGGAAGATGCAGATAAACCGGGATCATTTCCAACCCTTCTTCAAAATGCTCGGACATGTTACTTGCAATCACAATTGAAAAAATCAAAACAACGTACCCGATGGGAAAAGCAAGACGGGAAGGCTCTTTTAGATGAAACAAGTCGGCTGTACCAATAATGGCTACATAAAAGAAAATACTTATTTTGAAAAATCCAAGAATAATCATGGCCAGCATAAAAAAAATATCCAGGCGCTCCAAAAATTGCGCCAATTCAATGGCTTGAACCGTAACGAGCAAAGGGAATTGAGTCCGCGAGATATACGCTGCCCCCAGCACACTTATATTGACGGCTGTACTAATCGCCAGATTAATCCCGCTTAATCCGATGGCGAATATAGCCGTCGCTTTTAACTTACTCGGATGTTTCAAATAAGGAAATATCATACAAAACGCCACCATTTCACCAAAAGGAAAATAGATATTTTGGGTCATGGCCACTTTTACAACGGGGATGATGCCATGCTCAAGAACCGGCCTTAATTTATCGAAATTGATCAATCCTGATAAAACGATTAAAATAAATCCGATAATAGCCAGTAAATAAATAAAAATAAAAAATATTTCCCCTGTTCTCGCCAACACTTCGATTCCTTTTTTGATCGTATAAATAACAACTAACAATAATAATGCTTGATTGACCGCAATAGGTGTGTTGGAATAGCCCAAGATGGCAAGCATTTCACCGAAATCCCTAAGTACCCTTGCAGAAAGGTACACAAAATAAATCAAATAGAGAAAAGCGAGAATCCTCCCAAAAAATGTTCCGATGATCTTCTGCAAATAGGTTGTCGGCAAAGCATCGGGATAGTATGTATAAATACGGTAATAGATGAAAAATAGCAAAATGCCACCTATTAACCCAATTAACACAGCAATCCAAGCATCCTGTTTTACATCAGTAGCTAATGGTAATAACAAGGCACTGCCAAGTTGGAATAACAGGATGAGAACAAATAATTGGTATGAACTGATTTTTGCCTTTTCCACGGATAAATCACTTCCTTTACGCAAACCCTAAAATGGGTTCATTTTTCGTTTTATCCCAAATGAATCATTTTTATAACAAACCGGTATGACGTGTATGAGGAAGTGATCATGATTGAAGTTAATTGGCATCATATTGCTCATGATGATATCGATGACCATTTTTTCCATCATCATAGACATTTATTTATTAGGTTTTGGCTTGAGGTATGCAATCATTGATTGGTTTCGGCCTTTCTTTGTCACAACGTTTACCGAAAAAATTATTTTCTCCCTCTATCCCCTATCGATCATCGTGCAGCCGATTGTTTTCTATTATCAAAAAAGAAAACAAAACGTAAAGAACGGCAGATAACACTCTGCCGTCACGCTGTCGAGAAACCCTCGAAAGCTTCATCACGACAAACCCATTCACACTTTTCGAATTAAGCGACTTTTGGGAGTTACGATTTCTATTAGATTTACTAGGACTCTGGAAGTACTCGCGACTTTGAAGAGGTACGATCCACTTTTTCCAGTTACTCGCCATTTCGAAGAATACGAACCGCTTTTTCCAGTTACTCGCGAATTTTAAAAATCATATTCACTTTTGAGCTAATACAATCCGCTTTCGTTCCAGTTTAAATCCATATTGCCGTTCATTTATGCCGAACGTTTGATTATCACTTTTTTCAATGCAAGTCCCACAACGATCCCCGGGATAGCGCCCAACATGGGCAGCCAGAGGGGGCCGAGCAATACGCCAAACAATTTTATCTTTGCTGAAAAAATAATACCTAAAGTGACAAAGTAGGCGGTGATCGCAAAAGGAAGAAAGGAATAAGGCTCTTTTCCTCCCCCGGCATCTTTGTAAGCGTCCCACATCGCAAAAAAATATATACAAGGATAAAACATGAGCCACTGAAGATTTGCTTCACTGACCGCTTTATGAATATCACCATGGAAACTGGAAATAATGACTAAATTAAAATTGGCCATGATGTTCACTAAAAGCTCCAATAAAAGCAGTACAATTCCTTTCACATATTTGCCGTTTAAAAATTGTCCGAAACCGGGGAAAGCAATGCTCCAAAATAACGCTTCTTTCGCTTTCACAACTTTTAACCTTTCGACAACTCTTTTCGATCTGGAGCGGAAGGCGGCTTTTCAAACCATCCATTGTTAATCATGATCTGTGTCCCATCCATCACATATTCTCCGACTTCAACCATTAAACGGCTATAGGCAGTCGCTATATCTTTCCGGGGGCTTCCTGCCAAGCTTTGCCCATAAAAGCTCATTCCGTGATTGTTTAACGCATTTGTATGAAACATCAGCAGTTTGTCAGAAAATACGTGGTCTGTAGACTCAGTCACATTTAACCCCAACGAAACAGGTGTTAATATGTTGCTTTCGGATAAAAACTTACCGAAAACAGCACTATGGTGCTTGGCGATTTCAGATCCTCTAGTCATGAATTTGCGCACTTCTTTCGTCTGGGCAATTTGTGCAAAACCTGTCAATAGAGCCCCTCCAAGGGTATTACGGAACAAATTTAAATATAAAAAGGAAATCTCTGTACTTGTTAAAGGCCTTTGGTCTCCCATCCAGCCAGCCAAAAAATGCCGTTTTTCAACGAATTCAGTTAATGTTGGGTACGGAATAAAGGGCGAACGAATGAACACGCCTTTTTCCTGCAGTACATTTGCTGAACGATTAAACAAATCAGCAGAAGAATTCAGGCTAGAGGTAAAATGCTTGCGTATATCCTGCCGCGCTGATTGTGCGACTGCAAGACTGTATGAACTCATTCCCATTATTCCCAAGTTGGTGACATATTGAAGGATCATAACATCATTATAAATACGCGGAGCCTTCACATTGACGTCATGCTCTGTAAATCCTACCGGAATGGGGATTCCTTCTGCTTTATAAAAAGCTCTGGCGGTCTCAACCCGCTTTTCAGATAACTCCAAGGCGTATGCAACACAAACTCTTACATCTGGATCTTCTATATGCTCTAAAAAATAAGAAGTAACACAAACCACTAACGTATCTTTCAAATACGACATAAAAAAAACAGACAACTCACTAGCTGTTAATTGAATATGATCATGACTCGTCATTAGAATTTAACCTCCATTTTCATCTGACAAAGGATAGTATTTCCTATATGAAAAATCTTATGTCTATAAAGATGGAGCGATCTTTCACTTCTTGATAAATGAAAGCGTCATTCTGACGTTGAAGGTTAAACAGCATTCACTGTGATGGAAATGATGATCTTTCAAAAGAATTGGCATCACTGATTGCCCGCTTTTTGGCATTACAATTTTATGTATGTTAATTTATATAACGAGGCCATTGTGTAAATCACATTTGGAAAAGTGAAGCGGAGCCACTGGGAGGCTTGCTTACGAGGAGATCTGTCACATGGAACTGAGCACCAAAATCGACGAAAAATCGGCATGCCCTAAACTGCCAATTGAAAAAGAAAAGCTTCATGTTGATGCTGATGAGTTGATCGACGAAGAAAAAGCGGAGGCTTGAAGAATTGAAGTTGAAGAGAAGGTGGAACGCACATTCACTGGGCGTATACACATAGGTAAAAAAATATGATTCATAAAAAGGAGGGAAACAATGGAGAGAATAATCGTAATTGGTGCCGGAATACTCGGAGCTTCCACAGCATACCATTTAGCCAAAAAAGGAGCGGACGTGACAGTGATCGACCGCAGGGATAAAGGACAGGCGACAGATGCGGCTGCCGGCATCGTTTGTCCATGGCTGTCCCAACGGCGCAACAAGGCATGGTATTCACTAGCCAAAGGAGGCGCCGCCTTTTACCCAAGTCTCATTTCCAGCCTTGAAAAGGAAGGCGAAACGGACACCGGCTATGCCCGAGTAGGGGCTATCAGTGTGCGCCCCGAACACAAAACGCTGGTGGAAATTGAAAAAATCGCCTTAAAAAGGCGGGTAGATGCACCTGAAATCGGTGACATTCAAGTTCTTGGTCCAGCAGAAGCGCAAAAGCTGTTTCCGCCTCTTGCTGAAGGATACGGGGCGGTTTATGCAAGTGGTGCCGCGCGCGTGAACGGCCGAAAACTCCGTGATGCGCTACTGCGCGCCGCTGAAAGACATGGCGCTCGTATCATTTTTGGCGATGCCTCATTTATGTTGAATAGCGATCGGCTTGACGGGGTAAAAACAGAGGGGGATTTATTTAGAGCGGATACATATATTGTGACAGCAGGGGCCTGGGCAAAAGAACTTCTAAGAACGCTCGGGATCGAGTTTCGGGTCAAAGATTTGAAAGCCCAAATCATCCATATGAAGCTTCTCAATGAAAAATCCGATGAATGGCCGGTCATTATCCCGCCCGGAAACCAATATATTGTCCCGTTTGAAAATGGACGAATAGTGGCGGGAGCAACGTACGAGAATTTTACTCATTTTGATATTCGTGTGACCGCCGGAGGGATGCATGAAATTTTACATAAAGCGCTTGATATCGCGCCTGGACTTGCTGACAGCACCATTCTTGAGACGAGGGTCGGATTCCGGCCATATACACCCGGCTCTCTCCCTGTCATCGGGCCGCTTCCGGGTTACGGCAATGTTTTGGTCGGAAACGGACTTGGCGCAACCGGGCTTACCGCCGGACCATTATTGGGCTCTGTCCTCGCCAACATAGCACTGGGACAACAGCCCGGCGTTGACGTGGAACTTTATCATATTGCAGGGGCGATTCAACAATAAGTTGAAAGGGGCACTGTCCCTCCCCCTCTGTTTACCAGAATATTCCAATCAATACAATCGCGCCCAATATAAAGCCGCCAACCTGGGAAATGACTTGTGGTGTAAGAACTGGTTTTGGTGTAAAATATTTAATATCCTCTATATCTTTTTCCAATTTTTCTATCTTCGCGTTCAATGCTTTTATTTCGTTAATCAGTTGCACATTTGTATTCTCTTGATCCGCCATAGTAATATCGGCCTCCCTTCTTCTCAATATAACATACGGTTGAACAAGACAGTTTGTTTCATTTTTTACTAGGAAGATGAACGCTTTATGCTTCTTTTTTCATTGCCATAATAGTTTGCTTTGAAACAGTGACCGTAAATAGAATGTGAGATGGTCCGGGATGCCAATGATATTTAAACCGTTTGTTTTCCGCTCTTCAAGTCATTTTTGAAGTTGATTCTAAAAGGTATTAAATAAAAGCATTCATCTTTGTTATACACGGCATCGGAATGGGTATTTTTTCATGAGCCATTTTTGATGCTAATTGATTTTCCAGCCCAATACATGCTCCACTTTCTGTACATGATTTGAAATGGAATGTGTAAACATTACACGTATTTTGACGGTCCTCCCCCTCCCCTGCGTTTTACCCTCGGCTGTTCTCCCTTTCGTAAAACCCGTCAAAATAAAGAAATCTGATTTAGCGCTAAGCCATTGGGCAAGAGTTGCACTTGGTCGTAACATTTACATATTCACTTTTTCAACAAATGATTATCTTTCTAAACATGATCAAAAACGCGATAGGCTTTTGGCATCATTAAATAGTACTAGAAACATACGCAAATGTTCCGTATGATAGAATAGAAGATAAATCGAAAGAATTATTTTACAAACGGAGGGATGATGTTGAAAGCGATTGTTCATGAAGGAAAATCGGGAATGAATGGCCTTTTGCTCCGTGATATGGAAGAAGTGCAACCGGGCGCCGGCGAAGTGAAAGTTAAATTAAAAACAGCAGGGATGAATCACCGCGACCTGTTTGTGCTTCAGCGCCACAAACCGACTGATCCGCCACTTATCATCGGGTCTGATGGGGCTGGCATTATAGACGCAGTTGGTGAAGGCGTTACCAATGTCGAAGCGGGAGAAGAGGTCATCATCAATCCGGGGTTGGGTTGGAAAAAGACGAGTGATGCGCCGCCCCAGGGTTTTGAAATTGTGGGACTTCCATTCCATGGAACTTTTGCCGAATACATAGTGATTCCGGCGGAAAACGCCGTACCGAAGCCAGAATTCTTAATTTGGGAAGAGGCTGGTGTGCTGTCATTGGCTGCTCTTACCGCTTATCGCGCCCTTTTTACGAGAGGAAAAGTTACACCGGAAACAACGATACTCCTTCCAGGAGTAGGGAGCGGCGTTATTACTTTTATTTTACAATTTGCCAAAGCCGTGGGCGCCACCGTGTATGTCACATCACGGTCCGAAGAAAAACGCAGACAGGCCATCGATCTTGGAGCCGACAAAGCCATTGACAGCAATGACGATTGGAACGAAGCATTGGAAGGGGAAAAGGTGGACCTAGTCATTGAATCTGTCGGAGCTGCTACATTCAACAAATCAATCGCCCAACTTCGTCCCGGTGGTACAATTGTCACATTTGGCGCATCGGCGGGCGATGAGATAAAATTGGATCTCCGAAACTTCTTCTACGGCCAATTCAATTTGCTCGGATCCACGATGGGAAGCGCAGAGGAATTTCAAGAAATGCTCAACTTCATCGAAAAGCATCGCATTAAACCAGTCATTGACCAAATCTTTCCATTAAGCAAATATGAAGAAGCCTTTCAGCGTTTGGCAGATGCCGAACAATTCGGCAAGATTGGCTTTTTGATAGATTAAGAAAGCGCCAAACTTTGTGCGCTCCCTCTCTTACCTTTTTACAAATGTTGCGGTATCACCATTTTCGACTTTACCTTGTAAGGAATATATCCTTTTTGGACCTTCCTTCCTTTGAAAAAAGCCGACACCAGGCAATATTTATTGTAAAACTTTACAGTGGGCAGTGTGAGTGCCAAAGCATGATCATACCAAAAGAAAACAACCCGAACCGATATCCAAGGCGGTCCGGGTTGTTTCATTATTTCCTTAATAAAGACGCTCCTGCTATGCCCGGGTTCGTCATTTCGTGCGCATCAAGTATTTGATCTAATTCGCTTTCTGTCAAAACACCCAACTCAAGGCAAAGCTCCCTGACGGATCGGCCCGATTGTAACGCTTCTTTGGCAATGGCCGCCGCCGCTTCATACCCGATATGCGGATTGACAGCAGTAATGATACCGATACTCGATTCAACATAGTTTTTCATTCTCTCTTCATTTGCTTCAATGCCGGAGACACATAATTCTGTAAACACTTTGAATCCATTCGTCATGACAGTGATGGATTCAAGCAAGTTGTACACAAGGACCGGTCCCATTACGTTTAATTCAAATTGCCCTGCTTCCGACGCAAGGCCCACCGTTTGGTCATTTCCGATTACTTGGAAGGCAATTTGGTTGATGAGTTCGGCCATAACGGGGTTTACTTTCCCAGGCATGATGGACGATCCGGGCTGTCGTGCCGGCAAACGGATTTCTGCAAGGCCGGTAAGCGGTCCGGACGTCATCATTCGTAGGTCGTTCGCGATTTTGGACATATTAATCATGCATATTTTTAATGCGGCAGATACTTCTGTATAAGCATCCGTATTTTGGGTCGCATCCACCAAATCGTCGGCGGCAACGAGCGGCAACCCGGAAATGTCGCGCAAATGACTGACAGCCAATTCAATATAGCGCGGATCAGCATTTAAACCGGTTCCAACAGCGGTTGCGCCCAAATTGACTACAAACAGGTTCTCACGTGTATTCTTGATTCTTTTTATGTCTCTTTCGATGACACGGCTGTATGCGCCAAATTCCTGGCCAAGGCGAATGGGAACCGCATCCTGTAAATGTGTTCTTCCCATTTTGATCATGTGGTCGAACTCTTTTTGCTTGTTGACAAAAACGTCCCGCATCTCCTCCATTGTGCACAATAATTCGTCCAATACACGCAACACGGCAACATGTATGGCGGTCGGAACCGAGTCATTCGTTGATTGGGACATATTAACATGTGAATTGGGGCTGATGACGGAGTATTCCCCCCGCTTTTTCCCCAATATTTCAAGTGCGCGGTTGGCGATCACTTCATTGGCGTTCATGTTCATCGACGTGCCAGCACCGCCTTGAATCGGATCAACAATAAATTGGTCATGGAGCTTTCCGTCAATAATTTCTTCGGCGGCTTGCACAATCGCTTCTCCCAATGAAAAAGCAAGCAACTCTACTTCCATATTCGCAAGTGCGGAAGCCTTTTTGACAATGGCGAGTGCCCTGATTAATTCTGGATGCAGCTTGTTTCCAGTGATTGGAAAGTTCTCCACCGCTCTCATCGTTTGAATTCCGTAATAAGCAGCGGCGGGGACTTCTTTTGAGCCGAGAAAATCCGACTCAATTCTCACCTCTGTTACCGTAGTTCCCATTTTTACTGTCCTCCAAATTACATATTCCAATATAAAACGCTACCCGGATCACAATTTGATCCGGGCTAAAAAATGATTTGATAGTCCTATCTTACAACGTAAATATCTTTTTGGAAATAGAAACTGCCAGAAATAAATAAAAATAATATAAATTGAGCTAGCTTGACGAAAGTTCAATCAGAAGACTGCAGTGTCACGTCCGAGCGTTTTCTTATCCCTATTTCGGGTTTAGCGGAAGTTCAGCAAGAAGACCGCCCACTTACCCGAACTTCCTACCCCATTTTACTATGGGCTTTTAGATAATATGAGCCAAATATTTTTTCCATTTCGTTCTAAAAAATTTTGACGATATTATGTTTTTGTTTTAAAAAGTTCCCGTTCCCGCCATTTTCCGTACTTATAGTAGCCGAATGCCAGCATACTGCTGATGACAAAACTCGTGCCTATGCCATAGCCGATCCCTTTTTCCGCAAAAAATTGGGCGAATAAAAATGTGAGTGGATAACGCAGCAACCAAAAAGAAATGATGTTCAGGACGAGTACTTGAAACATCGCGCCCGAAGCCCGGACAACGCCGTTCCAGACAAAATTAAATCCAAGAAAAGGGTAGAAAAAAGCGACGATTTTCACATACTCGGTGCCAAATGCAACCGCTCCCGCATCCTGAATGAACATCCTGATTCCCCAGCGGGCAAAAATAAATATGAGCAAGGCCGCCACGAGCATCGCACCCAAGTTCAAAAATGTGGCGTAAATGGTTATTTTCCTAACCCGATCCCACTTGTTCACCGCAATATTTTGGCCGGCCATGCTATTGACAGCAGTACCGAGCGCGTGTGCGGGAAGCATGATGATGCTGTCAAGCCGTTGGGCAGCACCAAATCCGGCCACAACATCCCCGCCGAATCGGGTGACAACACTCATAATGGCAGCCATGCCGGCAGAGATGACGGTCATCTGCAGTCCAGCAGGAATGCCCTGCCGCAAAATGAGCAAAGCTTCTTCTTTTTCCGGAAGCGCCGGCCTGGAAAACGGAATCATTTTTCGAGAAATACTTATGAACAAACCATAGGAAAAAGCGGAGCCCTGCGCAATGATTGTAGCCAACGCCGCCCCTTCAATCCCCCACTGAAAAACATATATGAACAAAGGATCAAGAATCGTATTGAGAATAACCGCCATCATGACAAATCGAAGTGGCGTCTTACTGTTTCCCAGCGCCCGAAAAACTGTGCCAATAAAATTATAGCCGAACAAAAAAAGAATCCCGAGAAAGTTAATTCGCAAATAGCTTGCCGCCTGTTCCAGCATTGCATCCGGAGTTCCTAAAAACAGTAGAATGTTTTTCGCAAACACGAACCCCACCATACCGAGAAGCAAGGATAACCCGCCAAGAATGACAACAAAGGCATTTACAAACATGCGAAGCCTTTGCTCATCATCTTTCCCTTTTAATTGGGAAAGTATCGTTAACGTTGCATGATTGACACCAATGATAAAGGACAGTACCGTAAAAATAACCGTGCTAGAAAGCGCCACCGCACCGAGCGCATCCGCCCCCAACAAATTTCCCACCCATAAACTATCAATAAATTGATAGGAAACTTGAAGCAGATTCGTCAATAAAATCGGAAGCGAGAAAACGAGCAGCTGCTTTCCAATCGGCCCGGTTGTAAAATCATGTTGCCTCACGAAGGATTTCATTCCTTCCCAAACGATATTTATATTTGTTCTTTGATAACTCCGTTTACCAAACCTTCTGAACGATATAAGTCTACCCTGCGATTATTAATATAATCAAGCAGCCCCTTCGCCGTGTTTGTTTGGGCAAAGTCAATGTCCACCGTGGAAATCAATTCGTTATTATATGACTGGTAAATGGTTTTTCCCGTTGGATGGATTACCTCGCTCTCTCCAAAAAAGATATGGTCGTTTTCCAATCCAACCTTATTCGCCAACGCAACAAATACATGGTTTTCCATGGCTCGCGCCCGCAAAAAGACGCTTTGGTATGTCTGATACGGCACCATATTTGCAGCCAGCACCAAAATAAGGCGCGCTCCTTTTTGGGCAAAAATGCGGGATGTTTCGGGAAACTCCATATCATAGGTAATCATGACAGCTATTCTGCCGAAGGGCGTGTCAAACACCGGACAAGAATCACCAGGAGAAAACCATTGTTTCTCGAAATCAAAAAGATGGGTTTTTCTATACTTGCCAATGATATCTCCATTTTTATCAATGACGATGGCAGTATTATATATATGGTCGTCTTCCTTTTCTGGAAGACCGACGATCATTCCCGTTGAATGTTGACTGGCTATTTCTCGCATATAATTTACACTCTCGCCTTCAATCGGCTCTGCCAGGTCCGTTACATTTTCATTTAAAGTATAACCTGTCAAGTACAGTTCGGGAAATAGCACATAGTCCGCTTCTTGTTTCCCGGCTGCTTCAGCAACAGTTTGGGCAATTCTGTAAAGATTTGTTTTCTTGTCATATAAATGACTTCTTAATTGCGCAAGCGCTAAGCGCATGACTGCCATCACGCGGCCCCCTTCTATTTATGAATATTGTACATTTTAATTTTTTTGGCGACCGTGGATTGGTCCACCCCCAAAGCTTCGGCCGCCTTATAAGTCGTTTTATATTTTTTATAAGCCCTTGAAATCAGATCTCTTTCCAACAACTGCTTTGCTTCTTTAAGCGGGATCAACTCTTTTACTTCTATACTCCGCTCAGAGGGGACGGAATGGCTTTCACCAGGAAGCCATTCATCGGAATTGGTAACGACAATTCTTTCTACTACATTTTCAAGCTCCCTGATATTCCCCGGCCACTGATAATATTGCAATCTGGATATCATTTCCGCAGACAAAGAGACATTCAGCCCATACTTTTGGTTGCATTTTTTCACAAAGTGGTTTACAAGCGATGGAATTTCTTCCTTTCTCTCTCGCAAAGGCGGGATGGCGAGCGGAACAACATTCAGACGATAATACAAATCTTCACGAAATAGTTTCTGGTCAACCATCGCTTTAATATCTTTGTTCGTTGCCGCTATGATACGCAGATCCACTGTTTGGCTTTTTGTGCTTCCTACTTTTCGAATTTTATTTTCTTGAATGACATCCAACAGCTTCACTTGGACATTCATCGGCAGTTCGGCAATTTCATCAAGAAAAACCGTACCTGTATCCGATTCTTCAAACAACCCTTTTTTTCCTCCCCGTTTGCTTCCAGTAAAAGCCCCGTCCTCATAGCCGAACAATTCGGACTCGATGAGAGATTCGGGAATTGTGCCGCAATTGATGGCCATAAACGGCTTATCTGAACGGTTGCTGATCTGATGTATCATATGGGCGAGCTTTGACTTCCCAACCCCGGATTCTCCTAGTAGCAGGATCGTAGAGTTTACACCAGCGACCTGATAAATAATATCAATGATGCGCTGCATTTTTTTGGAGCCATACAAAAGCTCATCATCCTCAATTGTTTTGTGTTCTTCGTATATTTTTGTTTGCAGCGTGTTCAGACCATCAATGCCCATCATGATCATAATCCACAAGTTATTTTCTTGGAGGTATTCAAACAGCAACATAAAATGTTGGCCATTCGTTGCCGGAAGAAGCTCTAGCTTATTTCCCCCAAATGAAGGAGTCTTCATAAAAACCTGCTCCCAATTGATATCCTTTAGATAATACCCTTTCTTAAATAAATCAGGAAAATATGTTGCTATCAAACTTTTTTCCCCATACGCCTCTTTTATTTGAGTAGATTGGTCAAAAACAATGATTGCATATTGCCTCTCCACCTCTCGTAACATGTCCCTTATCGCCTCCTCATCATGAAAAAAATCATTATAATGAAAATAATCATTAAAACTAATGAATAAAGCGCTTTCTATAGGAAGAAGGATATTCCAATAAAAAAATGATGAAAATATTCATCAATATGTTATTATTATATGACAACTTTCTTGAAATACAAGACTTTTTCTCATTGGCACACTATTTGCAATAGTAATAGCCAGGAGGGATAAACTTGAAAAGTATCAAAGTATCATTAGCCCAATTAACCCCAAAGCTGGGGGATAAAAGCCATAACCTGCAACTTTTAGAGAAAGCGATTGCACAAGCCGCGGAACAAAAATCAAACATGATTGTTTTTCCGGAATTATTTTTGACCGGCTATGCGATTGGTCATCAAGTTCCATATTTGGCCGAAACAAAAAACGGCCCAAGCTTAACCAAAGTGAAAGAGTTGTGCAAAACATTCTCTATTTATACTGTAGTCGGTTTTGCAGAGATTGATAACGGTTTTTACTATATCTCCTCCGCCTTGATTGACGATCAAGGCGAATTACGAGGAGTCTATAGAAAAACCCATTTATTTGACCGGGAAAAAGAGTTTTTCACACCCGGCACCGACATTCATGTATTTCCTACATCACTTGGAAAAATTGGTATCATGATTTGTTTTGACGTGGAGTTTCCGGAACTGGCGAGAACATTAAAAATCAAAGGGGCGGAGTTGATCGCTATCACGAACGCGAACATGGAACCGTATGAAAGACACCATCACATTTATGCCAAAAGCCGCGCGATGGAAAATGAAATACCCGTCGTGATTTGCAACCGCCTCGGTGAAGAAGGATCATTAAAGTTTTGCGGGGACAGCATGGTCATTGACACTCAGGGAATCGCCTTGCTAAGCATGGAAAAGGAAGAAGGAGTAAAAACAGCGGATTTGCCGCTACTAACAACTCTTGATCCAAAACTGGGTTATATTTCCAAACGGAGACAAGATCTTTATCTAGCATCATCTAAAGAACAATTCGTATAACAGGGAGATGAGAATAATGGATAGAGAAACGAATCATGAACTGGAAGAGATCTTGGCACAAGGAGTCGAGGTGGACGACGTAACGCAAAAAGATCATATGCTGGTCATCGCAATTGGTTTTATCCCGTTTATTGCATCCTTAATATGGTATGGAGCTTACATTTCCTGAAAGTGAATCTGGATGAAGGAGGGAATTTTTGATGAAGAAGACTGGAACAAGCATTTTGCCCATTCCTATAAAAGATCGGAATGCCGGGGGCTTTTCCCTTTTTTGGCTTTGGTGCGGTGGAAACGTTTTACTCGTTACATTCATGGTCGGCAGCGACTATGCTCCGGCAATCGGTTTGATACCCACCATATTTCTGACTATTTTTGCAAACTTGGCAGCCTATACATGCATAGCGTGGTCGTCGCAAAGGTCTGCCAAATATGGCATTGATGAAATCATCGCCTTGAGGCCAACTTACGGCATCCGAGGCTCGATTTTCGGTGTCATGATTCTCGTCGGAATTAATTTTGGCTGGGTCGGCATTTTAACCGCCTTGGCCGGAAAATCCGCCAAACACGTCATGATCACCTATGCCGGTGGATTCACGTTTGCGGGAGATTACATTATTTATTCACTGATTGGCCTATCCATTCCGATCGTATTTTTATTAATTAACCCGAAGTATGGTTTCACGCTAGCAAAAATCACATTTCCATTTTTTATTGCCTTAACCATTTATATTCTATATAAATTAATTCAGCCTGAAAATTGGAGCGCAATGGCAAGTGTAAAACCTACCTTCGAAGTGGGCGGAGCTTATGTCTTTGAACTATGTGTCGCCTTCGCTGTAGCATGGCTTCCTTATCTAGGCGCCTGGAACAAATTTGCCAAATCCCAGCGCCATGCCTACTGGACATCTTATTTAGGGCTGACTGCCATGGGGATCCTTTTTGGATTGGTTGGAGGAATGGCTACGCTATTAACCGGGGAATATGAACCTCCCGCTTGGGCAGGAAAAATCGATGTAGGCTTACCGGCTTATTTAATTATCGTATTTGGAAACATTACGACGATTGCCCTTCTGACATATGGAGGTGTCATGGCTGTTTTATCTATTTTTCCAAAATTGAGATATCAGTTGGTCACACTGGCTCTTGCCTTACCGTCAACCTTGTTTATTTTTTCAACCAGCCTTCAAGATATGTTTAACTATATCTTACTTTTCGTCGGACTTTTGGCCGGTCCTTATTGGGCGGTATCAATTGCAGACTTCTACTTTTTGAGGAAAGAAAAGATAGATGTAAGAGAATGCTATAATCCCAAAGGAATTTATAAATATTTTCACGGGTTTAACCCAGTTGCGATTGGTGCCCAACTGATTGGCATGATTGTTTGGGTGTATCTCGGAGGCTGGATGAGCGGAATGAAAACCTTTTCTTATGCAAGCGGCGAAGGATTGTTCCATCTCTTGTCCGCTACATTTCCAGCTATGGTCGTTGCAGGCTTTGTATATGTAATTGCTGGCAAAGTTGTTTTTTCAAAATACCGGCAAGGAGGCTACACTTTTTCAAAACAAAAGGACAAACAGACAGATCGCGCCGCCGGTTGAAACAAACGCTTGTAAAAGCTGTTGGCATAATGAGGGCAATTCGCCATCCGGCTTTTTCAAATAAAATGCTCTATACACTTAGGAGGAAGATAAAATGGCAAACGATACTTGGAGTACCGTATTACATGCAGGATTGGCAACTTTTATGAAAAGACCATATATGGAGCCGAACCGCCAACTCATCAAAGAAGCGGGAGTAAAGGCGGGCATTCTCGGAATTCCTTTTGACGGGACGACCATTGTCCGGACAGGTTCCACAATGGGACCGAGACGTTTTCGTGATTGTTCATCCCTGTATATTCCTTACCATCTGGATTATGATGTGGATGTCGTCGAAAAGTACAATGTACACGACTTTGGAGATATCAACGTTGTCATCGGCAATGCCTTTGAAACACTTGAAAGCGGAAAACGTGATATTCTGGAACTTCTTCACGGAGGAGCCATGCCCGTCGTCATCGGCGGTGAACACCTTGTGACAGTGGCTGCCACTCGTGCATTAGAAGAATTTAACCCGAATGCAAATTATGGATTTATCTTGTTTGATGCCCATTTGGATACAGCCCCTGACGTTGGCGGCGACAAATGGAATCACTGCTGTCCAGTCCCAAGATCAATGGAATTAAGCTGTTTCAACCCGAAAAATGCTGTTATCATCGGTCCACACGGTTCCATGAACCCGAAAGAAGAACTAGAATATGTCCGGGAAAATGACATTAGTCTCTTTACAATGAGAGATATTTATAAAAACGGAATAGAAGCTGTCGTCAAACAAGCAATTGAAATTGCTTCTGATGGAACAGACGGCGTATATATTACTTTCGATATGGACTCTTTGGAAGCTTCTCAGACTCCTGGAACATGCGCTCCAACACCTGGCGGAATTACAGTCAGGGAAATGATCCAAGCAATTGATTTGCTCGGAGAAGTCAACTTGGTAGGGTTTGATGTAGTTGAAATCGCTCCTCCTTATGATCATAGTGATATTACGGCCATTACCGCTTCCAGAATGGTTGTCGATATGCTGGCTTCCAGAGCCCGGTATTTGTAAAAAAGCCTTATGACACTCCAAAGGTTAGACACAGCTTAACATTAAAAAAGGTTGTCACAGAAGCCCGTTTTCACTGACTTTCTGGACAACCTTATTTTAAAAATGGCATCAGCAATTCATACGTTTTCAAAAGGTGGAATTACGATTCATTCCCCGCTTTCACAATCTCTCCACATACGATCCGGTCTCCCGCATTTCCAGCCGGGTCGGTTTTGTAGTCATCGGCTTTTTCATGAATGACAAGGGCGCTGCCGTCAGCATCCAAAAGGGAATTCGGCTTCCCGGTTTCTAACGTCACATCGGCTGTTTGTAACACAACATCAATCTTGCCGCTTTGCGGAACTTCAATATTGGGCAAATCCCCGGCATGATACCCTTTCGGATTGTGAAATCCATGCTGCTTGCCGAAAGGATTAAAATGGGCGCCGGCCGATTTAAAATCGGGCGGTGTGCATTTTCCCGTTTCGTGAATGTGGATGGCTTTTGTTCCAGGCTCGAGCCCTTCCGCCATGACGCGGATTACCACGCCTTTATCCGTTTCAACAAGCTCCGCTTCGCCTGTTTTCTCCCCTTCCCGGTTGATCAATGAAATATTGATCGGGGATTTACTGCTCGTCGGCACTGCCTCGTCTTTTTTATCAATTGTCTGATTATCGTCTCCACTACATCCAACCAAGGCCAAAGCCGATGTCAGCCATAACAGTAACAAAGTATTTTTCATCGCGATGGATACCTCCATATGTAAACAAGTTTTTAGCATCATTAACTTAAATATCATCATTTATACTTTTTGACCGTTTTTCTCCAGTTCGTGAAGCTTTACTTATAAACTGTCTTTCGTTAAGATAAAGGCAATATTTGAGACTTTTCGCTTCGTAAGCGTTTCACCTTTAGGAGTTGATGAAATGTATGATACTTGGGGATTGTTAAGCTCCGGCTTTAACGATGCTGCGGTAAATATGGCGATGGATGAAGCATTGTTGAATTGGCATAGCGAAGGAAAAATCCCTCCCATTCTGCGTTTTTATGGCTGGTCAAAACCTACGCTTTCCGTCGGCCACTTTCAAAGAATAGAACGGACAATCGACCTGGATGGAGTTAAGCGCAATGGCTGCGAGTTTGTCAGAAGACAAACAGGCGGCAGCGCCGTCTTGCATGATGATGAGCTGACCTACAGCGTCGTAGTCTCCGAAAAGAAGGACTATATCCCGCCTTCCATTCGGGAAGCATATTACGAGCTATCTAAAGGGATTATGGCGGGTTTCAACAACCTGGGCATCAACGCCGAATATTCCATTCCGAAAGAACGTTTTCGCGACCGTACGGCAGTATGTTTTGAAAGGCCGTCCGACTACGAAATGCTTGTGAATGGAAAAAAAATTTCCGGACACGCACAAACGAGGAAAAAAGGGGTGCTTCTCCAACACGGATCCATCCCGTTTACTATGAACAAACAATTATTGTTTGACCTTTTTCAATTTCCTGATGAGGATACCCGGTCCGCCAAACGTGAAGCTTTTTCAACCAAAGCCATTACGATTCATGAAGCATCCGGAAAAAGTATTACGTATGAAGAGGCTCAAGAAGCATTTCGCAAAGGTTTTGAAGAAAAGCTCGGTCTGACACTCGTACCTTTCGAATTGACAGATGAACAATGGGAAGAAGTACGTGAACTTGCTGATGCGAAATATCGCTCTGACGATTGGAATTTACATTTTAGAAAGAAGGTGCTGGCCAGTGGCAAAAAATGAGGAATACATAAGGAAACCGGATTGGCTTAAAATTAAAATCAATACAAACGAATCCTATACCGGACTGAAAAAATTGATGCGTGAAAAAAGCCTGAATACAGTTTGTGAAGAAGCGCGCTGTCCAAACATTCATGAATGCTGGAGCGAAAGAAAAACCGCCACATTCATGATTTTGGGTGACACTTGTACGAGAGGATGCCGTTTTTGTGCTGTTAAAACAGGCTTACCGACAGAGCTTGACTGGGGAGAGCCGGCACGCGTCGCGGAATCGGTCAAAATTATGGGACTTCAGCATGTTGTCGTTACTGCGGTGGCGCGTGACGATTTAAAAGACGGGGGTGCCGCCGTTTTTGCGGAAACGGTGCGAAGAATCCGCGAAGCAAACCCGGGATGCACGATTGAGATCCTTCCTTCAGACATGAAAGGCGATTACGAAAGTTTAACAACACTGATGTCAAGTGCCCCGGATATTTTTAACCATAATATTGAAACGGTACGGCGCTTGACTCGACGTGTCCGCGCCCGCGCAATGTATGACCGCTCACTTCAATTATTAAAACGCGTAAAAGAAATTGCACCGGACACGCCAACGAAATCCAGCATGATGGTCGGGCTCGGTGAAACAAAAGAAGAAATTCTTGAAACGATGGACGATCTGCTCGCCCATGATGTGGATATTATGACAATCGGACAGTATTTGCAGCCGACCAAGAAACATTTGAAAGTGGAACGTTATTACCATCCCGATGAGTTTGAAGAACTCAAGGAAATCGCTTTGTCAAAAGGATTTAGCCATTGCGAATCCGGTCCGCTCGTCCGCTCTTCATACCATGCTGATGAGCAAGTAAACGCGGCTTCCGCCCAAAGACGCATTAAATATATGAAGGGTTATGAAGAACAAGAGAAAACAGAAGTGAACTTTACCTTTTAATCAAACAATTGATCAAGATCCATTCAACCTAAAAAGGCACGCCTCATTGGAGTCAGGCGGTGCCTTCTTCTTTTTTTGCAAGCCAGTCTTTCTTTAACATCCCATAAACGATATGGTCGACAAACTTTTCATACAGCCACTCAGCCTCGCGGATGCATCCCTCTTTTTGAAAACCGAGCCTTTCCGGAATTGCCCTGCTTTTTTTGTTTCCATCAGCCACCCTGATTTCTACGCGATTCAGCTTCAGTTGGGTAAAAGCCAGATCCGTCAGCTCACTGACAACCCTTGTCATGATCCCTTTCCCTGTATACTCTTTGCCAAGCCAGTATCCGATGGTGGCATGTTTGTTTTGCCAATCAAACTCATTAAAACCGGCTACCCCGACCACTTCGTCTTTATACACGATTACCGTATTCATGCTTTTATGTTCTTCATAGTTTTTAAGACTTTCTTTGATAAAATTTTCCGTATCCCGCACACTATACGTGTCATCCACCCAGGGGACCCATTTCCTCAAATGCATCCTCGAATCCTTCGTCAGCTGAAATACCCTTTGTGTGTCATTCAAATCTACCAACTTTAAATAAATGTCTTTATCTACGATATGCACAAACAACTCTGTCACATCCTGACATCATATTGTCACTAAAATATCATATTATTAAATAAAATGAAATAAATCTAGAGAAGTGATCATTTTGAAACAATATCTTGTGTCAATTGAAGCAAGCCCGTCTTCCGTTTTTAAAGGAATATGTTGCTTCATTGTATGATGTAAGATAAAGAAAAAGCACTCAAACCCTTGAAATGTAAGGATTGAGTGCTTTTTAAGCTGATAAGGGTGACAGGGTTTGAGCCTGCGGTTTTGTCCCCAATGAAGATGTACCATGAGGCTTTTAGCCGCAACTGCCTTTTCTGCACCGTCACTATATCACATTGACATCTTTTCTTACCTCTGATGAGAAAGGAAGCTTGAGGCTGATAAACGATGCGAGGAGAAACAGAACTCCGGCTGTAAAGTACACAGCAAAGATAGATGTCGATACCATAAATACCCCCGCGCTTCCCGAACCAATCAGCAGTAACGCGATAAATATCGGGGTCATCAATCCATTCAGCCTGCCAACGAATTTCTCGTCCACCTGGCGGATCATCACCGCCATCAAAGCCGTCTCGGCCAATGCCAGAAGGAAGCCAGTCAAAAACCGCATCGTTCCGGTAAGTACAGGCCAGACAGAAAGCACCTCCACGAAGGTAGACACCCCAAGGAAGGCCAGCCCGATAAACATCAGTGTTGAGCCCTTCAGCTTTCCTGTAACCACAGCGGCAGTAATTCCTCCCACCAGCATGCCAAAGCCATCCAGCGCCGTGAACCACTGCACATCAGTCATATTCAAATCCAGCCGTTCAGTAATGACAAATATATCCAAAGGCTGAACCAAACCTGCTCCCAGAGCCAGAATGACATAGACACACATCATGATTTTCAACATCTGATGACTTCTTACATACTTCATACCATCACTCAAATCTTTCATGAAAGAGCCTGACGAATCATTGTCTGATGCGGTCACATCTACCGAAGAAGGAATCAATGCGATGAATAAAGCCGAACCGCCAAATATCACAAGCAAGCTGATGAGCGAAGCTTCAAGCCCGACCATTTGAAAAATAGCCGTGCCCATAATCGGCCCCACAATCACAAATAGCGACATCATGGTCTGGGACAATGCCGTAGCAGCAGGAACATGCTCATCCGGCAAACATCGTTTAATGATTTTCATCGAAGACGGCTGTGAAAACTGGGAAACGATCGCTGAAACGAGCGTTACCATAAAGACAGCCTGCCAATAACCCGCCAGAACGACAAACAAGATGAGCAATATGGAAAGAAAACTTAATATATCCCCCCACAACATCGTCCGTCTGGGACGCCAACGATCGGCCAGCACGCCGCCAACAATCGAAAACAGAAAAATCGGCGCATATTCAATGATCGTCAACAAAGAAACAGCTACCGGATTTCCACCACTTTTTTCCATTACAAAAAACAACAAAGCCATATTTCGAATCCAAATCCCGATGTTTTGCATTAGGTCAGATAGCATAAGAAAAACAAAAGCACGGTTGGAAAATAAATGCTTCATAAGATCCCCTCTTTTCTTTCTAGAATGAAAACCGACCGGTCGGTTTAATATATGTCAAAACAAACGGTATTCCTTACGCTTTAAGAAAGGCACCGTTTGGACTGTCAACAAGCTTAATCCTTATGGTTGTGAAGAACACCTTGCAGGAAGTACTTTACAGCCTTTTTGTATAATACACGAAGCTCATCGGTCGAACGTTCATAAAACGAGGTGACAAGACCATCCAGCAGTGAAGCAAAGACAATCGCTATGTCATCCAGCTCCTCTTCAGGCACTAGCCCTTCTTTCACTCCCTCGGCAAAAATGTCCCGGTAGAGCTTCCGCGGCTCACGTATGATTGCTAAAATTTTTTCCAGCAGCTCTTCGTTCTCCGGATTGCTAATGTAAAACTCTTCGCCCACTTTAATAAGCGGGTTCTGAAAATCATCCACCATATGATCGGCGATACCGTAGACCTTCTCCTCGAAGCTGGGAAAATCAACCGATTTCTCAACCCAGGCGTTTATCCATTCCTGATTTTGTCGGATAAGAAGTTGAACAAACAAATCCTCCTTACTCTTGAAATGGTAGTATATGCTTCCCTTGCTTACCCCGATATACTGGACCAAATCCTCCATAGAGGTAGCCGCATATCCTTGCTGGATAAACAGCTCTTTTGCTTTGTCGAGGATGAGATCGCGTTTTTTTCTCCCTTTATCTGTAGCCATGATCATCCTCCTCAGTACATTCAAAAACAGCCACTCAAAAAAACCGACCGTACGGTTTAATATTAAACGATGGATGTTGTTTTGTAAAGTAAATATAGAGCGAAACATATCCCGCCTTTGGATTCCCGGCTTTATGTTCAAAAGCATTGTGGCATCGCTACTTTTTGAATGTGAATTTTAAGGAATAGATCCTTCCTCTCTGCCGACCTTGGGTGCGATGGCACATCATTGTTTCAAATGTATTTCAGAATCCATGAGCCGCCCACCCGCCTCCTAAAAATCTCAGCGGAAAAGAAATGTCCCATTATCATTGTTTTTTATGTCTATTTTTCGTATAATGAAAATGTCGCTTTTCCCGGGATGTAGCTCAGCTTGGTAGAGCACTAGCATGGGGTGCTAGGAGTCGCAGGTTCAAATCCTGTCATCCCGATTCATCAAAACGCTTGCCCTTCAAGGGGTTGAGCGTTTTTTCATTTGTGCAGAAAAAAGAATACCGGGGTTTATTTTTAGGAATATTGACGGAGATTTTGAGGATTTTTTTTCATAGATTCTTCTTTTTCAAAAAAATAGTTCCTTACTCGTCCTCAATCTCTTATCAAATCTGTTTTTGCTACTTCAAATCTCTGGTTTTTCATTGTTTTAAATATCATATGATGCAAGGGAGGTGTCCGAAAAATAATATTTCAGCTTGTAAATTTAAAAAACAAACCCAAGAATGCTGTAAAATCAACATTCTTGGGTTGTAAGTTTTAACTCCTTTAATTTAGACAGCCCCGCGCCTCTCTATTAGACTTTCAACTCCTTCATATAGAGTGCGACTAATACATAATGTATCGGCTTTATTTGAATCCACGCACTCCTCATTTGAGTTGCAGTCATGCAATTACTTTGGAAAATATATTTAGTTCTTTTCGGCCTTCATAATTGTTTCCCTTGGACTTTGGCCGTACATCGCCTTGTACATTTGAGAAAATCGTCCGACATTGTAAAATCCCCAGCGCATGGCGATATCCGTTACAGTTTCACCCATATAAAAAGCATTTTCAAGCTGTTCGTGAGCACGGTGCATGCGAATATTTCGAACATACCCCATTGGGCTAGTCCCGGCATGTTGCTTAAAGCCGTTTTGCAAGGAGCGCGCACTTACTCCCGCATACGTGGTCAGTTCTGCCAATCCCGGCAGTTCGTGTACATTTTCTTCTATATAATCTTTTACTTTTTGAACAAGCATTTTGCTGGGACTTTCGTTTTGATGGTGAATTCCGTAAATTTTTTCAGTATATGAGCTTTTGGCAGCCAACAGAAAGTTTGTCATGACGAGTGATTCAATATGACGCCGCGCGACAGGCGACAATATTAATGTGCTTTGTTCCTCCCATTCTGCCTGGAGAAGGATGCAGGCTCGGAGCAAACTCCTTCCCGCAGTATTTTGCAGGTCAAAGGTCAGATCAAAATCTATCGGTCCATCGACTCTTTCATTGATAAGTGCGGATAAATGATTTTCCAGTTTCCCCCTCAGGAATTTCAAGGCATATTGCTTTGCATCTTTTGTCCATAACACACTGGCCTTTTCGTCTGGAAGCAATACTGCCCCACTTTTCATACCTTCGGTATACGCTGTTTTGCCATTTCGTCTCACGCAACTATTACCTGCCAATGTAATGTTCACATGGTAGCACGGTGGCAGCGGCGGTAAAACAATTTTTGCGTCCACTCCGTATGTCAAGTATCCAAAAGTAAATTTTGTCCCTTCTACGGCATTCAACTTCGCGTCTACTTTTGTACCATGCACCGGAACCAGTGAATGTTCGCAATATACTTCTGAAACCAAAGATTGCGAGAAATCTACATCATTTGATTGAAGCAGGTTGAAATTACTTAACGGTTCGTTTCCATGTAATAATTGCATGCCAATCCTCCTCAATGAAAGAATGTAATAAAGGGGATTCGGGAAGTTTTATTCTAAAAATTCAGGAAATTGAAAATTAGCTACTCAGAAAGGGCTTTCATCATTTTTTAATGATGTTTATTATATTATTTCTTAACATGAAATCCAACTATTTTTTTCCTATTGGAACTTATTGGCAGGTTCGGTGCATCTCCGTTGGACGCAATGACGTATTATTCAGGAACAACGCTTACATTTCTTTGGTAATAAAGCATCGGTTTATGATCGGTTTTGTGTAAATCAATCACTTTTCCTATTAAAACGATATGATCCCCGGCTTCGATTTCTTGTACTTTTTTACATTCCAAAACGGCAAACACATCTTTCAAGATGGGAAGCTGATTCGCTGATCGTTCCCATGATGTTTTGGAAAAGCGATCACTCTCTTTGCTGTCGGCAAATATAAAGCATTCTGCTTTTTGATGTTCCGATAAAATATTTACTGCAAATGTATCAGATTTATGGAACGCTTGGAGACTGCTTGATTTTTTATCAATACACCACGAAACTAGCAACGGTTCCAGTGAAACGGAAGCAAATGAATTAACCGTCAATCCTACCGGCTTATCTTGGTCCATCGTTGTTACGATAGAAACGCCCGTTGGATAACTGCACATGATTTCTTTATATGTTTTAATCACAAATGACCACATCCTTTCCTGCGAATTCACCTTCACACCAATATTCATTTAACTTCATGGCTAATCTTCCGCTCCCGAACCTGATTCTAGTTTGTGCCTGATGACGGAAATCCGCCGCCATGAATTCCAAAAAAGCCAATATTGCATGCCGGCGCCTAGTAATTTTCGTCATGCCTTTTGTGTAAAACCAACTTTCAATTGTGTTATAGACACCGCGGTTTATGCCAAAATGTTCTTTGCAATATGTTTGGAAGGAATGATCTGTAAAATGAATGACTTTGCTGTTACAATACATCGAATGACCTCCTTCAAATAGGCACATGATCAAATACAATTAGGCCGGTACAATGATACATCGATCCACAGCCCGTCCGTAAACATGATCAAAATCATGAAGTCCAACTAGGCAGCCAAAAATAAGCTGCCCAACATAGTTATTTTTTTGGCATTGTCTGGCTTGTCCACATTGCTGAAGACTGTAAATCTCAAATGACATGCAGAAAACCCTTAGTTTCCCGCCTGGACGACATGCTTATATTCTTGAAACTCTGCGAGTGCAGTCCTTCCGTTTAAGCGGCCAAACCCACTTTGTTTGAACCCGCCTTCTTCAAATTGATCAAATACAACCGCCCAAGCATTGACCCATACAGTACCCGCCTCTATTTTACCCGGCATGCGCAGTGAACGATCGCGATTCGCTGTCCAAATGGATGCCGATAAGCCATAGTCAGTGGCATTGGCTCTTTCAATCGCTTCTTCTTCGCTTTCAAAAATCTCAAAGCTGGCCACTGGGCCAAATATTTCCTCCTGAATGAGCGGAGAATTCACATCTTGGGTCGCAAGTAAAGTTGGACGATAGTAAGCATCATGTTCAGAAACATCCGATCCCTCTGTTTGCCCCCGGCCTCCCCTGACAATGACTTCCGCGCCGTCGGCAATCATTTCTTCCACTTTTTGGTCGACACGAGCTGCATTGGCCGCATCGATCAGAGGACCCATCTGACTGCTTGGATCGTCTCCGGGACCTACTTGAACGGCTGATAAAACTTCTGCCAGCCGTTTACGGACTTCACCGGCAATGCCGCTTTGAACGAGGATTCTGCTTCCAGTCATACAGAACTGACCAGTAAATGTTGTGATCCCCGCTACAATAGTTGGAATAACTGCATCTAAGTTGGCATCATCAAAAACGATCATCGGTGTTTTTCCACCTAATTCCAACGACATTCGCTTTAATCGTTTGGCACAACCTTCCATTATATTGCGCCCCACTTGTGTACTTCCCGTATAACTGATCACTTCCACTTCTTTCGCCTCAACGAGTTTTTTGGAAGCAACATTGCCTGATTCCGTTAAGATGTTCAGCACTCCTTTAGGGATTGAAGGCGTGTCGGCTATTATCTCCGCAAGCAGGCCGTTCACCAAAGCGGTTTGGGCGGGCATTTTGACCACACAAGTACAACCCGCGGCAAGCGCCGGCGCAAACGAACGAACGGAAAGAATGACAGGCGAATTCCACGGTACGATGATACCGGCAACGCCGATAGGTTCACTGACTAATGTTGAATGGAGGCCGTGCTGAATTTGCGCTGCTTGTCCTGTATCCGTCAACGCCAAGGCGGCATAATAACGAAGCTTTGGCGGTGTCAGGCTAAACTCGAATTCCGCTTCGCCCAAAACCTTGCCATTTTCTTTTGATAAAAGCTGAACAATTTCCTCGCGGCGCTTTTCAAGTTGATCTGCCAGGTCATTTAATGCTTTTGCCCGCATATGACGATTATGACGCCATTCCGAATGGACAAAAGTTTTTTTGGCCGCTTGTATAGCATCATGAACATCTGCTTCACTTGGCTCATAATAATGGCCCAGCACTTCACCATTTACCGGCGAAGTAGCAACATTCATTTGTGCAGATTTTCTCCATTCTCCATTAATCCAATTGGCCCTAACCGGTAAAGTACCCATTTTATTCGTCATCCATATCACTCCCAAGGAATTTTTGGAAGGGCTTGCAATTCTTGTAAGCCCTTTCCCATTCATTTAAAATTAATATCGCAACCCGGCTTGTTTCATCAATGGTAAAATGTGATCGCCAAAGAATTTCAAATCTTCGTGGTAGTCCAAGAAGCCGAGCAACATGCCATCAACACCGGCCTCTGAAATTTTTACGAGTTGATCAACAACTTGTTCCGGAGTTCCGATTAATGGATATCCGCCATAGCCAGTAATGAACCTTTCTTGCATAGCCTTAATTTGTTCGAATGACCCACTTTCCGAACCTAATCCTTTGGAAACACTTTCCGCTACACCCCAGTCACCCATGTCGAGGATTTGGTTATAAAGTTCTTGCGTTTCCTTTTCTGTTTCACGGCTAATGATATTTCCATAACTTAAAATTCCCAAATTCTTGCCATGATTACGGGCAATACCGCGAACACGCGCCGCCGTTTCTTTTGCCTCCGCGGCTGTCGCAAAAGCAATAAAGTTAAAATCACACTCTTTGGCACAAAACTCTAGTCCCGCAGGTGAGTTCCCCGCATTAACAAGTACGGGATATGGTTCTTGAATTGGCTTTGGCTCTGCTTCCAGCCGTTTTAAGTCGAAGTATTTCCCTTTATAATCAAACTCCCCGTCTACCGTCCAAAGTTTTTTCATAATCTCTGTCCATTCAGAGCCATATGCATAACGCTCATCATGTTCCCGTTGTGTTACACCGAACATCCCCATCTCAGCAGCGTACCAGCCCATGGTTAAGTTCAACCCAAATCTGCCGCCTGAAATATGATCCACAGTAACTGATTCTTTTGCTGCAACAACAGGGTGTTTGGCAGGTACGTGAATGGTAGAGAACACCATTATTTTTTCTGTCGCTTGTGCCAATCCGGCAGCCCATGTGTGAGTTTCGTAGTTTTCACCGTTAAAATTACTCTCTCCGCCCATCCCTTTGTAGCGCGCAATCGGTACCATTGCTTCGAATCCAAGATCTTCCGCCTGTTTTGCAATTTTGACGGTATGATCCCACGTCACTTCATATGTGGAGGGAGCAAGCGAAGCCATGACACCATAACTGCAGTTACTGCCAAATACGCCAAGCTTCATTTTCTGATCATTAAAAAGCGGTACCCCACTAGCAAGGCGTGCTTCATATAACTCATCGGAAGTTAATACTTTTCTCATTATTGACCACCTCATCATTTATCATTGTTTATTCCGTCTCGGGGTATTTTTTATGTTATTGAAACTCCCCGGGACAAACTACCCATAAAACGAAACGTAACAATACAGATAGCGAAACGTCAACGCCCATGAACTTCAGAAAGCGGAGGCGGTCCCAATATTTTGCCTCCGAGGCTTTTTGACAGGATCAATGTACTGTCCACAAGCTGTACAATTTGACTCATAACATTTGCAGGAATGCCATCATTGAGAGTCGGAGCAGTGATATAGCAAGTTGCCGGTACATAAAGTGCGCCGAACCACGTGAGAATATCAGTGATATGCCGCTCCACGCCCAAATAATGCTCAGCTGCATTGCCCACAACATATAATCCGACCGGCTTAGAACGAAGGGCCTGAACAGAAAGAAGATCCAATAGCTCCTTGAGAATCGCGGGTATGGACCCCCGAAACACCGGAGAAGCAATTAAAATGGCATCCGCTTCCTCTATTAAACGGAGGGAATCTTCCTTCCAGAAAAAAAACTTTCCACTTTCATCCAATGAAGGACTTATCCGTTTCACTTGTGCGCCTTGTCCAACTGCGTACTTTTCAGCTACATTCAAAACAGATGCCAAGCGCCCTGGAGGGGTGGGACTTCCATAAATGGTTACAAGTTTTATATGATTCATTAGAGAACCTCCTGACATATCATTGATGGAACGAGCTATTAACCCAACAAACCAAAACCTCCTCACCATTCCGGGTCTCACAGATACCCCTAAGGAACATATCGTTACCCGAGTAATTTACATCTTATGTAAAAACAGTTTAAGCAAACTACACCTACAACGCAGGAGCACTATACAAAATCCGCAAAGTCCCCATCATGAGCAGGCGCATAATGAACTCATGCCGTCCTTTCCATAAACACCCATATTGAATTTCAGAAAAGATGCAAGCTACAACAGGCATCCTTGGGATCATTCTGAACTCTCGTGTAAAACAAAAATAACCTCCTCATTGGTTAATGCGAGGAGGAGACTTTTCCACATTTTTCAAAAACATGAAATATTGTAATGATGCCTTCAACATATTCCTGACTACCTTGTCATTGATGATGGATCTATTACCAACTTATTGAATCCTTATTCACTTTTCTGATTGAAGAAAAGTGTTTTTAATAAGTAACCAATTCCCAGGCCAATCAAAACTCCGGGAATTGCATGATCAAAAGACAAGCCAATACCAGCACCTATAATGACACATGCATAAATCAGGATATCTTCTTTTTTCACAATGAAAACCTCCAGTTAAGAGATTGAACAGCTAGTATAAGTATACAAAATGACGCGAGGTCGCTTTCAACTATGACAAATTGTTTGTTTGAAATGGTTGAGAAGGACCTTACGTCATCTCTTATACTAGTTGGAAAGGAGGGTTCAGGATGATGAAATCAATTTTATTTCCCATTTTCATAATGATATTTATGATTTCTGGCTGTGCAAACACCGAGAAGGACACTCAAGTTCAAAAAGCTCCTATAGATGAAATTGATCAGATTTATATAGATTTTGGAAGTACGGATATGAAATTTTTTTCTAGTAATACCCAAGAGCTTGAAGCTCGAATCACTTTATACGATAATGGCCCGGGAGTGACTTTGGATCATACTGGCAACAAATTATTCGTTGACGTAGAAAGGGATATGACACGTCTTTTCAAAATTGGAAAGAAGCCGAAGTTTGAAGTGTATATTCCGAATGATTATAAAGGACTCGTCATACTAGATGGTTCATCCGGAAATGTTTCAGGTGAAAAATTGCAAATAAATGACTTAGAAATAAAAGCAAGCAGTGGGAATGTTCAGCTTGATTTTCTGCAATTCCATAGTGATACGAATATCGTTACAACTAGCGGTCATATAGAAGTGGAATTCAATGATCAAAATCCCGACCTGGACTTAGACCTAAAGACGAATAGTGGAAGACAATCGGTTGATATTTCATTGAACAAACATGAACAAACCAAAAAAGGACTAGTTGGTATTTCAGGTAATGGAAAATATAAAATGAATTTAGAAACTGCTTCAGGAAATATCACCTTAAAATAAAGTGGAAAAATGATAGATAAGCTTTTTCCGAAACCGATCGTGCAGGAAATTATGACTTCCCCGTCATTTACTGTTTCAAAGGCGCATAAATAACATGCGCCTCAGCGATATGAATGTCATAAAAGCTGACAAAAAGAACCTCCTTGCAGGTGATTAGCAAGGAGGAGTGATATTGAATACATTTATCTACCTTCATGAAAAAGACCAATCAGCATATCGTTCATTATAGTCCCACTCGTTCTAAATAATCTTTGGCAACCTCCGCGGGAGGCTTTCCTTTCACATTCACTTCATAGTTCATTTTTCGCATTTCGTCATCTGTTATTTTTCCGGCCAACTCGTTAAGCGATTCTATGATTTCCGGATATTTCTCAGCTGTTTCTTTCCTCATAAGCGGCGCCCCTTGATACGGCGGGAATAGATGTTGGTCATCCTCCAGCACTACGAGCTGATACTGCTCGATTTCACTGTCTGTCGAGTAGGCATCAACAAGGTTAATATCACCTGTTTGCACAGCATTGTAGCGAAGTTTTGGCTCCATTGTCGTTAAGTTGGAAAAAGTGAGGCCGTATCGTTTCTGAATGCCTTTATATCCGTCCTCCCGATCGGAAAACTCAAGGGTGAAACCAGCCTTTACTTCGTCCGCGACTGCCTGCAAATCTGATATTTTATCCAGTTGGTGCTGATCGGCAAAAGGCTTTGACACCGCTAGCGCGTATGTATTGTTGTAGGCCATAGGTTTCAGCAACACAAGATCATGCTCATCAAGACCCTTCCTTGCCTGCTCATATACTTCTTGGCTGTCAGTACTTGCGGCTGTTTCTTTTAGAAGCTCGGAGATGGCTGTCCCGGTGAATTCCGGATAAATGTCGATACTTTCATTTTGCAACGCATTAAATAAAAACGATGTTTTTCCAAGGCCCGGCTTTAGTTCTACTTGCAAATCGGTATTTTTTTCGATGAGCTGTTTGTACATGTTGATTAATATTTCCGGCTCCGCGCCGAGCTTTCCCGCTATCACAATTTGATCTTTTTTCCCGCCGGCAATCCATGGTGCGGCAAGTGTCATAATGGCGATCGCCGTAATCAATCCGACGGCGGCAACAGATTTTTTAAAAGAAAGTTGCTCAAACCTGCGGAGAAGTACATCGAACAATATGGCCAATAAGGCTGCCGGAACAGCACCAAGCACAATTAGAGAAGTGTTGTTACGGTCAATTCCAAGCAAAATGATATCTCCCAAGCCCCCGGCGCCGATCAGGGCGGCAAGCGTAGCCGTTCCTACGATGAGCACCATCGCTGTCCGTATTCCCGCCATCATAACCGGTGTTGCAAGCGGAATTTCTACCTTGAGCAAAAGCTGGCGTTCATTCATCCCCATCGCACGGGCCGCTTCAATAAGTGATGGATCCACTTCCTTAATCCCGGTATACGTATTTCGCAAAATGGGAAGCAGCGCATAAGCGACAAGCGCAATGATGGCAGGAACTTTCCCAATACCGAAAAGAGGAATTAAAAGCCCAAGCAATGCAAGTGATGGGATCGTCTGTAAAACAGCAGTCACCCCAATGATTCCTTCCGCGGCTTTCTTTTTCCTTGTCAAAAAGATGCCGATCGGAATGGCGATAAACACTGCAAAAAAGATGGCAATAAACGATAATTCTATATGCTGTACCAAAGCAGTCAACAAGTCTTCCCGACGATTGGAAAATACGTTAAGAAAGTCACCCATGGACGCCGCCCCTTTCAGCCAGGAAACGAATGACGGCCTTCCGGTCAATCTGCCCTATGATTGTACCGTTTCTTTCTACTGAAAGCTGATCGTGACAGGCCAATTTTGACAAAGTTTCCTGGAGAGAAGCCGAAACAGAAACAGGTGAACCTGACAAGCTTCTTTCTTCGGACAACGTTGGTGTCATCAATCGCTCAAGCTGAAACGCATCCTCAGCAGATCCATGCACTCCGACGAAGTCACGCACAAAATCGCTAGCGGGATTTTGAACAATGTCCTCGGGTTTCCCCACTTGGACTACCGCTCCATCCTTCATCATACAGACGCGGTCAGCGATTTTAAGTGCTTCCTTCATGTCATGCGTAACAAAAACAATCGTTTTTTTGATTGTTTTTTGCAAATAAAGAATGTCATCCTGGAGTTTTTCCCGGCTGATTGGATCAAGCGCGCTGAATGGTTCGTCCATTAAAATAATACCGGGATCGGCTGCCATGGCACGAGCCACACCAATCCGTTGCTGCTGACCTCCTGACAGTTCTTTCGGTTTTCTGTCCCGATAAACCTTCGGTTCCAGCCCCACCATTTCCAACAATTCATCCACACGTTTTTGAACCTCGGCTTTCCCACATTTTTTTAATTCGGGTACAACCGCGATATTCTCCCCAACTGTCATATGGGGAAATAGGGCGATTTGCTGCAAAACATACCCGATATTCCAGCGTAATTCATGGATGTTGTAGTCATAAATATTCTTGCCATTGATGGAAATGGAACCGTGCGACACTTCAATCAAACGATTGATCATTTTCAACGTAGTCGTTTTTCCACAGCCGCTCGGGCCAATCAATACAAAGAACTCCCCTGTATGAATGTGTAAATTCAATGCATCTACTGCTTTACGATTTTCTGAATAAAGCTTTGAGACATTTTCAAATATGATCATTTTTGGCCCCTTTTTTTAAAATGATAGGGTTATTGTCGCAAGGATTGTGGGAGAGCGCAAATGAAAGGCACTAATAAAACAGCGAAAAGCGTTTCCTTACATAACTTATATTCGCCAACGGATCCCGAACCTCTTTGTTCCATTTGTCTTTGTCCTTCAGTAATTCCTCCAACTCTCCGTAATGCTCTTCAACCGTCTTTCTGTCTATTGAAAAAGCTTGATCATGAAAGCGGTATGTAACTTTTTCCAAGTTGCCGAGCAGCGCGAATGCCGCGGTTGAATTGTAGATGAGGCTTTTCTGAACTTTTTCCGCTCCAATATTTTCCACTGTGCTGCCATAATGTATGATTGCTTCCAATTCATCCGAGTTTAACTCAAAATCTTTGACTTCTTTACTGAGCGGCAAATGAAGAAACAATTGAGATGTATTGGAGGCGTTCCCCATATAATCATTTTTCCATCTGAGAATATAGTCCAAGTCATGGGTGAGCGGATGTTGCTGTTCCTTCTCGTATTGTTCTTTGGCCGCATCTTGTTTCGGAATAATGAAGAATTGCACGATGCCGAACAGTAGCAACCCCGCCCCAAATAATATGAGAATCCATGTCCTAAGTTTATTCATCTTCCACCCTCACTTTCGAAGAAAAAACCAATTTTACCCATGTACGGAAAGTGAGTGGAACAATGATTGAAAAAAGCGGAAGCACAAATTGGGAAATCAACAGACCAAACTGATAAGGACCGTCAATAGCCGCCGCTCTTAAAAACCAAATATTACTGCCAAATTCTACAGCCGCCATATACCCTGATATTACGCATACATACAGTCCCCACAACATCCAAATGATCTTTTCAACTTTCCGCATTGCCTTTACATTGATTTGGCCCACCTTTGGTTGATGTTGCTTTTTTGCGAAAAACATATAAACGGCTCCCATAGCAAGGCAGATGAGAAACAGGAAAGCATGTGCTACGGACCCCATATGGATCATTACCATCGGAATGGTTGCTATCCAGGCAATCGTAAGATATAAAAAGGCCCATTGAAATGCCTGAAAGCAAAATCTGTTCAAGTGAACAGAAACATTTCCGTCTATGAGGTTATCCACACTTTCGATACTATTTTTAGCTGCTTGAATCGCTTCTTTTTCATCCCAACCCCGTTGCTGCATATGGACCGCCTTATCCTTTAAGTTTCCCAACATTTCCTCTTTTAAATCGGATACGGATGGCCCGTTTTTATATGTACTGAATGGAAAATCCACATACTCTTTTAATTCATTCACGAACTTCTCCCCTCCTTGTGATGAGCAAATCTATCACTTCTTTTGCCTCGCTCCACTCATTAACAGCTTGCACATAGGCTTGCTTTCCTAAATTGGTCATATGATAATATTTCCGCCTTCCGCCCTGGCTCTTATTTCCCCAATAGGCATCAATCATTTTTTGTTTTTCCAGTCTCTTTAAGCTCGTATAAAGCGAAGGCTCTTTTAATTCGAATTTGCCGCCGCTTTTTTCGAAAATTGTTTTGATCATTTCATATCCATAGCTGTCGCCTTCCCATAAAATGTTCAGAATCATCGTGTCGATATGTCCGCGAATGAGATCGCCTTTGATCGGAATGTTATTCCCCATTTACATCCTCCTTAGGGTGGATTGTAGCACATAGTACTATGTAAAGCGAAGTAATATTTTAAAACAAGTTGAAACCAAATTATTCGTTCAATCGTACTAAATTCAAAAGGATGGTGTACATACATGAACAACCATGAAATTGATTACAAAATATACGGAGATGACATGCAATTTGTAGAAGTTGAACTGGATCCAGGAGAAACAGTCATAGCAGAGGCCGGAAGTCTCATGATGATGGATGATGGGATTGACATGGAAACCGTTTTTGGAGACGGGTCGAATCAAAGTGGCGGCCTTATGGGAAAATTGATCGGCGCCGGAAAACGGGTGCTTACGGGAGAAAGTCTGTTTATGACGACGTTTACGAACAGTAGAAGCGGTAAAAAGCACGTTTCTTTCGCTTCTCCGTATCCGGGGAAAATCATTCCGATGGACTTAAGTGAGCACGGAGGAAAAATGATTTGCCAAAAGGATGCTTTTTTAGCCGCCGCAAAAGGAGTAGCGGTCGGGATTGAATTTCAAAGAAAAATTGGGACAGGGTTTTTTGGTGGTGAAGGATTCATCATGCAGAAACTGGAAGGAGACGGAATGGCGTTCGTCCATGCCGGAGGCACGATTCATCAAAAAACGTTGGAGCCGGGTGAAGTGCTTCGCATTGATACAGGCTGTCTTGTGGCCATGACGAGCGGAATCGATTATAATGTGGAATTTGTCCGCGGAATCAAAACAGCCTTGTTTGGCGGAGAGGGGCTCTTTTTCGCCACATTGCGCGGTCCGGGTACCGTATGGATTCAATCTTTGCCGTTCAGCAGGCTGGCGAGCCGTGTGTTTGCCGCAATGCCGGCAAAAGGCGGTTCCAGTGATGAAGGTGGAATCGGCGGACTGTTTAATTTATTTAATGATAAATAAAACGGGGATCAGTGTTATGTAACAAATCGGGATTTTTCCATCTAAACTTTTAGGGTGGAAAAAATGCGAGATAAAAAGGAGCCGAGCGCAAGTTATCTTTCGTTCTGGCCGCCTTTCCGAGTGGACACTATTCTTAATCCACTCATGATTACTTCTTCGTTTGACATATTAAGAAAAAAGTCCCAAATAATTGGGCTTTCAAGTCAATGAGGTATTTTCACAACTGAAATATTGGGGTATAATGAGAGAAGAAAACAAATATATATAAATCGTTCCGGTGCTGCGAACACCGAAACGATTAGCGCAATAGCACGGTCCCTTGGGGATCGGCGCAGTTATGTCAAAGCCGCCGGAGAGGGCCATCTCAAGGGCGGCTTTAGTCTTTTTTTATTGACAAAATCGCCACAACCAACACCGCAAACGCAATCATTGTTGATATGGATTCATATATTGTCATATTGGCACCACCTCCCCTCATAAACACTGAGAAGCGTGTGCCGACCGCCCTTGAGAAACCTGTACTATTGTATATTTATTATAACATTTTTTTCCGGGATGGGAACATATGTTTTTATTTCTGGGAATATTTTTTGGAGGTGATTCCATTGAAACATGCTTTGGTTGTTGGCGGGACAGGCATGCTGGCGGGGGTTTCTCTTTGGCTGGCAGAAAAGCGTTATCATGTCTCGGTGATTGCCCGAAACGAGAATCGAATGAATACACTCATATCCAGAGCGTCATCGCCTTTTTCGATCACCCCTTTATTCATTGATTACTCGGATGAAAATCGACTGCGAAAAGAAATGCAACGTACGATCAAACAAAACGGGCCACCGCAACTTATCATCGCCTGGATTCACTCAACAGGAAGAAACGCTTTGGGTATCATTGCTGAAGAAGCTTCAAAAGCGGGCGGGAAAAACGGGAAGCTGTATCATGTCATCAGCAGCAGCACAAATTTGGAAGAAGCGGTCAAGAGTGTAGAAATTCCCGTTGGCTGCCTATACCGGCAAATCCAGCTGGGCTTTGTCATCGAAAATGGCGATTCCAGATGGTTGACACATGAGGAGATTGCAAGCGGTGTCATTGAAGCCATTTGTCATGACAAGCTCCTTCACATCGTGGGCACGGTTGAACCTTGGGACCGAAGACCATGATAAAAAGCCTGTCGTTGTCCTTAAAAACCGACAGGCTTGAATATATTAAATCGTGTAATTGATCCAGTCGCCACGTACACCGCCCATTTTTTCATAAAAGCGCTTAGCACGATCATTATCAGTAGCTGTTATCCAAGACATATGGACATAACCATTGCTTTTCGAATAATGTTCACATGCTTTGAATAACTTTTGCGCGACACCCTCGCCCCTGGCTTTCTCGACGACATAAAGGTCATTCATAACCGTGATTCGATCTGCCTTCGTTGTACTGTATGTAAAATACAATGTTGCAAATCCAAGCAATTCTCCCTCGCTATCAGCCACAAACTGAATCCCTTCTTCTTTTTGAAGCAATAAGTCAAAAATATGGTCCACTTTTTTGACAGGCGGCTTTTCCCTTTTATAAAAGTCCACAATATACTCATACATCAATACATTCATTTGCTCTCTGTCCTTTTGTTCTGCCGGCCTCACTTCAATAGTCATGTAAAATCCCTCCCATATATATAAAAATTTAATCCTTTCGTTTATTATAAAGACAACTGACTACTAAAAAAGATACAGAATCATATCATTTGACCAGTACAGATGGGAGAGAATGAGCATGAATATCATCCCCAAATTGGACAAGCACCTAAAAAAGCCGTTATATATCCAGCTTTATCAATATTTTAAAGAAGAAATACGGTCGGGAAGAATCCCTTCGTTCAAACGCCTGCCATCGATTCGACAGCTTGCGGGCGATCTTCATATCAGCAAAACAACGATTCAATGGGCCTATCAACAGCTCCTCGCAGAAGGTTATATAGAAAGTAAAGAACGGAGCGGATTTTACGTTGTGGAAATGGAGAGCCAGCCCTTCGGGCACATATTCGGTTCATCAGAACAACCGATTCCTTCCCCTTCTGAAGAAACCGAGATTGTTTATGACTTTTATATGTCCCATATCGATGTTGATCATTTTCCTTTTCAAAAGTGGAAAACATCCCTCAATCAAACGATGCTTTCCGATCCGAAAGAACTCCTTTTTTATGGGGATCGTCAAGGGGAACTAGAACTTCGGATTGCCATCAGCAGTTACCTCCGCCAATCGCGGGCGGTAAATTGTTTGGCCGATCAACTTGTGCTTGGTGCCGGTACCCAAACGCTTGCCAGATTGTTATGCCATCTGATCGGACATGAAGAACAAAAAGTAGCCATGGAAGAACCGGGTTATGAAGGCGTGCGCCATGTGTTTCAACTGTTGGGTTTTCAAGTCATCCCGATACCTCTGGAAGAAGATGGGCTAAACGTGGATGAATTACACAAAAGCGGCGCAAAAGTTGTGTATATTACACCATCCCATCAGTTTCCGCTCGGCATGGTGATGCCGGTTGCCAAGCGGATGAAGCTGTTAAAATGGGCAGAGGAAAATGGTGGTTTAATTATTGAAGATGACTATGATGGCGAATTTCGCTACCATGGAAAACCGATTCCTTCATTGCAAGGTCTGGATGTAAACGGCAATGTCGTTTATGTGGGGACATTTTCCAAATCGCTGATGCCTGCCGTTCGAATGAGTTATGCCGTTTTGCCCGAACGGTTGCTGACCTTGTATCAGCACAGTTATCAAGGCTACGACCAAACTGTTTCCAGACTGCACCAAAAAACATTACAATTATTCATGGAAAGCGGGGAGTGGGAACGCCATCTTCGCAGAATGAAAAAAATTTACCAAAAAAAGCACGACATCCTGCTACAAACGATTCACCATGTGATGAACGGTTCCGTACACGTGACAGGCCAAAATGCCGGACTCCACGTTGTCATAAAAATAAACAGCGATAAAACGGCTGATGAATTAGTTCATATTGCTAAAACATCCGGTGTCCAAGTCTACAGCACAACGAATAATTGGGTGTATAAGCAAAAAGAAGAAACCCCACTTATTCTCCTTGGATTTGGCGGGTTGTCGATCGAGGAAATACAAGAAGGAATCGAACGGCTTCATGAAGCTTGGCTTCCTTTTTATAGATAAAGTGAAGCGGGGGTAACCAGAGCTATGGTGGCTGAGAACCTCCGTTCCCCCCCGAGCCTTAAGATCAGCTCAGGCAGCGTCATCCTCGAAAAAACAACCGCTGAACCGACGATGCGATGGTGCTTTTCCTGTTTTCTTCGCGAACCGACAATGCGATCAATGCTTTTCCTGCTGTCTTCGCGAACCGACAATGCGATCAATGCTTTTCCTGGTCCTGTCGCTTCACTTGGGTACCATACATCCTGTCCTGTACTGCGCAGGCCTCTGGTGTCGACATCCTTAAAAAACAACCGTTGCCGAAGTTTTTTCATGTCCTGTCGACCTGACGAGTCGGACTTTTACTGGCAGTTGATCCCCCACTTTTAAACTGGACACAATTTTTAAAAAAAGTATTGACTCTCACGTTGCGTGATCCTTTATATTCTGTTTGAAGGGAGGTTCTTTTGGAATGAAGGTAAAAGAAGTTGCAGAACTAGCGGGAATCAGCGTACGAACGCTTCATCACTACGATGCAATTGGTTTATTGGCGCCTTCTCAAAAAACGGCGGCCGGTTATCGGCTATATTCCGATGAAGATCTGGGGAAGCTTCAACAAATCTTGTTTTTTAAAGAACTCGGCTTTTCTTTGAAAAAAATAAAGGAAATCATCCATAGTCCTTCCTTCGACAAGTGCGAAGCCCTTCAACTTCAGAAAAAATGCTTGCTGGAAGAACGGGAGCGCCTTGACAAAATGATCGGTTTGATCGAAAAGACCATCAAACACGAACAAGGAGAGATTGAAATGTCCAATAAAGAGAAATTTGCAGGCTTTGACTTCAGGCAAAATCCATACGAACAAGAAGCACGCCGGCGATGGGGAGACGAAGCAATCGATCAATCCAATGCAAAATTGGCTGAAATATCCGAAGAGGAGCGAAAGCAAATGGGCGAGGAGATGAATGAAATTTACCGAAAGCTTGCGCACTTGAAAGACGGCTCGCCTGAATCAAAAGAGGCGCAGGCTGCGATCGCTGAATGGTTTACCTTTTTAAACAGGAGTGCGGGAAGTTATTCGCTGGAAGCGTTTAGGGGCTTGGGAGAAATGTATGTCGCCGATGCACGCTTCACAAAAAATATTGACCAATTTGGCGACGGACTGGCAAAATTCATGCGTGATGCCATGGCTGTCTATGCGGATCAAAATAAATAACCAGAACGCCTCAAATCAATTTTGAAATGCCCATTTATTTTTTAGGCGCCAGATTAGGCATGGACCCGCTATTGAATCGGGGCCCATGCCTTTTGGGTATTCCGAATTTGTGATACCACTGAGCACACAAACACCTGCATATTTGTAGTTCATTACTTTTAGCGATTAATCATTTTGAGTTTTAAACATGTTATCCAAAATATTCCTTCGTCTCACAATTCAATAAAAATAAGTGACATATTGTTTAATATGCCACCGTACATTTTTCCTTAGTGAATCCAGCTTTTTAATCTTTAACAAGGTTGTACAGCTTCTGGACAGGACCCATCATTTAACTGGATAAGCGTATGTCACAAACCGATCTGGCGCATCCCCTATGTAGCTAAATGGATAACAGGTCGTTACGACGAGCACCTCTTCCCCCATTTCTCGTATGACGGTCGTGTCATCTTCCGGAACGATTTCCGTTTCCCGGATTTCATACGTGTAGGAGCCGTATGGCATCGTCAAAACAAACCGATCTCCAATTTCTATTTCCCCAAACTTGCGAAAGACAGTATCACGATGCCCTGATAAAAGGATTTGTTCCCCTTGCCCAGGATAGACGGACTCGGATAAATGACCCACCCCTTTTTCCAAAGCGTCAGGGTCTGTCCCTTCAACTACCGGTAACGTTTTTCCCAGCTTAGGTATCTCCAATGTGGCAAAAGCTTCACCGTACTTCGCTTTAAAGTCTCTCAATGCTTGATCCGTATCTTTCGGGGAGTTTTGAATCCTCTCTTTTGCTTCAACCAAAGATTCCTTTTGTGACTGATTGTGCTGAAATAGTTGGTAACCAAAAACCGCCAACAGCACAACCCCTGCGATAAGCAGTAAATTTCCGATAACTTTCAAGTGGGAATCCCTCCTAAATGAAGGCTTGATATATTTTATTATAACTGATATATCAACGTAAAAGAAGAGACTGGGACACAACAAAATCAGCTGATTAAAAAAAGAACAATAAAGTGAAACTTCATTCAGTAGGAGTTTTCTTCCATCTCCTACTGAATGTTAGTTGAACGAATCGGGCATTTAGGTGCCGTTTGCTCCCACTCCTTTTGTATTAACTCAGGTCTTGAAGTGGGAGTCTTACGGCACCTTACATACGGTATAAGTTGTCCTAGTGTATAATACGCAAGCTTTTAGCGTAGTCAAAATATGTAGACTCCTGCGGGAATAGCTCGAGCTGAAGATCCCGCAGGAAAGCGATCTTTGCTTTCTGAGGAAGCTGAAGCCGTGCCCGCGGAAAGCGAAATATTTTGACGTAGCGATGATAGGGATTTTTTTAACACAAATAAACCGAACAATTTTAAATGGATTGTTCGGTTTTTGCTATTTCGTATTTGCTTATGTCCCAGTCTCTTCTGTCTTTTTATTCATAACCGAAAACTCTTCCTCTATTCAGCCATCAATAACAGGTATTTCCGCAGCAATTTTTTATGTTCGTATCCATTTCCAAATTTCTTTCGGTGTTGCATTTTTTCCGTACATTAAAATGCCAACTTTAAAAACTTTTCCCGCCAGCTTCATCATGAGCCAAATGCTGGCGGTAAGCACGATGAGAGCAAGGACAATTTCCATCCAGGGCCATGTTTCCAATAGTGATAACCGTATCAGCAAGACACCGGGTGCTGTAAACGGTATAAACGAACCGATCATAGCCATTGTTCCACTTGGATCGCTCAAAATGGGACCGATAAAAATGAGCGGCAAAAATGGCAGCATCATGACCATACCCTGAAAATTGCTAGTCGCCGTCATATCTTCAACCGTAGCCCCAATACCGACAAAAATGGCTGCGAATAGTAAGTAGCCCGCCACTGCGATAAATAACAAAAGCGGCAGTTCAGGTACGAGCAAATATTTAAAAAGAGGGATATCGATTTTCCAAATAACGAGCGGGATGGCAAAGGCAATCCACACAGTGACTTGTGTAATCCCCAACACAAAATAACCGATAATTTTTCCTTGCATTAAATCCCCTGGTGTTACTGAGGATAAGATGATTTCCGCGACCTTTTCCTTCTTCTCCTGAGAGGCTGAAGTAAAAATCATCATGCCGGTCATCACAATGGAAAACAAGATTACGCCGGAGAAGATGCCCGGTATAATTCGTTTAAGCGGATCGGCGTCCGCGCCACTTTCATTGGCTGGTGTCTTTTCAGCCGATATCTTTTCAGTGACCGGTTCTAATGTGATCCCTTGCGAGACAACCGTTTTTTGCTCCTCCGTCAAGTCAAGCTTTTCGATTTGCAGTTGGCGAAGAACATTTTCGATCACGGATACCTCGTATATAAACTCCTCATACACATGATCGTTTATGTAAACGGGAACATGCGCTTGAGCCATGGCTTGTTCTGTCAAAGGAAGGAACACGGCTTGTTCATCCGATTTCGCAATTTGCTTTCTGATCGTCTCTTCATCTTTTGCCGTTTTTATCAGGTGCCAATGGTTAAGTTCTTGCGCAGATGCCGCCTCCTTGATTTGAGTAAATACGTTCAATTCATCGTGTACGTATACTTTAACCGTATTTTCCGCCGCATCATCGCCATCATTATCGTTAAATAAGGAAGGAACAAAAAAGAAAAACGCAAATAAAAGTGGGGTCAATAACAAGGATATGACAAATGATTTGTTTTTCATATTTCTTTTAATTTCCCATTTAGCTACTTTCCAGCTGTTACGCACCGACTCCGCCTCCTTCTCCACTGCTTGACAAAGTATGATTATCGGTTGCAATATCAATAAAAATTTCATGGAGAGAGACTCGGTCAATGGACAGCTCTTGTATATGGAGCTCTTCGGGAAGATGTTTGATCCAGCCAGGGATATGTACATCTCGGGTTAAATACAAGACAGACACGTCCCCGTTTGTTTCAACGCGTTGTACGTCAGGAATTCTGCCAAGTCGTGCAGGTTCGTTATGGCCGCGGATCGTACATTTGAAATTGGCGTATTGATTTTTGACATCTTCAATCGGCCCGTATATGACTTTTCGCCCGCGGTGGATCATGAATAACCGATCACATACCTCTTCAACCATATTCATTTGGTGTGATGATAGGAGAATTGCCGTACCATTTCTTGCCTGCTCCTTAATTTCCTGTTTAAAAACTTCCTGGCTAACGGGATCAAGTCCAGAAAACGGCTCATCCAGTATAAGCAAGTCAGGCTCATGAATAATCGATCCGATGAACTGGACTTTTTGCCCCATCCCTTTGGACAACTCTTCAACAGGAACTTTTTCTTTACCTTGCAGCCCAAATTTTTCCAGATATTGCAAAGCCCGTTCCCTCGCTCTTTTCAGCGGATAATCTTTCAATTCTGCTAAATATAAAATCATGTCCATAACCTTCACATTTTTGTAAAGGCCACGTTCTTCAGGAAGGTAGCCGATCGTATGCCGGGGTATTTCTCCCGCTGGATAATCACGAAACTTGACCGTGCCCTCATCCGGATACATAATGCCCATTATGTTCCGGATCGTCGTAGATTTCCCCGCACCATTAGGGCCCAAAACCGCCATAATTTCACCTTTATGTACCTCAAAGGAAATATTTTGGATAACACGATTTTGCTTAAACGTTTTACCAAGGTTTTCTATTGCCAAGAGAGGTTCTATAGGTCATCACCCTTTCATACTCTCTAATACGAAAAGGGCGGAAAAAAGTTTCATACTAATTGATAACGGGATAAGCCCCTGTTCGTTGTTTTACATTGCTATTTTGATCATTTACTTGTTTCCCGTTATGAACAATCGAGTGAGATTTTACGTACTATTATAATTGTTTTGTAGTTGACAAGACTGATAATGGCATAAATAGGAGAATCCATTATCCTATAGGCGTTTTTGCTCCTATGTCCAGCACGGGGTATGCTTACTCCTTCGCGATAACAACATATACACTAAGAGGACCATTGCTCGTATTTTCGATCGACAGCATTTCTTGATCTTCACAGTGAATGACATCATGTGTTGTGATTGGGAAGCTTTTTTTGTCGATTGTACATGTACCTTCCCCTTGAATAACAGATAAAAATACGTTGGATTGGGGGTGAGGGTGGGGCGGAATAGACTGGCCGGGCAACAAGTTCAGCAAAAAGACCGTGCTTTTTCCTTTTTGAAAAAGGTTTTTCCGAGTAAATTTTTTTTCGTTAAATACCAATTCTGGTGCAATATTCTTTATCTCCATTCATGTTTCCTCCCGTTTTTTGATAGAGCTGCCCATCTATGACTGTCAAGAGCTCCACCTTTTTCTTTTATTATACTGAAAGTATTTATTTTTTCATGTAAGCCGTTACACTAATGAAGCCATATCCATTGTTCCGCAGGGCTGGCTTTTTTCGCCGTTGAAGCATCGGCGGCGTAAACTTCCCACGAAGAATAAGAATAAACTTTTACGAGTATTTAAACTGACAGATTTTTACTTTTGTAAAGCTCCTACTTCATGTGGTACGCGTTTTCTTATTATGGTACGATTCTGATAAGGACTAGCGAATGGAGATGGAAACCCATAATCGTCCAAAACAGGGAAGAACCGCTTTTATTGAAAGGCATTCGTTTTACCCTAAAGCGGTTGCATCCTGACCATGAGGTATATCCTTTGCTTGACACAAAAGCGGTTATCTTGAAAGCTGGCCTCTCTGGAGAAGAAAAGTTGGCCGAAGTTCTTAGAAACGAAACTTTTTCGTTTGCTCACCACATTATTCACGACCTCTCCTTGGAATCATGCAGCCTTTTTCAAATCGACTCTTTGTTTCTTACCCCCTATTATGCTGTTGTTTTTGAAGTGAAAAATATAAGTGGACGCTTGAAGTTCATTGAGAAGCCTCCTCAACTAATCCGAACACGTGAAACAGGCGAGGTAGATGGATTTGAAAGCCCTGCTGCACAAGTTGAACGCAACAGTGAACTGCTTGGCCTCTGGCTTAGCGATCGCGGAATTCAAATACCGCTTTACCGTGTTGTTGTTTTAGCATATCCAAAGCAAATTGTTGAAAAAGCCCCGACAAAGACGAGAGTGCTATTCCCCAGTTTAGTTCCCTCATTCCTGCGAAGTCTCCCCCGTGAGAAAACCATGCTTGATCAAAAAACTTTCAAATGGTTAACAGAATCTCTTTTGAGCAGCCGCATTCAACATATTCCTAGGCCCGTCTGCGAAATGTATAATATTTCCAGAAGCGCTATTCGTACCGGTGTAATCTGTGTTGACTGTGGAATGATTGGAATGGTTAAAATCAAAAGAAGTTGGCGCTGTGAAAAATGCGGACGTCGTGATCCTAAGGCGCACGAACAGGCGATCAGAGAATGGTTTTTATTAATCGGAAGAGAACTGACCAACAGGGATTGCCGCGATTTTCTGCATGTGGATTCAGATACGGCATACAGAATGATGAAGAGCATGGGCTTGACATCAAGAGGAACTTATAAAAATCGCTCATATAGAATGGACTTTACATAACACTTGTTGTTTTTCTCTATCCGCGGGTATTTTTCTCTATCCGCGGGTATTTTTCTCTATCCGCGGGTATTTTTCTCTATCCGCGGGTATTTTTCTCTATCCGCGGGTATTTTTCTCTATCCGC
>NZ_JAFBFH010000014.1 GCF_016909185.1 Siminovitchia thermophila | reverse complement strand
CGTTATAAAGAATCATTAATACAGCAATAATTGGAGGCGACAAGTGGCATGCATTTTTAAATGCCATTTCATACATTTTTTACTTGCCAAATACAAACATTTTCCCATTTATTATTAATTTTTCTTTGAAGATAAACAGTATATTCTCCTTTTGTAGCACTTTTTGAAGTAATATTTAATGTTAAGTCTGTATTACTCCCGTATGAAATAGGATAAACAAGTATATCCTCTGTTCCATCCTGGTATGTAAAATTACCTGACTTAAATTTACCCTCCCTATTCGAAATATAATTCATAGGATTTAAAGCATATGATTTAGAGCCATTCCATGAAGGTTGATGAATTTCAAAATGCAAATGTTGACCTTTGGAATTTCCGGTATTCCCCATTAACCCAATCATCTGACCTTGATATACTTTATCTCCTACTTTGACGTTTCGTCTTGAAAGATGGGCGTAAACTGTTTCGTAATTTACTCCTCTAATATTATGTTTTATATAAATCACATGACCATAAGATTGCGAGTACTCAGATCGACTTACTGTCCCAGAAGCTGATGCAACCACTTTGACATAGCCTCTCTTGGCAATGTCAACACCATTATGAACTCCTTTCTTAAACCCTTGAGTCAAAACACCCTCAGTTGGTTTTATGAATGCATTATTTACTGCAGCACTTGCATTATTTCCTACAAAAAATAATGCCCCAATTAGTAAAGCGACAATTAAAACATGTTTCTTCAAGACTTTCAATTTAACATCTCCCTTTTATTTTAATAGCAAGAAGTACCTCACTAAATGAAATTTCGACTTTATTTATGAATATCCTTCCAGTTTCTTCCGTCAAATAACGACAGTAAACGCCACTGAATATGATAAACAAATTAGCGCCATCCTTTTCCAAGGGACAGCGCCGCCAGATACAAAAACACTCTTCACTTATACAGACTTCGCATGACAACCGCATGACATAAAATATCATCCTACCTCATTTATTCTTTTTCCCACCTTATTTCTAGCTCGTTTAATGTACGCTTGTACAGTGCTTTTGCTTATTCCTAATTCATGGGAAATTGCTGCCCAACTCATTCCATGTGCTACGTGCAAAATATAGCATTGCCGTTCCCGTAGAGAAAATGATGAGAGAATATCCGCAAGAATAACTTTTTCTTCTCTTGTCATTTTTGACTTTCGTTCGGTAGCATCTTCCAATTGCTCTGTAATATCAGGGATTGAATCCATACACTCAAGCGAACGTATTTGATATATCGTTTTTTTGTCAACCCCTCGATATGTCCCTGGCTGCCAGCCAGTTTCTAGCCACTCAATGGCAAAGTCCATATCGTCAATCATGCTACTAATTCTTTTTCTATCTCTTGATCAACAGGATCCGCTTTATCCAAACTTTTATACAATCTAATAAGCTGGCTTTTTCCGTCCAAATATTCTTGGATCAATCTGTCTGCCCAATTCAGCATAAATAGACCTCCTAACGCTGCCTAAATGAACCTTTGTGTCTTCTGTATGTCGGCCTGCTTCCATCAATTAGGCTTTTAAGTCTAATTCCGTTAACTTCTCAGTACGCCGTTTCTGCGGCTTCCTGCTTTGCTCACATCCTGATGCTCCGTTTCCATTCCCTTAATGGTTCTAAATGGCGGATTCACTTGAACACTCCTTTTAACAAATAAAAAGGACACCAAACAACGCGTCATTCAGTGTCCTCCAGATGGCTGGTAGAACTGAGAATATCACCCTGTTATCATTCGCTTTTTTTATTTTTCAAACTTTCACTTATATCTTTCAAGTATTTTATATTTTTTATTATTTCGTAATCTCGTTTAATAGATTCCTTCTTGTTTGCCAACTCTTGCTTTATGTTTTTTAAGTTAAGCCTTATCTGATTAGAAAATATTTCCCTTGATAGGTCATAATATTTTATCGATCCTTTAATATCAATATATTTCTCACTGTAATTTTCATTATCAAATACTATATATGGGAACAAAACACTACCTTTACCATGGATAACCATACCTATAGAGTTTGATTTAAGTGTACCTTCAGAGATTATGTCGGGATCTTTTTCTAAGTTCACTTCTTTAATAATTGCAGTATTATTTCCAACATTATATAACTCTAATTGAAGCACTCCATATCTATCTTCATTAGCTCTTAAAATTATATACGGTCTGTCTTTTTCCTGTTGCATCTTTGTGTTTGTAGCACTTGCATACATACCCACAAATGAACCAACTAAACCTATCCCTGATACCACTAAAGCGACTTCTTTTTTATATGCTCCAAGAACAATAACGACTAGACCTGCAATAAGAACCAATAAACTAATTAGATAAAGTATAGTCCATGTTTTTATCCATGACATATTTTTATTCTTTTGAACTTCATCAACTTTTTCGTGTTGAAATTTAGAATTTAATTTATTTGAGATAAGTTTTAAGTATATATTAGGAAATAAAAAGAATGCCAACAAATGACTTAAAAACCTCTGTACATCAATATTATCAAAGTGAATAACTTGAATAAAAATAGAATAGAAAGCTATAAATATTGCTATAACAGTAAGCCAAGTTAATAAATTACTTTTTACTACCCTTAAATTTTTTTGTGAAGCAAAGATATTCATTAAGACATGGTATACTATGTATCCTAAAACGAACAATAACATTATAAATATATTTATTAGTGTTGTATTATTTACTGAACCAAATAGAATGATCATTATTTTTATAGCTATCATCATGAAAAGAAGAGATATACAGTAAAGTATTAAACTCGTAATAATAAACTGTATATACGGCTTTGCTTTTTGCAATTTGGAATTCCACCTTCTTTATTTTATATACTGTCTAACTAATTCACTGTAAATCTACAAACTTATTTTGATAATAAAAATTTTAATTATCTTTTTCTATGCACTCTTTTACTAATTTTAACAATGACTTACTTTAGGTTCTATTGATCCAATTATTTATACAAAAATTTTTATGGTATCTGGTGTTAAGACTGTATTTATTCTCTTAAAACTCCTCCCCCTCTTCCCTCCGCATCCGCTTCACCTTCCCTTGGTGAGTAACAATTTTATATTCACCGAAAGGAGGAAGCTCTCTAATTTTTGCTTTCCCATCGCAGATGACGATTACACAGCTGGATGGTATATCCATTATATCAAATTCTAACCTTTTTCGACCGTTTATCTCTATATCTTGTATCTTCATGACAGATACCCTCCCGTATATGGTATAATCAATATGCATAAAATCTTTGCCGGGAGGAATCCTGGCTTTTTTTCATTACCGATGAAAGGATAGAGTCCATTGAAGAAGGCAGTCTTTTCAATAATTGCATTTTTTATATTGGTTTATCTATTAGGAAAGTGGACTAGTATAAATCTCATTCCATTTTAATCCCACATGCCTTGATTTATTTGTTGCATGGGATCACGTCCAATTCGATGGAAGAACCCTTTCTCTGCAGCAACTGGATTGATCCAGAGGACTTCTTGTCTCTTTGCTCCAGCTTCTGCAGATACAGTCATTGTTTCTTTATGCCAATTAACCAGTGCGTTATTGTATAATTCGTGGTCATACCCTGATAACAAAACAGGTCCTGGATGATGGTTTAACACTTCAAGTAGTTCGATATGATCATCAAGTGTCATTTCGTGCTTGTAATGTCGTTTTGTGCGGGTTTCAATAATGTAAGGTTGGTCAGCATACACTAAAACCTCTTTTCTTTTATATCGTTCTAGCAACTTTACTGCTGGTTGGTTTTCAATTTGGGCTTATTTCAACCTACTTGCCACCTTGATTATTTTCTCGGGTAGATTATCCCATTCTCCGCCATTATATAGGTTTTGATAGACAAAAGCGCAACCGCTTTTTCATTTGAGATATGAACATTTTTACAATGCTTGAATAAACAAACGATCAACCAACCTTTTCATTAACATACAAGGCACCTAGAGCAGGTGCTTTTTTACTGTTACCGACTAAACCTTTTGTCCTATATCAAGGTCCTCTGCCAATTTTCGTCAAAGATAAACAAAAATCTTTTAGTAAACAAGAAACAATATATTGTATCTATATAGAAAACACCACTCAACATATGGTATAATTCATGTAATCGTTTGATTAGCCCAAATATATTCGGGAATCATTTTGTATCTCAAGTATGACACTGTATCGGATGACTATTTTCCCGCCGCAAGTTTTCTATTACTTACAAAGGAGAAGTAGGGATGAACAAAGCTAAAGGAAAAGAAGCGCTATTAGTTGAAATCAACGCTTTGAGAAAAGAAATGGTTCGCATCGGAATTGCAAAAGGTCTAAACAATAATCAGACGGTCGAATTAAGCAAAAAGCTTGATATAGTTTTAAATAAGTATCAAGTGATTTAAATGTTATCATTTTAAAAGTAATTTTTAAGATTAAATAGAAAAAGAGCATCATACGCTCAGCTTGTAGAGTCCCTACAAGCTTTTTTATGTTGTAAAATCAAAAAAAGAGCGACCCTATATTACAGAAAAAGCCATTGAGGCGCTTTCTGGGACACGCTCCACTATCAACACCTTTTATGAAGAAAGAAACCACATGGAGATTTTTTATTTTTAGATAAAGGATTAAGTTTTATAAAAAAGAGCGACTGTATTAAAAAGAAATGTGCGGCTTCCAAGTTGGGTGCTCTCTACATATACAGGGACGGACATATAGGAGAAAGTCTCCATTTGATTGTCCATCGCCTCTGCTTTATGTGCCTAAGCTGTATTCAGGGTTTCCAGCCATTTTAGGTGTCGCCGCCAATCGCCCTCTGTACAAGCAAATGCGTCACTTGTGTTCGGGTAACCCAGGAAGACGGAAAATCTTTGAATCATAAACGCTTTGGGGACGATAACCGGAAAATTCCATCCTCATGCCCGTTGTTAGCAATGGATGATCAACACAATGTAGGGATTCATGCTTCTTATGAATGGGAACGTGCTTCCACCGCTATGTCGGGACGTTTATCTCCGTAGCGAGTAGCCTGTTCAAAGGCATAACCAATATGCAATACTTCGTAGTCTCCATGATATGGGCCGACGATTTGGAGCCCGATCGGAAGACCGTCGGAAGTAAACCCCGCAGGCACGGACAAAGCCGGATTGCCCAGCACGGAAATGTAACAGCAAGACCGCATCCAGTCTATGTAATGTTCCATCCGAACTCCGTTTATTTCCGTTGGATATTCGATCGTTACATCAAAAGGCGGAACTTGGCTGACTGGCAAAATCAACGCATCATAATTTTCAAAAAAGACTCTCATTCGGTGGTACAACTCATTGCGAAGCCTCTCGGCTCTCCCAATATCAATCCCGCGGAGTTTGCGGCCTTTGTTGAAATTCCAGACATAACTCGGCTTCATTAATTCGCTAAACCGTTCAAACAATTCATGATTGGACATTTCAAATTCCCAGGCTCGTAAAGTATGAAATACTTCATCCGCTTCTGCCAGGTCCGGATTCACTTCTTCTACATGGCATCCCAAATCAGTAAAGACCTTTATTTGCTCCTGAAGGTTGTTTCTGATCTCTGGATCAACAGGAATTTCCCCGCCAAAGTCGCAAGTCCATGCCACCCTTAGGCCGCTTACCTCTTCTTTAAACGGCTCTGAAAATTTCTCTCCTGATTCATGTATCGCAATTGGTGACCGGTTATCATAACCCGATATAACCGACATCATAAAAGCCGCATCTTCCACATTTCGGGCAATCGGCCCTTGTACGCCCAACGTCGAGTAAGGCGCCGCTTTTGGGTATGAAGGCACTCGTCCAGGCGATGGTCGCATTCCCACCACATTATTAAATGCAGCCGGAAAGCGGCATGACCCTCCCATATCACTGCCATCCGCAAAGGGAATCATTCCGGTCGCAACCGCTACAGCAGCCCCTCCACTGCTTCCTCCTGCAGTGCGCTGAAGGTGATACGGATTTCTTGTGGCACCGTATACCTCGTTAAATGTATGGGCACCCGCACCAAACTCAGGAACATTCGTTTTTCCTATGACGATGGCGCCGCTGTTTTTTAACCGCTCAACAATGAGATCATCCTCTCTCGAAACGTTGTCACGCAAAGTCCGCGAACCACATGTCATGGGAAAACCTTTGGCGTTATGAGTATCTTTAATCGCGATCGGGAGTCCATGAAAAGGGCCTGTTCTTTCTCCTGAAACAAGCATACAATCTGCTTTGTCCGCCTCTTTTAGTGCTCTCTCTTCATCCAGAGAAACGATTGCATTTACACTTGGATTCACCTTCTCAATTTGTTCCAAGTGCGCCTGCATTACTTCACGGGCAGACAACTCCCGATTTTGAATCGCTTTTGACAGCTTGCGCAAAGAATAAAAACAAATCTGATCCATACCGCCCTCACCCCATGCTTGATTGATAGTCCGTAACACCACTACAATCTCTCCAGTTTTTTTATATTGTATAAAAAGTCAGAGTTTACCGCAATATTCCTTCGTTAATATCCCTAACATCAAAGTAATCTATTTTATTTAATTTAATTTTTCGATTATTTACATATAAAATTCAATCAAGAAGGTTGAAAGGAGGCGGTTTTTTTAAGCACAAGGACACCAAACCAATATTGATAAGGGGGATGCCACTTGTTACAGGAACAGTATTTTACAAAACTGGAAGAGATATATCCTGAATTGATCAAGTTTAGAAGAGATTTACATATGTATCCGGAACTTTCCCATAAGGAAATACACACACCCGCAAAAATTGCAGACTATCTATCTTCTATCGGCTTAAAGGCAAAACAGGTGTGGGCGGCCGTGGGGTGGTTGGATTGCTGAAAGGAGGCAAACCCGGGAAGACAGTGGCACTGCGGGCTGATTTCGATGTATTGCCCATTCAAGATGAAAAAGATGTTGAATATAAATCACGCATCCCTGGTGTCATGCATGCCTGCGGACATGATCTGCACACAGCCGCTCTTTTGGGTGTCGCAAAAGTATAAAGTGAAAACCGGGAATCCCTAGAAGGAAATGTTGTTTTTATTCATCAATTCGCGGAAGAAGTGATTCCGGGTGGAGCCAAATCCATGATTGAGTATGGCTGTTTACAAAACGTTGATGTTGTATATGGAGTTCATGTCAGCTCGCTGGATTCGCTTGGGACGGTTGGCATAAGAGAAGGATATACGATAGCCAATGGAGATATATTTGAAATTGAAATTTGTGGAAAAGGCGGTCATGCGGCTACTCCCCACCTGACAGTCGATCCCCTTGTCGCAGGCAGCCAATTGCTTTTAAACTTGTAACAAATTGTCAGTAGGCAAGTTGATCCAATAGATTCTGCCGTGGTCACCGTAGCTTCATTCCACGGGGGCAAAGGCTATAACGTGATTCCTGGCAAGGCAATATTGACCGGTACGGTAAGAACGTTTAAGGAAAGTGTCCGCAACCATATTGAAAAAGCGATCGAACAGATTTCAATTTCAACTTGCGGCGGGCTTGGCGCAACGGTCAATTACAAATATGTGCGCGGCTATCCTGCTGTTGTAAACCATCCCGAAGAAACGGGTGGAAAAAGTGGCGATTTCATTATTTGGAGAGGAAAGAGTTCAACACAAACCGGCCCAAATGGGAATGGAAGACTTCGCCTATTATGTAAAAGAGGTGCCAGGTTCCTTTTTCTGGGTAGGCGGAGCTTTGGATGATCAAGAGAAAGTCCACCCCCATCATCACCCAAGATTTGATGTGGATGAAAAAGCAATCCTGTATATCGGCAAACTTTTTATCGGCTTAGTATTAAACTACCTATCCACAAAAGAACATGCTTCATCTACGGATAAAGAAACGATCCAATAACCGTTTTCCGATAAAACAGTTGACAGGAGAACAGGTTCATGACAAAAGAAGTAATGACAGCTTTCAGTACAGTTCCTCTATGGATGATTGCGTTTACTGTTATATGCATCGTGATCTTCCAAGCATTGATGTTTATAAGGTTGGCTAAAAAAGCGGCGATCGAAGTTGGGATGACATCCAAAGAAGTGAAAATCGCGATCAAAACCGGATTGATCGGTTCTATTGGTCCATCTTTTGGCATCGGGATTGTGATCATTTCTCTGATTGCATTAATCGGGTCGCCCTTAACCATGATGAGAATTGGCATTATAGGATCGGCATCAACTGAAGCTGCCGCAGCCGAAATAGGCGCAAACGCTTTTGGCAGCAGTCTGAGAACCGAATCTTTTACAGTTGAAGCTTTTTCAACCGTTGTTTGGACCATGTGTCTTGGTGGAATGGGCTGGCTCCTATTTACCTTTCTTTTTACAAAATCTCTCGGAAATGTTCAAAACAAACTGAAAGCCAAAAACCCAAAGTTAATGGGGATCGTTTCCGCGGCTGCCATGATGGGTGCTTTTGGTTACCTGGCTGTTGAAAAAATGGTCATAGACATCAGTTCGGCGGTTGCAGGATTTATGGCCATTTTTACATTATTCATTGCTAAAAAGACCGGTAAAACTTGGTTAAAAGAATGGTCATTGGCCATAGCAATGATGGTTGGCATGTATAGCGGCTACCTTATGTCTCTCATTTAACCGGGAAGCAATGTTTTTAGAAGTTCTTTTATGAGGAGGCCCTTGATCCACAAAACGTATTACAAACAAAATAGACCTTTTGTATTCACTCAAGATTTTGAAGTGGGAGGCTTTTTTACGGCACCTTACATGCGGGATAAAGTGAAACTTTATTCAGTAGGGCTCCTACTGAATGTTAGTTGAACCAATCGGGCATTTAGGTGCCGTTTCTCCCAGCCGCAAAATCACATACCGCCATAAATGCGAGCCTATTAAGCTTTTCTAAGAGTTGCTATCATTTTTCATTTCCAGTTGCTGATTGCTAGCAAGCTTCGCGTTGAACGTTTGTTTTTTCCCCAATCGGTAGACGTCCAATGATACTTCATCACCAATGTTCATCTCTGTATATAAAACTTTACGAAGGTCACTCTCGCTCTTAATCGCTTTTCCATTAACAGAAACAATGACATCTTGGGCTTTCAATCCCGCTTTCGCTATTTCACTGCCCTCATCTACTGAAACAACCAAGACTCCCTCTTTAACATTTTCGGGAAGATTCTCCAAATAGACGGATGGAACCTTGTCCAGGCTCATGACACTTACACCTAAATAAGGGCGGACAATCTGCCCGTTTTTAATCAATTCTTCCGTAATCCGGGAAACTTGGTTGCTCGGGATGGCAAACCCCAATCCTTCCACACCCTTTTCGGCAATTTTCAAGCTGTTAATGCCTACAAGTTCCCCTTTTGTATTAATAAGGGCGCCCCCGCTGTTTCCGGGGTTGATCGCGGCATCAGTTTGGATGACGTCAAAGTTCCAAGCACCCGCAGAGGTCGTCATTTCGATAGTACGATTCACCCCACTGACAATCCCCTGAGTAACCGTTCTAGACAAATCAAGCCCCAGCGGATTTCCGATCGCAACGACTTGATCGCCCGCCCGGAGCAAGCTGGAATCCCCGAAGCGTATTGGTGTGATGCCGTCACTTTTTTTCATTTTTAATACGGCAATATCTGTTAACGGATCGGTGCCAACGAGTTCCGCCGCGACTTCCTTGCCGTCTTGTAAAGAGATATTTATTTGATTTGCTCCTTCGATCACATGATTATTGGTCACTATATAGACGGCATCATCTGTCTTTTTAAAAATGACTCCGGAGCCGCTTCCAGACGTTTCACCAGCCGCTCGTTGAAACGGGTCGTTGCTGCGCCTCTCACTTACTACTCCCACAACAGCTTTGGAAGCTTGCTCAACGATATCAGCAAATGAAACAGATTGGGCCGAGACATTTTGCGTATTGACGTTGGATGGAGCCGTTTCATTCACTTTTTGAGAACTTGATTGAAAACCACCTATATACTGTAAAGAAGCCAGTGTAATGACTGCACCGATCATTCCCGCGGCGGCCGTTGATAAAAACCGTTTAACGACTGATCTTTTATTTACTTGCTTGTCCATCTTTTAACACCCTCCAATAAGTGCTTTTATATAAACTACTATAAAGAGACAGTGTGTCAAACAGATGTCCGGCTTGCGTTGTTTTAAAAGAAAAGCGCAAGGCGGGATAAAAGGCGTTTTTAGCCACTTCAGCATGTCTGCTGTCTTCTCCATATCATGATGAATATGCCTTAGTGCCGCAGCAGCACAGTTAATCTGACTGTTGGCGATCTCCAGTTAATGGCCACACCCACAATCTTCAGAGTTGGTGCTTTTCCTTCCGTGCGATGAGACGCTGGCAGGCCTTTCCTTCTCGTGACACTTGAACGTCCTGTTGGCGACACCCTGGCAAGATCGCCTGCACTTGGTCGTTCCTTTCCGCCCAACCAAACGATTCGGTCTTATTTTATGCATTTTTTATAAAAAAATAAAACTGCTGGATGTAAAAATAGCAGTTTATATAAATGATGAAGCGATCTTTGGTAAGCATATCCTGAAAATCGTGCCTGTTGGAGTGCTTTTAATCAGCTCCAAATCGCCATCCATGGCCTGGGCCACCATTTTGCTGAACGGGAGTCCTAGCCCCAATCCTCCCACTTTATATTTTTTCTCATGGCCGCGGTAAAATCGTTCAAAGATGAAAGGCTGTTCTTCTTGTGGAATTCCGCTTCCTGTATCTTTTATATCAACGTGCAGAGTATTGATCGATTTTTTGACGGTCACTTCTATTTTTCCTGGCGGGTCCATCGCCTGCTTGGCATTGTTTAGAAGGTTCGTCATAATTTGCTGAAATCTTACAGGATCTACTCGGACATTCTCTTCTTCCTGAAGCAACTCAACATCCACAACCAAATCTCCCAGTTCTTGTCCCACTTTCCATTGGTGGACAGCATCTTTGACAAGTTTATTAAGTGATTGAGTCTTTAAAGAAACAGGAACAGCGCTTGCCGCAAAAGAGTTGAAAGCCAGTAAGTCCTCCACCATTGTTCTCATTTTCGCCGTTTCTTTTAAGGAAATTTCCAGAAACTCTTTCGCTTCTTCTCCACTGACGACACCGTCATTCACAGCTTGCAATAGGCCGCTGATGGATGTTACCGGTGTTTTCAATTCATGTGTCACTCCCGCCAATAGCTCGGTGCGAAGAGCTTCCAGCTTTTGAAGCTGCTGCGACATTTCTTTAAAGGAATGGATTAGTTCATGTACTTCTTCCGCCTTGGCATCGTTTGGAAGACTGATTTGATAGTCCCCATTTCGAACTTGTCGGGCCGCTTTAGAAACCTCTTGAATGGGGTGGGATAACTTCCTGGATACAATATAAATAGCAGCCCAACCGAGCAAAGCAAGGCCGATAATCATAATGAAAAGCTGACGGTATTCCTGTTTCACTTTCGTCAAATTACTTTCCGTTTCAGCGATTACAACCCATCCGAATAAAACAGATTCCGATTCTATCGGCTTTTTCACGACATACAAGGGCTCGACTCCCCCATCTTCCGAAAGCTTTTGCACATCACTTTCCTCGTTGAGAATTGCAGCATCCAGCCGTCCTTGCCAAGGATGTTCCGGACGGTTGCTCGCCAGAATAATTCCTTGCGGGTCAGCAATGTAAATCAATGGATTTTTTTCCATATCCATCAAGTGCCCACGTTCAGGAAACAGACCGGACGAATTTTCACCAGGAAGCATTTCGCGATCCTGCTGATTGACCATTCGGCTCACCATTTCCTCAGCCATAAATTCCATCATATGTAATCTGTTTTTCAATGTCGTATGTCTGATCCACAAGGCTGATACCACTGCGATAATTGTTAAGCCAACCAAAATGGTAAGCAAATATCGCGTCGTCCAATAACGTTGCAGCGGCACCCTTTTTTTAGTCGTTTTTGACACTAAGCTGATACCCCAATCCCCTGAGTGTTCTGATTTCTCCTTCTTCTTTGGGCCAATCCTTAAGAGACTTCCTTAAACGTTTAATCGATAAGTCAACCGCGCGGTCACTGCCTTCATATTCCCAGCCCCATACGTGCTCGATCAACTGATCTCTTGTGAATGTTTGATTAGGATGTTCAGCCAGAAAAAGCAACAACGATAAATCCCGCGGTATTAAACTGATTTCTGTTCCATTTACTGTCACCCGATGAGCCTGAAGGTCTATTGCCAAATGTCCATATTGCTTCACTTGATGGTGATCCCGTTTCACTCTTCGCAAAACCGCCTTTACTCTTGCCACCACTTCATCTCCAATAAACGGTTTGGAAATGTAATCATCTGCCCCCTTGTTCAAACCATCCACCCGGTGATTTGCTTCCCCGAGCGCCGTCAACATAATAACTGGACAATCGCTTTTTCTTCTGATTTCTTTTAATATTTCCCAGCCATCGATTCCCGGAAGCATCACGTCCAGCAATACCAAAGCCGGTTTTACTTCATCAAACTTGATTAACGCTTCTTTTCCGTTTGAAACCAGCTCTGTTTGAAAATGGGCCTTTCTTAAGTACACCTTTAACACTTGGCTAATAGGATATTCATCTTCTACAATCAGTATGGTTTCCATCTTTCCATCTCCAATGTCTCTGACCGGTTGTACCAATCGGCCACTCTTTTGGTTTATTGACTATATCATGAAAAGATGTCAGCGACATGTCAAGTTTGATAAACATGAAACTTCGAAGAAGCATTCTCCACCAATACCCATTTTATATGGGATGTGCCCAGCAATTTTCTCCTTATACTGTGAAACCGCCTCTTCTGATGATGGTTCTTATTTTTTGTAAAAAAAATGAGTCCAGGCAAATTGGGCTTACGATGTCAAAAGTGATGAACTCATACCATCAATGATCATGTAAAACCCGCCAACGAAAAAAATCCGTTTCAAAATGAATCCATCATTTTGAAACGGATCGAACCCTCTATTGTTTCATAGGTATGTCAAATGTAACGGATTTTTCCTTGAACAGCTTTTTCGCATTTTCATCAGCAAGCGGTCCAACTTGAAGTTGGAACTTTTTAAAGATGTCAAATTCATCTTTTCTAAACAAGAAGACGGTCAAAATTTCTTCTTTGTCCCCAGGATTGAATAATCCGCTATAATTCGGCTCCAGCATGCCTTGGTTCAACATCGTTCCGCGGTTTTCATCAACGGTCAATTTTCTTTCAATGAAAAACTTATCAAAAGGAGTCTCACTGCCATTTTCAATGGTTGTTTTTACTGTCAATGCAACTAATTCACCGTCTCCGAAGTTTGTAAATCTTTCTGCGTGTGCTGCCGTCGGGGTCACATTCGCATACTGAACGCCGTCGAGCGTAATTTTAACGCCATCTATTTCTTTTGTTTCGTTAATATCCGTCTTTTCAAAAAAGACCTCTTTATCCGCAATATTGTCTGTCACCATTTTATCTTGGTACAACGTCGATGATGTTTCGGCTTTCTCGGTACCCTTTTCGTTAAAAGGCAATTTGAATACAGCCTCTTCCCCCAGTGTTTGAGCTACATCGTCATTCAAGAATAACTTATCAATTGTTAAAGTAGGAGCAGTCAATTTATCAAATTGTGCTTTCGTCATCGTATGGGCGATCATCCCTGTGAAGCTTTTCCCTTTTGAAAACTGGGAAACATTTTCCGTGCTTTCATCCTTCAGCCATTTATCTCTGTCAACCAAATGTTGTCTTTTACCAAGGTCATCCACGCCATCGTCTGATTGCAGTGTCACTCCTTGTGAGAAATAGACATCTTCATCTGATTGGTTATCTAATGTCATTTTATAGGTGAGTACATACCCTTCATCTTGATCGTCGAAATCCGCTTTCCGCGACTCATTCATATTCGATACACGGACAATTTGGTATTCATCAATCTCAATTGTTACATCATCCTTGTAAGCATGTTTCAGCCCGGGATTTTTGTTTGTATACACAACCTCGACATCTCCGCCGGTTTCCTCTTCGATATACGGATTCAAAACAGCGCCATCGTCTTCTTTGTCGGCGGAGTCTTTCTCGTCTGCTTTCTGTTCATCCTCTTTTTCTTTTGCTTTATCCGCTTTCTCTTCTGTCGCGGCAGGCTTTGACTCGCCTTTTTTGTCATCTTCCTTACTTCCGCATGCTCCCAACAAAAGGATCATTAAGGCAATTGCGTATAAGGTTAATTTTTTTACATTCATGCTATTGTCCCCTTTTACAATTAATTTTCTAACACATCATAGCATTATCCAAGTGATCTGAGGGGAATTTGAGGGAAAACGAAACAAATGACCCAAACGGACAAATTCAGGTAAATAGTTACTTTGATTCAGGTATTTCCTTTTTTATACAAAAAAAACATGCTATCGGCGTAACCTGAGTATTCCTATTGGAATTTTGAATATCCATTTCACAACTTACTACACACCATGTCACAAAAGAAATGCATTTCGTGGAACATACCATGAATTTAAAGAGGGCAATCGGATTTTCGTGTATATGGTTTGGAGTTGTTGGCTGGGCTATGGTAAAAGTAGGGAATGCCACGGCTCTCTGGATTGTTTCCTATCTATTTGAAGCGTTAAATCAACTTCTTAATAGATTGCATTAGCTTATATTCAATGCAATACTTGTCGTTAGTTTGACGATTTTTTAATACACTAATCTATCCTAATATGAGTGGAGCGCAGTCATATAATGTGTAATGAGGATGATGACAACTTCTCACTTTTTCATACAGTCCAAAGAAACGAATAAAGTAGGTTACCTAGCAAAACTTCAAAATATTGATAAAATGGAACTTGTAATAGGTGGAATCCTTATAAAAGTACTGTTAATATAATGATATTACATGCAAAAAGTTGTATACGATAAGTTCCACGTCGAACGTTAGCCGATGAAACGTTAGAACAGAGACAAACCAACCAGCAAACGCTGTCGCTCGTAACGTGCGATGACAAACTAAAAAGACCTAATTGACTTAAACCAAATGAAGATGCGAGTATCGAATGATTTTTCCGCTACTTGGGTACTTGGTTCCCGGGTCTTCAAAATAGGCAGACTTTTCCACACGAACCCAAGGCAATGGAATAGGAGTCCTTTTTCCCACAACTTTCCGATTGCTGTTTAAAGATAAATAGATGGAAACGCTTTTTTACCTTGCGGCAGATCATAGAACTGTCGCTGATTCAAAATGAATAAGAGGAGTGAATCTCATGTTTCCGATGACAAATATCCCTCCTTTTATCCAGAGGGAACTTGAACAGCTGAATGAGAAAATCGCCCCGCTCTTAAAAAAGGCATCGAAGTATGGATTTTGGTCAATCCCTTTAATCCTTATCTCCATTTTCAACCTGGTAACGGTTTTATTTCTCATTCCCGATAAGCAAAAAATGATCCTGGCGATCATCCTTTATGCCATAATAGGAGCACTTGGCATGGCGTTATTGAAAGAAGCAAAGCTACAACGCAAAGAAATTCAAAAAGTCAGTGCGGATTATGTAATTAACCGTATTGAAAAAAGCGATATCGCTTCCGCTTCCTTGAAAAGGAAATATACGTCATTGGTAAAAGAATCTCCCATTTTGGCCATCAACTATTTTGTTAAGTTTTTGGAAGCCGAAAACAAAGAAAACCATTATTTTCATCCATAAAGAAACAAACATTAATCCGGAGTTTTCAAGAGTTCCGTTGTTCGAGACTTCCATCTCCCATCATGAAACGCACGGAAGCTTTTTATCCATAAAGAAGATTCCATTGCTACTGGCTCACTGAACTGGCAGAGCAAGAAAGCGGCAATTTCCTATTCATAGAGGCGGCCTGCTAAACGGCCGTTGAAGATTGGAAACATTCATTCGTGGATTAACGCCAATCATCAAGACCGCGAAAACTCCAAAGCATCCTAAATCGACCGAAAGAGCTTGAACATTTCCAACGAAAAGATCTGTTCCATGTGCTGCAAATAACCAAATCGGTTTTTGGCCGAAGCCCTTAGATCATCTTAAAATGCGCGAATCTGCGCTTAAACAAAAAACGGCAGGCATTCAAGTCCCTGCCGTTTTTTTTATTCATGGTGCCAAAAATTGCCATCAAAACCCATCAATCAGGACTAGACGACTCTTGTTCCGGCTTTTTCCAAGCAAGTGACAGCGCGACACCGACCAATAAAAAGACGGATGAAAAATAGAAAGGGTAATCTAAATCTATATCAAATAAGATGCCGCCAATAATCGGACCCAACACATTTCCAATGCTTGTAAACATCGAGTTCATGCCGCCTACAAACCCTTGTTCATCGCCGGCGATTTTGGATAAATAAGATGTAATGGCCGGGCGAATCAGGTCGAAACCGACAAAAATGATAAATGTGACAAAAAGAATGTGGAAGTAAGAAGTGACAGTAGTCATCAGGAAAACAAGTATGACCGAAACGATCAGGCAATACCGCACTAAGCCGATTTCGCCCAAGTGTTTCGTCAAGCGGTCAAAAAAGACGACCTGCGCAACCGCCCCCACAATCGCACCACCGGTAATGACGATCGCAATATCTTTTGGCGTGAAGGAAAATTTATGGTCAACAAAGAGAGAAAATAATGATTCAAAGGCCGCCAAACTGAATGCCGTAATGAAAATAATGATAAAAGCGAAAAAATACATCGGGATAAACATCCGTTTGAGACCGGCTTTTTGATTAAGGGCCGCCTCATCCCGATTCCGCTCCGGCTCACGAAGAGTAAACATGGATAAAACCGCCGCAATCAACGCAAATACGGCCGCAGTAAAAAAAGGAATCCGCGGTCCAATTTCAGCTAAAAATCCCCCCAGCCCCGGGCCAATAATAAACCCCGTCGAAATGGCGGCCGACATGTAGCCCAGTGCTTTCGGGCGGGTCGCCATTGTTGTAATATCAGCAATAAACGCTGTAACCGCCGGCATGATAAACGCCGCGCTTATACCGCCAAGAAAGCGGGAAGCAAAGAGAACCTCGACTGTTTTACCAAGCCCAAACAACAATTCGGAAAGACTGAAAATGAACAAGCCGTAGACAATCATCTTTTTACGCCCGTACTTATCTGCCCAGCGCCCCGCGATCGGTGACATGATCAATTGCATAATGGCAAAGGCCGCCACCAGATTTCCCACAACCGAGCCCGATAACTTTAATTCATTCATAATGGTCGGAAGGACCGGAATGACCAGCCCAATCCCCAAAAAGGCAATAAAAAGATTTATAAGTAATATGGTTAACGTCATATTTTGGTTTTTCATCTGACTATCTCCTTCTGTTATTCCATTAAGGAATATCCAAGAAACAATATAATCCTTTCCAAGGAGGAGAGTCAATCGTTTTGAAACAAAATTCTGTATCTCTGCGAAAAAAAAAGAAGATCAGGATAAAAGCCCCAAAAAAATGCGGAGAAAAAAATAAGAATTTTCTCCACATATTGATTGAATCTCTTGTTAATCATCCGCAAAATAAGAGGGTCCAAAAAGTCTGGTTTTGTCATTCCATGATTTTCTTAGCCTACCAGCGCAAACCGGGGCATAGATGCTACGGTCAAATCATGATTTCCTCCGGAGGCTGAATTTAGCATTACTGACGAGCCCCGAAGACAGTATCCACCAGTGGTTTTCAAAGAGAAGAACCCCCAAATCAGGCAGAACAAACATCGATTTTTCTTCCCTCGCCCCCGATTGATTTTAGCATTCATTATATCCCATTCAGTGTTGGTTTGAAAAAGTTCAACCAACTTATAATGCAGACATCTTAAGACGTTGCAATGAATTTTAGCGGGTATGTCCATTAAAAACACAAATAGCAAGCAATGCAATGATGATATTTGTAAACTGTAGAACGTTGCACTTTTTCGCTTTTACACTCTCTATCCAAACGTCTTTCGATGATATAAAGCGGGCACGGTCCCATCAAATGAAGGTTTCTTTTAACCGTGCCCCATCTTGTTGGAAATGAAAGTTTGTCATGATGCCTTCACTGCGCTGATTTGGATTCTGCTATAATCCGCTTCCCATACCCCACCCTTCCATAAATATGGTTCAATCTTATCCTTTATTTTGCCATAGATCACGATTTTTTCTTCTTCGGAAAATTCGGGGAAGAAATCATCTGCAAAACCAGCCAGCCAATGATACAGTCCTTTTTCTCCATCCGGCAATACGGTCGGTCTTAGAAAATGATGGGCGTATGTTACATTCAGCCCACATTGCTCCAATAATGCGCTATATTCCCCCTATACTGGGGAAGTACCATGGATTTCTTTTTGCTGCATCCACTCCATACTCCTGGCCAAGCACCTCGGTTATACCCCAAATAACCGTTTGGACATTCCCTTTACCGCCGAATTCTGCCACGAAACGGCCGTCAGGCAGTAACGCCTGCTCAATGGATTCGACGACTTTTTCAGCATTTTTCATCCAATGAAGGGCGGCATTGGAAAAAACAGCATCGTACTTTTCATTTGTTCTAAACGTTTCACCATTGCCCATGAAGAACGGTATGGAAGGATATTTTTCACGAGCCCTGGCAATCATTTCATCTGATGAATCCATTCCTGTCACCAGCGCGCCTGATTTCGAGATTTCATATGACAAATCCCCTGTTCCACATCCCAAATCAAGGATTCTCTCTTCCTTTTGCGGATGAAGCAGCCCTACAATGGACTTCCCAAAATGAGATACATAATGCAATTTATCATCATATAAATCCGCGTTCCACACATTGCTAGCATTCATGCCATAACACCTCTTCACAATAAAAAATATTGATATTTTCATTATAAGGTATAAAATAAATATTCATCCAAGATATAAAATCTATTATATTAATAGCTGTAAGCTATGGAGGGAATGCGATGGACATGAGACTGTTTGAATATGTCTTAGAAATATATAGAACAAAGAGTTTTACAAAAGCCGCTAACCAGCTTCATATCGCCCAGCCATCCTTGAGTAAACAAGTTGCCAAATTGGAACAAGAACTGGGTGTATCTTTATTTTCCCGAAAGCCCGGCTCTCCAGTGCAAGCAACACCTGATGGTATTGTATTTGTGAAGAAGGCTGAAAAGATTTTACAAATGCGTCATGATCTAAAACGTGAGATGCTTGAACGAAAAGAAGGAATAAGGGGCGAATTAAAGATTGGATCTACCGCGATTACAGGAGGACTTATTTTGCCTCCCTTTTTGAAAGCGTATAAACAACAATATCCGAATGTCAAAGTGGAACTCATAGAAGAATCAACGGAAACATTAATAGACTTGACGGCAAGAGGGGTGGTGGATGTTTCCATTCTGTCACTTCCAATAGAAGACTCGCGTTTACATACGAAAACAATGCTTACGGAACCACTATATCTTGTTCTGCCACAAAACCTTTCCGTAAAAGAAAAACAGCCTCCCTTGTCTATTCAGGATTTTGCCCATTGTCCATTCATTTTATTGAAGCAAGGTTATGGCTTTCGGCGCACAGTATTGGAATTATGCGCGAGGGATGGGTTTGAACCACAGATTGCTTATGAAACTAGCAGTATTGAAACAGCACAATCGCTTGTAGGACATGGACTGGGAATTACCATCGTTCCAGAAATGGTGATTCAGCAAAGCGCTTGCCAAAGCTCCCTTGTCTATTTTCCATTACGTTCAAATCCTACTCGTACATTAGTATTTACCTACCAAAAAGATAGATATGTCAGTATGAATGCCAGAGCTTTTATCAACATATATGAAAAAAATAAAACGTTATAAAGAAAATGCAGATCACTGCACAGCGAAAACAACGCCCATTTGCCGGCAGTAAAATAAGTAGGGTAGAGAAGATAGCACCGTATGATCGTTCCAATCGAACTCCCTACTTAAAATTAAAGAAGTGTTCACAGCAAACGATTCGACTTGGATCGTAACGGTGCCGATGTTTTTGTTACCTGAAATACTTGCCATTTAAACTCCCGCCAAGATGTTCCAGAGGAAGATTTTTGTCTAATGGATATTTCTGACGCACTTTCTATAAAAATACCATAAGATCAGCAGATGAATGGACAAGGCACACATTCCATACAGACTGCTTTGCCCACTGTTGTTCCAAACACTTTCGATGAATTTCACGATCCAAAAAGTAGGGAGAACGCCGGCAAGCCATTGCATTCCTTTTGGAACAAAAAAGAGAATAAAAGGGGCGGTAATCAAAAAGCTTGCCATTTTACTCAAGGCAAATCCGTCAACCCTTGTTGTCGCATAAGCCACTAAAAACAACGAAAACAACGGGGCCAGCAAAGAGACGATACAGGCAATGATGACGCTCCAAAGAATGGACATCTCAACGACAGAAGCCAGCCGAATAAATAGAAAGACCGCAACAATCGTCATCACGAAAGGACTTATTAACCGATAAAACAAATATCCTTTTTTCCCAAGCGGGGTGATTGAATAATAAGAAATCAATTGCAAATCTCTCTCTTCCAGCATTAAGAAGCCCCCGACCATTCCCGTAAGCAACGGCAATAGCGATAAAAAGACTAAAAAAATGATTTTCGAATAAACAGCTATGTTGAAGTCAAATTTTTGCTGAAAGAAGGACAGGGCAATGGGGCCGCCCACTTGATATACTGTTATTAAAATAATGGGACCAATGAATGCCAGCAGAAGCATGGGATCATGACGAATATTTTTCACATCCGCGATCGCGATAGGTGCAACTTTTTTCATCAATTTCTTGTGGCCTCCTTTTGAACGATATAAGTGGAAAACCACCGCTCAGCCCAGACATAAAAAACGAGCACCCATCCTGCCAATAACAACACGGCCAAAAGAACATCTTTCCAACCTGTCTGTTCAAAGCCCGCATTCAATAGAAGTAAAGCCCCCTGCGCGGGAAGGAGTATGCTAAAAGGTATCGGGAACAATTGTAAATAATGAACGATTGGAAGCCCGACGAGCACGAGTCCGAAAGGAAGTGACAACAAGATAAAGCCATTGATGCTTTGACACCTTGTCGCCAGCGTCAGGCCGAGCAAACTAAAGAGGATGGACGCCAGAAAAATCCCCGCTATGAACTCCAGACGAATCATGTTCAACCCGAACGAAACGACAAACAAAATGGTTCCGCTAATAAGTGCTGGCGCCGCCAATGAAAGAATCTTTGCTTGTAAAAAAGAATGAATGTTTATAGGTGTTACGAAAAGCGTATCATATAGCCTTTGCTCCTTTTCCAACACAATGGTCGCCGCGACAAATGTAGAACCAAATGAACTAATTTCCGTTAATAAAAGGATCATCCCTGCCTGTTCTTTGGCGAGTCCAGAAAAAAGCGATAAGAGCATAAGCAGCATCAACGTTAACACAAAGTAAGCCCTATAAAAACCGTGGCGATATTGAAACTTGAGATCATTTTTGATTAACATCCATGTTTTCATGCCAGCGATTTCCCCGTCACTTTCACAAAAATGTTTCCCAAGGTTGTTTCTTGTGAATGAATCGTTTCTATTTCCTTTTCTTGAATTAGCTTGATAAAAGCCGTGTTTGATCCAATTCCGTCCAAGTCAAATTCTTGGCAATGTAAAGTAGAAGCAAGTTTATATTCAACGCTTAATTTTCGACGGCCATACTGAAGTTTCAAGTTTCTCGGTTTATCGATTAATGCTATTTTCCCATTCACAATAAAAGCGACACGATCGCAAAGATCATCGGCTATTTGCATATCATGCGTCGTGACTATCATTGTTTTTCCCTCTTCTTTCTTCTTCAAGATCATCTCTTTTAACAGTTCTTTATTTACTGGGTTCCAAACCAGAAGTCGGTTCATCCAAAAATATGAGCGCTGGATCGTGCAAAAGGGCCCGACAGAAGTTCAAGCGCATCTTCATCCCTTTGGACAAGTTGGAAAAACGTGTATTTGCATGCTGTTCCAAGCCAACCATTTTCAATAGTTTGTAAGGATCCTCTGTTTTCCGATTATAAAGACCGCCGAAAAAACGCAAATTCTCCAGCACTGTAAAACGGGAATAAAAATTTGGAAACTCAAAAGCAACGCCTATTTCTTCATAAAAATCTTCTTGAATCGCGCGAAGCTCTTGATTACCAATATAAACATTCCCGCGATACCCCTTAAGCATCCCCGTTAGAATGTTTTGCAGTGTGCTCTTTCCAGCGCCGGAAGGACCCAGAAAACCAAAAATTTCACCATCGGCAACATGAAAATTGACTCCTTTAATGGTTGGTACGGCCGCTTTTGGATAAGCATATTCCAAATTTTCAACTTGAATCATTGAGTATCCTCCTCAAGGACGAGACTGCCAGCCATCATCTGGATAAATTGCGCCATCGCTTCCTCATATACGTCTTCCCCAATTGCATTTTTTTGCAGCGCTAAAAGAACTAAGGCACGAATCATACCGATAATCACATTCGGTGGCAGTTTCTGCATTTGCCCCTCTGTTTGCCAGCGTTCAATCAATGGCAATAGAAAATCCGCGTCACGTTGATGATTCATGGCCAGTTTTTCTTCAGGTAATTTTCGCATCAGCAATGCCATCGTATGTTCATCATGAAGCTGATGTAAAATCGGGCTTTTTTCCAATGAGTATACAGCTTGCTGAAGAAAATGAACGAAGCTGTTTTTTGTTAATCGGGCTGTTGCAATTTGATCGACCAATTCTCTTTGTATTACCTGCTCTTCTTGTTCAATAATGTCAAAATACAATTCCTCCTTGGATGGAAAAAACTGATAAAAAGTCCCTTGGGCAATTCCTGCTTTTTTCGTCAGCTCTCCGATGCTCGTTTTTTGCAGGCCATGCACTTCAAATAAACGCTTCCCTTCAGTCAGTAATTTCTGTCGAATAAAGCGTTTTTCTTCTTCTGTAAACTTTTTTGCCATTATATCGTCTCCCGCCTTGGTGAATGTATGAATAATTTTATTTTATATTCATATAATATCATACCAACAGATCGTTTGAAAAGGTCCAAAGAAAAATAAAGTGAAACTTCATTCAGTAGGGCTCCTACTGAATGTTAGTTGAACCAATCGGGCATTTAGGTGCCGTTTTCTCACACTTAGACCTCTTGTATTCACTCAAGATTTTGAAGTGGGAGTCTTACGGCACCTTACATGCGGGATAAAGTGAAACTTCATTCAGTAGGAGTTTTCTTCCATTTCCTACTGAATGTTAGTTGAACGAATCGGGCATTTAGGTGCCGTTTTCTCACACTTAGACTTTTTGTATCAACTCACATCTTGAAGTGGGAATCTTACGGCACCTTACATGCGGGATAAAGTGAACTTTCCTTTCATACTTTTTACGTTTAAACAAACTTGCAACATTGGTTGCAAAGCATACTGCTCATACCTGTCCCCCTTTTGTGATTTAAAGAGCGAACATGCGTGAATATAATAGTCCGAATATTCAAAACATAACGAGTGGATAGCCATTCGTAATGGTTGTGGTTTCGGCAAATAAATCTGAGAGGGATCATATTAAATTGGAGGAGAATTTGTTCACCAAGAACGCCAGTGAAAAAATCAAAGAGGTGAGATGTACAAAAAAGCGGATGGACATTTGCGCTGAATGGTTTGCTTTTAGGCAAAAGACCTTCAACGAAAAGCCAATATCATGTTTCACCGTTGTGAAATGAGTAACACCCAAAAACACGCAAACGAAAAGCAGGAGGAAAACCCCCTGCTTTTGCTGTTCAATCTTATTCAACTACACGTCTGACGTGGCCTTTAAAAACACCGCTCCAATAACTTGAACCCATGCTATCAATAGCCGCACCATCAGTAGAGTTGCAGTTTAAGAAAGTTCCATTGCCAAGGTAAATGCCGACATGACCGTTTTTCTTGTAAGTATCAAAGAAAACAAGGTCTCCTCTCTTCATTTCCGAGGGACTGACGGCTCTTCCTTGAGAAGCAAGCGCGACCGTTGAAGACCCGACACTTACACCTGCAGACTTAAAGGACCAATGGATAAATGAAGAACAATCAAACAATCCGTTTGCGATATCACTATCAGACCTGCCTCCTCCAAACTTATAGCTAGAACGGCCGATCAGTGAAGAACCCGCATTAATGGCTGTTTCAATAGCCGATGATCCTTTTTTAAATGTAGGAGTGGATGGCGCAGAAGGCTTGCTGCTCTTGACCGCCTTACCACCGGATGTGTTTGTTGTCTGTGCAGCCGCTGTATTTCCGGATGCTGCTGCTGTTCCATTGCCAGATGATGATTCTGCTGTTGCATTGCCGGAAGCTGCTGCCTCTTCTTTCGCTTGTTGCGCTTCTGCGAGAATGGCAGCCTTTTGGATCTCTAAATCTTTCAATTCCTTATTTGCTTCATTTTTTTGCTCTTTCATGGCCGCAAGCAAACTATTCTTATCGTTCATTTGGTATGTAAGTTGTTCTTTCAACGCTTCTATTTCGGTCAAGTCGCTCTCGACTTGAGCCAACTTCTTTTGTAATTCCGCTTCAGAAGCTTCCAATGTTTGTTGGTCTTTCTTTTGCTCCTGGATAATCATTTTATCAGCGTCTAGAATTTTTGACATTGCCATCGTGCGGTCAACTAAATCTCCAAAGCTTTCCGCCTCTACAATCATATCCAGATAGTTGGAGGAACCTCCGTTTTGTTGGACGGCCCGAGCCCGATTTTGCAATACTTCTTTGCGCTTTTCAAGCCGCTCTTTCACCTCGGCGATTTTTGTTTCCAATTGCTTCGCTTCTTCTTTCGTTTTTGCAATGTCTTTTTCGGCCCCTGCTATTTTTTGATTTGTTTCATTAACTTTGGCCTCCAATGTTCCCAAGAGATCATTGATTTCCTTTTCTTTTGCTTGCAAAGATGAAAGCTCCTGCTTTTTCGCTGAAATCTCCTGATCCAAATTCTGATTCGCAAATGCGACACTATTTGGAAGTGAAGAAAGTAACAGACCTGTGCCCAATACGGATACGAGTAATCTTTTTTTCAATTTTACTTTTCCCCCTAAAAACTCTCTCTTTGTAATCTTAACTGCTAAAAAATGCTCTATTTCGTCAATAAAGCATATATCCGACATTCTGTATGTAATCCATAATGATTATAACATCAATTTTCGACAGAATGACTTTACAATCACCTTGCATTATTGTTTCAATCATGTTACAAATATTACCTCCGTATCCATACTGTGGTTCACGCATGTTTTGATTCAACGGGAGACAAGCCTTTACACACCTTGTTTTGCGTAATGCATGAACTCTATATTGCAGCAAGTTTCCGCGGATTCTTTTGTAACAATCGGAATGAAACACTGTTGCCTTTTTATTATATCCATGCTACCATGCAAGTAATCACTTGCATTTATCAAGGAGTTGACCTATTTGCCTTCACAGTCGACATCTGACCGCATTCTTGATGCCGCTATCCGGTTGATCAGCGAAAAAGGATATGCCGCTGCCACAACCCGCTCGATAGCTGAGCTTGCTGGTGTCAATGAAGTAACAATCTTCCGCCATTACGGAAATAAACGCGCCATTTTAAAAGCGATCATTGACAAACTCTCTTATGGCCCGGTTTTGCAAAAAACGATTGAAACGGATGTCATATATGAATTGGAACCAGATTTATTTCATTTTGCCAACAAATACTTTCAATCTATGTTACCCATTAAGGACTTAGTTCTGATCGCCATCAAAGAAGTGGGTACATTTCCAGAAATCGGTGAAGAACTTGCAAATGTTCCCCGCTTTTTGAAAGAGCAGTTAATGGGGTATTTCGAAGAAATGAAAAAAAGAGGGAAACTGTTGGATATCAATGTAGAAGAAGTATCCTTATCCTTCATTGCCATCAATTTTGGCCATTTCATCTCCTATATCCGGTTGGGCCCAAAGATCACCGACTTGGATATTCACCAACTGCTGAAAACGAGTGTGTTTATTTTTTCTAGGGGAATCACCCCCTAGAAAAAATTTTGACCTACATGCAAGCAAGCACTTACACACAAGGAGGTAATTTTCATGAAAGAATTAAAAGCATTTTTTAAGGTAAGGGCTACTTATATGGGCATCATGGCCGCCATCATGTTTCAGCTCATCTTTTTCTCTGTATGGTTGACCGCTTATAAAGGAGTGCAGGATCGGACAGATCATCTGTCAATCGGAGTTGTGAATGAAGACCAAACGAATGAAATGGACATAGCGAAGGAACTTGGGCAAACTCTCCCCTTCCAAGTAAAGCAATACAGTACTTTTAAAAAAGCTTCCCGTGAAATGGATGAGCGGAAAATAGAAATGATTATTCACATACCAGCAAATTTCACATCCTCTTTAAAATCGGAAGAACGCCCTTCCATTTATTACTGGATCAACCAGGCAAACGCAACATCCAGCAAAACGATGATGGAGCAAATTGCAAAGCAAGTGAATCATGAGCTTAACGAAAAAGTGTTTTTACTTCAGAAAGCTGCAGGGACGGCGATGTCTGAGCAGAAGTTGCAGGAGATGCCTTTGGAACAGCCGGTTGCACAAGCCATTGAGGAAGCGGTGCAATCTGCCATTGCATCCATTGATCCAGAACCGGTTGAGGGAGTCATCAAGAGAACGAATACCGCTGAAGAATTTTCAGCCAACCTTGTCCCACTCATGGTAATCATTTCTTCCTTTGCCGGTGCCATGGTTATGATTATGCAAATTCATGAAGCCGCCACAACAATTCGATCCGCCTATACAAAATGGAGACTGTTCTTTGCCAGACAATTGATCAATGTGGGTGTCGCCTTCCTGCTGCCGTTTTTGACCATCAGTCTCATGAAGTTATTTGCCGTTACAAGCCAGGAACCGTTTGGAATGATCTATCTTTTTCAAGCCATTATGTTCTTGTCCTTCCTAACGTTCGCTCAAGTATTTGTCTTTCTCTTCGGCAATCTCGGCATGGTGTTCAACATTTTGGCCCTCTCCCTTCAACTTGTCACGTCCGGTGTATTGGTTTCGAGGGAACTGTTGGCGAAAGGTTATCATGCCCTGGCGCCTTTCCTGCCGGCCACATATGGGGCAGACGGCTATTACGCGATTGTCTTTGGTGGAAACAGCAGCATACTTAAGGACAATATATGGTATTTATTGCTGATTACAGGCATTACTTTCCTATTAGCCATCGGGGCGGTTGCAGTTTGGCGAGATTCCAGCAAGGAAAAGGTCCGTCCGCAAGGTACATCGGTGGCAAAGTAATATTCATGTCTTGACGAAAAAGGCTGATCATCTACTCAGTTTCCACTGATTTGATGATCAGCCTCTCGTCATTAGCTTGAATGATTACTGCCGGCTATCTGCTTGACCACTTCAATAGTCCTGTCAATATCTTCACTCGTGATCCCTCTATGTGTCACAAATCTAATTCTGTATGGCCCCAAGCGGTTGGCTAAAACATCCAACTTGTTTAATCGCTTTATAAATTCTCCCGCACCCATCCCTAAACCAGCAACAGAAAACATCATTATATTACTTTCAACACCGTTCGCGTCAATGTCAATTCCGGCAATACGCGCCAATCCTTCAGCAAGCTTTTTCGCGTGACGATGATCGTCTTTTAGGCGGTCAATCATTTCTTCAAGCGCCACAATGCCGGCAGCCCCGACAATCCCTGCTTGGCGGGTTCCGCCGCCCAGCATTTTCCGCCACTTTCTCGCCCTTTCAATCAATTCTTTAGACCCTGCTAAAATGGAGCCCATTGGTGCGCTTAATCCCTTAGATAAGCAAAATTGAACACTATCTGTATATGTTGTTATTTCTTTAAGGTCAACACCAAGGCCAATGGCTGCGTTACATAATCTCGCGCCATCCAAATGGACAGGAATATCATGCTTTCTGGAAACTTGGTACACTTCTTCCATATAATGCAAGGGCAAAATTCGCCCGCCCGAATCAGCATGCGTGTTTTCCAGGCAAATCAAAGCGGTTCTCGGACAATGGACATCATCTTCCCGTATTGCCGCAACGATATCAGGAACGGGCATTTGTCCATTCACCCCTTTAATCGTCCTCGCCTGAACACCGGCAATTGTCGAAATCCCAGCTGTCTCATAATAGAAAATATGGGAGTTTTCCTCTAAAATGATCTCATCTCCACGTTGTGTATGTGATAAAACAGCCACCTGATTTCCTTGTGTTCCGCTCGTGACAAACAACGCAGCCTCTTTCCCCACCATCTCGGCAGCTAACCGCTCCAATTGCTGAATCGTCGGGTCCTCGCCATATACATCATCTCCCACTTCAGCATCCCGCATCGCATCGCGCATCTTCTGAGTGGGTAATGTGACTGTATCACTCCTTAAATCTATTGGCATTGGCAGAGCTCCTTTCAAATATGCCCCATTATTGATTCCAATACATTCCTATGTATACATGAACGGAAAAAGAAATGGTGAGATATGATTAATGCTCGTTCAACCAGTTTTCTACCAATTGATGAAACCCTTCTGGATCGGCTAAAGAGAAACCATGGCCCATTCCGGGAATGACCATGCCTTCGCAGTTCGGATGACTGTCCACAATCGCACTCATAGACTGTTTCATGATTTTTTTCTCTTTCTCGCCAACCGTTGCCAAAATGTGGCCGGTCGCGATTTCAAAGTTATTGGGGATCGTAAAAGACATGTTCTCTTCCATGACTCTCATGAAAGTATCTTTACTCATTTGACAACTTTCTTCATAGTAAATATCGAAATAGGATTCAGGTATGTACATAGATTTGGCTTGAATGTTGGAAAACGTCTTATTTTTTATTAACGGATGGGTGAAAGCCAACATTTTTGCTATTACTCTCGAAAAGGGGATCGGTTTCACTAAAGCGCTGTTGATCATTGCGTAATCAGCCACATCCGGCTTCATCCCAAGCATAGCAATGAGCACTTGGGCCCCTAAAGAAAAACCGATTGCAATCACCGGTTTTCCTTTGCCTTTTTCCTCAATCAAATCTATGATTCTTTCCGCACTCGAATGTATCGTGAATAAGGAATTGCCCTTATTTTGTCCATGCTCAGGCAAATCGGGAACGAGACAATGAAAATTAGTAGAGAAGTGGTTCACTTGCTTGTCCCACATCCAGCCGCTGACCCCGCCGCCGTGAATAAAAACCATTAAGGGAGACTTGTCCATTCCATATTCCTTGTAGTACAACGCCACTTCTTCACCTCCTGTTTCAACAAAATCATGATGGCCATATCACCGTAACAGTCCACTCTCAAAGCTGAAGCAAATCTTCGAACCGCTCAATCCTAGCATCATATTGTTCTACTGTTCCAAACCCGTATGCAGCGTAAACAAAAGGAATGCCTGCATACGCTGCGGCGTCACGGTCTCCCTGGGTATCACCAACATAAATGGGAGAAGACAAATGATTTCGCTCCATAATAAGCTCGATATTTTGCCCTTTCGTCAGTCCGGTTCTCCCCGGGTTCTCAAAGTCTACAAAATATTTTTCAAGACGATGAAATGCAAAAAATGATTCAATGTACCCTTCCTGACAATTGCTCACAATAAACAATGGATATTTTTGGGAGAGCTCTTGTAATACCTCTTCCAACCTCGGATATAACGTTCCGCCGTTTTCCAACAAGTATTGATTTTCAACTTGGGAGCACTCCTGGATTAAGGCCAATTGACGTTCTTCATCCAAATAATCAAATAGCACCTTTGCAATATCTTGGATTTGCAAGCCCATCGTCTTCTTTAAATCATCTTTTGTAATCGTTCCTCTTGCATCGGAATATTGTTTAAGAACTTGATTCCAAACTTTAGCGACATTTTCCCGCGAATCCCATAACGTCCCGTCCAGATCAAATATAATACTGTCCACCCTTCTTCCTCCTTTAAAACAAGCTCTATTTTAAAGATACCATAGGGCCTGCCACCCGTGGCGTAAACATAAACATTCATCCTGGAGAGAAAATGTTATAGCCACTCAAGACAAAATCGGACATCGTGTTGACCTTATTACTTTAAAAAGGCAAAGCCGCTGAAAAAAAGATCGATCAAATGAAACAATAAAAAAACAAAAAAAGGTTTTTGAGAATGGATTTCTGTTTCACCTGTTGGAATAAAACGACGGAAGTATCCAAGAGTATTGAAGAGTTTTTGCAGCAGTCGATCCGAGGCAAGACGATCATCATTGAATGAAACGAAAACAGGCCGCTGGGCCTGTTTTATTGTGAAGGGAGAACATTCAAAATGAGTTTTTTTATCCTTTATGATTGAACCGCGATATGAATTTCAATGTCTCCATTTGGTAAGTATTTTTCAAAATCATAGGAGTAAGCTCTCGCCAATAATCCCGCTTCTTCTTGTTCCCATATCTTTCCCCAAGTCTTTACGACACCTTGCTCATCACTGGCATCCACTTTAAAAATTTTATAATTTTCGCTTTTCGGTATTTCAATACATGTCTCACCAAAACGATCTTCAATGGCAACGCTTAATGAATAATCGCCTTTGTAATCTGATTCATAATCATAATAAACCCCAAATATGTCATCTTGATGTTGTCCCAGATGGCGATAAGCTTCCTCCCACATCGTTGTGATTTTTCCAATGAATTGGCCGTCATGAAAATTATTCGTCCTAATTCTGTCGACTACATATAATTTCATTTTGATCCTCCCTATCATTCGTTCTTTCACTTCAAGTATAGACTATAGTAGTTACGTCCTGACTTCGAAATAAGTTTCATCTATTTAGAGATTCTCGGGCATTTTTATGCCGTTTTAGATGGGATTTTGGATAAAACCAAGGGGGAGTTCAAAATAAAGTGAAACTTCATTCAAGGAATGCTTTTCTCCTTGAATGTTAGTTGAACTAATCGGGCATTTAGGTGCCGTTTTCTCACACTTAGACCTTTTGTATTCACTTAAGATTTTGAAGTGGGAGCCTTACGGCACCTTACATGCGGGATAAAGTGAAACTTCATTCAGTAGGCGTTTTCTTCCATCTCCTACTGAATGTTAGTTGAACCAATCGGGCATTTAGGTGCCGTTTTCTCACACTTAGACCTTTTGTATTCACTCAAGATTTTGAAAGTGGGAGCCTTACGGCACCTTACATGCGGGATAAAGTGAAACTTCATTCAGTAGGAGTTTCCATCTCCTACTGAATGTTAGTTGAACCAATCGGGCATTTAGGTGCGTTTTACACCTTTTGTATCAACTCAGGTCTTGAAATGGTTATATGGCACCTTACATGCGGGATAAAAGAGAAGACAATCATAGGAACGTTAGTGGTCACCTCAAGTGTTTTAGTCACTTTTTTCTCAAAACCCTTACTATGGTGATATCTTTAGTGCGACTTGTCATTGACGAGCATTCATCTGGGTTTTCTCGTGACTTCAATCCACGCACAATTATAGAGTGCGCTCGTTTGGTCATATAAGAATCTATTACAGTGATCTATTTCAATCCACGAAACTTCATTAGTTTGGATACATATAGAAAGCCTTCTGGTTGAAACTACTCTTTTATATCCTCCCATTTTCAGCGTTCTATTTGAGGATCTCGGGAGCCGCATATCCGTAGAAAAAGAAACGTGACAAGGATAGCCCACTTAGCAAAGTCACAACTTCCATCCCTTTTCCGTTCTAAATTGTTTTGGTGAACAGCCGGATATTTTTTTGAACTGCCTGTAAAAGCTGGAAAAACTTTGGTACCCTACTTGAAAGCAAATTTCAGTGCTGCTGTAAGCCGTAGACAAGAGTAAATTCCGCGCCTTTTCAATTCTCATATGTTCCAGGTACATATGAGGAGTAAAACCCGTTTTCTCTTTGAAAATCCGATTTAAATGGTACGGGCTTACTCCAATTTCTCCTGCTAAAGTGCGTAGTAAAATTTTTTCATGGTAGTGATCTTCCAAATAGTTTTTTGCTTGTTCCACCACTTCTAATTGAGGATCATACATGTCAACGTGCAATTCGGGCTTGCATCGTTTACACGGCCGAAACCCTTGTTGCAAGGCATCTTTGGCCGTTTTGAAAAAACAAATATTTTTGTAATTCGGGGTCTTGGATTTACAAGAAGGCCGACAAAATATGCCTGTTGTTTTCACGGCATAAAAAAACTTGCCATCATATTGTTGATTACACGTAACAACCGCTTCCCACATGAATGCCGTTGAAAATGCAGTTTCCGCTGCCATCAGCAACCTCCCCTTTTATCAAGTGAAACTCAATACTCCACTGATTGTTTGTTGAGCCCCATCAAGCTTTTACCGGGTGTTGAACACCAACTACACTTCACCTTTTACCTCGGTTTCTTAATCATCAGGCTTACTGCTAGTGAATGCTTCATTTCTAATCATGGAAATGCTCGCCAGTTGAAGGCCAAACCTTTTTCTGTAGTGCCATATAGCCCGCATACAACACAATGACGATGAATGGGGCTGTCAAATACAATTGAAAAAACGGCAGTACTAATATACACAGAATAAGTGATAGGAGCGAGCACCACCAAGGAAATGTGCGATTAGCGAACAGCTTAACACCTGCCGCCATTGAAAGAATATATACAAATACACCCAAGGAGGTCGGTATAAACAGAATATCATTGAAAGACATTGAATAGAACTCTGTCGTAACAACTCCCACTATTGCAAAGGCAACGACAAATATCACCATGCGTCTGGGAATTTGTTTTGTTCCATGTAAAACGGCGAGCTTTTTGGGAAAAGCCCCATATCTTCCCAACGAATATCCGAGTTGGGCCAAACTGGCTACAAATGCATTAGACGTTCCAATACATATAATGAGGGCTAAAATGGCCGTCACTATTTGAGCTCCTACTCCAATTGTTTCTCCCATCAGCACGCCAATTGGCGATAAATTGCTGTCTATATTTCCGTATGTTCCGGTGCCGATTGTAACAAAGCTTAATGCCAGGAACAATATGCTTATGATTACGGCGCTGACAATCGTGCTTTGAACAATATTTTTTTCCGGCTTTTTAAAATGATGAGCGAGGTTGCAAATAGCTTCCCATCCAAAAAATGACCAAAAAATAACGGTTACTGCTTTTCCAATAGAATACCAGCCATTAGAAACGAAGGGCGTGAAATTTCCCCATTCGATATGGACTAATGAGACAAGCACTGTAAAAAGTAATAAAAAAAGCAGACAGGCGCTGATCACCAACGCAACTTTACCGCTTACCACAACACCATGATAATTGGCTATCCCCGCAATCAGCAAGATGATGATCGCCATCCCTGCCCTTTCAAAATCGTCCAGCCCAAAAGCAAGGCTGATGTAAAAAGCACCAGACATCGAGACAACCGTTTGGCCAACCGCGGCAGTGACAAAATATAACCAGCCAACCACATTGCCTAAGTGATCACCAAAGGAACGCCGAACAAAGGTGGCTGCTCCTCCAGCGTCGGGATATTCACGAGCCAGACAGGCAAATGAATAAGCAAGCGGAAAGCTGATCATCACCACGATGGACCAAGACAGTATAGATGCCGGTCCTGCTATCGAAGCCGTTACACCGGATAAAAAAAGGACACCCGAACCAAGAATCGCGGCAATATACAATGCGACACCTTCATATAACCCAATCGATCGTTTTTCCACTGGCCACACCTCTTTCATAAAGTGAAACTTCATTCAGTAGGGCTCCTACTGAATGTTAGTTGAACCAATCGGGCTTTTAGGTGCCGTTTTCTCACACTTAGATCTTTTGTATTCACTCAAGATTTTGATGTGGGAGGCTTACGGCACCTTATATGGTGGATAAAACTACCTTACCAGCCTTACACTTCATGTTCTTCTCTTTTCTTGCATTCTAATTCTGCTTTTTAGCCCAGGTTAAGAAAACCCGAACAGAAGTGAAAATCCGAGGCAGAGCATGAAAAAAAAGAGGTTCCTTGCCATGGAAAAACCTCTTCAGAAAAACGGTATTCAAATGTCGCTAGATTTTATACTGATAGGACGTTTTGCTATCTCATATGGGAAAACCCGGAAGTAGCATGTCCCAACTTCTCGCTTTGCGTTTAGCTAAAACTGAGATCGGCAACAGCACGTCCTGCTTTTCATTCTGATGGCGTAATGCAAGGTATCCGATTGACATAATGGCTATAAGGAGCGCCAAGACTTTCTTTAAAAAGCCGAATTCAGAAAAAATATGTGTAAAAGCTTCTGCTACCACAAGTAGAATGATTCTTACTATCATGAACCTTGACATACTCCCTATTTCCTCTTCGTTCACTCATTCTTCACCAAATAAAGTGAAGTTTCATCCAGTAGGCGTTTCCTTCCACCTCCTACTGAATATTAGTTGAACGAATCGGGCATTTTGCCGTTTTCTCCCACTTCGACCTTTTGTATCTACTCAAGTCTTGATGTGGTGTATATGGCACCTTACATGCGGGATAAAATTCGGCAATCGGCAAAAATAATCTCTTTTTTCCCATTTGTTACTCGTTCCGCAATCGAGAAATACTTTCATGCTATTCAACCATCGAAAAAGAAACAGAAGAGCGAAAGCTGTTTCTTCCACTCTTCGGTTTCAGTCACCTAAAAGGCTTTTCTTTCATAAATTCCAATGGAAAGTAACCAAGATAACCCGAACAAGATAAGAACGAAGATGCCGCCCATCAAATAAAGCTGTACATCAGGAGTTTTCATCAACCAGTTGATAAAAGTCCGAAATGACTCCTGAAAAAATTCAGAAATTAATTTAAAGGTAAGTAAATAAATAGCCATTAAAATCATGCCGCCCATCAGTACATGCTGCGGTTTAAATATATAAGAGCACGGTATGCTAAATGACGTAATCAACATCACCAATCCAAAGCCAACCAAGATATTTTCCAATGAAAATGCGGAGATATTTCCATTAATGAGTAAATGTCCCATATAAACCAACAGCACTACGCCTGTTGTATAAAGAACTGTACCGACATACTTTGAGCTGACAATTTCTTTTCGCGTGTAAGGCAAAGAGTTTAATAAAATATTCACCTGATCCTTCATGTCATAATACAAGGTATTCATTATAAAAGCTAAACTCATCGCAACAACAATCGTGGCATTTGGGATATTTTCCCATACAAAAAAACCAATAAGGGCTAAATAAAAAATAAAATAGTTCTTCTGAATTCGAACATCTTTTTTAATCAAATCCAACATCTAGACCTCTCCTTTATTTGTATAATACATGATGTCTTCTAACGTTGGTTTTTCTATTATGGCTTCTTCCCCAAATATGTTCATCACCCGTTCTTTATGTTCTGTCAATGCCTCAAAGCCGCTTTCGGTTTTTCTGATTGAAATAAATTCTTTCTCAGTATCGGCATCCAGCAAATCAAGGCTGCCTTTTACGATGGCATACTGTTCTTCAATTTGATACATTTCCTTTGTGAAAATATGCCTTCCGCCATGTATAAAGGTAATATAATCCGCAATCCGATCTAAATCTGTTGTAATATGCGTTGAAAACAAAATCGTTTTGTCTCCTGTAAGCATTAACTCGCGAAGAATTTCTAACAATTCCCTTCTAAATACAGGATCAAGTCCAGATGTTGGTTCATCCATGATTAACAATTCTGGATGATGGGATAGAGCCATGGCCAGCGAAGCTTTCATCTTCATTCCTTTAGAAAAAGTCTTTACTTTTTTCTTTAGCGGAAGTTCGAATAATTCAACATAGTAGTTAAACTGACTCTCATCCCATTGTGTATATGCAGGACGTATAATATTTTTCATCGCTTTTAAAGTTGAATCTTCATAAAACACATTTTCATCACAGACAAAGCCAATTTTTTCTTTGATATTTTTTGCATTTTTTTCATAATCCATGCCAAAGACCTTGATCGTCCCGCGGTCTGCTTTTATTAAATTCATGATCAATTTAATCGTAGTTGATTTCCCCGCCCCATTAGGGCCTATCATTCCAGTAACATAACCTTTTTTTACATCCAAGGAAAAATTTTGCAATTGAAAACCCTTGAACGTTTTTTCTACATTTCGCAGTTCGATGACGTTTTCCATTCTCAATCCACCTCATATAATAGCGTCAGCATTTCTTTAAGCTCTGATAGGCTTATGCCCATTTCTTTGGCATTCTGAATCGCATCCACCAGCTTTTCTTCCATGACCTTCAGCTTCTTTTCATGAATGATTTCTACGTTTTGTTCTGCCACATACGAGCCTTTTCCTACAATCGAGTAAATAAAGCCATTTTTCTCCAATTCCTCATAAGCCCTTTTCGTCGTAATGACACTTATTTGTAAATCCTTTGCCAGCTGCCTCATGGAAGGCAGAGGCTCACCCTCCTTTAATTGGGAGGTTAAAATAAGCTTTTTTATTTGGTTGGCAATTTGCTCATAAATGGGTGCCTTAGAACTATTGGATATGATAATTTGCATATTGGGTACCCTCTAATCAAATATTGTATATACACTATATATACAATATACACAAGATGAACACTCATGACAATGGAAAGATTTTTATTCGTAATTATTTTAATAACCAGATAATAAATGCGACTAGGAACCTAAAGGCCGCTCACTCTTCTTCCGGAAGATTTTCAAACGAAAAAAGCTTGTGGAAAACAATTGCTTTTTCCACAAGCCGAGTAAAGAATTAAATTGAATCCTGCTCCATGACGATGGATACCAAAATCGCCAAGCTGACAAGAATTAGCACAGTTAAATTGCTCAACGCTTATTTTGCGTAAGCTTGCAGTGTGGATTGGACTTTTTTTCGAAACTGTTTATTATTCACCATTTCTACAATAAAAGAATTAGAATGAAATTGCAGCATCATTGACTCCCATAATGATAAGTCATCCATGAACAGCACAAATTCCATTTGATTGCCAGAAAGATCCTCAAAATACATCGCTTGATTATAAATAAAGGCAGTCGAGCCTCCTTTTGCTCCAATGTAGCGATAATGTTCTTTATTTTCCGGGATCATTTCCATTGGCCATTCCATCAGGTCTCGTAATGTATGGGATATTTCTGAAGGGAAGCCTTCTCTGGAGATCATATGAAGCAGTCTTCCGTATGTGGCTGGAGAGGCTTTTGGCATGCGGTCAGACCAAACACGCTGTTCTTTTACAGAAAGGTCTACCCCTGCAACTGTTATCTTTTTATGCTTCATTTTTTCGCTTTGTATAAGGGCCTCTTTTTTATAGTTCTCATCAGACATTTCTCTTAATTCTTTTTGCCAGTCAGTATCTTTTTTTTCCTTTTTATATTCATTTAATGCTAACAATGCTCCTACAAGAGGATACACATCGTCATGGTCTTTTAACGCTAATTGGTCGATGCGATTGTTGATGCTTTCAACGCCCAGTACATCAATCAGATAATCAGTGTTTGCATTGGAGCTAAAGGCAATCATTCCTTTTGCGATATCGCGCAGCTTCACTTTATCATTCTCAATTTGACCTGCTTCCTCCATTTGTTCCAGCCATTTTTGATGGCCGCCGCCATCGGTATTCTCTATATAATAACGATTGACTGTTTCTAGTGGAACGGTTGCGTCTTTATGCAAATCGCCATTTTCAATTTGATAGGCGTATTCGATGGCGACGATGATTTTTACAACACTTGCCAGCGGCCGCGGTATATCAGATTGATACGTAATCATTTCTTCATCATTCATCGCAACAAATAAAGAAGAGCTTTCTGGATGTTTCATCAGGTGGTTTAATGTGTACTCGGGATTATGTTTCAATAAAAAATACAAGACTGTTATAATGATGAGTGTCAAAGAGGCGTAAATCATCATTCTTTTTTTCGTGTATGTTTTTTTATCCAATAAAATCAAAAGAATACAGCCTGCGATAATCGCCAGTATAAAAGAAACACCCATTACTTCAACAAAAAAGATGACACCCAATACAATCACCGTTGTGACGGCAAATCGCAGGATATTCCCCTTTGATCGTTGTGACTTTTTGAACAGCGGAACACTGGAGAGTAAAAGAATTCCCATCAGTCCTATCCACGCATAAATATTCAACAAAATAGCCTCCTTATAAATTGAAACTTCATTCAAGGAATGCTTTTCTCCTTGAATGTTAGTTGAACCAATCGGGCATTTAGGTGCCGTTTTCTCACACTTAGACCTTTGGTATCATCCTCACGTTTTGAAGTGGGAGGCTTACGGCACCTTACATGCGGGATAAAGTGAAACTTCATTCAAGGAATGCTTTTCTCCTTGAATGTTAGTTGAACCAATCGGGCATGTAGGTGCCGTTTTATCACACTTGGACCTTTGGTATCACCCTCACGTTTTGAAGTGGGAGGCTTACGGCACCTTACATGCGGGATAAAGTGAAACTTCATTCAAGGAATGCTTTTCTCCTTGAATGTTAGTTGAACCAATCGGGCTTGTAGGTGCCGTTTTATCACACTTAGACCTTTGGTATCACCCTCACGTTTTGAAGTGGGAGTCTTACGGCACCTTACATGCGGGATAAAAGTGGTGAGGAGCGCTCCTACAAAATCTTCAAATCATGTCAAAATATACCATCATGCAGCACTACTTGTTAAAGGCGAATAGTGCTCACAATGGCGCACTCCGATGAGTCTCAAGTTTCTATTTAATATTTCCTTTTTAGTATCATGATGTTGAAAGCATGTATGATGGTGAGCCCCGTCATTAAGAACCAAATAAGCAGCTTGTAAGTTTCATAGTTTAAAGGCTGTATAAATTGATCGACCATTTCAATGGTGAGCCATCCAAGCGGCAACATCGGAAAAAGAATACTGTATGATTGATTAGCGATTGTTTTTCCCCTCTCGTCGCTTCCTTCAGATCCCCATTCAAAACGCAATGATATCAATAATGCTGCAAAGAAAATGATGACATATAGTAACCTTAAACTAGTGTAAAATATTTCCATTAATGATCCTCCTCCAATTCATACTGAAAAACGTCATGCACATCTACACCAAAAAAAAGGGCAAGATCAAATGCCAATTTTAATGAAGGATTGTATCTATTTTTTTCTAAGGAAATAATTGTTTGGCGACTGACTCCTACGCCGTCCGCCACATCCTTTTGTGATAAGTTGCGTTCAGCACGAAGAATGACTATACGATTTTTTATTTTTCTATTCATCAAAGGCATCGACACCATCTCCTTCACCTAGATAGTAATATATTTTTTACAATAAGTAAAGTATTTCATACATAAAGTAATATATTTCTTACACAACCGATTGCACCATTGAAAACAAATGAGAGGGTTGAATCAGAGATTGATTGTGCGAACTATTAAAGAATCATTTTTTATTGAAAAAATAGTCATACATACATTTGCTGCCGCATTTTTTCACTCGTTCATCCTACCGTGTGAAAGCCGCCATATCTTTCACGGATAGCCAAGTTGATGGAAAATGAATTGATAAAAACGACGAAGGCGCTAAATGGAAAAGGGGCTGGGGCTGTCCGAAAAATAATATGGGAGCTTGAAAAGCAAAAAAAATAAAACCTAAGAATGCTGTAAAATCAACATTCTTGGGTTTTAAGTTTTAGCGCCTTTACTCTAAGTTGGACTTTTTAGACAGCCCCAACCTTCCGTTTGGGAAAGCAATGGGTAGGTGCTCGATATTAGAAAACTTTGGCCGGTAACTTATATCGCAGCTGTCAACAATGATTCATTTCAGTCAAAACAGGAATCCATGAAAACCCATCCTTAGCTTTAGTACCGAACCGCACTCCTACCCAACCTAGATTATACGATCATTTCTTCTACATTAATGATTTTCCTTTAATAATGAACACCGGTGGTGGTTACTATTTATTGGCATGAGTTGATCAAAATAATATATATTAGCCAACCTATTTGGCGCGGCGTTTGATGCAAAACCAATATGTAATTGAGCTTTATGAGGCTGTTTTGGATCAGGGATTCTAATAGCCATACCTTCAGGTTCCCTAAATGTCATTGCATTGCCCGCCGAAATCAATTGTCTGGCTACCGCCTTTCCAGAATTTAAATCGACCGCTGTTACATACGTATTACCGTAAGGCGCAACCGATCCGTTGACCCCATAGGCGTTACCTTCTAATAAATACAAATATGTTCCGTATGAGGCAAAACCTTGGAATGTTCCAACGGGAGGTTGCGGAACATCCGCAATAGGATGGTAGTTTCCTTTCTTCACTTGCTCTAAATCAAACACACCATATCGAAAACTTCCATCCAATCTGTATCGCATTGTCAGTAAACCGTGAGTTTTATCAATGTTGACAGTTGTACGGTCAGCTCCTTCGATAAGTTTATGTTTTTCAAGGACTGGAGAATCTGGTGTTCGTATAGTACCGTTCTCAAATGGAAATCTAGCAATCTGTGTTCCCCAACCGTCATTTCCTTCTGTAACTGCATCCGTTTCAGTCCATAAATACGTCACCCCGTTTTCAACCTCTACACCAATTTGGACTCCGTGGCCGAATCCTTTTAGGTACATATGACCTAACTTATTGCCCTCTTGATCTAATTTCGTCAGTGTTACATCACCATTTTTAGCCCTGATTGCCCCACTGACTGGTTCATTTTCATCCGGGAGCTGTTGACCACCAGCCATTAATTGCACAACATAGATATGCTTATTTTCATCATCAAAAGCAAAAGATTGCAGTACCGTGCCATTGTGCAATGGCTTGTCTTGAATGAATGGAAGCCCTTCGTTTGATAAAACAAACATGTTTGTATTAGGTACTGGCTGTTTTGCCTTTGTCGTAAGAGGAATTGTAGAAATCAGAATGACGATGATTAGCATCATTGGTATTTTCCTACATAACTGAAACAGTCGATTCATTTTGTATGTCACACATCCTGCCTCTTAAAATATTGTTCTATCAACGGTTAAAGTCGCAGTGGAGGTGTCGAATTTTTTAAACATGACAGAAATAGCCCTGTCGCTGCATAGTCGTCTCTTTACGCTATCCATTCCGATGCCAAGTGTTTTCTCGACTCTGCTCATTTTGGGAATCCTCCCTGGTGCTAAAATGGGGTGTCAATTCTCGCGATTTGACACCCCGCTTTTTTGTTCTATTCCACGAAAAAAGCTTCTCCTATTTCCGCCTCTACTTTTTAATATACTTTAATGCAGGTAATAGATCATTACATGTTAATAACGTTACTCCACAATCCAACGCGTATTTGACTTGCTCCATATCGTCCGGACAATAGCACCATGCCAGTTTTCCTTTAGCTTTGTAACTTTGTACAAGTTCAGGGTTCAATAACTTCATGCTCATTCCGATTGCCCATATTTTAGAAATGGTCCCGTCTTCACCGGGAATATAATGAAGCATTTTCTCCCCGGGAAAACCTTGTGTTTTTACATTGTATTTGTCATGAAGATGCGTAATCACTTCTGCATCAAAGCTCGTAAATACACATCTATCAAGGAAATCATATTTTTTAAGCAATTCGACCGTACGGTCGGCGACTTCAATCGCTTGATCACATGGCTTGATTTCAACATTGAAAAGTAATTCAGCATACGGTTGAAGTGATTCGCAAAATTCTTCCAGCGTGGGAATCTTTTCCCCTTCACCAGCATCCAACTCTTTTAATTCTTTTAATGTAAGATCATTTACCATACCTGTCCCATTCGTCGTTCTATCGACAGTATCGTCATGAATAATGACGACTACATTGTCTTTAGATAGTCGTAAATCAAACTCAATCATATCAACTCCAAGATCAACTGCTTTTTGAAACGCCAACAGAGTGTTTTCCGGATATTCAGCACTATATCCGCGGTGGGCCGCAACGTTTATACCGGTTTTTGATTGAAGTTGTTCTATCATAATATGGATCTACTTCCTTACTTATTTAAAATTCTTTCTGTTTCTTCTTTGAACTTTTTCAATGTAGGCTTAATTTCTTCGTCATTATACATAATCGCTTCTATTGCGGAGAAGAACTCATGCATGATGACTGGCCATTCAACATCCTTGTTCGTGTCAACAGCATGTTCAAGCTGTTCATAAGCTACTTGTCGATTTGGTTCTTTTACCCACAGTTCTTTCATCTCTTGCGATTCAACCATCGTGTTAGTAAATGGAAGATAGCCCGAATCTATGACAAACTGTAATAATCCTTCCGGCTCTTTCAACATCCACTCGATAAATTTCCATGCTGCTTCTTTATTTTCCGAACCGGCAAGCATAGCAATATTCCCGCCTCCGGTAGGTGCTGCGTATTCATCATTTTTAGGCAGGAACGTTGTGACATAATCGAACTCAACATTTTCCATTAAAGTACCGATTGTACCAGTTGATTGATACATGATTCCGATATTTTCACTCATGAACATTTGGTTAACGATATTACCCGAGTCCTGGGCAGGAGGATAATACATAGCGCCAGTACTTTGTACGTCTTTTAAAAATGAAAATACTTCTTCACCTACACCATTATCAAAAAATCCAACCGATGTATTATCTTCATTAAAAAATGTTCCACCTGATTGAGTAATCATGGCAATTGGATACCAAGTATCGTAAGGCATACTAAATCCATAACGTTTGTATTCATCGCCTTCTTTAATCACTAAGGCGTTCGCCACTTCTTTCAATTCCTCCCAAGTAGTTGGAACCTCTAAGCCGTTTTCATCCAGCATTGACTTGTTTACATGTAAAATGGGAGTCGAACGGTTAAATGGAAGAGAGAGAAGCTGATCATTAAAATACGAATGACCCATTAATCCCTCTGTAAAATCGTCAACATTTAGATCACTTGATTCAAAATAAGGTGTCAAGTCTTCTAGCACCTCTGAATCAGCAAACATCTCTACATATGCCCGTTCTATCATCGCAATATCGGGAGAAGTGTCGGCCGAGATGGATTGTTGTAATTTCGTGACCGCTTCATCGTATCCACCCTGAAAAGAACCAACAACTTCAATTTCATCTTGTGAATCATTGAAACGTTTTAACATTTCATCAATTAGTTCACCATTTTTACCGCCTAATGCGTGCCAGAACTGAATCGTCGTTTTCTCACCATTTTTCTTCTTCCCGGCATCATCATTTCCTCCTGAGGACGAACTATCAGAACTACAGGCAATAAGCAACATTGAGATGATTGCCACTATCAAAATCATCAAAATATGTTTTCTCATTTCTTCCCCTCCGAAAATTTTTATTATTAGGAATTATTTAATCCCTGAATAAACAAATGCTTTCACAATATGCCTTGCGCAAAATACATAAATAATCAATATCGGCAGTACTAAGACCACATTTCCGGCCATAATTATATGCCAATTACTAATTCCTTCCGTTTGTCTTAACATCGCAATTCCTAATGTTAGCGGGCGGACCTCGGCAGAATCCGTCATGACAAGCGGCCAGAAATAATCATTCCAATGACTGACGAAACTAAATAATGCAATGGTTGCAAGCGCCGGTTTTGACATGGGCGTCATGATTTTCCACATAATTTTAAACTCACTTGCGTTATCAAGCCGTGCCGCTTCAATAATTTCATCAGGTATTTGCATAAAATACTGTCGTAATAAAAAGATCCCGAAGGCATTGGTCATAAATGGAAGTATTTGGGGAAGCAGGGTTTTTATAAGTCCCCACTCGGCCATCATCAAATACACTGGAATGAAGGTAATCTGCCCGGGTATCATAAATGCAAGTATTACCAGGGCAAACAATACTTTTTTTCCAAAAAAGTCATATCTGGCAAATGCATACGCAGCTGGTATCATAATCAACAGCTGAATGACAATAATGGATGTTGTCACGATCACTGAATTTTTGGCGTAAGTTACAAATGGTCCTGCTTGCATCGCATCTACAAAGTTAATCCATTGCGGTACTTCAGGAATCAACGTAGGTGGAAATGCCATTGTTTCTTGAAACGTTTGTAAGGATGTAGAGATCATCCATAAAAACGGAAATATAAAGATTAATAATACAAGTATCTTTAATAGAATGTTTACTGTTCCTTTAAAACGCGGAAAAAATCCTGAACTCAATCATGCTCCCCCTTCCTGGTGCCACCTCATTCTATTGATAAAATATCTTTTTAGACAGCAACCGGAAATATATGATTGTTAACAGACCAATAATGAACATTAAAATCACACCAGTGGCTGAAGCATACCCTATATTCGTTGTTCGGTATTCGTAAATATAGTAGACTAGCGTATTGGTCGCATTATTCGGTCCCCCGCCCGTCATTATTCTGACAGTGTCAAATACTTTAAAGGAACCAATCGTCATAATGACCAAAATGAAAAAGAGTTGTGGCGAAATTAATGGTAATGTGAGCTTATAAAATACTTTTGATTTTTTCGCATTATCCAGCGCGGCTGCCTCATAAATACTAGGCGATACACCTTGTAATGCCGCAACGATGATAATGATGTAATATCCGATCGCCTGCCATACGGAGACAATAATGATGGAAATTAAAGCTGTTTTGGAACTCTGTAACCATTGGGAAGTCGGCAATCCCAAAGTTTTCAAAATATAATTGAGAAATCCTATACCCGGCTCCATCATCCACAACCATATCAACGCGATTGATACGATGGAGACGATATGGGGCGTAAACAATCCAGCTTGAATGACAAAATTTAGTTTCGTTTGTTTACTTAGCCATAGGGCAATCAATATAGAGATGGTCATTGTTAGTACAACGACACCCAATGTGTATAAAGACGTATTGCTTAGCGATTTATAAAAATCACTTCGCGAAAGAATCTGTACATAATTGTCGAACCCTACAAACTTACTTTTTGCTTTGTTCATTAAGTTATAGTCAAAGAAACTTAAGTAGATCAAATTCAATATTGGATAAATGACAAAAATAAATATCCCCATCATAGCAGGACCAATCATTACATATGGACGCAACTTCTCCCATACTTTCTGTTTGTTCATATCCTAATACTCCCTTAACTTTTCCAAATAGCTTTGGAAATTTGGATGATCTGGCCGAATCCGTTCTTCGTTTTCTCCAAAGAAGAATATATCTTCCGCCTGAACCCCTACGTTAATATCCTGATCAACTTGGTATTTGTCTTCGGTACTTTTTGCCATAAAAGAAATATCATTATATCTGATCTGATAGATCGTCTCCGATCCTAACATTTCACGCGTAACGATCCTTCCTTTTATTGAAAAATAGGATTTGATCGGTGAAGTAGATAATATAAGTTTCTCTGGTCGAAAACCAAACTTAACATGATCTACGCCCAAGTTTGAGATATTCATGGGAGGAACCCCGATAAATTGCGCAACAAATAAGTTGTTAGGATCACGGTACATTTCTTCAGGCGGCGCTTCTTGTTGAATCACTCCCTTATTCATTAATACGATTGTGTCTGCCATAGACATCGCTTCTACTTGGTCATGAGTTACATAAACAAAAGTAGTCCCCAGTTTTCTATGTAGTTCAATCAAGTCAATTCTCATTTGCGCCCTTAATTTTGCATCTAAATTTGATAATGGTTCATCCATTAAAAAGACGGATGGATTTTTTACCATGGCGCGCGCTAACGCGACCCGTTGTCGTTGTCCTCCTGATAAAGTGGATGGCATTCGATCAAGATATTCGAAGAGCCCGACACTTTTACTGATACTGCCTACCAGTTGCTTTCTCTCATGTTTTTTCACTTTATGATTGACTAATCCAAATTCTATGTTTCCCCTGACAGTCATTGTCGGATAAAGCGCATAGTTTTGAAATACCATTGAGACCCCACGTTTACCCGGCGGAATATTTGTCACATCTTTTTCGCCAATCATTACTTGTCCAGATGTTTGAGGACCAATCCCGGCTATCATTCGAAGAAGAGTTGTCTTCCCACAACCAGAAGGTCCTACCAATACTGTAAAAGAGCCGTCTTTAATTTTTAAATTTAAATCTTCGATCACTACATTTTGCTGAAATGTTTTTGTAACTTGCTTAAATTCTATGGACGCCAATCAACGTACCCCCTCGCATCAATTTGTTATTGTTGAAAAGCACAATTTTGCAAATCACCAATGGAACTCTAATAAACATTTTTCCCATCCACGGTTTTGAAGCGCGTCATCCATTACATTTTTCAAATCTTCTACAGATGTAATCTCTGTCCTTTTTCTCGGAAGCAACGCTCTTAACGCCTCTTGGTAAGAAGGGTTTTTCATGGCTTTTAAAACAGGCGGGTAATCGGAGAATGAACTTCTACTGCTTCCTCTCAACGAGATGCCTTTTTCCAAAACATCTCTTGTATTAATCCAAACTTTTTCCTCGGAAACACCAAGCAAAATGATTTCACCCAGCGGGTTTAAGAGATCAATCGCCTGATTGATGGCATTTTCGGAAAATTTGCCTCCTGTACAGTCAATGGCAATATCATATTGATTGCCTTCTGAGAAATGATCATTCAACACATTGAAACATTTCGCGAAATCAAAATGTTTCAACTTATCAGCATCCGCTCCAAAAACTGTAAGTCTATCTTCTTTTATGCCAAATATGTGTGTAAGCATCGTGGCTGTAATATAACCTACTGGTCCGTCTCCAAAAACGGCGACGGTTGAGTTTTGCAGCTTTTCCTTAATCGAACGAAGCGCTTGATATGATACTGTGCACAATTCTGATAAAACAGCTATTTCATCTGGAACTTCATTTGGTATGGGAATCACACAAGAAGAAGGCATGACTATCTTGCTTTGGGTTAACCCATCATAGCCACTTCCCAAAAATCTCTTATGCTCACAATAATTATCCCCCATTTCTTTTTGACATATCGGACAGCAATCATTTGCTTGCTTTCCTTCTAAAATGTAGCCGGGAATGTTGGGAACGATGACTACCCGAGTCCCTTCGGGCAGCGAGTCCAAGTTACTTTTTACTATTTTTCCAATCCCCTCATGAATCAATGCCATTGGCAGTTTTTCTTTTAGCGCTTCAGGCCTTCTTTGACCAGAAAAATAACGGAGATCTGCATGACAGATGCTTCCCAAAGTAGGCTCAACGACTACTTCCCCGTTTTGTAAGGGGTGAGATATGTTTACTTCTTTAAAAACACCAGGTTTTATCAATTGATAAACATTGGATTGAATTTGTTCTTTTGTTTCTAACAAAATGTCGAGCTCCTTTCTGCTATCCATTACATCTAAACGTTCAAATAAACAGGTGATTTTTGAACTGTTCGATTAATAGGATACTAAGAAACAAAATGCTTGTAAACACTTACTTAAACAAAAATGAACATATTTGAGTGAAACAAACCGGTATAACCATAGGTAAACTATTCGTTTTTATTCATTTATGTTAAAAACGAACAACAAATTAGATTTAGTTAGCATTTTACTATTGTATTATCAATAATGATTATGTTTTTTGTTAATATATTGTAAAGAACCTGTTAAAATTGAATTTAAATGAGCTTATTTAAGCACAAAGAGAAAAAAAAGAGCATAATAGAATAGGATGAGTTCCTCTCTCGAACATCCAAATATTGATTCAAGAGGTGCATTCAATGTTGCCATTGGAAAGACAACAACAAATATTAAAGTATGTTAGAAACAATACCGCCACTACCATTTCAGATCTCGCTAAGCATTTTAACGTTCATGAGGCAACCGTTAGGCGTGATATTCGTTCATTAGTAAAAAAGAGATTGCTCATTAGAACACATGGAGGCGTCATGATAGATGAGGAAGTACATTCTGAGCCCCCTTTCCAAGAACGTACCACCGTCCAATACGAGGAAAAATCACGTATTGGCAAACAGGCAGCAGAGCTAATAAAAGACGGAGAAAATATCATTCTTGATTCGGGTACAACAACCCTTCATATCGCGAATGCCATCATTCATAGAAAAAATATAACTGTCATAACAAACGATATAAACATTGCGGCGATTCTGCGGTCCGCGAAATCAATCAAAGTGATCGTTACAGGAGGAACTTTATTTCCTGATAGCTTTATGTTAAATGGAATGATTACGGATGAAGTTTTAGGGACACTCCATGTTCATAAGGCCTTTTTGGGGACACCTGCCCTCCATCACAAAAAAGGATTAACACATTTTGATGAGTATCTCGTTTCCGCTAAGCGGGGAATGATTCGCGCCGCCAAACAAGTGATCGTCGTTGCTGATCATACAAAGATTGGCAGTGTCTCCTTACACAAGGTAGCCGGCATTAAGCAAATAGACGATATCGTTACTGGAAAAGAAGCTGAAGGTTTAGATTTACATCTGTGGGAAGAGCAAGGGGTTCGTATCCATCTGGCATAACAGCCATTGGATACAAAAGGCAGTTATTGTACAAGGGTAAATGAAACTTCGAATTTGCAAATGATTAACGGCAAGCAATGAAGGCCTAATAATTGAGAAACATCAGATAATCTATGGTTCGCGAACAAAAAAGGGGCCGGGACATACCCCTGTAAAAATGAATAAACCGCGTGAAATCAAGTGGTACTTACCCCCGAAAATGAGACTTTCTACTCTAACTTTTAGGGGTAACCACCAGTTTGAAAACCTTAACGGTTTTATTCTCAGATTCTTACGAATAACAATCAGCTTTTACCTTATGTCCACTCCCCTATTTGAGTAAAAAAATCCCTATCATCGCTACGTCAACATATTTCGCTTTCCGCGTGCCCGGCTTCAGCTTCCTCGGAAAGCAAAGGTCGCTTTCCTGCGGGATCTTCAGCTCGAGCTATTCCCGCAGGAGTCTACATAAGTTGACTACGCTAAAAGCTTGCGTATGATACACTGGGACCATTTATTCCGCATGTAAGGTGCCCGATTGGTTCTAACAGTCAGTAGGAGATGGAAGAAAACTCATACTGAATGAAGTTTCACTTTATCCCGCATGTAATGTGCCGTAAGACTCCCACTTCAAAAGCTTGAGTGAATATAAAAGGTTTAAGTGGGAGATAACGGCACCTAAATGCCCGATTGGTTCAACTAACATTCAGTAGGAGCCCTACTGAATGAAGTTTCACTTTATGGTTCGTTTTTTCATCAGCTGATTTAGTTGTGTCACAGACTCTTTCTTTTATGATCGTTACGGAGCTTTTCTTATGTTTTTCACGTATACTTCGGGCTGCTTCAATCCCGTAAATTAAGAATGACTTAATTAATCATTCCATCGCCATCACATTATCGTACTGATCATCTTATTACTTTCTGAGGTCATGCACACCATTCCTTTTTTTCGGCCTTCAATGCCCGTCTCAACAAGCGAACCGGATTTTCCACCTTATAGGGCTGTTAATTTCTGTTGCGTTACGATTTATTCCAAGTGTCATCGCAACATCGTTGGATGGCCTTCATAAATGAGACGAAGGGACAAAGCAGTGGAAAAATGGAATGTCGGATCTCAAGCTCAGAATGAAGTTTTGAGGCTGTTTTTTCATGCCGATAAGCAGAGCTTACTGCTAGGGTGATCTTGCTGAAAACATGTAAACACATTAATCAAATGTTCTTGCTTTTTCCCAGTAATAACCTCCCCATCGTTCATGTTTTCCGGGATATAGCGGTCAGCCACAATCGTTATGGAATGCGAGGTACATTAAGGTATATTTTTTAGACAATAAGGATTTTACACATAAAATGTTTTTGTCTGACATATCCCATTTCATTGAAGACAAATGAAAGGATTATGTATACCCGTCAAGACAATGAATAAAAAACTTTGAAGTCTCCTATTCTAGAAACTTCCCAAAACTATTTTGGGTGCTAAGGGGATAAAAATCCTTTTTCATACGCATCGCAACCTCATCATCCGTTGCACAAAATAAAGAGTCATTTTAATTCGTTAAAGGAATGTTCAAGTCGATCGATGCATTGGCTCATGACCAAAATTTCCATCGACTTTCCCTCAGAAGAAACAAATACACCTTTACTGAATTGTTCAAGTCCAAGAAAATTTCAGCCTGCCGGGAATTTTTCAGCGGCATTGATTGCGATAAAAAACATTTTAAAATAGGATAGAAATAGAGGATGATCCAATAAGTGGAATTTTATGTAATAAAGTCACAGATAGAAAGAGGGATATTCTTTGACAACGATAGGAATTGATTTAGGGACAACCAATAGTCTAGTAACCTATTGGACGGAGGATAAACCCGTCATTATCCCTAATGTACTCGGTGAGCGAATGACTCCATCCATTGTCAGTGTAGATGAAAATGGGAGTATTTTGGTCGGGCGTATTGCCCAAGAGAGACTCATGACTCACCCGCATCTGACCGCATCCGCTTTTAAACGATATATGGGCTCGGAAAAAGAGTATGATCTTGGAGAACACTCCTTCTCTTCGGAGGAGCTTTCCTCTTTCGTGCTGAAAACACTAAAAGAGGATGCAGAGAATTATCTTGGCAGACAGGTTACGGAAGCGGTTATCAGCGTACCGGCTTATTTCAACGATGCGCAGCGGAAATCAACAAAGCTCGCGGCAGAGATTGCCGGATTGAAGGTAGAGAGACTTATTAGCGAACCGACCGCCGCGGCCATTGCTTACGGATTGCATCAGGAAAAACCGGAAACGAAATTTCTCGTGTTTGACCTGGGGGGCGGAACGTTCGATGTGTCCATTTTGGAGCTGTTCGAGGGCGTTATGGATGTAAAATCAATTGCGGGGGATAACTTTCTCGGTGGGGAAGATTTTACAGAGCTGTTGATTTCCCATTTCATGAAGACGCACAAACTTGAAAGTGAAGCGCTCGACTCGAAGACGAAAGCGGCTATTTACAAGCAGGCCGAAAGGTGCAAGCTATCCATTGGCCAGGAAGCAACTGTGGACATGAGCATGACCTTAAACGGTGAAGTTTATGACTGTCAGCTAAGCCGTTCAGAGTTCGAGAAGCTGGCTCAGCCTCTCATTCTTCGTCTGCGCCAGCCGATTGAACGGGCGCTTCGGGATGCTTCCCTGTCCCCTTCAGACTTGGATGCAGTCATTATGATCGGCGGAGCAACCCGAATGCCGCTCATTAAAAATGTCATTGGCCGTATGTTCGGGAGAATGCCGTACACAAATATCAATCCTGATGAAACGGTCGCCTTGGGTGCGGCCATCCAAACCGCTTTAAAACAACGGAATCAAGCGTTGGAAGAGATCATTTTAACGGATGTATGCCCGTATACGCTCGGCACGAGCGTCGTTCGGGAATTAGGCAGCGGGCAATATTCCGACGGAAACTTCTTGCCGATCATTGAACGGAACACACCGATTCCCGTCAGCAGGGTAGAACGGCTTTGTACGATAAGGGATGATCAAACCAGGATAACGGTAGATGTTTATCAAGGGGAAAGCCGGCGAGTCGAAAATAATATCAAACTTGGAGAGCTGAACATTAAAGTGCCTCCGGCCCCAGCCGGTGAGCAAATGATTGATGTAAGATACACCTATGATATAAATGGCATTCTTGAAGTCGAGGTGATTAGTGTCTCGACGGGCGAGAAGAAGCGGACGATCATTGAGCAAAATGCCGGGAGTATGACAAAGGAACAGATCGAAGCGCGGCTGTTGGAATTGAAGGATATTAAAATCCATCCGCGGGACCGCACCGAAAACAGGTTGTTGATCGCCAAGGGAGAACGTCTGTATGAGGAGACGCTCGGCGAAGTCCGTGATGCCATCGCGCTGTTCATACAACAATTTGAAAGTGTACTACAAACGCAGGATGATCAAAAAATCAAAATGGCGGCCGAACAGTTTAAGGAACGGTTGGAAGAAGTAGAAAGGCGGTTGAATTTCTTGTGAGCATCTGGGATATTTTGGAGATTGATCCGACCTCTGAAGAATCGGCCATCAAAAAAGCTTATGCCAAAAAGCTGAAACTTCACCATCCTGAAGATGATCCTAAAGGGTATCAGCGGCTTAGGGAGGCTTACGACGCCGCCATGAAACAGGCTAAGAGCCAAGCTGCCTCCTTGCCTGTTTTTCAGGATGAAGAGGATGAGAGTCAATATGAAGATAGTGAGGAATCTTTTGATTCGGAGCAACACTTTTTCAACTCAAATGATTTTTTCCCTGTGCCGCTGGAGGAGCCAAGAACCGAACGCCATCCGGTATACGCGTTTCTTCAACAGGTGAAAGAACTATATGACGATTTTTACGCCCGCATCACCCCCGAGTCTTGGCAAACCCTTATGGACGAAGATATTGTATGGGAGATGGAATACAGCCAGGAGCTGCGGGATGGGCTCATTTCCTTCCTTGAAGATGATCATCATCTTCCCCGTATCGTTTGGGAAGTGCTGGACAACACATTCGGTTTTCGCGAGGACAAAGAAGAGCTGCTGAAGCATTATGATGAAGAATTTGTAGAGTATATGATCAGGCAAATTGAAGGAACGATGGAGCTCAGATATGATTGTTTTGTTAATCAAGAAATCGCCTTCGATATCGAACAATATTTGGATCTGAGAGAATCAGCCCAATATATGCTGATGAATGGGGAAGTAGAGAGAGCAGGCGATTTGCTGGAAGAAGCCCATGGGCTGTTCACGGACGACCCCGATCTGGAATTAATGAGAGGGAAATATTATCTGGAAATAAGGAAGCCCGATGAGGCGTTGGAATGCTTCACCCGCGTCATCGCTCTTCAACCCGATGATCCTGATGGATATTGGCAGCGTGCCCTGCTTTACTATGATCAGCAGGAGTATGAGGCCGCCCTTGCCGACTGCATGCATCTTCTGAACAAAGACGAAGGGAACAAGGACCAAAATGTGCTGGTCTTGGCTGGTCGTTGCCATTTAGCGCTGGGTAATACGGCAGATGGCCGAGAGTTGATAAAGGAGACATTAGCAATAAACAAGCTCCATTTTCGATCATATATCCACTGGTGTATTGCGGAGAATGCGTACGGCAAGACCCTCGATCCTGCAGAACGGAAGCAACCGCTCCGAGACGATTTCTTGTTTCACTCATTCCTGTTTTTAAGATTAACCTGGTTTTATATTTGTCTTTACTTGATTGTTTCGCTGCTTTTTGATCTACATCCGTATTCTACAGGCCTGTTGCTCATCCTTTTACTGTGGAATGCCTGGAAAATATGGAAGGTTAGACGAGTTTTATCAACTTAGAAAGGAGTTACTCATGTTACATCAATACAGCCGCAAAAAAAGGAAGCAGTTGGAGTTATATTTCCGCTGCCTCTCTACCATATGTACGGACAGTGTTCTCGGCCACTACTATTATGTCTATGAATTTCATAAGGCAGAACGCTGGCTGCGAAAACAGGTTATGAAAAATGCTCTTCTCGCTTGGAACATTACCGATGCGGCATCATTCAAAAGCACCATTCGCTGGTTGCTGGATGACGGTTATCGTGATGAATATAGACAAATACATGCTCATCTGTCGGCTTTGACGGATGCCTCACGCAAAAGATATATGGAAACATCAACGAACCACCCCGACTATGCCAGAAGGGCGGTTGTTGATAAATTCCTTCCGCAACTGCCTTCGGGAGACATTGCTGCGTTTGGAGGAGGATGGGCCATTTTTTTAAGCCGAATCGGCCCTGTTTATGGGTATGTAACAAGCGAAACAGCTTGGAAAACCAAAATAGAAATAGCCAGGCGTCTACAGAGCCATTACAACAATTGGGAGGATTATATGACAGCTTTTGCCGCAGGATACGCTTTTAGCCAATCCGATCCGGAAATGAAGAAAGCCAGGCATATTTTTAACGGGGCTATGAGCTTGTTTGCTAGCAATACATTAGTCGATAAAGCGGTATGGCACCAGAACCTGCTCCCTGATAAAGGGGAATCCCTTCACAAGCAAGGGAAATTGTCTATCTGATGAGCCTTCGTCGATCATACACTGTTGCGCGCAATGAATGGTGTGCCTGAAGTGCAAAAAATAACCCTTAGAAACCGGACTTGTTACAACCATATTCGTCTGCCGAAACGTAAAAACCCTTGAATTTTTTCAAATAATTTAAGGGTTTTTATCTTTAATAATGGTTAACGATTAACCATCCATCTTTTAACTCAATATGGTACCCTGTTGATCCCCAATTCACCTGCACCGTTTCCCCTGTTTGTATGGCTAGGTCGACATTCTCCTTAAACCCCTCATATCTATTTGTTAACATATCTTTTACCAATTCCGCATAGTCCGGAAGAGCCTCTAAAACTCCGGCACTCATATAAGCAATAGGATTCTGATCCTTTATGATGATAAATACATCACTATCAGGAATAGCGTATAGTTTTGCACCATGATTTCGTACGGCAATGATGATATCACTTAAATTGGGATGTTTATTCTCATCCATAACCAGAACATATTTAGTACCGTCAATAATGATCTCATCTTCGGCAGATGTATCTTTTCCTTCATTTACTTGTTCTGGATTGGTGTTATGTTCATTTTTTGCTGTTTGTTTATTTGTCTCTTCTTTAACCGCTGGAGTTGTTTCTTCTTTTTTTACGGCATCCACTGTCTTTTCTTCAGGTTTTGCCTTTTCTTCAGGTTCTACTTTTTCTGCTTGTTTATTCGTTTCCTCTGTAGCCGTTGATATTTTTGCAGTTATGGCTGTTGTATCAAGTACTTTTTCTTCTGGTTTCGTATTTTCCGCCGGTTTTTGGAGGTCCCTAACTTCCATTTCTTCTGCTACTTGAGTAGCTTTTACATCACTTTTTGTCCCCGAGTAATGGAATGCACTAGCAGCTAACAAAAATACAGACATCAATACAATAGCATAAAACTTTTTCATCGGTCTCCTCCTTTTTACATTTCCCATGTTTATATATTATCACAAATATTTCATTTAGGTTACAAATGTTACATTTATATTTCTGCATTTTTCTAAACTAGGTTTTCTCTTCTGTTCTTGCTTTTCATTTACCCCTGAAACTTTCTGGCAAACACTATTTTAGCAGCCGTCTTTTATCCGAACCATTTGTCAGGCTATCTGACGTTTCATCTAAAATTGGAACGAAATAAAAGTGGATATATGAGCGTTTAGGAGGCGTTCAAGGATGCGGAAAGAGGATATTGAAGAATTAAGCGGACTCAGCAAATCATATCTATGAAACAAGATTTGTTTCCAAATGAACAAGTATTCGTGAAACCGATTTATTAGGTTTCGGATATGTTCATAACGGCAATACAAGTATCGTTCAAGACACAATCATCGCCAAAAGCCCCTCAATGATATGGCTTATACACTACCATGAAAATATATTCAATGAATGGGCGCGGCTTAAAGCCGCATATTTATTAAAAGAGCATGAGGCCGTCTTTGTTTTATCGTTAGTGACGGAACCTTCTGACACTTCAAGGGTCGAGCAACTAACTGCTCGGTATTAGGACAAACAAATAGCATTTGTTGAACGAGTCAACCAAATGCTTGTTTTTTGCCTGGCAAAAGTCAAATCACGTCAATAAAATATGCTGAAAAATGCTCAACTAATGATTAGACATATATTTATTGCTTCCGGGAAATTGCTTGATTACATTCCAGGCTGCAATCGCTTCTTTACGGCTTTTTCCTTTATTTTTCGGATCAGCAAAAAAGTCGCGTATAAATTGATTATATTCAAATTGAGGTGCAATGTTTTTCTTGTACGAAGGGTCTTTCTTTCGTTCCTCTTCCTCATACCAAGCGTCTACTACATCACGATATGTTTTTCCGACATTGTTCTTAAAATAGTTTTGGATATAAGTGGAAAAATGAAAGTTGGGGATTACCGATTTAAAAAATGCTCTTACATGCTGGCTGCAGCGATGGTTTTCCATAATGACTGTATCAAGACTTAGATCTGCTTGAGGTTGCACCTTCTTATTCGTTTTTGATTTTCTCGCAGTTTTTTTTATCTCCCCTGTCCGAAGAAATGTTTCAATCCTATTGGAAATTTCTATCTTAGAACCAGAGGCACTTATTCCATTTTCCCTACAAAAAGATTGTAATTCTTCCTTTAACCAATAGAAAGCTTTAAAACTTTCCACGCTTGCATTTTTCGTTAGACTAGGTCTCATACATTTTCCCTCCACATTTACTTCATACACATTATAGAACATAAGTTCCCACTTTGCAAAAAACGTTACAAATCCGTTTCTCAAAAAACGCTGGGACATAAGCTGAAAACTAACGAATATTCGCAAAAAACATGAAAACCGTGTGAAATGAAAGGTTTTTACATTTGCCTTCATGTTGTTTATAGGGCTTTAACGCAGCCTCTTGTCAACGATGGTGGACTCCACTACTTACTTGCCGAACAATGAAAACCCTAGTCTGAGCCGAAATGCCACTTATCGTAAAATGAAAGGTTTAAACTGATTTTGAGCTAAGCCATATCATTCCATTCAAAAAAAGAACTCATGATCAGTGCCCACCAACGGTAAAAACCCTTGAATTTTGTACTGCTCGTACCCAAAAATCCAAAGGTTTTTGCTTTCCAAAACAACTTGATGTTCTCAACTATTTACGTACAGCTTCAAATGTAATCAATTGCGTTTCTTTCGTTGGCTCCTTCATGTAATCATAATCAGCGGAGCAAGTGATTTCAGAGAAACCAACATTTTTCAAAATCAGTTTGAACTCCTCTATTCCATACCACCGGATGGCAAATCTTTGTAATTCAGTGTCCACTAACTTGCCTTTTTTCCATTTTTCATATTTTAAGTGCGTTAAAGTATATTGATCTACCCAATTTATTTCAATCGATTTGCTTTCTAATAAAATACCTTCTTCATCGGAAAAAGGAAAAGTGGAAGTGGATGTTTCTCCTGTACGCCACTGAACAGGGAAGAGCAGATCAATGATGACACGCCCTCCAGGTATAAGATGGTTATAAAAACATGTAAGGGCATTTTTGGCATCCTCTAATTTCTCAATCAAACAAAATGAACCCGTAGGTATGACAATCGCTTCGTATTTTGAAGGCAATTGAAAACTGCGTAAGTTCCCTTCATACAGATTCGAATGTAACCCTCTTTCTGTACAGCGCTTCCTGCAAGAATCTAACATGGCAGGCGAATAGTCAATGCCGTCAACAGTATATCCTTTCTCCAGCAAAGGTATTAAAAACCGCCCTGAACCCACTGCTGCTTCCAGTATCTTCCCATTCGTACCTGTTAATCTTTCAAGGTAATATTCAATATCACCATCTACTGAATAGCCAATAGGCTTTGTAACATTATAAAGCTCTGTACTGAGTTCACCATAATAACTAAACAATGCAATTCCTCCGATTTTATATGCGGAAAAGCTCATTGAATGACTTTTCGCACCTTATTCTTGTTACCTGAATATAAAGACCCGACGATTATCATGAACCCCTCTCTTTTTTTGAATATACACAATTTTTGATATAGTTTAATGATAAAGCTATTGAAAAACCATGAAGCTGAAGGGTACATATTAAAAGAGTGACCCACAAAAGAATCACTCTTTCATCTAAAATCCACTACCTATCCGCGCCGATATATAAACAATCCAGTTCTAGGTAGTTGTGGTATTTTGTGAACATTTTGATGTGAATTTTTTATGTATTCAAAGCATAGTTTGAAAAGCCATCATCATATCGGACACCGCAACAGCATATTATGCTTCATCAAAAAGTTTCGCCAAACACGGACTAGATAAAACAATGTATCATTAATTTTGAATATATTTTTCAAAAACGTCCCCAAAGTCTTTTTGTGTGTTTTCTTCATACGTCGTTTTATACCAATCAAAGGCAAATGTTGCCGCTTGTTCAAATTCTTTTGAGATAAGCCCTTCATGGAAACGATTATTCTCAAAGAGGGACTTCGATACTTGCAAACTATCTTTTGCAAATTTCTTCATTCGCTTATTTGTATCTTGGATTTGTGAAATAGCTACCAATGATTTATACAAATCTGCAATCGCTTTTCCTTCTTTTTTGTTAATATCAACAGAAATAGATTGCTCCCCAATCGTGAACTTTATTTCCAAATCTAAATCAATTGTTCCAGCAGTCTCTATTGTGACATTTTTTATCGGATGTTTATAATAATCGTACCGATAAATATTACGCTTGCTACTTGTCGCTTTTTCACCATCAAGATGAATTAGTGCACGATTCGTAAAGCAGTATTCATCAGATTTCGATTTGATTAAAAAGTGGATCTTTTCTCCCTCTTCATATAGTACATAATCATCAGACTCTGTCTTGTCAAAATCTTGCGGAGAGATAATTTTTCCAATGTCACTTAATCCCAAAGCATCACTTGCGATTTTTTTAAACATCCTTACAACCTACCTCCTCAGTGTTCATTTCTCTTTTATCATATCTTATAAATAGCCACACAAAAAGCTATTTGGTTAATTTTGTCACATTTTATTTAAAAATAGCAGAAAAAAATTGCAAGCGTTTGTTTAGTAACATACAAATATATAATATTTCCATGTGACATAACCTCCTCTTCATCACTGCCAAAAAAGGTGGCTTTAAAAATTCTTTCAACACTGAGGTCCATTATTCATTTTTCCTTATTTTTTTCTTATACATATATTTGGCCATGCTTTTTAATCAAGTCTTCCATTACTTTGTCAGCTCTCCTAATAAATGACAGTGAATCTGGTAAAGTCATCTCCATAATCACTTTATCACCCGACTTTATACTCTTACCTGGTTTGCTACATGTAATCTTCGGAACATTTAGTGTAAAAATTACTCAAAAAAAAAGACATAGCAAAACTAATTAAAATGGGAGTATTTAGTGGGATCAGTAATTTTGGCTACTATATTTTTCTTTTTTTTGTTACAATATCTTTATTCCAATACTAAACGTTTAGTATTTAACGTTTAGTATGATGATGGAGGGGTTAATATATGACACGCACTATAGTTCTTGGACTTCTAAAAGCAAATGGCCCGATGTCGGGATATGAAATTCAACAAATGATGGAATCATCACAAACAGATATGTGGGCTTACGTAAAACCAGCATCTATTTATCACGCTTTAAAGAAAATGCAAGAAGAAGGAAAAGTCATCTTGGAAAAAGTTGAAAAGACTGGGTTAAGAACCAAGTCAATATTTAAAATAACAGAAGATGGAGAGTATGAACTTAACCAGCTACTTATAGATTCTTTTACTGATTCATCTGTAGTATTCCCAGCGCCTCTTTATACAGCATTGACATTTATGGAAAACTTACATGATGAACAAGTATTAAGTAGCTTAGAGAAACAAAAACACGAGATTACAAGAGTTTATAAAAATATGAAAGCTGGTTACGAGGCAAAACAGAAAGTTTTAGGGCAATTACCTGCTAATATAAATTTTATTTTTAATAATATGTATGAGCAATGCGAACTACAACTTAAAACCATTGAAGAAATCATTAAGTTTATTAAGGAAGGGAAATAAAATGAAAGGAAACATTCAATATTCTGTTTTAATTGTAGTGATTCTAGCAATTTTTGCAGATATGCTTATGTATGGATTAGTAGTCCCTTTCTTACCAGTTCATGCTGAATCATTAGGAGCCTCACAATCAGAAATAGGTTTATTATTTTCCAGTTATGCCCTTTCCTTGTTTGTTGCTACCCCATTTTTTGGAGCTTTAGCGGATAAAATGGGGAGAAAAAAACTTTTGGTATTAGGCCTTATGGCATTAGCAGTAACAACTTTAATATATGCTTTTGCTACAAGTTTCTGGGTTCTAGTTTTGGCACGTTTACTACAGGGATTTGCTGCGGCAATACCCTGGACAGCTGGATTAGCATTATTAGCAGAAGTGTTTCAAAAAGAAGAAAGAGGAAAAGCGCTGGGATTGGCCATGTCTGGTCAAGCAGGAGGAGTACTATTGGGCCCTCCAATTGGAGGTTGGCTTTATGAATTTGGTGGATACCACTTTCCTTTTTTCGTTGCTACAGGGATTGCACTTATTATCGCGATTCTAAGTTTAATATTGCTTCGGAAAATCCCTGAAACGAAGGCAGAGAGTTTTACATCGCCTTTTAAAATCTTACAAAACAGAAATGTTTTCATAATTGCTGGGGTTGCAGTAATTGGTGCAACTGTTTTTGCAAGTATTGAACCAACATTGCCAATTCACTTCAATGAAAGCTTAAAAATCTCCCCGGGGGCAATAGGAATTTTGTTTGCTGTAGTAACTCTTGGTTATGGATTAACTTCCCCTCTTATTGGGTCTATTTCTACTAAGATTGGTCATGTTAAGACAATAAGGATTGGTATTGTAATGGCAGCAATTGTACTACCACTAAACGCTTTACCAACTCTTATTTGGTTGCAAGTTGGTACACTTGTACTGTTAGGAATCACCCTTGGAATGATTCTAACTCCTGCACTCCCTAAGTTAGCAGATATTTCTCAAGAATCAGGTGCTACTTCTCAAGGCCTAACTTATGCGGTTTACAATACAGCCTATTCATTTGGCATGATGGCCGGGCCGGTGGTCGCGGGTACACTTACAGATGGATTTGGACTAAAAATAGCGTATTCAGCATTGGGCGTTCTTTTCATTTTATACTTATTTCCTCTAGCAAAATTAAAATCTTAAAAATGGTTGTTACCAAGAGGATAAAATGTAAAGATTCTATATTGGTCTATCTGAATTTAAACTACCAGAAGATATTCAAGAAAATGAAAATGACATTTTAATTAGGTTGAAGCGAATTCCAACCCACCCCATTGCAGTCTTCCAGCTAAGCTTTACAAACATGGGAGCAGAAAACAAGTTATTTTACATTTGCCCATTTTTTTAAAGCGCGAGTAGGCTTACAAGTATACCGCAAACGTTATAAGTGTCTTGAATGTGGTTCTACCTCTTTTGGGAACGTCTTATATGTATTGGTGAAAACCGTATTATGACTAAAGGTTGTTAGCGTCCATTGAAAAGCAGACCATGTCTAAGGTAGAAGTAGCAGAAAGCGTTATTTATCATTGGTGAATTACATCCAAATGTTGGGCAGGTTCTAAATCATATAAATCTTGCAGGTTATCACTTTTCATAAGAACTTCCTTCTGCCTTAGAATTAGTGTCGTTCTTACTTATTTCGACATTTGGGAAGATACTCCTTTTTTTGTTCCTCAAAATTTTTAAATCTTTTAGGGTTCAAATTTTAAAATTCATTAATAAGTATGTTTAAAAAAGGCTTGTTTGGACAATTCACCAATCAACGAAATATCATGAGACAAGAAATGATTATGGTAAAAAATATCGCTCTGTAGACAAACTAAATCTCGCCGTAACAAACGTGTATCATTATCATTTGATCTCATGTTTTTTCAAACTTGATCAATAGTGGCATGTAATTGTTTTGAAGTACTTTTTAGATCTTTTTTAATGCCATCCTTCCGAACGCTTTCAAAATGATTATGTATTAAAAAGCGAGTTTTACATATGCCCTACATACCCATTAAAATGACAAGGGTCAATTGAACAATTTATAAATAATAAGGGCAATATTAATCACAACAACTAATACAAGAGCGGTTGTCATCACAAATTGGAATATCGTTTGAATTGAAGAATGATAGACTTCCTGTTCCTCTTGAGGTGGTTTTCCACTCTCTAAGTAGTGTAATAACTCTTCCTCAATTTCCTGATTCAACTTTTCTAAGTCTGGCTTTTGTTGATGGTGTATATTTTTTTTCATTAAGCAGTCCACCTATTACTATTGGTTTATTTCCAATTGACGTTTTTTCGAACCAATTGCCACTCACCTTTTAAAAGGGCCGTTCAAATGGTTTCATAGCACCCAAGTTTGACTTGTTCAAAGTTAACTTTATTGATAAATAATCAGCCTATATTTCTAATGAAACATAGGCTGATTATATTGAAAAGGTGCTATCTTATTTTAATTTGCTGTTTTACCTTTTTTTCTTCTTCCAGTAAGTAATCCAGCAATTCCAGCTAGCAATGCCATTAACCCTGCTAGTCCTGTGCTAAAGATGGATGTTGCAGTATTCGGTAGTTTGTCACCGTCTCCTTTAGTGTCATGGCTACCGACTTTGCCGTTTGTATCATTGTCTGTTTGACTTCCTGGCGTTTCATCTTTATCGGCGTCGGCATCAGCATCGGCATCAGCGTCGGCATCAGCATCGGCGTCAGCATCGGCATCGGCGTCGGCATCAGCATCGGCGTCAGCATCGGCGTCAGCGTCGGCATCAGCGTCGGCATCAGCATCGGCGTCAGCATCGGCGTCGGCGTCAGCATCAGCGTCAGCATCGGCATCGGCGTCAGCATCGGCGTCGGCATCAGCGTCAGCGTCGGCATCGGCGTCGGCATCAGCATCAGCGTCGGCATCGGCATCAGCGTCGGCATCGGCGTCAGCATCGGCATCGGCGTCAGCATCGGCATCGGCGTCAGCATCGGCGTCAGCATCGGCATCGGCGTCAGCATCGGCGTCGGCATCAGCATCGGCGTCGGCATCAGCGTCAGCATCGGCGTCGGCATCGGCATCGGCGTCAGCATCAGCGTCGGCATCTGCGTCAGCATCGGCATCGGCGTCGGCGTCGGCGTCGGCATCAGCGTCAGCGTCGGCATCGGCGTCAGCATCAGCGTCGGCGTCGGCATCAGCATCGGCGTCAGCATCAGCATCGGCATCAGCGTCAGCATCAGCATCGGCGTCAGCATCAGCGTCGGCATCAGCATCGGCGTCAGCATCAGCATCAGCATCGGCATCAGCGTCAGCATCAGCGTCAGCATCGGCATCAGCATCAGCGTCAGCATCAGCATCGGCGTCGGCATCGGCATCAGCATCGGCGTCAGCATCGGCGTCGGCGTCAGCGTCGGCGTCGGCGTCAGCATCAGCATCGGCGTCAGCATCAGCATCAGCATCGGCATCAGCATCAGCGTCAGCATCAGCATCAGCGTCGGCATCGGCATCAGCATCAGCATCAGCATCGGCATCAGCGTCAGCATCGGCGTCAGCATCGGCGTCAGCATCGGCATCAGCGTCAGCGTCAGCGTCGGCATCGGCATCGGCGTCGGCATCGGCGTCAGCATCGGCGTCAGCATCGGCGTCAGCATCGGCATCGGCGTCAGCATCAGCGTCGGCGTCAGCATCAGCGTCAGCGTCGGCATCAGCATCAGCATCGGCGTCGGCATCGGCATCGGCGTCAGCATCGGCATCAGCATCAGCGTCAGCATCGGCGTCGGCATCAGCGTCAGCGTCGGCATCGGCGTCGGCATCAGCATCAGCATCGGCGTCGGCATCGGCGTCAGCATCGGCGTCAGCATCGGCGTCAGCGTCACCGTCATCTAGACATTCACCAAAATCTAATGTAGTTCCTGTTCCGTGATTAGCAAATAGGTCTAGGTCAATGATTGCATCTTGAACTGCGAGACCTTTTATGTCAACATTTCCACAAACTTTTTCATCAACTTTTACACCGTTTACATTTACCGTCGTACCCGCAATTAATTTTAATGCAGCTACATCATTTACTAAATCAAGTGTTAAATCTGTAACTTGGTCTGCTACATTCGTTATTTCTCCAGTTAAACTACCTACAGTCGTTAATAATTCATTTACTAGGTTTTCGAGTACTCCTGCAACTCCTTCAACTGCAGGACCAAGTAAAGGTTTTAATATGGGATCTAAAATGGGGCCTAATAAACTGCCTAAAGCATCAATTAATTTACCTAAAGGTCCATCACCTAATAAAGGTGCTAATGCATCGCCTAAAAGAGGTAAATTATCTAAGTTTCTGGCAAGATCTAATATATTATCTGTATTGAGTCCGCCCGCTAATATTTTTATTTCCAAATTACCTAATGCTTCTGATAAGTCATTTAACAACTCTACTACAATTGAATCAATTGTTTCCTGTAAATGTTTACCTAAGCCATCATCATATTCAACCGTAATTGTTCCATCAGCATTAATCGTCACTGGAATATCTGCTTCTTTATATGATGTCAATGAATCTAATGAACTTTCTAGATTATTGAGTGCATCAAGTGCTGCAAGAACATCATCCAAACCGTTTACCTGCAGAATTCCAGGTGCGATATTTAATAATTCATTTACAAGTATACCGATTTCATTTGTTAAGTCTGTAACTGTCGTAGTTAATCCACCGACAGCAGAATAAAGTCCAGGCAGATTTTCTTTTGTAATCGGTAAAATATCAACCGTTACATCTGCCGTGCCCCCTTCTATCAAGTTCCCTGCAAGCTCGGGTGCGTAAAATTGCATCACAATGTTCGGATTAATAATTTCTGTATCAGCTAGTCCGCCAGAGGTCATTGTTAATGATAGCTCCGATGGCTGACCTGAAACTACATTAACGGCTCCTGAAAGTTTAACATCTGTTAAAATATTTACATTTGCCAAGTTTTGAGCATAGACAGCATTAGTGTTTAAACCAGGTAAACTTAAGGAATTTGCAAATGTGTTTACTGGTATGGTTAAGATCAGTGATGTCGCAGCAATTGTTGCTACTTTTTTCAACTTTTTCTTTCGATTAATAGCTTTTTTGTAATCAAAATTTCTTTTGCTCAAGAATTTCGTACCTCCTTAAATGTTTAATTTTGGTCCTGTACCCCTTGTGCAATCAATTCCTTATAATCTGCACCTCCGAAAAAATGTCGCTTTCTGTCCTAAAATGTGACATGTCTAATTTCGAAATAACATTACCAAATGCGAATGCTCAGATTTCGAAGAAAAATATAAGCAAAAACTATACAGCAAGCCCGAAATATAAAAAAAAGCGTACCAAAAGGCACGCATAGCGAATAGCAGTCTATTCCTGTTTTTTAACGAATAAAGAACTGCACCCCCATTATCAGGCACAGTTTAAACACTTAGAGGTGCTAAAAATAATAGAGCAGAAAAGGGATGCTGTCTGAAGTGAGAAGATATGTATATGTTGAGGATGAATTTTTTTCTCTGTAACTCAATGCCATTTTCACGATGGCAAGCTTTACGATAACCGAGTTCCTTATGGATGACATGAAAGGGATTTTTTTCTTCATCTTGTTCCCATTTGAATTGAATCAGTTCCGAAGCCTGTTCGTCACCATATCATGTAATCGTTGCTTCCTCGTCATTGATCGAATCCACCGAGACATTAGAAGAGCTTAGAACAGCTCCATCATTACTAATACTGTGGTCTTTCTCTGTTTGTTCGAGATAGAGTCATTGTCACTGGCAATGTATGAGCTAGAATCACACAACACAAAAATATTATGGATAAACAATAACCACAATAGCTTTTGCGTCTTGATTTGAAGAAAGATTAAAATAGGAATGCGATGTATTTGCTTTAAATCTTAGCATTTCATCTTTTTTAATAATGGTAGCAATTTGCTTTGCAGTGATTTCAATCTCGCCTGAAAGAACAAAAACATATTCAAAAAGTGCTTCGGTATGTGCTGGAGATTCATGTTTAATTTGCGGTTTTAGTTCAATCATAAAGGCTTCAAATTTTCTGTTTATATTAAACGGTATATAAGTATAGACCTTATAGCCTTCGTCGGCACTTAATGAATCCACATCTTCTTTTTTGATAACAAATGATTCCTCACTTTCGTCTTCCATCAATGATGAGAAAGATATTTTTAAACCATTTGAAATTTTCCACAGTGTTGTCACTGTCGGTGTAGATTCCCCCCTTTCAATCTGACCAATCATACTTTTACTCACATTGGTTAATTCTGCTACTTGATCCAATGTATATCCCTTCTCGATTCGAAACCTCTTTAAATTTTTTCCAATTATTTTATTAATTTGGTCCATTTTGCCATTCCACCTAATTCTAAAAATATTTGTACGTTATATTGAAATTATATTCATCATAACGCATACGCTATAGTATAATTTAGACAATATATTATATCAAGGAGAGGTACTTATGTCATATATAGCTGCAAATATACTTGAAACGATAGGTTTAACTCCATTAATCAAGCTGAGTCGGTATACAGAAAATGTAGAAGGCAATATTTTTGCCAAATTGGAGTATTTTGCACCCGGACTTAGTAAAAAAGATCGGATGGCTCTTGAAATAATTGAGAGTGCAGAAGAAAAAGGCTTGCTTAAAAAAAAGCAACCTGTCATTGAATTGACAAGTGGCAGTATGGGGACAGGACTTGCGATTGTTTGCAACTTAAAAGGATATCCCTTTATAGCTGTCATGTCTAGGGGGAATTCAATTGAACGTGCACAAATGATGAAAGCTTTCGGTGCTGAAGTTGTTTTAGTGGACCAACATCCAGATTCTGAACCTGGTAAAGTAACAAGCAAAGACTTAGATCTTGTTGAAGAAAAAACGCAAAAGCTGACAAAAAAATATAATGCTTTTAGAATTGACCAATTTACCAATCCAAGCAGTGTTGAAACAGGTGAGAAACGGCTCGGTCCCGAAATTATTGAACAGCTAGGCGATATAAAAATTGACGCTTTTGTTGATTTCATAGGTACAGGAGGGACTTTTATCGGCGTGTCAAAATCACTACAAAAAGCTTTTCCCCACATCAAATGCTATGGTGTTGAGCCGGTAAACGCACCATTTTATAGTTCAATCCAAAAGACAGATGGGAAACATATCATTCAAGGTGGTGGATATAATATTCCATTAAAGTTTATTGAAGAGAATAAAGAACTGATAAATGGATTTATTACGGTCAGTGATTGTGAAGTCACCGAAGCCACTCGATTATTAGCGTTAAAAGAGTGTATCTTTGCGGGGGATTCCAGTGGGGCAAATGCTGCGGCCGCATTGAAACTATTAAAAGGGGACTTGAAAGGGAAAAATGTTTTAATTCATATTCCAGACTCAGGAACTAAATATCTAAGCACTAATTTATGGGATATTTTAGATAAATAGACACGAGTCTTTATGTAATGGGATGAAAAAAAGCTTTTTATCCCTGTTTTATTTTTTTATTACTTTTCAAATTAAATGGACCGATTGTTGAATGATTACTGTATAAAACTTTTTTAAAAATTATCGAACTTTATTCAAAAGGATCATTCTTTAAAATCAATTATCAAACATTATTTCAAAGCAACAATAACTATTTTTATTCATATGGTGCCAGAATAAACAAGGATGCTGTAAACCCTTATATATGACAAGCCTTGCATTATCCCCAGGGGTGTTGGCAAATCTGACAAAGAAAAACATCCTTCACTCCATTTAACGAGTGAAGGATGTTTTTTACATAAAATTGTTTTTATTGCACAAACCCTTATGGTTCAGGGGGTTCGAGAGACGACTACATCATGCCGCCCCTAACATGCTCGCTTATATATATTTCTACTAAACTATATAATCATTGTTAAATCAAGAGTTTGTGATTCTTTAGTAAGGAATACTTATACCATTTTATACTGTTTAATATTTAATATGTTGTTGAAATGTTGTTGCACTTTATTTTTCTTTCTCTGCGTCTAAACAAACCGTCTCTTTTTGTTGGGCCATTCTTAACGCTTCTTCTTCAAATGCCAAATACTCTTCCCATTCAGCGAGCATTTTATCCTTCTTTTCCTGTTCCCATTCTTCCCGTGTTCGGAAACGGACGATATTTGTCAAAGAATACACCTGCTTTTTTATTATGTTAGTTTTCTTTGATTATAGATCATTCGAAACACATTTAATAGGAAAACAGGAAAACAAAGAACGCCCCTTATTATAGTGTGTTTGTCTCACAATGATTTACTTTTCAAAGACCGACCTTTGTCAGAAAATCCACTACATCCCTTTCATTCTTCCGCTCGAAAATCTACTTCTTTTAATTTCTCCGATTTTAACACCCATGTTTCCGGCTTATAATATATATTGGACCGGCTGCCACAAAACGGGCAAAATAATGCAAAATCATCTTCTTTAACAAAGGATTCCTTATCACAGGAATCGCAAGTAACGGTGATAACCCTCACGGCAACCCCCTCCCAACTTTTTTTCTCTTCTTATTTATAGGAACGATTTTTAGGAATAAAGGTTCCTGAAACGAAAAAAACACACCCAAGATCGGCGTGTTATATAACCTTTTCTAACGGTTTTTTCTCTTTTTATGCAATATTAACTCATTGATAATTAGAGCAACTGTTGATGGAGCCATAAAACACAATAAAAGAAAATAAATAATATGATACTCCACAAATTCTTTTTTATTGAGCATGACTAATAAAAAAGTAGAAATAAGAACACCCAACAACATAGGATAAAAATTATTATCTGGTTTCATTTTATCATTCCCTATACGATATTCCCTATTGCATCTGTCATTACAACTTTTTACCTTGTAGGATAAAGTCGTTCCTCACGACGACTATTTATATTGGACCGCCACCCCCTAAAGATAACAGAAGTATAAACATCATTATCAGCAATAAGGTTCTTTTCATATTACACACCCCCTTTTTCATCGAACCGATACCGCAGGCTACAAACGTTTGATTTCAGCTGCCAACCTCTTAGCTTCTTCCAATCTTTCAAGGCATTCAGAATGATATTGCTGACCATCAATTTTATGCCATGAACTTACCCCCTCGTTATTATTAAGGACGAGTTCCACGGTCAAACCATCTTTACTTTCTTTTCGAGCAACTAATCCTTCGACCTCACCAACATACATAATCGTACCGCTACTTTCTGACTCCAATTCCTCTCTTATTTCCTTGAAGTGTGTAATAATCTCTTTCTGATCTTCTGACAATGCAGACTTTGGAATAGCAACTAATGAATCATACACTTTTAATGTATTTGCTATTCTTAGGGCTTCGCTGAATGAGTCAACTTCCAATTCAACGATTTCTTCATTGGCATCCCATCCGGTGGTACAATACACTTGGAGTTTAAAACTTGTTATATTCATATTAATCGTCCTTTCTATTTCCCTACTGTTTAATAATAGGAACGAAGTACATTGGAATAGGTTCCCTTGCAAACAAAAAAACACACCGCAAAAGAGACGGTGTGTAAATGGTAAAATATCTTATTCAGATAAATAATGTTTAGTTGATAGTGAAGTGATTATCATGGTACGTATCCGCATTTCCCCATGAAAAATAGAGCAACTGCATCAGCTGCAATAGGACCTTCCCTGTGGTTAATTGGATTGCTAACACAACTAATCAAGGCTCTATCACAATTAGCACAACGTTTTGTCGAATGCTTTTTGTAACATTCGTCATGAATATAGCAGCAACCATCTACTTTATTTTTAATTGCTCCGCCACCACCCGCAGTACATGTTTTGCAATTACCACATTTTTTCCCACAATATTGATAGCCGCCTGGTAAACAAAAATCTCCAAAGGCTTGCGTACCGATAGTTTGACCTGCCGTTTCTAATTCTTTCAACAATCCATCATTATTATTTCTTTCCATAATACTAGACCAAGCAACAATTTGACTGTCCTCAACTTTTTCATAATTAGTAATTTCAAATGTCTTAGTATCCTGTTTAAATTCAAGTTGCTTAATAATTGATTGCTCTCCTTCTTGTTTAACAAGAAGTGCTTTTGCATAGTCTAAAATTCGTCCATCTTCAAAAGTTAGAACTCCATAAGTTAGGCTAACAAGACTATTAGAATCGTTCAACAGGTGAAGTTCAACTTTGGTTTTATTCTCGATTTCATAGTGAATGCCTTTGTGTTCAGTAAACACAAATTCTTTTTGAATGTAATTTTTTATTGCTACCTTGATCTCTTGGAACAACGACCTTGAATCAATAAAAGACATCCTATTTTCTAACACATCTTGTGACGTAATCCCCATACCAATAATTCCTAGTTCCATATCCATTTATAATCACTCCTTTTCTTTTGGGAAGTGTTATTCACTTCTTATTAGATAAAGTGAAGGATCTTCTTTTAAAGTAAATTTGCCAGTAAAAAGACTCCGCAATTAAACGGAATGATTTGATATAATTTCCTTGATAACAAAATCCTCAACAGCTTAATGATGTTGCAAATATAGCTCAATTCCTTACCCTGATAACGTATGGAATAATCGTGTTACTTAACTGGACGAATTGTAATAATCTCGAAGAGGTTTTTTGGAAAAATGTTCAGTAATACTGCAACAAATAGAAGAGTTAAACGTTATTTTAATGAAAGGGAGGTTTTTAGACTTGGATCTTTTAGTTGTGTATTTTCTTGGATTATTATTGGGAACTGTCGTTTTTGCTTTAACGTTTTACTTTTCCAAAGAAATGGATAACGGTAAGAGAAATGCCATACCATTAGTTATCGGTATATTAGTGATCTTAGGAGGATTATTAATTGGTGGCTTTGAGGGTATGCCCATTAGCTTGATGGGAGCAGGAATTTTTTCACTTTCTCTTTTGTTATTGATTGCGGGTAAAAGAATACTGGTAAGAAAAGCGATTTTTGTATTGGCCGTATTAATTCCATTGGGTGTATTTTCTTATACCACTCTATCATCATTCAATGACACTGAATTCGTCGTAGCTGCAAAGGATGGAAATTTTTCTCCTGACATAAATAAATATTATGATCACTTGCAGGAAAATACAGACATAAAAGGGTTTAAGATATTCAATTCTTATGAAGATGAAAAGGCAATTGTTCTTTCACTAGGGGGAGAGAAAAAAGGCAATAACATAGAGTTAGTGGGGGTAGAAAAAAGAGGAAAAAGAATAGATGTGACTGTTAGAACCTTTGAAAACAAATCGACAGAGAATAATCCAACAATCCTTATTTTCGCAAGCAAATTAAAAAATGACAATGAATTGATAGTTAAAGATACAGATGGCACGGTTTATAAGAGTCTGGAATAAAGGTGTAATATATAGTAGCTTGAATTGGGAGAAGTATTTAAGGAACTATTTTTTGTGCAATATCAGAAAAAACATTGGAGGGAAAAACCAATGAACATAATTGCCAATCAAGACAAAATCGGAACATCAAAGTTTGATCTTTTATTGTTCAAATCGTTTTATCTATTGAGTTTCAAAAAGTCCAAATGGCTGGCAGTAAAGATCGAAGAGATTAAAAAGGATTTAGAAACAATAAAAAAACGAAAAGTGTTTTAATGAAGTCGAAAAGGGACGTTGAATGTCCCTTTTATTCTTTAAACAAAAAACACATCACAATTCCACTTTTTAAAAAACTAACGGATTATTAGTAGTAAATCTATTGAATCAAAATATATTATAAAATAAATACTAAATCCCACACAAAATAGCACCAGAAAGATATGGACAATTTTAAAACCTCTTTGCTTTACTTTAATACCATAAATCAAATTAGCAATTCCCAAAAATACAAATAGAATAATGATCAATGAATTTAATAGATAGCTTACCAATAGTAAACACTCCTTATTCGTTCCGATTTTTAATCAGCTCGATTTCTCATTAGCACAGCAAGCACTTCATCTACCAAAAATGAATCAGTCATTTCTCCGATATGGCCCGCTCGATATGCCTGTGCCAATTCTATTAGCTCTTGCTTCATCACTTCCAACGACTTTGCTTTACTCACTTCATTCATCAGCCAACGAACATCATCCTCAGAAATATACAACATCGGGTTATCGTGGGAGTCGATGTAATCACGTTCCAAAACTTCCTTAAACCAATTCAGTTTTTCTTCCTTGCTTTTGTGAATTTGAGTCACAACCAAAACTCCTTTCCATACATCGATTTTTTAATAGGAACGATAAATAGATTGAAAAGTTCCCTATACAAAAAACACCCCTCAATGAGAAGTGTTTGATTTGTAGATATATTCATCATTATGGAGAATCGAAATTACTTCATATTGATCTTGTTCTTTCATGTATTTAACCGATACTTTATAAATCTTGTTATTGGATTCGATTAAGTTCAATCCATTTTCATATTTTACATAAAAAGCATCTTTGTTTCCTGTTACCTCTCTAACCTTTTTAGTTGCGGCTTTTTCATCGGGCAATAGCCATTCATCGACATTTTTCTCTGTTACTTCATATATCTTTGATTTATCCTTATATATAGCAACGACATACATCCCCTTGTCACTTACTTCAAAGGTGTAATTCCTTCCTTTGGTAATTACATTATAATAGTTGCCATTGCCTTCTGAAATGATAACAAAAGACGAATCTAGTTCATCAATAGCTTTACTGCCTATCATTCTTTGCGTTTCATCTCCTTTGAAACTAACCAAAGTATATGAGGTATAGGCGAAGATACCTGCCACCAAAAAGAGGATAAAAGGCAACAATCTTTCGCCCTTAAACCCTTTAATCACCGTTACTACAAACACAAAAGAAAAAACAACCGCTGAAAAAAATGAAAAAACTCCAATGATCGTTCCGATTAACGCAAGAAACCCTTCGTTATAAATTGAATACCTCAAAGTTCTCCCTCCCATTCCTTTGTCATTGAAATCACCTGATTCTAATGATAGGAACGTCTAATAGAGAATAAAGTTCCTTTCCAAACAAAAAAACACGCCACCGAAGTGACGTGTCTGTGTTGTATTATTGAATTTATATAGATGTTGCAGCTAATTCATCATCACTTGCTTTAAATTGGATCATGGCTTCTGCAACGTCTCTAACGCTCAAATCTAACGCACGGAAAATCTTGTCATAGGTTTCAGTCGAAAGATTGTCAAAGCCGCCTTCCGCACGGGAAATCGTTTTTAAACCGACATCTGCTTTATTGGCAAGTTCCTGTTGAGAATAGCCACATTGTAGACGACGAGCAAAAATGATTTTCGCATACACACGTGACAAACCTTCTAGGGATTCCTTTAAATCAGGATGGCCTTCTTTCAATAAAGAAGTAGTCATATTTAAAAGATTTTTAGCCTTTTTCATTACTCATCAATCCCTTCTAAATAGTGATCAGGATTATCTTTTACCCTTTCATACATTTGATATGTCAAATCCCTCATAACATTGGTTTCATCAACATTTGGAATCCTTGTTTTCACAAAGCATTTTACAAAAACGTAATTGGATTGACCTTTGTGTTCAAAAGGGAAGAACAGAAAACGTAGATGTTCATTGCCGTTCATGGCATAGCGCAACTCGTAAATTGGAACGACCCTTAGTGGCTTCACTAATTGATAAGACTTTGTTCTTTGTTCCCCATTAAACGTAATCGTAATTTCGGTCCGTGAATTGATTAGAGTATCTAATGGTTGTACGCTCAATAGGTTGAATGCACTGTTGAGAAACATTAAATGCAGCTTTGCGTCTTGGGACTCTAATGATTCCTCATAAAGCTGATTCAGAAAATCCCCAACAACGTCCTCCCCATTTTCATCATTGATCATTATTAGATTATGTTCTTTAATATTCATTGTATGCGTATTGTATCATATAAGACTCGAATTTTCTAACAAAATGCGCCTTATATGACTTACTCTTCCCTCCCTTTTATATTTCAAACGCTGTAAAAGCACCTTCGTCCTCAAAATCTGCAATATTTACAACTTTATCGGAAAAAGCATCGACCGATTTTCGGGGATTGCCGATAACAAGCGACAGCACATTGAACTTCTTTTCTTTCTTAGACTTGTTGAACTTATCCAGAAATTCATCACTTACCCTCGCTTCTCCATCAGTTACAAACACCACGTCGGCCTTTTCAAATCGACTTTTGTTAATAGTCGACAATGCTTGTTTCAAAGGTTTTTCAAAGTTCGTCCCACCACCTAAAAAATTGGTAGCGAGCGAAACCATATCATCAATTGAAATTTTTCCCTTTGGATATTCCTCTATATAGACTCTTGTTGAAAATCGGATTAAACAGAAGTCGCGCTTTTGTCGTTTAGCAATCGACATTAACGCAAGAGCAAATCCTTTTGACTGCATATCCAGACCTTCCATGCTTCCTGACTGGTCCAAACAAAGTACAATCGGCCCCTTGCCTAACACTTCATTCCCTTTTTGTTCGTATTGGAGAGTTTCACCTTCCACGAATCGGCGCATAAAATCCTTTTTAGTTTTCGGATTCATATACATGCCAAGTTCTACAGGCAGAAGTCGTTCCACGCTGTTTCCTAACGTTACACCGCTTCGATCTATGGATTCGGTATGTTTGGACTTTTGTTTCTTCCGGGCGATCATCTTCATTCGCCCTGCCCATTCAGCGACCCTCTTGACCCTTATATCGTTTGATAACGCTTCTGCAAGCTTAATTTGATCGCGCAGTGGAACTTTTTTGAGTTCCGCATTTTGATTCCCTGCACTAGCACCGCCTAACAACGACTTTACATCGTTCTTGATGTCGTTGGTCTGTTGCATCGCCTTTGCCATAGCCTGATTGAAGGAATATCCGTTGTTACTGAAAGCGTCTTGAATGTGCTGATTCAATTCAGATATGGCTTGGTTGATATTATCATCCTGTTTGCCATTCTGGTTATTCTGTTGCATCTTCTGAATCTCTTCCATCAGCTTCTGCATTTCCTCGTTCTGCCGCTTTTGTTCCTCAATCCATTCGTAAGTTTCCTCACCGAATTTAACCGTTCCAACTGCCGCTGTCAGATCGTCTAATTTTGTATGAACCCGATGATCCTCGAAATTTTCATCATTCATAATCCGTTCCATGATGGTTTTGTTCTGTTGCAACTTATCTGGAACTTCTTCTTTTAATACAGGATTCATTTTATAAAGACCCGCCCAGATGTCTCCAAGCAATTGTTCAAATCCTGGCATATCAGCTTTCTCATTTAACTGTCGCAATCCTTTCGACATGTCATATAAAGAATTGAAACGTCTTTTGTCAAAAGAGTCCGTATTCAAAACTGACTCATCTTTATAACGACTGAATTTAACCAAAGAAACCACTCCTTATTTTTAAAAAACACAAAGGCATCTGATTAACAAATACCTTTGTGTCTGACTTTATTCGAAATATGCATTAATCTTTTAAGCCATACACGGTTTGCTCTTTGTAAGCTGTAATGGTGCACTTGTTCACCTCTGCAAAATTGAACGCTTTATCTCTGTTCAAAGAAACATAAACAACTTTTCCAGTCTCGTTGTCGGTTACGACATAAACAGTCTTTTTCATAAAAACCCTCCTTTTCTTTATCTGTCAATCATTTGAAAATTAATTAATCGGATCAAGTACACTACTTGCGATTTCCCTATGGATAACTGTAACCCGGTCAATAGCTTCCTGAATCTGAACATTACGGTTTGGATTCTTCGCTTTCAGGTTTTCAAGTTCGCTTAACAGGGCTTTGACTTTCTTCACAGCTTCCAGACTAGCTTCAGTGGAAGGTGCTTGATTTAAGTTCGTCAAAATTTCTTTGGCCTCCTGATCTGCGTTTTCGATAGCTCGCAGCACAGTGTCTTGTGCAAGTGTTCGGACAATATTAGAAGTCAATTCTTTCTGATCCGGTGATTCCCATAGGGAGTTTTCAAGGAATACAATATCATCGGTGATGACATGCTGGCGTTGTGCAATTAACGCCTTCGCCTTTAAGACCGATAATGATTGCTTGAAACGTCTGTCGGAAGGACGAATGCCTTCATCTTTCAGATGGTATCGGATTTCTGCTAATTTCACATAGACTTCATCCGGTACACTCACCATTTCTGTGAAGAATTGCAGATTAACCAATTCCTCCATTGTAAGAGACGGCAACGGTTGATTTTGGCCGTTACCTTTCATCATGGAAATGAAGTTGTTGTCGTCCCCGATATAGTCTACTTCAAAGCGAAGCAGGAACCGGTCAAACAAAGCTTCAAGTCCTTCGCCTTCCTCCGGGTATTCATTACTAGAGCCGACAACGGACATAAGTGGAACTGTAATCGGATGACCATTGTTGTAGAAGACTCGCTCGTTAATCAGCGTTAGCAAGCTGTTTAGAATGGCGCTGTTTGACTTGAAAATCTCATCAAGGAAAGCAATGTGCGCTTCTGGCATCTTATTCGCCGTGTTACGCTTATAAACGCCGTTCTCCAAGTCTTTCAGGCTTAATGCTCCGAATAATTCCTCGGGTGTACTGAAACGAGTGAGCAACCACTGGAAATATCCCATACCTTGTACGATTTTTGCCAAATCCGCCGCCAGTGCCGATTTTGCAGTACCGGGCGATCCGATCATCAGCATGTGTTGTTTTGAAAGAAGTGCAATCAAGATAGCTTCAATTTCTTTCTCCCGTTCGAAATATTTCGCATTAAGCGCATTTTTTATATCTATCAATTTTGAGAAGTTGTTTGTCATTTTCATAAATCTCCCTTATAAATGTATTTTTAAAAAGACAAAAGGAAGTGCTTCATGAACACTCCCTCTTTTAATCAAATCCCTTTTTCTCTTTTTAATTCAGCCAACTCTTGCAATGCCGCGGACTGTTTCTGTTGATACTCAAAAAGTTCTTCTTGCATCGTTGCAAGTTTTTCAACAGCAAAAGTGATTTTCGTCAATGCAACCAATTCAGATGTTTGTTTTAGTTCCATTGATTTTTCCAATAGATCCAGTTCACGTTCTTTCAGGTCATTTGCTCTCTTAACTTCCTCCACCATAGAATCAAGTTTTGAAACGAATTTTGGAAAATCCGCTTCATAAAATTTTCTTCCCAACTTTGTCTGATAGAATTCTGGTCCATTTGACATGTTGATCCTTCCTTTACTTTTTTATTTTTAGCTTACTAACCCCTGCTGTAAAAGGCTTTTAAAGGCTTTTTGCTTACGCATCCTTGGCTTCAACACCGACATTTCTTCCTCGTTATAGCCAACGATAGTTGTATGCTTTCCTACAAGGATCGGGGACTTCAATACGGTTGGATGCTGCCTGAACAGTTCGATCAAACCGCTAATCGTAAGACCCTCGAAATCAAATCCTTGTGTTTCCAACTCTCGGTACGCCTTCGAACGGGTTGCCAAAATCTCTTCCACACCTTTGGTCGTATACCGCAGAATCTCATGCAATTGCTCCTTTGTAAGTGGCTTCCCTGGGAGGTATTGCTCCTTATAGGCAATCCCATTAGATTTCAAATAGTTTTGCACCCTTCTTACATATGGAGTGATCTCCAAGTAATAGAGTCTCGTTTTCATTCGAATCAACTCCTTCATCAAATTTTTAATTGAAAACTCATTCCATGTTTTCGATCAGTTTCGTCACTTCCGATTTAATTAGGAGAATTCTTTCCTCAAATTGATCGGCTTCGTTTTGAACGATGTTTTTATAGTTACGATAGTCTTTAATGACTGCATTCGCTTGATTCACTAAGTCTTTTACTTGTGATTTCCGCAAGTGCTCACTGGAACGACATTCTGATAGAATGTTTTCCAAGTGCTCGCTTAACTTCTTATTGACCATCTGTTGATTGTCATAAGTGTTAACGATTGGCACTTTGAATCCTTCGCTGTTTTCAAGGGAAGACGTGAATTTCACCAATTTGTTCAGTCCTTCGGTATGGGAATCTGGAATGAAATAAATCCCCCCATTTGGACGTACTGGCGTTGGAGCAAGAGATTGCAAGATCTTGCTGACCATGACACGTAATTGTTGAGCCGAATAATAGTCTTTATATACTTGGAACTTTTTTTCAGCTTCCTCGGACAATTCCCTTGCCATGTCATTTGACGTGACGAATGTCAGTGAATCATCTTTCTTATTCAGCGTGATGACGCCCGCTTGACTATCATAGTCCAACCGTTTTCCTGATTGGTCTACTGTTTCGACAACGATGTTGCGCTGTATTTGGTCCTTATCGGAAAACACTTCGCGGATAAGGTAATTTTCAAATACATTGGCTGTCGCCGTAGACTTTTTTGTTTCAATCTCTTTAGTTGCCCTCCTAAACGCATCACTTGAACGTATAGGGTTCGGCATCCAACTTTCTTCTAGGCCCGATTGTGTAAGGGTTGTTAGCAAATCATCCCGTTTGACGAGCTGCTTGCCAACAGAAAACCACATCAGGTGACCAAGAATTTCTTCCTCTCCAACATTTTGAACCGCAGTCACATTACCTAAATCAAGTGCCATATCAAACCATCCTCTCCATAATTAATTTTTAAAAAGAAAAAACGTATCCAAATAGCAATGGGCCATTGAAACACGTTTAATACCAAACCTATTTACCTTTGCATTAGTCAGCTTACATTTTCAGAAGCTCTTCAAAGTCGAGTTCTTCCGGTAGTGGCTGTTCTAAGCGAATGGATTTTAAAATTTCAAACTTGATAAGTTTCTTCAAATGAATAGAAACATCCATATCATCATATTCCGCATTACAAACATCACAGTAATTTTGAGGATAATTGATAATTTGGATTATCTGTTCTTTGCCACAAACAATTTCGGTGTGTTGTTTCGGTTTTTTACGGGTAACGGTTGTTTGTCCATTGCAATAAGAGCAAGTAATAGTAGGAACAATTCCCTGCATGTCGTTGACGGATTGCTTTACCATTTCGTCAATCGAGAGAGCATACAGGCTTGCTTTTAGCTTTGCGATTGTCTTTTCCCGTTCATCTAGTTGCACGACCAAGTATTTTTCTGTCATTGAAACCTTCTCCTTTTGTGTTTTTCTTCCCATCATTCCACGTCTTCGGGATTGCAGAAGCATATCCGCTTGTTGAATCGATCGTTCCATTTCCATGCATGTGACTTCGGATTGTATGCTGTAACGACCACCCAAAGATCATCGCTTACCATATCGAAAACGACATGGAGGGGGCGGAAATTACGACCCACATATCCAAGCAACACTATGGATTTTGACTTTGTTGTCTTGTTTCGTTCGATCACCCAACCGTAAGAAATGATTTCTTTCACATCGATTTCCGAAACGGATCGTTCCAGACTTCTTTTTTGAAAGTGCTTGTCGAAAACGACTTTTGCCTTTCCTTTTTTGATTTTTTCCAGAAACCGATCCAATTCCTTCTGACCGAGAGGACAGAACCGTTGTTGCAATTCTTCCCATCGCTCACGCTTTCGTTTACATTCATGCTGATTGTTGCATTCAATCGTCATTTTGTTCGCCGTATATGCAACACAGAAGGAAGACCCCTCTGTATAAACTGCATACAGAGGGCCTATCCTCCTTTCATGAATTTTGAAAACACAAAAAAGCCGATGAATCCCGAAGGAAACAATCGACTTTTTATATATTGACGCGCCGAAACGCGAAAATATCAAAACTTATTTAGTTTGCAAAAATGCAATTCCCACTCACTAAGAGTCCGCCTTCCATTTCTTTTTTGGAAGAATACAAAGGCGAAAAAATTTGTGTCGAATCTCCTTTTTTAAAAATAACAAAGGTGTGACGACTTCTACAAAACGAGTAGCTTAATGATAATTGTATACATACAGTGTAACAAATACACAGTTTGAATACAAGGGAAATTGAATCAATAAGGCGTGTTTTTTTATTATTACTCCCCCTTCAATAACTTCACATACCAGACATTATCAATATCGTTATCACTTATTTCCTTCAATTCTTCTTCTGAATTAATTTTCCCCCACCAACTGCCTGCTCCGTAAATTATTTCTTTTAGTTCAGGAACAAATATGGCTGGATTATAATGACGATGGATCGCTAACTCTTTAGTAGTCCGATTATGAGAAATTTGTAGACCAATATCAGCATCACCTAAGTAGATTCCTAAATACGTTTTGTTTCCATACTTTTCATTTACGGGTCTTACCTTTACCAGTTGTCCGCATTCGGCAGAAAAGGAATCTGTTCTTATACCTATATTGTCAGGTTGTTTTATTCCGCTTATTTCTAATGGATATTCAATATATTTTGATATAAATTCATCACAATCAATCTGCTTTGCTAATTCTTCATCTAAATTCTCATCAGGAATGGCTTCAAAATTTCTTTTACCTTTTTTACAAATCATCTGTAATCCCGAAAAGCCTAGTAATCTACAACGATCACAATTAATAATCCTAGTCATCTAATCATCCTTTCTATTGCGCCTAATATCCGGAATGTGACCTTATTTTCTTATATTGCCCAACAGCTCACTGTAATTGACTTCTTCTAAACCAATCCTTTGAAACGACCAATTTACAGTGGGTGAAACACCTTGAACAAAAACGATTCTGCTGCCGAATTTTCTATAAAGCCAGTCTTCTGCCCACAATTCATTGCTCCATCTTGCTTCAACAATAAGGTAGCCAATTTTGCTTAAACGTCCAGTTTCAGTCAAGTCAGGTCCGTAGCTAACCTTATAGGCCTTAGTGATGGAAAGTCTCTCTTCATGACCTTTTGCCTCTTCCTCGGTAAAGAATTTTCTTCCATCTTTGGTTATAAAAACTGTCACTTCTTTCTTTTCCACAGTTTTTCCTCCTTCACATATTCTTTCTTCTATGTAACAGGACGCCTTTCCGTAAAATAAGTTCCCAACAAAAAACACCCTTGAATAAACTTTCAAGAGTGTTTCATCTTCGAATTGTCCAGCAAGACTTTCTTGTTATTCCTTAAATGGGCATTGTGCTTGGTAAACTTGAACTATATCACGAAATTCTCTGGCTTTCTCATGAAATCCATCTATTTCAATTTGTTGTCTTTTGATTTTTTCAGCCTGTTTCCGTATAACTACAATTGTGAATGTCAATATAGTTGCTACAACCGTATCAAAAAAATCGGGTTGCACCTCTCCTATGACGACCTTTTCATACCCCTGCCAAATCAGGGTAATAATTGCGAAAATCAATATAGATTCAAAAAACAGTCTTAAATAGTTTTTTATTTTCTCTCGACCCTTTTTCTTTTGACAATCATCACAACACCAAAACGGAGAAGGTTTGTTACATGTTAAACAAATACCATCACCGATTATTCTTTTTTCCAATACAGTTTCATCCTTTCTATTTGGCCTAATAATCGAACTGTTCAATATTTCTGTTGTCGATACGTCATATCCCCCAACTCTTCAAAAGCACATCCCTTTTCAACCATTTCATCGTGACAAGCGCCACAACAGGCCCATTCAACCTCACATAGTTGTCCACCAGTTATTATGTTTTTCGCTTTGTTCAAAGGCTTTCCGCAATTGTCACAACGATTATGCTCACCATATGGTTCAGTTCTCTTGATGCCTTCAACAGTTGTTATATGAACATCAACAGTTAACATTTAAATCTCCTTTTTGCTCACAGTATTTGTCTTATATGCAACAGGACGCCTTTACATCAATTAAGTTCCCAAAAAACACTCCTGAAAACAAGTTCAAGAGTGCTTCAAAACTAGTTCATACTATATAACAATTAGGCAAAAATTGTTGTAAGTACCTGCTCATGCGGATAAACTGATGCGTCTATATCGGATTCCTCTATTCGTAAATTTGAAACATCCTCATCGTGCTGCTCATTAAGTAGTCCTCTTACATTCTTTTGTGTATGAGCAACAACAAGCGATCTAAAAAAGCCACCTGTGGCAATTCCTCCCATACTGTAAATTGCTTCAAATACTTTCATATCTTTACCCCTTTCTTTACTTATCAACTTTTTTTGTAAAAAGAGCAACGATTGCTGCGTTTTATGAGTCGAAATGTGTATCAATCTTCGTAATCAGTTAGGATCGTCAAGCATTCTTCAATTTCATCTTCATCTGCAAAACTAATATTTTCCAATGCTTCAATTACTTCACCCGGTTCATCAGGGAATTTCTTGGATACTTGTATATCGAAACACTTGTTGTCTCCTGTTTTTCCGAACTCGTCAGGAATCATCGTGTATGAGAAGGTTTCCCCTTTGTATGTGAGTTCTTTTTTTACTTCTCCATCAGGTGTATAAGTCAAAACGTATTTTGCCATTTCCATTCTCCTTTTCTATTAAGCATAATGTAACTTATATGTATCAGGACGCCCTTTCACCGATTAGGTTCCCAAATAAAAAAACACTCCAAAAAAACAAATTTGAGAGTGTTTTATTGATCAATATCTTATTACTCGCCACTACTTGAAACCAAAGTGAAACGTCCATCGAAAAATTCACGAGCTGGCCGGGTATGTGGAACATAACATTCGATAACACCGTCATTTGTTTCAACGTAATTTACCGCAATCTCCGCACCACCATCTCTGCTTAAAATACTAAAATGTTCAATCGTATATGTGCCGCCATTTTTATGTCGATATGTGTTCCCTGCAAAACGGTTGTGCAAATTCATTAATCGTTTGGTCAACTCTTCTTTCGTTAATCTTTGTGTGATTACCCAATCATTAACACTCATTTTCCTTAAATCTCCTTTCTGAACAATATTTGTCTACTGGATAACAGATTCGTTATGTTACGTGGCTAATCCACTTTAAAATCCTTTTCCTGTATGTCCATTTCACCTATAAATTGAATTGAATCGACAAAAATCCAACCTTTGTTCCATCCTCGCTCCGTGTAAAGACGGTCTTTAATTAATTGTTCGACAGAAGCTTCGTGCCACACCTGCACGACCATATTTCCAGTAAAAGTTTTCTTTTCAGGAGGGGGCGATAGATACTTGTACGTTGCCTTGTATATTAAATGCCCTTCAGGAATATCCCCGACAATTACTCCAGCTTCCAACAGCTTTACTCTTTCTTTAGCAGCATATTCTTTCAGATTTTCCTTCAAAATATATCCCCCCTTATTTCGCTTTTTGTGTCTACCCTTAACTAATCACAACAAAAAAAGATTATTTCACCATTATTCAATTCATGCTTTATGACATTAAGAAACTTGTTTATCCGTTCTAACATTAGATCATCTAGTTCCAATGTTTCTAATTTACTTTTTGCTCTATGGTAATCGTTCATTTTATAGATTTTAAAGTAATCATTGTTAGTTAAAATAATGTCAAATACTTCCGCGAAATCTACGCCTTTAGGATTTCCCATAGAAAAATTGGTATATGCTAGTAGATAATTCTCGTTTTCAATATCTTCATGTACAATATCAAATAATATATCTTCATTAATATCTTGCTCTTTTAAATCATTCGGAACTTTATATAATGAAATGTCATATGCCATTATCTTTATCCTCCTTGTTTCATAGTTTGATCGTTATGTGAATCATGGATTTTTTATATTTCTCTATTTCTGTTGACCCATTCGATTGCTTCAATAAGAAGGTTATCAAGATCTTTATTTTGATCTTCGTAAATACAACTCGCTTCAATGTCATTTGTGTCGACATCTAAATCAAAAAGTTGTATACACCAATTTTCACTTACTGTATATACGTTAATCTGATGGTATCTTCTTAGAGAACTAATCAGCCCTTCTGATTTAGCTTCTTTTTGTTGACATTTCGTCATACATCCCCAGGCAATTTTAAACGCTTCTTTTTGATAATCTGTCCAATTTCCCCAAGCGAAGCCTGCTTGAATAACTGTTTTTGCTTCTTGAATATTCAACACATCTCCCTCTTTCTTATCATTTAGTAACTTTACATAATTTGTCTTATATACAACAGGACGCCTTTCTATAAATTAAGTTCCCAACATAAAAAACACTCTTGAAAATAATTCAACTGTGTTTCTAAACGAGTTTCATATTATTAATCTTCCATACAATAATTGACTTTCACGCTCTGCCTGAACAGCTCCTTCTTTTTTAATGCGACATAAAAACTTTTCAAATACTTACCAACGACTAAACCGTATTACGTCTCATTTCATCATGTTAAAATTACTTAGAGGTGATAATATGTTTGTATCTCCAATGTTGCTGCATACTATAGAACAGCCTTTTGATGATGAGTCTTGGATAACAGAATTAAAACTTGATGGATTTAGATGTATTTGGACTAAGTTCAACAACAATGTCAAAATCTACACCCGCCACAACAACGAAATTACGTCATTGTTTCCTGAATTAATAGATTTACCAATCCCGGACGGAACAATCTTGGATGGTGAAATCATCGTAACTGACGAGCAAGGAAAACCTGACTTTGAAGCTGTAATGCAACGCTTTAAATCTAAAAAATCTCTTCACCAGATAACGTTTTGCGTATTTGATATTATTTACTGTTCAAATAGAAAACTAACTTGTACGCTGCTGGATCGTAAAGAGATTCTTGAACAAATCATTCCTGAAGACGATGGATTACTTACAAAAGTTAAATGGCTTTTCGGGAATGGAGTTGCTTACTTTGATCAGGTTAAAAATCACGATTTAGAAGGTGTAGTTCTTAAAGCTGCTACCTCTAAATATCAAATCAATAAGCGCTCTAACGACTGGCTAAAAGTCGTTCACTACAAATATGAGTATGTATACATTACAGGTCTGCGTAAAGATAAATTCGGGCTGCTATTAAATTATGAAAATGGCAATTACGCAGGTTTAATGGAGTTCATGCCGACTCCCAATAGAAAAGAATTTTACTCCGTCTACCGTGATTTCATTTCAAGTGAAAGCGATAAATTTATCTATCTCAACACCAAAATCAAAGCTAAAGTTAAATTTCGCAATTATACCAGTAAGGGATTACTTAGAATTCCGAGTTTTGTGGAGTGGGTATCATAACTCCACAAGTACATAAAAGTAATTAGTTATGATAATTTTACATCAGTAATATTTTCTATCGGAATTTGTTCAATATCATCATTAGTTGTTATGTGTAACTTCTTATTGATGATGTCAAATTTATTAATATGGCAATTCTTTTCAGTGATACTTCCGGCATTATATACAGATAAATGTACAGGAACATAATCTTCAATAGCGATTGTCAATAAATCATTTATTTCTATCCATTTCTGTTCATCCAAAATTGGCTTACTTATCAATTTTTTACTGTTGTTATGAGAAATAATCTGCTCCTTATGTTCTGGAAGCATCATTCGGCTTGATTCCCATCTTAAATTAAGTCCTGGAGTTAGCTTGCTGATCCTCATTTATAATGCCCTCCTATTTTAACGGCTCTTTCAGATGCTTGACCTGCTTTAGTTAATGACGAAGCTCTGTATAGTGCAGTACGACCATACTTACCCCAAACGAAATCAAATACTGAATTTAGCTTTTCTTTTTGTAAATAGTTATCAAACAAATCAATTTGGTAAATATTTGATGGTTGTAGGTTAGATAACGAAACACCTAGACTCCTGATCGGTTGTTTATCCCAAAATTGCTTTAGTAATTGAAATGCTGCATTAAAAATATCTAAATCGTAATTAGAAGCCACTGGTAAAGTTGTTTGGCGATGAAATCCTGTCGGGAAATCAAAACTTGCCCCACGCACTCCACATGATACTGTAACACCCATGTATCCCTTTTTCCTGCATCTTCTTGCTACTTCCGTACATAATTCTAATAGAACTATTTTTATCTCATCCATATTAGTGTAATCTCTAGGCAAAGTCATATGATGCCCTATTGCTTTTTGTTGATTGTGAGTTTTAACGGTAACAGGTGAATGATCAATGCCATTTGCTGTTTGCCATAAAACCTCTCCATTAATCCCCCAACGCTTTTTAAGCTGATCAACTGGAAATCTTGCTAGACCACCAATCGTATAAATACCCATTCCTTTCAAATGACGTTCCATTTTATTACCCACACCAAACATATTACCGATTGGCATTTTCCAAAGTTGGTCGATATTACTATGATCTAACCGAAAAATTCCTTCCTTATTTTTCTTTGAAAAATTATCACATGCCATTTTTGCGAGGATTTTATTGGGGCCAATCCCCACTCTTGCATAGACACCAGTGTCTTCCATAATCTTTTCTTGTACTTTTCTAGCGATTTCATATTGATTACCGAATAGTTTCTGACTATGTGTGACATCCATAAACTGTTCATCTATGCTAAAAGGCTCTACCAAATCTGTAAATTGTTCCATGATTTTGCTAATTTGGATTGATACATCAATGTATAACTGCATTCGTGGACGCACTACTTCAACATGTGGACATTTAAGCTTCGCAGAACCCAACGTCTCGGCAGTAGTTATCCCATATTTTTTTGCTAATGGACACGCAGCTAGAACAATCCCACTCCTGCGTTCAGGATCTCCCGCCACAATCACAGGCTTATCCTGTAAGGTTGCATCTCTAACTTTTTCTACAGAAGCATAAAAGCTCTGCATATCGACCAAGAATATTATCTTATCTTGCATCATGCTCCCATCCTTTTGCGTAATACATCTACGGATAGTATGTTATCGAGTCTAAAAGTGCGAATTTGTTTCTTTGTGTAACAGTAAGCTTTGATTAACGAGTCCTCGACTTTTAGCACCCTTATAATACGCTGTGATATATGATTTGATTTATTTATGTAGATAATAGCTAAAGGAGTTTTTAAATTCGCAGATCGCCTAAGTAACCCATTCATTACTATTTCCCTCCGAACATTTGTTTGTACTCATTATACCCAAACGTACGTTTTCTAATCAAGATAGTTTTGATTGGTAATAAATTCTTCTCCCCAATTAGCGTATGATTCGCACCCAAATTAAAAAAAGAAAAAGCAAGAAAAAAATGCCCAGGGTTATTATGCCTGTGCATTTTTTTCTTGTCCTATCCATTGTTCCGCAAACGCGCCCGTTAGTTGAACAAGGTTATCGGTCAACAACTAAAATTTTATTATCTTTAATGGTGTAGATACCATGTGCCATCCCTGAAAGCACAACGGTTTTGACGGCATGTTTTTCATTAGCAAATACCAATAAAAAACGGTCATCTAGATAATCAATTCCACCATTATCCCCTTTAAACTTGATATTCATTGAATCTTCAATTTGTTCATCCGATGTATAAGGTCCAAATAGATTGACTTGCGTCCATTTAAAATTAGTTAACCCTGTTAAATCAATTTGTGTTTCTCCCTTTTCTAAAAGGGAGTCAATTTCTTTAGCTAAATCCGTGTCTTGACTGGCTCGATTACCTAATAAATTTACAGCTAAACCTATAACGGCAATAATAAAAACTACATAAACTATTTTTTTCATAAGCCCTCCTAAACCTAATTTTTACATGCCTTATTTCAAAAGACGATCGATAGAGAGTGTAAGATTCCGAAAACAAGATTGTGGGTTCATTTGAAAACCTTTTTGCACTAAACTGGCCCGTTTGTTGAATAAGCCGTCATCTTATAATCTAATTTAGCACAAAATTCCTTGTTCCTTTCAACGTTTTCAGTGTACCGAACCCGTTAGAATATTTAAAGTACAGGATTTCCAGTTGGACGGTCGTATGGTAAGTGTTCATCTTAAAAAAGACAAATGGCACAATAAACGACTGCAACCAGGAACTATAAAGGCAGTACAAAAATATATCAAAGAATATAGGTTGCAGCCCCAAGATTATTTTGCAGGAAGGCGAAGGAAAGATGGGAAATTTGATGGTGTGAAAATTTCTGAAACCGCTTATCGCAAACAGCCGTGTTAATACATTGCTTAAATGCCAGTTCCTCCTACTCTAGTTTTTATTTTCATAGTAATTATTCCTGATATTACAAAACCTTATATCCTCTATTAAACACAAAATTTCCTCTGGAAGCTTGGTAAACAAAAATGCTTTTAAATCCTGTTCTATTGCCATTCTTGAAACACTTATATACGATTAATTGGTTGTGATTAGTATTTGTGGTAGAAAAAACATTTAATTGCTTATAGCTCTTACTGTGGTCATTAGTCTTTTTTCTTATCTCTTTTATGAATTCGGGATTAAGCGAGCGATTGTTGTCAGTCTCATTCCCGCTTCTTATAGAAAGTGTAGGCAGATGATATTTATTTAATGGAATCTGACTATTTGCGATTTCATAGGTATCAATCAACACCAAATTCAATTCATTGGAGGGATATTCCATATTTCTTTCGGTGACAACAACCGATTGGTCTACTTCCTTGACCGCACTATCTACGATAGACTCTGGAAATATATCATTCAAAAGCAATTTGTATTGTAGATATATTGGCACTCTGACTAAACTAACTTTTCCATAACCAAGTATTTTGCTAGCTAGCCAATAGACCCATAATGGATGATCATTATACTTATCTCCTGTGTTAAACACTTTATTTTTATTAATTCTTCTTATCAAGATATAAATAATTATGGATAAAATCGCACCACATACAATGGAAATAACTGTTTCATTTTTAATGATGCTTTTTATCGATTCATCAAACTTTGATACATCCGCACCCCAGAGAGAAAAAACAGCATACGCTATCTCCTGAAGTGGATAAAAGATTCCTACAATTGCCGGCGACAAAATTAAAAAACATTGAAACAGAACCTTATTCACTATCCATACTCCCTTACCTGAAATATTTTATTCATTATACACGAGGTATTAATTTTCTCCGCTTCTTCATTTGATTCTCTTTCCACTTATCATAAATAAGAGTAAAAATTTCTTTATCAGTTGCATATTCCTTCCTTGTCATAACATCTCTATATTCAACAATTTTTTTATGCAATGAACATTTTGCTACTATGCGGTTACAACCACATGGACATTTCTTTTTATTTCCCCTGTTTGGTTTTTGGCTTAATATATCTAGTAACTCAATGACTTGATTAATATATTTGAGATCAAAAACCTCCAAGTAATCTTGAATTAGTCCTTCTACCCCGTGATATAACTCGCCAAATACAAAGCTCCCTTTGCCTTGAAGTTTAAGTGCGATTGCATAAAAATATGGAATGACACATGAGCAAATAAATCCATCCAACGTGGGGTTATCCTTAATTTGTTTTCTTAGACTCAATGGTGATCCTAAACAAAGGGATGAATCGGAAAAAGTATGGAAATCCAAAGTTTTGGGAAATCTGTTTCCTACTTCATAGACAGTAGGTATTTCTTTTGGAAAACTCTTTGGAATGACAATTCTTATTAAGAACTTGTCCTTTATATTCCCATAAGTGTCATTCTTAATATCTAATGATAAAATACCATTCACAACATATTCGTTGGGATTTGAAGGAGCCAATGACATTTGAGGGTTATTTTCTAAGAACTCTTCTAATTCTTTAATCTTAATATGTATCACCCCAAGGCTTTGGTGGATTTTTAGGTAAACTTGTTGCAACCCGCTGCTTGTCATTGTTTGATTTGTATTTCTTGTTTAATAAACTTTGATCTATTTTCAAAGAGAACTTTTTATCCAAAATTACACTTGCTACTTCATAATCTGTTGTTTTCAATAGGTTGTTAAAATCAACTTTTGCTTGCAACAACCAGTTTTTGAAATTGCCTTCTAAATCTAATTCTTTGCCTTCTGGCGTTTCCCAACGATCTGTAAAATCCTCATTGGGGTTTACGGGATTAGGAACTCTTGGGAAACTTGAGTTGATATATCTCGGCATATTTTCCAAGAGATTTAACATGGCGGTTTCGAGATTTAATTCCCCATTATAAGCCCTTGCTGCCAATGTTGTTATAATAATAGAAATTGGCTTACTATCATTCTCTCCAAACATATTGTCCCGATGTCTTTTTAACAATTGAATACATCTTTGAAGTATAGTTTTTCGACTATACGTAGGAACGGGAGCTATTGAGGAACGATTGTATATTCCATATTCACCTGTTGTCATCCGGCTTTCAAACCATTTTATATATCCCTCTGGGTTACTAATATTCCAGTCTTCTGATATGATAGTGTAATTTTCAAGACGATCATCAGTAATGTTGATAGCAGCATCAACCATGGAAGTATTTAATAACTCATTATAATTATAGGCATCATGCAACTTTTGTTTGTAGTCCGCCTGCTTATCGCTATTTAATGGAATGCAAGGAACTATGTCTAAATGGAATTTAATATCATCCATATACTCCAATCTCCAACAGCGATGTTTTTCTTCTAACTTTTGCTGAATTCCTTTTGCAACTCGATAACTTTCAAGTTCAACACCAACCATTTCTTTTAATTGTTTTTGTGTATATAGTGATTTAAAATTCGGAACGTTAATCTTACAACCCATGTCTAAATCATATTCTTCTTTATCGGTTATAGGTTTAATTGTAGTACCTAATGCAAATGAGCCTTGTGGAAATATATCTATATCGACGTCTTTAAGAGAACTTTTTTCTCGACCGAACCAATCTCCCAACGACTTATATCTATTAACTGTTTTTTCTATAACATAATCGGGCAAATCTAGTTGTTCAATCATTTCTTCCAACACACTTTTTCTGTCCGCTACTATCGACATTTACATTTCCCCCTTCATATTGGTTAATGTTACCATTTTATTATACCACATATAGTATCACAGAATATAAGTTCCCACAATATATAGTTGGTTTTGCCCATAAAAAATACCACTTAATATAAATCTGTAAATATAAAAAACCGCCCGATTATTTTCAGGCGGTTTTCATTTGGATACTTTTGCATAAGTCCAGCAGTATTAAGTGTTACGATAGTACCTCACTTAGTAAAATCCAACTCGAACCTTTAATGTCGTCATTGTATTCATCCATACAAATGAACAACTCATTATTGCTCTTATCTTTACGGACAAAACCACCTTTGAGATTATGTTTGTTCAGATACCTCTTTAGAACCTCAAACTTCTTTGGAGAAAATTTGTCAATGTCCTCACTTTCTCCTGTCCTGCTGAACCCGCCCTTGGTTTCTATAATCCAAATTTCGCCGTCTTTCGACAGAACATAATCCGGGTAAAAGGACTTTTGTTTGCCGAAATTATCTTGGTAGACAATTGAAAAATACTCACTGCCTTTATCTCCGTTTTTGTATAACCACTCTATACTTTCTGCTTCCTCGCAATATTTCTCGAAGGATTTTTCGGAATCGGATCGAACTTCTGCTGATGATAGATAGCCAGAATAAACATTCCTATCGTATTCTCTCTGGACTCTATTCTCCCCGTCATATGTGAACAGGAACTCTTTCGGCAAATGAAATGGCGTTTCGATTATCCCGTTGAGTGAAAGCGTCTCTTGGATGTCCATGCTTGACATGGCTGACTGAATATCTTCTTTTAGTTTGTAGAAGTTGTTAATGACGAAGGCGTATACTTCTCTTGTTTGGAGACGCAGAATCTTTTGATCGTATCGCACATTTTTATCGAACAAACGTCGGATGATCGTGTTCATTTGTTCATATTGTAAATTCAGGCTCAACCCTAAAGCACTTATCCTATTGTGATATTCACGCCCATGTTTATGGGTATTCAAGGGTTCGACCAACTGAACACTTTGAAGGTTCTTAAATTCATCGGAAGTCAATGTGCGAACTTCACCCGTATAGATTTTCTTTACAATTTCCTCCGAGAATATATACCCTTTTGCTTCTAAACGTGTTTTGTTTTCTCCAGTTTTGGTAGTGACTCCGTATTCCATTTGATAGAATCCCAACAGTGATTTTAATGCTTGTATCGCATCTTTTGATATGGATAATGACGATTTTTGTTCACTGATCAAAGTCACATTCCTGTGTTTCTGCTTCAAAAATAACTTTACCGCATCCAATGCCCCTTTTCGTAGGTGTAGCTTAACCCCTTCGGTGAATTTTTCATCGAACGTGTACAGATAGCAGGAATCCAACAGATCATTTTCGTAATGTTTGGCTTCGGGCATCCGTCTGATACGTCCTATTGTCTGGATTTCAAATGTCTCGCTTGTATTTTCACGCAGTTTGACAAGTATTTGGGCTCTTGGACAATCCCACCCCGTAGCGACCGCTTGTTTAATAATCACAGCGATTGGCTTTGCATCAAGATTTTCTATTTCTTCTAGGTTCTGTTTCTTATTATTCAGCCAAACAGCAAGTAGCCCGTTTTCATACGTCACATCTTTACTCGCCAAATAGAGTTCCACTTCGTTCTGCAAGACATCGCTATTATTCGGCAATTGGATGATAATTAAAGGGTTCGTGATCGAATCGTGTTCCTTATAAACCTTTTTGAGTTCTGCCTGTTTTTCTAATGCTTTATCTAACAAGTAGCCTACCTGATTATCTACCGTGATAGAACGACCGAAATCCTCATTTATAATTAACATTTTTTTTATAAGCCCTTCTGCAATCACATCCACTTCATCAACTTCAATCAATGTGGCATTCACCAATTTCTTAGGCGTTGCAGAAGTGCGTATTATCTTTTTCGGTTTGAACAACTGAATGATGTCATCCGCCTTTACGGTATCGTTCTGATGGGATTCATCCACAATGATGATGAATGATAAACCGTTATTATGTGCTTGGGTGATATGCTCTTGAAAATTAGTTTTCTCGCTTTCTTTTAATGCGTTGTTACCCTTTTTGGTCAATTTCTCCCAATTGATAAAGCAAGCATCGTTTTCCTTAAAGCCTTCGGCCATCACGTCCGGTAATAGTTTCGTCTGACTGTTATGAATATACCTGTCCATCTTTTCCTTACTTTGCTCTTCTAAATCACCCTTGCCGGGTGTTAGCCAAACAAAGACATTATCAAACTGCCCTTTTCCATACTCGTCTATGAAATGAGTGAGGATGATGGTCTTTCCCGATCCAGTAGGGCTTTTGAGAATAACCTCCCGCTTATCATCCTCCATGCTTTCGATTAGTTTCCCGATTGTCTGCAACTGAAAATCAGCCAACTGTATCATATCATTAACCCCTCAACTCGTTATAATAGTAATCTGGTATTACATTTACTTGAATGCTATGCTTTTTGAATAACTCTTGCTGCTCTCCGCTTAACAGCACATCATGACCAAGATAGACGGTTTTACAAACAGGATTGTCCTTTGTGTTCTGTACAAACTCTTCTAACTCTTCATCTGTCAACACGATTGTAATTTCTTCCGTTTCAGAGAAATCAATCGCATTCTCCAACTCTACCAACTCTCTTACATGGCAAAGCAGGTCATCCGCATATTCGTAATAGAATCGGTTTTCAATAGGTATGAAATCGACTTTAAAGTATTTCAGGCTTTCCTCATAATTATCCAATTCTATAACCCGCTTGATCCGCTCGTATGTAACGTCACGACAGATTTTGTTTTGATTATTGGTGCAAAGAATAAATTTCCTGTTTTCGCCTTCTTCTTGATTCAGTTTCATCACCGCATGTCCCGTTGTGCCGGACCCTGCGAAAAAGTCCAAAACAATGCTATCGGAATCCGTGGTCGCTCTTATGATTTCCGAAATTAAGTCTATCGGTTTCGGATAGGGGAATTTTTTGGTATCGAATATCTTTTTCAACGCAGATGTGCCTTTTGTGGTATAGAACGCCTTTTCCGTCCAGATAGTAGGAATTTCCGAACCCACCGTCGTATTTTCTCCAAAAACCAAGGTAGGAGCGTCTTTTTCACTTCCCTTCACTTCCAACGTGCCATCTTCAACCTTCTTTATCACACCTGATGGGAGATATTGAATGCTGAATTTATTTGGATGGTTTTTCACTCTGTTTTCGCTCACCTTGATATAGCCTTTTTCCCAATCACTCATTAAACGAGTTGCAATTAAACGCCAAACGCAATCTGCCCTCCTGCTGCTAACTGGAAATACCGCTACCGTTCCTTCTGGTGCTTCGTCATAATCGAAAACAAAGTCCGACAATTCTCCTGTATAGGTTCCGTCTTTGACCCGATCCGCTAAAGAAGGTCCGGTTCCTACTATATGATGCGTTTTCTTATCAATGAAGATTGGATATGTTTGGTTTGGTCGTTGCGTTTTGTCAAACGTACTTAACGTCAAACCTTCAAACGGGCTTCTTGTAACTCCGCCTACAAAAGTCATTCTGTTTGGCTTGAAATCATGGGGAGTAACGAAAACTACATATTCATGTAAATAATCAAATCCACCGGAAGGTTTTCCACCAGACGTTTGAACAGTAATGCACACAACTTGTCGATTTAGGAATAATTCTTCGCATAGCAAGACCAGATTATGAACCTCTTGATAACCAATACTAATCGCAAGGATACCTTTTGCTGTCAGTAGTTTGCTTGCCAACTTCAAACGACGTTCCATAAATGACAGCCATTTACTATGCCGGAAGCCATCTTCCAAATCGACAAATGTATCATCATATACAAAATCCTTGTTTCCCGTATTGTAGGGAGGATCAATATATATCAAATCAATCTTTTCTCTGTGTGTTTTTGTCAGCAATTCTAAAGCCGCAAGATTATCTCCTTCAAGCAAAAAATTCATGTTTCCCTGGTTCTTAATCAATAACTCTGTATCTTCTTTCAAGACGGGCGTGTTTTTCTCCAATATGTCATCAATTGTTTCCTTATGCTCTTCAAACACCAGCCCGAATTTCTTTCCATATAGATCCTTCTCTAACTCTCCGATATAACGTAATAACTTTCTTGTCTCGTCATCAGTGGAATGATTTTCGACAAAAGACTTGATTTGAGTAATCTTTTGTAAAAAATCTTCCCTTTTTTGTTTTGATAAATTTGTGCTCATACAGCTACCTCTCTTTGACTTTCTACTATTATATATGGCCCGAAAATTCGAGTTCCTTCTATTATATAGTCACTTTTTATAATCCATAAATTTATCGACTGTAGCATCCGCTACGTTAAGATAATGTTTATCCAAGGTTTCAAGCGAACGGTGTCCAGTCTGTTTAGCAATGGTAGACAGGTCAGCCCCCGCGGAGTGCATAAAGGCAACCATCGTTTTACGAAAATTATAGGGCGTATAGCCCGTCCATTTTTTCAACTGTTTACGATAAGCAGTTTCTGATATCTTGACCCCTTCAAAATTTCCACCTTTGCTTCGCCTTCCAATAAAGTAATCCTGGGGCTGCAAGCCATACTCTTTGATGTATTCTTGAACAGCTCGTACCGTTCCCGGTTGCAGTCGCTTATTATGCCATTTATCTTGTTTCTGTAAAAAGACGTTCACGATGCGGCCATCCAATTGAAAGTCCTGTATTTTTAAGTTAACCATTTCATTTGGACGGTTGGCGGTATCCAGATTGACAAGGCAAATCGCCTTTGCTCTTGTATCCAATATGTCGATGATATTTAGCAGTTCGTCTAAATCAACTGGCAGCTTCCCTGTTTCCTTCTTTAACCGTTTCCGGTCGTCTTCTTGATACAATTTACGGATGTTAGCGACCGTTTTTCTTATTTCTTCATCGAACGAGATATCGTATGTAACGCTAAAGTATTTTCGTAGGGCGACCACCCGTTTTTCCCACGTGTTCTTTTTCACAGCTTCTTCGGTGATCGACACAAACAAAAAATCCATTAACGATTCAATTGTTTCTAATTGTCTAGTTTCTTTACAGTATTTTTGGTACATACGGATTTCACTTCGATAGCCCGGTGGAATCCTTTTTTCAACTTCTTTTAATTTTTGTTCTTGTTCAGCATGACGTTTCCGATTCTCAAAATCTCTCGTAAAGACGACATTGCCGTTTTTTATCACTGAACCACTCCTTTTCAAAATATTTATGTTCTTTTCTCTCATTCTCCATTTTATCATATAGGTTACGATAACAGAGCAATATCGTAACCTATAATTAATTAGTTATCACACTTTTCAAAACAGGTTTCATTTGATTACTTCTGCAATTTAGAGTATTGTTTGAATTGAATGTCAATTATTACAAGGGGGTATGACAATGAGGACTTTTCGTACACTTGCACAAGCGGAAAAAGATAGAGATAAATTACAAGACTATATCAACCTAATTGAACATTACCAACCCAAGACCCTGACACAATATGTTGTATTCGAATATGCGTTGCAGGGGAATTTACAAAAGGTAGCTGATAACCTTAACAGACGGGGCATTCATGCAGATGCTGAACCGTTAACTCCTGATCTTGTGAAAGAATTCCTAATGACTACGCCGCAGAAGGAAGACGAGTTACATAAACAGGTTAGATCTCTTTATTTAAAAAGGACACGGCCAGCACGAAGGAAAAGTTAAAAACAATAAAAAATCGCCATCCAAATAGGCTTGGCGATTTCTTTTGCTAATCTTCTGTTGTTTCTCCTTTATTTATTGTCAGCAAAGCGCAATTAGAGTTTTCCTTCTTTAAACTTTTTCATATCTTTAAGCATCTTTGTTTCCTCTTTCAGTGATTTAGTTAATATTTCTATTTCCATGTTTTCTTCCAGTTTTTTATTTTGTTCAAGCAGAGCATCCATTTTCATAAAATCAATAAACGCTTCCTGAAGAAGCTCTTTTATCTCCAAATGAATGATTTCGTGAAAGATGAGTTCTTTTTTCTCTGCTTGTTGCAATACGTCACAAAGTGTTCTAAAGGTATGTTCGTATTTATCCATCAATGGATGAAATACATCCATATCTTTTTCAAATAGGTTTATAATAGTATCGATTTTCTTTCCGTTATCGTTGATTAATTTAATATCACTATAGTATTGAAATTTATGAGCGTATGAATTCATCAGGTCTAAAATCTCTACATAACTTTTTCCTAATAACTTTTTGCATTTTTTTGTCCTTCGGTATTCGTTATACATACGATCAAAATCAAAGTCATTATAGGATAGAATTAAGAGAAGATAAAGAACTGCCACACATAAAAAAACAAATACGATTAAAAAAGTTATAAGTACCATATTAATCCCCCTTGATATTATGATTGCTTATTAGGATAGGACGATACAATCTTAAAGAGGTTCCTTCGAAAACACGACATCATTAGTGCGTCGTGTAAACACCATTAGTGAGTCAACTCCTTCTCAACTAGACTACTCATCCTTTTGGCTTCCCGATGAAGTAAAATAGCCAGCATTCTTCTTTCTTCTGACATCGCTTCCTGATCACTTTCCAACTCAACAACATAGGATTCTAATTCGTTTACGGTCGCTGTAAGTTGATCAATCAATGCTTTTTGCTCCCTGATAACACTATCTTTATTGATGATTGCTGATTTAAGGTTGGAAATTTCTTCTGTATAAGTAGCTGTTTGTTCAGAGTGAATTGGCTTGGAAACATCATTTTTTGGACTTGCATTTGAATTTCCTTTCTGCGGATTCATCTGATCGCGGTTTCCTCTTACTCTTGCTAACTCCCAATTTTGACGACGATTTGTAAGCGTCTGAAGACTTACACCGAAGTGATTTGCAATAGCAGTATACGTCATCCCTTTTTCCCTCATTTGATTGACAGCATCTTCGGTAATTTCAATTGAGTGTTTCTTGGTAGACAAGCTTTTCACTTCCTTTGTTTTTTCTTTTTTATATCTCCGATTCTTACTTAGTTTCAATAGTTCTTCTCCTATCTCCCTCATGCGAACGGACGCTGCGCAACAAGTTTCATGTTTGCTTCTTGCTGATGAGCTAGGTTTTTTACAAGATTCACACAGCTGGCTTTTTAAAATATCAAGTTCATGTAATAACTGTATCCTTTTTGCTTTTTCTTGCTTCATAATCTGTTCATTCATCTCACATCCCCCTGTAGCAAGACAAAATAATATTTCCGTTCTTTTGCTTCATAGGACGAATATTAAATTGAAAAGTTCCAGAAATAAAAAAACACGCCACCCTAAAATGAGTGACGTGTTCAACATTTCATTTATACAATTGCCATCACAACATAATTTTCCTTTTGATTAAAGTCCGTCATATAACTGATTCTTTTTCTGATTTCTTTCCCTGTATAAGTTTTTGTTTTTGGATCAAACTCTTTCAGTAGCAAGAAATCACTGACTTGATAATCTCGATCATTCTTACGGATTTCGAATGTTTTGATTCCTTTTTCAACCTCTTCAAAGTATCCAGGAAGAATTTTCAATTCATGAAGTAGGTGTGCAGAATATTTTCCTTTGATCACATCATTAATAGTCAACGATAGATGCGCCATCAATTTACCTCTCAAATATTCTAAATCACAATTTGGTTTGATTTCGACCGACATTCCCCGATAATAGAAAAACACAATTTTCCCCTCTTTTACAGCTTCCATTGCTTCTTCATAACCGATATAATCAATATTTCCCTTCATAATTCCACTCCTTTTAAATTGTTATATATAGGAACGTACTGGAATTCATGAGGTTCCCAAAAGAAAAAAACACGTCACCAGATTCAGCGACGTGCTCACTTATACTTATAGAGTTACTATCTATCATTTCAGCACTTCATAACCATTGAATTCATTACTTCTGGAATGGGTCTTGAAATATAACGGTCCAAAAATCCTTCAATGTCTTGCACTGAACTCGCAAGAATCAAACTTCCGTGACCAATCAGATTGATGGCAACGTTTGTGGTTGTTCGATCTGGGAATATCTTCTGAATTTCTTTTACTTCCTGTAAACCCCCGCACGGAACTGCCACTTCTGTAAATGGCGCATCCTCGATATAGACATGAGAATGAACCATATAGTTCACGTTCTGGTAACTCTCATATAACGCTAATTGAATAGGCGTATCCACACTCGGTTTATACTCACCATAGTAGTAGATTTTACCGTCTTTTCCTTTTTGAACGGGAACAAAACCATCCAATCCCAGGTTTCGCTTATCGATATTTCTTCTGGAAACAAAGATTTTATCTCCGTGGCGGAAACTCGGAAAACCATGCCTGCATCGGAATGAAGCATTTCCTAAGAAACGGGTAACTCCTTCTGCTGGATGGATTAAATCATGGAATCTATCTGACAATTGTTTTACAAGGCTAACAAACTCACTTTCATTCGGAATGGCAATAACCCCTTCCTTGTAACGAGTACCGATTCGCTTCACTGTTTTGAGATAGGCTAAACGCTCAACCAAGCCCTCTACTAACACTTGAATATCATATGTCCGATCTACCCAAACAGCACCTAATGGATCAAACAATCGAGTCTGAAATCTGCCTTCTTCCCCTCTTGAAAATTCAATTACAAGATTAGCTTTCAGACCCAACGCATGATTGACAAGATAATTGAATTTGTACTCATCATGATTTCGTTTGGAAGTGACTAACAGTTTTCTCGGATAATGCTTCTTGATGTCCCGGTACTTCTCAAATTCATTCGGAACATTTGCAAACCACATGATAGCATCGGCATCTTCCATAAGATTTTCGTCATGTAGTTTCCGCAATGTTTCAATGTGTCCACCATTATACAATTGAACATCTGCCACCTGCGCCTGTTCTTTCAACGCCCAATAGATTTTCGCAATTAAACCGGAAGCCTTCCCTCTTTTTTCATCAAATGTTCCACCCACCAAATAGATTTTCATTTTATTTTCCTCCCTTTATTTTATAGACCCATCGCTAAAGCGTAGTAATAGCCAAGAAGGGTTTTCGAATCTTGAATATCCCCTTGCTCAACCATGCGGGCAAACTCACCCATCGTCACCCATATGACCTCTTCGACATCGGCATCTGAAACTTGTTTGTCTGTTTGGTTTCGAACAGACGCAGCAAACAAATTCAGTTTTGTATTCGAAATGCCGATCATCACATAATATTGATGTATTGATTTTAATTCCAAGACATCTTCGGGGCTGATTTCACATTCCTCATATATTTCCTCTAATAGAATGTCTGCATCGCTCATCTCTTTGTCGCACGTTCCAGCAACCAATTCATAGGTGTATCGGTCAACAGTCGGACGATATTGCTTCACCAACCCGAACCTACCGCTCTCGTCTATCAGGATGGCCGCCACTGCATCCGCAGCAATCAACCGTTCCCTTTTGACTACTTTTCCTTTGATGACATCTTTTGTTTCTTCGATTTTCAAATAACCATCATACAATAAACGATCCCTCTTCATTTTTATCAACTTCCTCATGTGTTTTTTGTACAAGCAACTTTCGATTTTTGTGAATTGAAATATTCCTTCTTACCTTACAGGACGTTGCGAAAATCAGTTTGTTTCATATGAACAATGAACATAGAAGAACACGCCACTCGATATGAATGGCGTATCTCAATTTTATAAGGCGTGTACGTGGTATGCCTTTCATTACCCTATATTAAAAGTAAAGATTAACAAGCATAATTCTTTTCCTCGATCACAATGTACTTTTGAATATCTGGTTGATAGAGAAAATAAGCAGAATAATAATAAGGTCCATAGGTATCACAGTCACTACGATAGTGATTAACCTTTACCGAATGAGTTCCGCTAATCTCCGCTCCCGCCACTTCCACCATTTCTAAACGAAAAGATGAAATGTCAGATGGTGAGTATACATCAAAAGTAATCGAAATCACTTCATTCCATTCCATTTCTTCAGAAGAAATATGCTGGAAGGCTTCCTTTAAATAATAATAGTCAAGCCAACTTATATGGTTGACGCTAATATCCTCTTTCCAATCCTCATATTCATCGTAAGCAAATTGAATAACATGAAAATTATTCCTCCTGTTCAACGCAATTTTTTTAATAAATTAGTAGGCGTGTTCTTTATGAGCTGAATAATCAAATTCGATCATTTAAAAGTTCATCCTTCCGTGCTTTATTTTTATATCGTAAGCAAGCCCTATACTCCCCTGAATGTTCAGAAGGATACCCAAACTTACAGGTATCCTTCGTATAGAACAAACAGCTTTTGCATTTCGCTTTTCTATCCTTCTTTAGACCATAGCAGCGAACCATTGGATTCAGATTGGCTTCGCCCCAATCGGTAGAAATCAAGTTCAATTCCAGGAAACAATAGTTATTTCCCATAGAATCACCCTTTCTTTAAACCAGTACAAACGATTCTGTTTTATTTCTAACATTGAACATGGAAATGGCTTTCTTAATCACATTCCCCACAGCTTTTGCTAACTGTACAGGTACGCCATTCGCTATTTGTTGTTGTTTTGATGACAGATTACCTACAAACTCAAAACTGTCTCTCAAACCAAATAGCCTTGCACATTCACGTATTGATAACACTCTGTTTTCGGTAGGATGCAAGATATTGCTTTTACGAACATTTGTGATCGTAATACTCGGCTTATCTTCTTCCAACCTTCTATAAATTGAACTATGCGTGTTTCCCTTTAGCATTTTTGGAGTTTTAAGATTATCCGGTATTGATTTCCAATTTTCGCCTTGACCAATGTATCGCATTCTTTTTTCTGTATCTGGATTAGGCTTCGAATAATCAGTTTGGTTTGGTATGTTCTCATGTAATCCCATAAATGCCTGACCAACCGTTACATATTCATGAGGTTGATAAATTGGTTTTGGCAATTCAATTCGACCGATCTTCGAACCAATAAAAATCGCTCGTGAGCGTTCTTGGGGACAACCATAATCCGCTGAATTTAACACTCCGTATGTGATGTCAAAATCACTTAATGTCTGAATGATTTCGTCTTTAAATTTTCCCTCTCCTGCCGTAAGAATTTGAGGAACGTTTTCCAATACAAAGACTTTGCATTTCGAACTTTCCTTTATAGCTTGAACATATCTTTTCACAAGAGCATTATTCGGATTATCTAAGAAATTCGTTTTTCGATTAGCGGCAGAGAACCCTTGGCAAGGAGGGCCGCCTACAATAACCGGTGCATCTTTCATCAAAGAAAAATCAAAGCGTTGAATATCATCAACAACTATGCAATCTCCGTTATTATGTCGATACGTTTCTGCTGCTTGTTCATCTTTTTCAAGTGCAAACACGATGTCGAATCCTGCTTCTCTAAACCCTTGATCCATTAATCCTGCTCCACTGAAAAAACTTGCAACTTGTAGAGGGATATGGACATTCTCCAAAGACTCTTTGATTTCTTCAAATACACCTTCACTGTATGAAAGGATCGATTCTATATGAAAAGAATGGGATTGACCTGCTACTTGGCGCAATTCTTCTTTTGAAAACGAAACTTCAAATTTCTTTTTCGTTTTAGCAAATTGCGAAATGTCGAATACACTAGCCTTTTTTGTTCTGCCATTCGAACGAATCCTGTTTTGTTTTTTAGCTTTCCCGGAACTTTTTTCCTCTGGTAATTTATCATTTTGGGTTTCAAAGCCTTCTACGATTACAGTATCTTCATAGATATTAACTTGAAGATAATCAGCATCACCGAATACACCATTAGCAATTTGATTCCGTATATCAACTAGTGGTATTTGATTTTTTCCTTTTCGGGATACCGTACCTGAACGGATCAGTGAATTTTCTAAGTCTAATTTCAACTTCTTTGCTTTGGACTTCCAATCCAAAGGTTCACCGTTAGCTTTTTCCGTCTGAAGTAGGATCACTTTGTTGTTTTTCGAATCGACTACATATTTGAATTTGGCGCTTACTTCAAAAAGCTCTTTGTCCGAAAATGTAATGCCACCCCTTGTTTTGCTTCTTTTTGCTATTTTGTTTTTTACAAAATTGAACATGTAATCAAAACCCTTCTATCTTTTTATTTTTAAGAACAGAGAAAGGACACCTATAAAGGCATCCTTTTTTATTAAAAGCATTCAATTTTTCTACCATGCAGACGTTCTAATCGTTCTTGATCAGCTTTTAATAACTCTCTATCTTCATCGGTTAGAGATTCTTCATACTTTTCCATCGACCACCCTTCCGGAAAAAGTAGCGTTTTTCCTTCCCTTACACCTGAACCCATTGAACATCCCATGTAATCAAATATCTCTTTTACTGTTTTTTCATCTGTAGCTTGGCATAAGCAAGCTAAATCAAATTCGGATGGCGTAAAGCCTTTAATATCAACACGTGGCGGCACACCTTTCGAATTCCAATCCCATCTTCCACAGAAGAACTCATGGGAACGGAAAAACTCTTCGATTTCATCCATATCCGTCATCGGGATGACATGCTTAGCAATCAAAGGGATAACGTGTTCTCGCTGCCACTTTGAATCAAGAGACCGCATTTTACTTCCTCTGGAAGAAGGAACGTTCCTAAAATGTTCTAACCCTAAACGCAATGCTGCTTCCTTTGTAATCCGATTCTTTTGACGATAATATTCATCTTTTGTTTCCTTGTCTTTATATCGAATCGGACCATGAAAATTCCGTAAATTAAGGATAGAATTGTACCAACACACGTCTTCCCGTTGCAGAAGTGATTCCATATTCTTACGATACTCACTAACCAATTCTTCCACGGTATAATGTAAGAGTTTTTCTTCCGCTATTTCAAAAGTAGATTCATTGTAATGGGGATTAAATACAATCCATCCCTTTTCTTTAAATCGTTCTATATCCATCCGTAAATGGATGGGTACATCTTTAATTCGAAGGTTATAAGGAAGTTTTCTTTCCTTATGCCATTCTTGTAACTCACGGAAGGATTTTTCCAACTCTTCGTCCGTCTTGGCTTCTTCCGTGAAGTCAAAATCAAACAACGTCATTTCCACTTGAAACACATCCTTTATTTTTATTTTTAAGAGAAAAAGGACGCTTTTTTAAAAAACGTCCTTTTTTATACGAAACCTTTTATTGTTTTTATTATTCCTTTAAGCATTCAAGCAAAATCTCAAAGAGTTCTTTGCTGTTGGCTTGTATCTCCATCTGGACACCATCTGAATAATACCGGATGTTGCCAATGTTACGATAGGACGTGAAACTGTAACTTTTGGGATGTAAAAAACCGAAAGTCCTGAACGCTTCATCGAATTCCTTATATGCTCCTTCCATATCTCCATCGGATAGATGTGTGTTTATAAACCCCTTCCGACCGGATGATCTATAGATGGTACGGGCAACATACTTTTTGGCACTTTTTATTTCCAATTCTTCTTTGGTCATAAACTCTTCATCGGAAAAAAACTGTAATTGATCCACTTCGCAGCACCTCATTTTTTTATACTAGTTTGTTTAACTAGAAAAAAAGACCGCAGCACAGAACAATCTTTGCAACAATCCTTTTTATTTATCACTCTTTAATTCCGCTTAACTCACGGATTTTTTTACGATAAAGATTATAAGCATCGTTAAGATTATCGTAGGAACCTTGAAGAATGTTATTAAACAAGACCCTATACATAATTCGATCCGGTTTATTTTTATCCTCATCTACCAAAATGACTACTTCAATTTCCATTTCATTTTGTTTATCATTTAAGTCAGAACGGATCAAAATGAAATTCGTCGAATCGCACACACTTCGAATTTTGCTGATTTTGACTTGAACTTCTTCATCCTCATTTTCTGCAAGCCAAAAATATAAATCATGACCATAACGATCCAACAAAAACCGTTCCGCAAAAATTTCAATATCGTTTTTTTCTTCTTCATTAAGAATGCCTTTCTGATTTCGCCATAAATCAGCCAATCCCATACAAACTATCAAATTATTTATTTCGTCCGACCAAACAACATCCTTTCGGAACATTTTCTTTTCTTGTAACATCTGAATAACAAATAAAACACTTTTAATATGTTCATTTTCGAGTGTATGTTTTTTCATAATAAATCTCTCCTTTTCAATAATTCAATCCCCAAACACCACGCTCGATAGAAACGAAATCATCATGCATCTGCAATGTCTGACGGATTTTTTCCTTCCAGTGCTTGTTCTTTACAGTTTTCTTGCTACCCTCAATCACTTTGTAAATCTGCTCCAACTTCGCTTGACCGCCCAACCATTCCACAGCTCCTTGTACCAAATCACGCCATGTAATGTTATTGAACTGTCGTAAGTCGAATGTTTTGGTGACAGTGTTTTTCATTTGTACCATCCATACATGGTTTTTCTTGAAAACAAGAAGGTGCTCATGGACGATTGGTACAAAGTTGTTATTGGCATATTGCTTGGAATCTGATAGGCAATTGTGCTGTGCCTTGATGATATGCGACTCCAAACTACCGAACCATGTCATATCCTTAATGATGGAGTAGTAACGCCCTTTTCGCCGGACATCCCCGACCAAAAAAGCATGGCGACCTCCATTCATCAAGGATTGATAGATTTTAGCATTCACCTTGTCCAATTTCTCAATAAATTCCTCATAACTCATGACGTTTGATAGATCGTCAGGATCATAGGAACCCCGTTGAAATTCATATTGTATGATGCTCCAATACGGTGGATGTGAAAAGACAAAATCCGAACCAAATGGAATCTCATCTTTCAAAGCATTCCATCCTGTATTCAAATCCAAATGAACACTATTCGTTATGCCTAATTCCTTTGCAACGTCCTGCCCTGTTCCCCCGCCTGAAAAGACTTCTACGAACCTTTTTGGTATTGTGTTAGGAAAGAATTGTTGCAACAAATCTTTAATAACGTGACCACTACAATTCCCCCGATAGGCAGAATTGCCCCAATGTCCACGTTCTGGATAACTAATTATAGATTTCAAGTTAAACCCCTCCAAATTTTAGTTAAATAAACTCTCGACTGTCTCATCGAAAAAGTCAGCAAGTATTATCGCTTCGGATACGGAGAACGGTGTAATTTCTCGTTCCTTTTGAGAATAGGAAGAGGATGTTATATCAAGCAATTCCGCCATATCCTGTTGCGTTAAACCGTTTAACTTCCGTAACCATTTTATTTTGCTCATATCATCTGGTTTTTGATTTAAATTTTTCTTACGATCCTTTTTTTCTATTTCCAATCGGGAAAGGCGTTGAACTCTTCTTCTCGCGGTTTTAACGGCACTATCTACAGCTTGCCTTGATACGCCTAACTTTTTTGCGACTTCTGCCCCGTTCAATCCTTCCCGTAATAGGAGGATGACTCTTTGCTGACTTGGTGTGCAAAGGTCAATCGGAATGTCGGAATAGCTGGAAATCCTTTCAGAAATCCGTTCTTTGCGTTTTTCCTTCGAAAGGTTATCGTATTCACATTTACTACATATACCGCTTTTGTTACGAGTTCCACTGCCACATTGTTTGCAGGTTTCCAAGTGTCTTCGAGGATCAAACTTTCCTGTTTTGTACATTTTTATAGCACGTTCCTCATGAGTTTCCCAGATGAGGTTATCGAGTGAAATGTTTCCCCTATTTTCGTCTTTGAATGAAACAACTGGTTTTTGTTCAGGGTTCGGGATAAAAGCTTGTGCTAATAAACGATGAACATAAAAATGCTTTTGTGTACCATCTACACTCGCTGAAACCACTTTGTATCCGTTCGAATCATGTACTATACATTCAGAACTCTGACGTGGTGTATGACGAAAGATTCTTCCATTCTCGAAAACCTGAAACAGACCATCTTCGACCATTTGATAAGGAACATCCCTCAATTCATCCGGGATAACAAAAGTAGCTTGATCCGAAATCTGTTTTTGTTTAGCCTGTCCTCTTTTAGGTTTAGAAACTTTAAAAACAGGTTTCTTTTCCTTTCGAATAGCCCTTCTTTTCATAGCATTCTTTCGTACGGTTTCTTTTGCCAAGCATCCGCAACTTTTTTTATTCCCCCATTTCAAATGGGTTGTTGTTGCTTCCGTGAGGCTTGTACACTTACAGCGGCAAAGCCATACTTTTCCTTGCTTTGGATGTCTTTTACCCGTATCTTTTAGAACAGTTAGTCGTTCGAATGTTTTTCCAACTAAATCGTATCCTTTATTGCTGCCCATTTTATATGCCCCTTTCGTATATCCTGCTGCACAGATACAAGAGCCACTAAAGAGAAACTTTATGATGTAACACCGATCACCTTGAACACAAGTTGATCTTTTCGGAGTTGTTCATACAAAGCCTTTTTCGCTTGGGAAACCGACAGTCTCAAGCCCTTCCTTTGTCATGACTTGACGACCGACAAGGAAAGAACCGACTATTTGAATGCCGTTTTTAAATTCAAATACGGGGTTACCGCTCACGAATAAGCCTTCATCGTCTACGACAAGGTCAAGAACCGGGTTGTATTGAATGATGTCGAATGTGCGACAATCAATGGCGTTATAGAAGAACGACAATTTCTCTTCCATTCCTCCGCCTTCAAACAAAACGATTTTTGTATTGACCTCCAAGAACCGCTTGCCTTCCGAACCTCTCACCGCTTCAACCAAAAGATAGAACTCTTTTTTTGAACTCATTTAAACCAATCTCCTTTTTCAGATAAATTTTAAAAAGAAAAAGACCAGAACAACGGTGATACCCGCTGAAACTGATCTTTTTAAGAAAACAATCTGTTGTTATTTCCAATCATAAAACGCATGGATTCCAGACTCATTATTTGGCATTTCATGTATCACACATTTATGCTTTCCGTGAAACTTAACATCAATGTTATCTGCCCCAGGCATGATACAAACGGTCATATACTTCCCGTTCCCGAGATCAATAACAATTGTCTCGTTCTGCTTCGTGTCTGGCCGGAAGACATAGTGTTCGCCCAGATTGAATGTCGGAAGCCCATTTGCTTTAAGTTCCTCCAAAGAAACATGCTGAAAAACTTTCATAGTAGCACACTCTCCTTTTTTATTTACCGTTTCTTGTTTACTTACTGTTTCCTGCCGCAGCATGAAAACCAACTCCTTTTCTATAAGTACTTTTAAACAACAAAAAAGCCGATTATCCCAAAGGAACCAATCAGCTTTTAAATATATTTAACGCACATAGGCGTAAATACCAAACGTAATTAATATGCAATTGCAATTTTTGACTTAAATAGTCTGCCTAGCGTTTCTAAATAAAGAATCCAAAGGCGTTTCAATTTGTGCCGAATCTTCCATGCAACGCACGGATCTGACAGCTTCCGCCATAAACTCATAAAAAATAATGAGGATAGAAAGGCGACTCAAAAACAAAATAGTATACCTGTAGTATAGCAAAGACCCCCTCCTTTATCAACATAATGTGTAACATATAGATAACTATATTCAAAATGTGTTTCATTTTAATTTCAACGAATAAAAAACGACCTACCCCAAAAAGGATAGATCGTTTTATTTCATTCCTCATCATTACGGACATATATGTTATTTTGCTCATCGTAATGGTATCCTAACGTTCCGGCGTACTGATCAACAGCCGCGAATTGGCGTTCGAAATCAAAAACATCCTCCAACTCATCGACATTCAAATCCAGTAGTCCTTTTTGAACCAAAGCATCCGTCATTTCACCAGTTGTCATTTCTTCTTTTAAAAGTGTCAAATCCATCTTCCTTCCAATTTTTATTTTATGACTTCCTGTATAGTTCCCGAACGACATCCATTGACACGCCTACTTCCGAAGCAAGTTCGTAAAGAAGACGTTTGTCATTCCCTGCCAACTTTCCCACAGTAAATTCATCGAGCACGTTATTTGCATAGCGAAGTTTGCCCGGTTCCGAAGCAAAATCGGTCGAACGTTTTGCGTATTCCTTACAAAAGGCAAGGAAAGAAACGGATTTCGCGATAATGTCCTTACGGAAAGATTCTATCCCTTTTTCTGTAATGTACTCATGAGGATCAATACCTTTCGGCAGCAGTGATAACCGAACGTCGATTCCATGCTCTATCAAGGTTTCTCCGATCCTTCTTGCAGATTCCATCCCTGCTTCATCGCCGTCATAACAGACAACAACTCGATCCGTGCATTCGCTTAATTTTTCAATTTGATCGATCGTTAGGGATGTACCCATGACGGATGTGGTGTTTTCCAATTTCCCCTGCACTGCCGCCATTGTATCAAGATAGCCCTCGAACAGGATAGCATAGCCGTGGCTTTTAATTGAAGCTAATGCCGCATTCATATTGAACAGGATTTCTCCTTTTTGGAAAAACGGCGTGTCCGGCGTATTAAGGTATTTTGCAGGGTGCGTATCTCCCGGCAGGACCCGTCCTGAAAAGGCGACGACCTCACCTATTCCGTTTGTTATAGGGAATACAATACGATTATGGAGAAGTCCAGTACGCATTCCATTCCGACGCTTGTCCGGCTTCAACAAACCAAATGCTTCACATTGATCCTTATCATGGCCGTGCGCGAGCAACAACTTTCGCAGCATGTCGCTTTGGTGCGACCAACCAAGATTGAATCGAATGATCGTTTCTTTTGTGAACCCGCGGCCCAACAAGTATTTAAAAGCTCGTTCCCCTTCTTGTGTATTAATCAACATGTGATGATAAAAGGTTGTAACGAAACGATACAGTTCTACATACTGTTTGTATTGTTTTGCTCTTTCTGATTTTCCTTTGAACGATTGTGCAAATTCATCCATTAAAATTTCTCCTTCCAAAAACAAATCGGACGGTCTATATTAACCATCCGATTTTGTCTCATTTTACTTTGAAGCCGATAGTGCATCGGCAATCGCTTCATTTAGTGTTATGTTCAGCTGGAACAAAACACCGGTCAGTGCACTCTTAAATTGCTCTTCACTTAAATCAAGATTTGCTTTCGCAACATGATTTCGCATCACTTTTTCGATTTCATGATCCAATCCGCTTTGGCGGTTGAACGTCAACTGCCACGTTGGATAATGGCCGCTCGTATACCCCTGATCGAGCAACTCCGCAACCATTTCCAAGCCGCTGTCATCCAATGCAGACTGGCAATCTAATTTCCAGTGAAGCCCATCAATCGAACCGTTTGTATAACCTTTCGAAACAAGAAATGCTATGCCCATCTGTTCCTTATCGGTCAATCCCCCGTAATTGATCGTGCCGGAAGGAGTCCAATTCATTGCGTTTGTCATTTTACAAAACCTCTTTCAGTTTGTATTTTTTTAGAGTAAGTGTTAACAGGGCTCTTTAATTGGAGAAGCAAATGTGTTTTCACTTCTACTATCACATCTGTTGCAAAACGTAATCCAATCAGGAAACTCCTCATACATCGGCATCATATAACCACCGCATAAGCACTTTTCATATTCGGATTCCAATTGATCTGTAAATCTATACGTTTCTTCCATATGTTGAAGAAGATAGATGTCAGATAGACTAATTTTGTTTTCAACAAAAGGGATTTTGAATACACCATCAAGGTCGCCCTCTTCATTTTCTTCTGTATAGATTTCAAAAGTCATTTGCAGATTCAAACCAGCAAAAGGATATACAATATCAATATAACCCTCTATTTTCCCGTGGTTATTTTCTCTATTAATGTTTTCTATAAGTCTTAACTCTTTATAAAAAACATTTATCATTTCACCATCAATAAGAAACAAATTTTCGTTTAGTTGGAGAGATTTAACTTCAATAACCATTCAAAACAATCCCTTCATTTTTATATTTTTAAATAGAGCATCAAACCACTACAGCTTGCTTCCAGAATCCTTTCTTTCTTTCACCATCCCGCCGATTCCTTTCCATATACATACAGTAGTTATTCCATCCGTACATATCCATCTTGGCAGCGCGGTCAAAAAGAATCTTTTTAATTAATATATCTCGTTCATCTATTGGTACATAAAAGCGAATGAATCCTTTATGATCTTTTGATGATACCGGATACGGGCAGCACGTCAGGATGTTGTAGCGATAAGACAGGTGTTTTTTTGCCCTTATGGTCGCTTATCCGAACGCTATTTGAAACGCCATAATCCAGTTTTAAGTAAATACTGTTCGTACTGTAGCTATCATAGCGTTGAATGACAATGCCTTTTTTCTTTAAACGTGCAATAATATAGTCAGCCGTTTCTTGCAGCTCTTTTTGGTTTTTTCGGTTGCGGGGCCGTTTCCGTTTAGCCATTGGAAAAGTCCTCCTTACGAAACATTCATTCTTTGATAAAACTCAACAATCAATTCTACATTTTCGTATGCCCATTCCTTGAAGCAATCTTCGTCACAAAAATGGTTCTTGTGCTGCCTATCGTATAGCGCTAGGTTCAAAAAAGTCTGACCGCCGCATCCCTTGCATTCAACTAGCCTTTCATCATTTTCAATATTGAAAAGCACCATATAAACCATCTCCTCTTTTTATTTCGAATAGAACAAAAGACATTCCTAATCTAATCAGAATGTCTTTTGCTTATAGCAATCTAAGAATTAGATGTACCCTTTTTCTTTTAAAGAAATAAACTGGTGGTCCCCGATAATGATGTGATCAAGGAGTTCTACACCCATAATTTTTCCGGCTTCGGAAAGTCGTTCTGTCACATCGATGTCTTCCGGGCTCGGACTTGGGTTTCCACTCGGATGGTTGTGACTTACAATTATTGAAGCAGCAGAATGTTTGATAGCTTCTTTGTAGATTTCCCGTGGATGAACGATACTTGCATTTAGACTTCCAATGAAGATCGTTTTCTTAGCAATAACTTCATTCCTTGTATTGAGTAATAAAGCAACGAAGTGCTCCTGCATTAAGTCCTTCATTTCATCCATTAAGAAATTCGCCGCATCTTCAGGACTACGGATCGTATAACGAGAATCCGCTTTGCCTATAGACCGGAATTTCTTAGCAAGCAGAAATGCCGAGTGTAATTCAAGAGCTTTCAATTCGGTTAGTCCTTCGTTCTTTAATTCTTGAACACTCATTTCAATCAAAGTGCGAATCCCCATTGAAGCAAGATTTCCAGTGAGTTCAGGAGTTGCCTGCCTTCCAAGTAAGACTGCAAGTAATTCCTGTAACTCGACTGTTGAAAGATCGCTCCCCGTCATTGGATACATAGACACGGATTCACGTGCTACTTCGATATATTTCCTGTTTTTCATTATGTTCTCCTTTCCACAAGAAACGGTGCATTGCAGCACCCTGTTTCATGTGCCACAATGTCACTTGCCTTTGTGGAAGGCTTATTTTAGTTTTTATTCATTCAGTGAAAGTCAGATCAACCGTGCAGCCATTCGACATATACGCCATCCTTTACAGGATAGTGAGTAGTATGCAAAAACAAATGTTTATTCGCATACAATTCGAAATCAATATATCCGTACAGTGGATTGTCTTCCGTGATCAAACCGCTTTCTACAGCGATCATCTCGGCAAGTTCCTTGTAGGAGTTGTATCCGCGGATAACGCTGTAAACTGTACCCTCACCGCTTTTGACAACCTCAATGGCTTCTTTAACATGTTCAGCCGTATCGCTGCCAAGGACATTCTGCTCCATCAAGACCCTCACGATTTCCAACTGTTCTTCGCTTAAGTCTTGAATGAGTTCGGCCAGTTCGTTCAACGTTCCTATGCTGGAATAACGGCCAATATTAACGAATGGATGTTTCTCATAATCGAAAATCTCCCATTCCTCGTACTCTGTACCGTCAGCGACACCAATTGTTTGCATGATGTCCGAAACGTCATGAGGAAGAGTAAACCAATCTCCAACAAGTTTACCTTCATTGTATTTTCCAAGATTACCAACCCAGATATTGATTTTATAGTTTGTCATTGCAGACTACCTCTCTCTTAAAATATTTTTAAAAAGACGATCTCTGAAAACTGTGAAATTCCAAGTTTGATTTTTAACGGCAAATGAATGGACCGTAGACCATAGCAAGGAATATTTCCTTCTGCTCTTCTTTTGTTAGTTCTAATTCTCCACCTGATAGATCAAGGGGCTGTTCTGTTGCTATGTCGAACATGTGGTGCACTCGAACTCGCTTTTCTACAGTAGTAGGAGTAAATGCACAGTCATCAGAATGACGAACAGAGTAATAGTGCAAGCCCTCTTGTTTTTCCTTTTCAGGAATACGGGTGGATGATACTAATAAAATCGGACTTTCTTTAAAAATGTTACGATCATCATTGTTGTTTTTCATATGGACAACCTCTTTCACATTTATTTTTAAAAATAAAAAAAGCCGCCACTTACCCTAAAGGATAAACTAAACGACTTTTTTATAAGTTAAACCATCATGAATTACTCGCTTGACGAACGAATCAGCGCTTTGATTTCATCGAATGAATCAGGAAGTGGAAGGATTTCTCTATCCATCCCATTCATCGCACCAATCGAATTAGGATGGTAACTGACATCCTCTCGTTTCTTTCCTGTCTCATAATACAATTGACCTTTTTCCAAATCAAAAGGTTCAAGAGTTAGCAATTTTACAGGCTGTTCCACTATGGAAACTTCCTTATCTTCCATCCAGTAGATTGTCACATACGCCCGGAGTCCGAAAGGGCCATAGATGTCATATGACAAACCAATTTCCTTTGAAAACTTTTCCGCAATTGGTTTTACTAATGATTCCACCCAAGATGGATGTTCCAATTCTAACTTCTTTTTGTTCAAGCGTTCGATGGAACGTTCTGCCCTCGCAATGTCCTCATGGCGTTTTGCGATTTTCTCGTCCAAAGCATTCCTTTCTTCTTGATAAAGATGATAACTTTCTACATACTTGTTTTTAATTGTTTGCAAGTTCTCCAACTCCCTTTTTATGAATGAAATAATCCCTTTATGGCTGTCATGCTATGACCGCATCATCTGAATGCTTCAATCGGTTGCTAGTTTGCTCTGCAATCCAAATTGCTTCTTCTTCGTGTTCCGTGAAGAAATTCGTTTCAGGAGTGAATTGAAGCGGTTTTTTAGTAGCCAAGTCAAACATGTGATTGACCCAGACTGCTTTTTCGATTTCCGCAGGATCGAAACCACAATCGGAATGTCGAACAGAATACCAACAAAGGTTCGGATTGCGTTTCTCTTTCGGTACTCGCCCGCCCGTAATATAAACAATCGGGTTATCCTTAAACATATTGCGATCTTCATGCCACTCTGTCATTTCCATTATTCATCAACTTCTTTCACACTTTTTTATATCGCATTCCAAATTTTTGCGAACAATGCTTTCCTTAATGGCTAATGTCGCAAGGGCTGATTGTTCGGACAGCTTTTGCATCTTGCCATTTTCAATCAGGTAAATACCTTTAATTTCTTTCCTCGAATTGAACAGAATCGCTTCAAAGTGCGCCTTTGCATCCCATACTTCGTTGTCCAAAAACTTTTTGGAATACAAATCAACAAAGTGTGTTCCGTATTCCCGGACTATCCAAAGGAATGGTGCGCCTTCTGTATTCCGATACAAGGAAATATCATGCACATAAAAATCTGCATGATATTTTTTTAAATGCCTTTCGACTAGTTCCATCATAGATTGAAGAATTGCATCATCGCCTTTGCGGATTTTGTTTCGCATGTAACTGATGTACCGCCTTTTCTGCTCATCCGTTTTTTCATAATAAGCAATTGCAATCTGTTTTCTTGCCAACTTCAAAACTCCTTTCATTTGTTTGTTTTTAAACACAAAAAAGCCGATTAGCTTAAAAGAAGCAATCGACTCTTTATATATTCAACGCACTAAGGCGTGAAATATTAAACTGATTTAGTATGCTTACTGCAATTTCAGACGGAATACGTCGTCCCAACCTTTCCTATCAAAGCAGGAATACGAAGGTTGAATAATTTTATGCCGAATCTCCTTTCAAGAATTGAAAAGGTATGACGACTTTCACTGTAAGAGTGACGTTAAAATAATGATATATACTCATAATAGCAAACAAAACATTAATTATCAACAAAATGTGTAACACTAGATCTAATAAAATTCCATCAGATTCTATTCAAATGGAATACATACCGTCTATGTCATTTGATTTGTGTTTTGTTGCATGGCTAGAAATTCCCAAAATCCTGGTGCATTTTCATCTTTGATCAACATATTAACTTTTTCAATTATCTTTAGTTTAATTTCTTGCTCTAAATCATCTCGCTCATGAACAGGCACTTTTAGTAGGTTGTAATTAATCTTAGGTTGAAAATCCATCAAAAGTTCTTCCCAATTCTTATCATCATAGATACTATCTAATTTTTCAGTAGAATAAATTCTACACAACCAAATCACCTACCCCTTTTCAAGTAAGTATTCCTTGATCCGTTGCAACGCTCGTTTATGCAGATTAGATATATTTTGCGGTGTTTCCCCAAAATAATCAGCAACCTCTTTATTAGTGAAACCCCTTACATAAATCATTTCTAAAATCTGTTTTTGCTTGTCTGTTAATTGATTGTAAATCTCATAGAGTTTTTCATTTTCTATTAATTCATTGAAGGATTGAGTGTCATCGTTGAAATAGTCTTGTTCCGTAGAGTTAGATGAAGCACAGTTATTAATTAATATCGTTGAATTTTCGTGGGAATCGTTTGCCTTACCATCTAATATTAAATTAAAACGTTGGTTGCGCTTGTTGATCCGCTTGTCAAAATCAATGGTATAAAAGTATATTAAGTTACTTACGTATTTGATTAACCTAACTTTTAAATAAAACTCACGGAACTTATTATCTAAGGTTTTCGTATTTTCTTCTGTTGGTTCCAGTATGGCTTTCTCTAACAATTGTTGGTTCTCTTTTATTTGGAGAAAACTTTTAACCAAACTATTATTAAGAGTTTTTTCATGCTCTTCATAAAACCTTTCCACTCTGTTATTTTCTCTCATTCTATCCCCCCGTATTATATAGTGTAGCAGGTATATTAATTATCAACTTAAAATATACAAAAATTCTTAATAAGTGAAAATGAGTAGCATCAAACTATAATATGTTTCTAAAACACAATCTATTAAGGAATTAATCGCTTTAGTATATTGCTATTTTTCTCCCCCTGTTCACTTTAATATTTAAAGGGGGAAACATAAATGAAAGAAAAACTGATATTAAGGCCAACTCAAATCATTTCTGTTTTTGAAGCATTATCCACTATTCCTAAAAATCTCGATATTATCAAAGCTAAAGAAATATGGGAGAAGTCGGATCATGGTAAGGGTAACACTGTTGCTATTATAGATACTGGCGTGGAAAAAGAACACCCTAACTTAGTAAGCAATATTATTGGTGGTTATAATTTCACAGATGATGATGGTGGCAACCCGGAGATATTTCGGGATTACCGTGGACATGGGACCCACGTAGCCGGAATAGTGGCGGCATGTGAATGTGAGAATAACGAGGGAATCGTTGGTGTTGCACCAAAAAGTAAGCTATTAATTTTAAAGGCGATAGATCGCAACGGGGTTGGAAGCTATGAAAACCTAGTCAACGCTTTGCTTTATGCAATTAATTGGTCAGGACCAAACGGGGAAAAGGTGAACGTAATAAATATGTCACTTGGAGGACCGACCCATAACGAAGACCTATACAAAGCAATTAAACAGGCACGGGAAAAGGGCATCGTTCTAGTTTCAGCCGCTGGTAACCACGGTGACGGAAACTATCAATCTTTTGAACGCTCATATCCAGGATACTACAAAGAAGTTATTCAAATTGGTTCAGTAACAAAAACTTTAAAGCCATCCGTGTTTTCAAACACTAATGTAAACTTGGATTTTGTTGCACCGGGGGAAAATGTAATTTCAACCCATTTAAACAACAAATTTGTAGAACTAACCGGAACTTCGATGGCAGCACCATACGTCGCAGGTGGAGTTGCTTTGGTTTTGAATCTAATTGATCGTTCTCAACCAGCTATGGTCCCATATCTTATTTATCAATATTTAGTAGAACGTGTCAAAAAGTTGGATTATCCAATAAGCCAAGTCGGTAATGGACTTATACAATTAACTTAAAAATAAAACGCCCTCAATTGTTAAGGGCGTTTACCTATTACAGAAATTCTTTTTCGTATATATCTGGTGAGAAACCGTTCACCGTTGTTTGGTCGTTTGTTTCTTTATTCACAACCACTACTAACGGCACTCCAAATACATTGTAGCCTTCAAATTCTTTTCTGTTCGTTTCATCAGCAATATCTTTATAAATAAATTTCAGTTTGTGTTTTTCTAACCATTCTTTTGCTCTGGAACAATAAATGCAGCTATCACTACCGTATAGAGTGATTTCCTTTTCCATCTTAATCCCCCTTAAATTAGTTTGGAGGCAACACCCGGATTCGAACCGGGAGTCAAGGTTTTGCAGACCTTTGCCTTTCCTTTTTGGCTATGTTGCCCTTTTCATATAGTAAAGAGAGAGATCAGACAAAGAAATCAACCATTTAGTGAACTACCCACCACTTAGCTTTGCTTGAAGTAGGGGCTTCTCGCTTCATTGAGTCGGGCAACCCCGTTCCCTCCACGAAGGTACGTTCCGTACCCTACATTCGTTATCCGGCTTCCAAACCTAATTTCAGGATATTCCTCGCCGCATTTATGTCGCGATGTGCGGTATAACCGCATGGACAGCGATGTAGTCGTTCCGACAGTTTCTTCGGTACAATCAATCCGCAATTCGAACACATCTGACTAGTGTTACGTGGATTCACTACTTTCACTGTCTTATCAGCATATTCTGCTTTATAAGTAGCGAAGGCAATGAGTTGATTCCACGAAACCTCATGGATGGCTTTCGATAGCCTGCGATTTTTTACCATTCCTTTGATATTCAAGTCCTCGAACACGATCAAATCGTATTGATCGACTAATTTCCGGCTCACCTTATGGTTGGTGTCCTTCCTTTGGTTGGCAATCCGTTCATGCTTCCTTGCAAGCAGAAGGACAGCTTTCCTCCGTCGATTGGAACCTTTCTTGCGTCTTGACACGATCCGTTGCAGACGTTTCAGTTGCCGTTCCGATTTCCGAAGGTGTTTAGGGTTATCAAAGAAATCTCCGTCCGATGTAATTGCCAAGTGAGCAATTCCTACATCCACACCCACTTGCTTTCCGGTCACATGAACGACCTGTTCGATTTCACAAGCGAAACAGACATAATATTTGCCGTTCTTTCGGATGATCGTGCAGGTTTTCACCTTCCCCTCCATCTTTCTGTGCAGATGAATACGGACTTCGCCAATCTTGGATAATCGTAATCTATCACCCTCAATTGAAAATCCACTTTGCGGGTAAGTGAAGCTGTCATACCGATTCCTTCCTTGGAAACGTGGAAAGCCCGGCTTTTCTCCGTTCTTCACCCTGCGAAAGAAATTCTGAAATGAAAAATCCAGTCGCTTCAATACATTCTGTAACACTTGCGAATGAATTTTATTGTATTCCGGCATCTCCTTCTTCAATTGCGGCAATTCGTTTTGTTGCTTATTGTACGTCAACGAAACGCCATGCTTTCGGTATGCCACAATCCGCTGTTCCAATGCCGAGTTGTAGAGGAAACGACAATCGTTCAATGTTTGTTCGATTTTTTCCTTTTCTTCTTGACTTGGATATAACCTATATTTGAACGTCTTCAGCATTCTACTCACAACCTTTCCAATCAAGCATTCATCCCCCACCTACTTCGTTGAGGAAGGGGACTTCTGCTTAACTATGTTAAAATATTTGATTGATAATTTTGGCGAGAACATCACTTTCCACTATATAGCCCCCATTTGAATAAGGAGTGAAATTCATGGAAGATAACCATAAACAAATGCTTAATTGCTTAGTCCAAGTTCACCAAACACTATCAATTTGCTCAAAATGCTATGAATGTTGTAATGAAGAAGAGAAAACATTGTACGGAGAATTATCAGAGGATGCTGCCCGAATGATAAAAAAGATAAAAAACCATATGAGTAATCACGAATAAAAGAGGGGCGTTTCCCCTCTTTTATTTTTCATCCTATTATCCACGAGACGGTTCCAATATTTCTAATATTTTCGCCAATCTTCCCACAGCATACAAGGGTACTATTTCAATCAACTTCTCTACCTTTTTAATCAATTCAGCTTCCAATTGTTTGGTATCTTCTAATACTTGTTTTTGTATGTCTGACATCTTTTCATCCATTTTAGTATATTCCATGAATGACTTTGTCCCGGCTACTGCTTGTGCTTGTTTCTTGATCTTCTTAACGTTCTTTTTTATTTGAAATTCGTATTTAAAAACACGGTACACGCAATCTTTGAAATTCCTTTTATTGAAATCAGGATATTTTTTCATCCAATCCATTTCTTCTTCCGGGGGTATCTTCTGCATCTTTTTAAAATCAGAACCACAATTAGGACATACCCCATGCCCATCAAGCTAACAAAGTAAATTACTAGATACGAAATGATCCTTGTTTTAAAACTAGCGAGTGATGGAAAAGTAGGCATGCCAAAGAAGC